>NZ_AKJK01000096.1 GCF_000282375.1 Pseudomonas sp. GM50
GCCATCCCTTTCAAGGTCTTTTCGTTTTGGCAGCCTTGATTACCCGGTCCGTTGAAACATGCGCATGCACCGCGGTGCCTTGGACCCATGTCTTGGGCTTGGGCACCTTGGGGCCACGGGGACTTTTCGCAACTTGTTTTGGTTGGATGTTTTTGGCCAGTTCCAACAAACGCTGGGCCAGTTTTTCCAGAGGGATGACCGGAAAATATTCCGAGGGCAGCGCAATCTGCATGCCTTCATAACCACTTCGGACCTGGACCGCCAAGTGATAGGTCGAGGCCTCCCAACCTTCAGGCTGAGTATCCCGATGGGCTTGCTCGACGCTTCGTTTGAGTACGGCCAGGACGTTGTAGGCCAATACCGCAGTAGTGAACCCGAGCAAGGCAGCCCTCGGGCTGCCAAGGGTTTCTATTTCACTTTCCAGGATCGCTTCCAGTCGCTGGAACATGCCTTCAATGCTCCAGCGACGGCGATAGAGCGCTGCGATCTGCTGTGCACTGACGCTTTCAGGTAGGTTGCTCCAGAACATCAAGCTGCTGTCACCCGAGTCCGTTGGCGAATGAAGCGAGAGTTCGACACGTCGACATTGGTAACCGCCTCTGACTTGGATGATCTGCTCACGTACAGTGCCTGTTTCCACAGGTACGGGCGCTTGCCACTCACCCTCTTGAATCAAGCGTGGGTGCTTGGCTTGCTGACGAATCACAAAGGAGGTTTGGACCTGCTCACAAGCTTCCATGACCGGCAGCGTGCAGTAGAGTCGATCAGCCAGCCACACCTGGCCCGGTTCGGCATCGGCCAATAGAGGCAGCACACAAACACGCTCGCTTGCATAGGCATCCTCACACGCCTGAAGGTCGATGACCTGATCCAGGTCGGGGTCGTAGACAACCACCGAAAAACCGGGACGAGCGGCGCCGCGCTCGTGGCGTAAAGCCCCCAGACGCTTCTCAGTGGATGCCAAGTGATTACCGTCCACGACCCGAACCTGCCAACCCGGCAGCATCGTCGTGCAACCCAGCTCCTTGATGGTTGGAGCCAGGCGTTGTGCGCAGCCGGTGACAAGGGCGCGCAACAGTGCAGGCTCGGTACGACTGATCTTGTCGTAAAGGGCTGCCAAGCTGACAGGAAGATCTTCCAGTTGCCGTGCGGCAGCGTGCAGGGATGGCTTCAAGCCCAATGAAACAAGGGACATCAGCTTAATGATGGTCGAGAACAGTAGCTCACGAGAATACTGCCGTTGCCGATGTTCTTCGAAGACCTGATCGACCCATTCAGGGGCAATAGCCTGCTCCAGCGCCAATTTGGCCATGACGCTGGCAGGTGCTTTTTTTTCGAATCGAGCTAGAACATCGGCCCACATCTTTCGGGTATCCCTGACTGAAATTTCAGGGGATTTTACCTAAGACCTTGAAAGGGATGGCCCTTACGGCGAGTCCCTTTTGGCAAACGCCCCAAAGGAAGCAAAGGTCTTCGCCCCAAGCGTCCGGCCCCTCGCTGAGGCTCGGCGTTCCTTCGCTCCGGTATCCATCTGGGGGCATCGCCCTACGGTCTGCTTCGCTACGACCTACATGCGATGGGTTCGACTGCGTCGAACGGCGCTGCGCGCCAATCCCCAGATGAACACCTGCACTCAGCCTCCCGAAGGGGCGGGCAGATCAAGATCAAAAGCCAAAGCCGAAGCCGAAGCCGAAGCAACAGCAAGATCAACAGCTTCGCGAGCAAGCCCGCTCCCACAGTTGGACTGGGTACATCCGGGGAAGATTGGTCGGCTGACAGGCCGCCATCGCAGCGATGCGGCAACTCGACAAGCCAGCTCCCACAATGGAGCGGCGTACCTCTGCGCTTTTCACCACTCAACAGGCCGAGCGTTAGCTCGCCTGTAGCTTTTGATCTTGACGCACCGCCCCCTCGAGA
>NZ_AKJK01000097.1 GCF_000282375.1 Pseudomonas sp. GM50
ACCGCCTCGTTGGTGGCCGTGTCGGTGAGCCCGGAAGCACCCGCCACCACGCCTAACGCATAGGTCAGTGTGCCGGCGCCATCGGCGCCAAACGCCGAGCTGAAGTTGGCGGCAAAGCTCTGGGTGGCGTTGGTGGCCAAGGTTGTCTCGTCCACCGTCAGCGTCGGCTCGGTGCCGGTGGTGTTGATGCTCGGTCCGTCGTCCTTGAACACCAAATTTTGCCCGATGTTGAGTAGCGCCTGGGCGCTATCGCCGTCGCCATCGGTCTTGGTCGCCGTCAGCGTCACCAGATTGTCCGCCGACAGAGTCTTCGTATCATCGGGATTGGTCGTGACGGGGTGCACCACGGCGCGGATCTGGTCGAGCGTGACGTCGCCATTGGCGGCGACGCTGACCGTGAACACCAGCAGGTTGGTGGTGGCCGTGCGGCCTTCAACCACGGTGCCGTTGAGCGACAGGTTCACTGCTTCGCCCGAGGCCGTGTCGGTCAGCCCGGAGGCGCCCGCCACCACACCCAGCGCATAGGTCAACGTGCCGGCGCCATCGGCGCCAAATGCCGAGCTGAAGTTGGCGGCAAAGCTCTGGGTGGCGTTGGTGGCCAGAGTTGTCTCGTCCACCGTCAGCGTCGGCTCGGTACCGGTGGTGTTGACGCTGGGCCCGTCGTCCTTGAACACCAGGTTTTGTCCGATGTTGAGGGTCGCCTGGGCGCTGTCGCCGTCCTTGTCGGTTTTGGTCGCTATCAGCGTCACCAGATTGTCCGCCGACAGACTCTTCGCGTCATCGGGATCGGTCGTGACGGGATGCACCACCGCGCGGATCTGGTCGAGCGTGACGCTGCCATTGGCGGCCACGCTGACCGTGAACACCAGCAGGTTGGAGGTGGCCGTGCGGCCTTCGACCACGCCGGCGTTGAGCGACAGGTTAACTGCCTCGCCCGAGGCCGTGTCAGTCAGCCCGGAGGCGCCCGCCACCACGCCCAGCGCATAGGTCAATGTACCTGCGCCATCGGCGCCAAACGCCGAGTTGAAGTTGGCGGCAAAGCTCTG
>NZ_AKJK01000098.1 GCF_000282375.1 Pseudomonas sp. GM50
CCTTGAAAGGGATGGCCCTAAGACCATCTACCCTGATTCGCCAAGAAGTTCGCATCAGCCGAATTACGACTGCTTCGCAGCCGAACGGGGGCAAGCCCCCTCGCCACAGGGCGGCTGACCTGAATATCAGTGCAGAATCACCGGCGCCGTATCCCGAGGCAGGTTATTGCGCACCGGCGCTTGCCCCGGCTGCTCGTAGCCACCGCCGCCGAGCTGTTGGCTCAGCTGCGCAGCCACATCTTCACCCAGCGCCTTGGACACATCACGTACCACCCGTGGGCGGTTCAGCGAAATCTTGATATCCCGGCCATTCACCAGTTTGGTGTCCTGACCTTCGCCCATTGCCGTGAAGGCCGAGGTGATCTCAAAGGTCTTGGTGTTGATCAGGCTGAAGTCTGCCACCAGCGTCAGCCCCAGCACCGCCGAATAGCTGTCGGTGTTGGCCAGCTCGTTCATGTCGCGGGTGAAGTCGATGTCTGACACGGTGCCGAACAGCACGTAGTCGGCACCCTTGAAGCTACCGGCCTTGATGCGCTTGATCACGTCGTAGACGTCACCCTTGGACGAAGCAGTGTAGGGCGTGCCCTGCACCAGCTGGAACATGCCGGTGCGCAGAATCTCGCCCTTGATGTCGCCGGTGAATTTTCGCAGTTCACCTTGCTCGATGTAGCTGCTGGTTGCTTCGTACTCTTCGTAACTGGACGAACCACTGGCGCCGTAATAGCTCTGGCTGTGGTTGCTCTGGGCCGAAACAGTGTGGACGTATTGTTCCACCCGTTCCTGATACGCCAGGTCCGCTACTGCGACTTTCGGGGCCGCTTGCACGCTGAACGCGCAAGCCAGGGCCATCATGCCAATCCATGCGCGCATCAATTAACGCTCCGTGGTTTTGCGGATCTCTTTTTCGTCCATCCACTCGGCCAGACCGCTTTCAACGTCGATCAACTGCAGGCTGAATTTGTAGAAGACGTCCTTGTAGTCGCTGCTGCGCTTGACGATCGAGCTGATCGAGCCTTCGATGCGATACTTGGCGGCGATCATGTTGCCAGTCTTGGCGACAGTGCTTTTCTTGTACAAGCCGCTCTGGTTTTGCAGCTTGAGCTGGTCAACCTGGCTTTGCATGGCGGTGTTGTCGCTGGCGAAGCGGGCGACGCCGGTCTTCATCAGCTGGGTCTTGATGCTGGTGGTGATTTCGCGGGTATCGATGTACTCGCTGGTCTTGTTCTTCACGTCGTAGACCTGAACCACCGGACGGCCTTGCAGGATGCCGGACTGGGCCAGGGAGCGGGTCATGGATTCGGCGATCATCTGCAGGTCGGTGGAACCGAACTCGTTGGTCACGGTTTCCACGGCCTTGGTGTCACCGTAGCTGATGTTTTTGCTGCCCAGCGTTGGCGAAGTGTTGGCGCAACCGCTGGCCAGGAGGGCGATGACGGCGATGAACGAAAAGCGTGCAAACATGGGAATGCTCTCTAAAACTGAACGAATAGGGTGTCGGGCTTAAGGCGTTTTGATTTCGAGACGGAAATCCACGGCTTTGGCGGTTGGCGCAATCGCCTGAATGAAACTGGTCTGCTCGCCGTACATCATCTGGCTTTTCCAGGTTTCTTCTTCGGCAACCGGGAAACCTTCAGGGCCGAGCCAGGCAAAACGGTAGTAGAAGGTCTTGTTGTTGTAGCTGGTGTTGCTCAGCTGCGCATTGACCGTCATGAAGCCGTTTTCCCGGGCCACGCGCATGGCGCCGACCACGATGTTCTTGAGCTTGCCCATGGCCACGACCTTGCTGGCGGCGCTGCCTGGCTCCGGTGGCGGCGGGGTGGCGCAGCCGGCCAGCAAGGCCAGGGCGACGACAGCGATGAATTTGAAACGCATGCAAAGACTCCGTTCTTAAGGTTGTTTGAGGCTGGCCACGGCGGTCGGGTTGGCGCTCGGGATCACGTGTGCGGCCAGGCCGTTGGCGAATACCTGGTTGCCTACGGCGCGCAGGGTGATGACCTGAAAGCGCTGATCGACGGTGATCTTGACCACCGAGCCGCCCACGGCGCTTGGCAGCGTGACGTGGTGCTCGCCTTTCTTCAAGCGCAGACGCACCACCTGAGTGTTGTCCGGCAGCGTGCGCCATGTACGAGTATCGGCACCTTCGAGCACGGCTGAAGTGATGCCGACTGCAAGACCCGCCAGCGGGTTGGTTTCGTTGATCTGCTTCTGTGCCACACCACGAGTGATCGCCCGCACGGTGGTGCGCAGGATGATGCCCGGCATGTCATCACGCAGCGCGCGACGGGACATGGCAGTGGTGCTGTTGAGTTGGGTCAGGTTCAGCTGCTGACCGTCCACGCCAATCTGGGCAAAGGTGGCGGTTGAGGTATCAGGCTTGATGATCGGGAACGACAGCGGCGTGATCACCACGTTGTTGCTGATCGGCAATGGCAGCGGAATGCGGATCGAGTCGCGGGACGGCGCCAGACCGCTTTGCACGACGATCAGGATGTCGCTGTCATCGTTCTTGGTCGGTTTGTCGAGGTTCACCAGTGCCTGTTCCAGCAGCGGCGTGTTCGGGCGCAGTTCGGCGGCCTTGCGATAACCCGGCGCCGCCAGATCTTTCTCGCCCAGGGCTTCGTAGACGAAGCCGGCCAGATAATGGCTGAACGCACTCTGGTAGCTGTTTTTCAGGCTGACCACTTCCGGCGCGTCGAGGCTGGCTACTGGATAACCCTGAAGATCCTTGTACTGGGTTTTGACGCCTTCTTTCTCGGCCTGCTCTTCGCTCTTGAGGTATTCCTTGTCGCGCAGGTCGGCGATCACCGCTTCACGTTCGTGAGTCTTCTTGATCGCGGTACGCGCGCCGTCGAAGTCGTTCACCGCCAACAGGTTGAGGGCCATCTGCGTGGTCAGCATGACTTTTTCGTAGTCATAGCCTTCGTAGCGACGAACCTTGTCGTTCACCAGGAAGCTGCCGAACTGAGCCAGGTACTTGTCGGTGTCGAGCTTGACCGCGTCTTCCCACTTGCCCACCACCTGATCGGCGCTGGTCCAGGCGTTCTGGCTGCCGGACAAGTCGCCCTTGGCGCGCAGCAGTTCGCCCTTCTCGAAGTAATAGAGCAGGTCTTTGTCTTTGCCGGTGTTGTTCTTTTCCAGCAGGGTCAAGGCGCCGTCGACGTTGCCGGAAGCCAGTTGCTGGTTGGTTTGTGCAAGTTCCGAATCGTAGTTACGAAAGGCCGAGCAGCCGGAAAGCAGAGTGACAGCGCTGAGCGCGATCAAAGTAGGGGCGCGGAATGCCATAAGGGGTACGTCTTCCCTGAATATAAGCAGCCGCGTGCGGGTCGGGCTGTTGGGACCTATCGGCAGGGAGACTGGCGTCCTGCCAATTCCTCATAAAAAGAGGAGCTTAAATGCCGTATCGCAATAACGACGGCGCGGCATTATAAACAGGGATGCTGGCCATGTAATGGCTTTTCAATTACATCTTTTCACAACGTGCCACTACTTATTTCCGGCCTGATACCGGCGCTGGCGAGGTGAGCACGTAAGTCGTTCCGACGACGAATGCCACGGTGTTTATTGTGCGCAGGTTGATGACTTGAAAGTCGCGGTCGATGCGCAGGGTAATCGGCGCGGTGCCGGGCGCGTTCGGCGCGTTGAACAGGTGTTCACCTTTTTTCAGCCGCAGACGCGCGACCAGGGTTTTGTCCGGCAGGGTGCGCCATGTGCGGGTATCGGCCTCCTCGAATGGGTCTTCGCGGGTGACCACCAGCGACGCCTTGGCCGGGTTGCGTTCATTTTCCTGGGCCTGGCCGATAGCCGCCATGTTGGCGCGGAACATGGCCCGCGAGATGATGGCGGGCATGTCATCACGCAAGGTGCGCAAGGCCATGTCGGTGACGCTGTTGAGTGCGGTCAGCGGCCGTTTGCGGCCATCGACGATGATGTGGTCGAACGCTGGCGTGATGTTGTCCGGGATCATCACCGGGAAAGAAATCGGGGCAACGATCACCAGGTTTTCGTTGAGCCGTACCGGAATCGGCACGCGCACCGAGCTGCGTGCCGGCGCCAGGCCGCTTTGGACGATGATTAACACATCACTTTCATCGGCTTTTGCCGGCGGCTTGTCGAGATTGCGTAGCGCCTGCTCGAGAAACGGCAGGTTCGGGCGCAATTCAATTGCCTGGCGATAGCCCGGCGCGGCGAGATCGCGTTCGCCGAGGGCTTCGTAGGTGAAGCCAGCCAGGTAATGACTGAAGGCGCTCTGATAGCCGTTCTTCAGTTCGATGACGGCTGGCGCATCGAGGGTAGTCACCGGGTAGCCCTGCAGATCCTTGTAGCGCACCGAAATGCCCTGGGCCTTGGCCTGCTCCTCGAACTCTTCGTACTGCCGCTCGCGCTGGCGGGCAATCAGCGCTTCGCGTTCGTGGGTTTTCTTGATGTCGGCGCGGGCGCCGTCGAAGTCATTCGCAGCCAATTGGTTGAGGGCCATTTGCGTGGTCAACATGACTTTTTCGTAGTCGTAACCTTCGTAACGACGCAGTTTGTCATTGACCAGCATGGTGCCCATTTCATTGCCAAACCGTGTGAGCAGTTTCATTGCGCCGGAGGGCGCCGCTTCTTCGCGCTGGAACACCATCTGGTCGGCGCTGCGCCAGGCTTTCTGGCTCTGCGGCAGCGCACTGGCGACGCTAAGGATGGCGCCTTTCTCGAAGTAATAAAGCAGATCCTTGTCTTCCCAGGGATTGTGCGACTCGACCAGATCCAGCGCACCCTGGAGGTTACCCACCAATAGTTGATCGTTGGTCTGTTGCATCTCCTGATCATAATTTCGGTACGCGGCACATCCACTCAGTTGCAGGGCGAGGCTCAACAGCAGCGAGAAAAAGAGGCAGGAGCGCATGGACGATGATTCTTCCCTGATCGGATAACGCGAGGAGATATCAATTGGCCGCTGAATTTATACGCAGCTACGCAGGAAATACCAACAAAGCTTGAGCGAAACTCATTGGGAGTGAACAATGTGTTACTTCGTATTTCCATTTGAGATTTATTCATGATTGCCTCCTCTCGTTTTCTGGCGTGGCTCGTGCTGCCGGTGATCGCGTTCTGCAGCTTCAATGCGCTGGCCGAAACCGCGGAAGGTGCGCCCAAGGCCTTGCATTTGCTCGATTACATTGGCGCCGATTACCCGGCGACGGTCGAGGCGGGCAAGGTCATCGATGAGTCTGAATACCGCGAGCAGAAGGAATTCCTCAAGGTGCTGCAAGGTTTGATCGCCGATTTGCCGGCCAAACCCGAACGCGCAGAGCTGGAGCAGGGCGTCGGCAGCCTTGGCGCTGCAATCGCCGCTCGCAAAGAGGGCGCAGACGTCGCCCGTCAGGCGCGGCAGCTGGGGGCAAAACTGGCGGTGACCTATGAGGTCAGCCAAGCCCCGGTCATCACCCCGGACCCGACCCGCGGCGCGCCGCTGTATGCCCAGCAATGCTCGGTGTGCCATGGCGATGCGGGCGCCGGTGACGGCCCGGCGGGTGTTGGCATGACGCCACCGCCAGCCAATCTGCGCGATGCCGTGCGACTGGACCGTCTGAGCCTCTATGCGATTTACAACACGTTGGGCATGGGCGTTGAAGGCACCGACATGCCGGCCTTCGCCGATCAACTGGATGATCGTCAACGTTGGGATCTGGCAACCTACATCGCCAGCTTCAGCGCCGATCCGGCCGCGGCAAAATCCGAGAAAACCTACAACATTGCCGACCTGGCACGTCAGACGCCAGCCGAAGTGCAGGCCGCCGAGGGTCCTCAAGCAGCCGCGACCTTCCGCGCGCAACGGGCGCAACCGCCGCAGGTCAAGCGTGGCCCGGGGCAGTTGCTGGATTACACGGCGGCCACCTTGGACAAGAGCATCGCCGCCTACCGCGCTGGCGATCACGATCAGGCCTACGACCTGTCGGTGGCGGCGTATCTGGAAGGCTTCGAACTGGTCGAAAGTTCTCTGGACAACGTCGACGCCAACGTGCGCAAAGACACCGAGAAGTCCCTGATGGCTTACCGTCAGTCGTTGCAGGACGGTTTGCCGGTGGCCCAGGCCGAGCAGCGTCTGGAGGCGGCCAAGGCCAAATTGAAAGAGTCCGCTGGCCTGCTCGGCAGTGATGGCTTGAGCTGGTCGCTGAGTTACATTTCCGGCCTGTTGATTTTGTTGCGCGAGGGTCTGGAAGCGATTCTGGTGCTCGCGGCGATCCTCGCATTCCTGCGCAATACCGGTCAGCAATCGGCGGTGCGCAGCGTCAACATCGGTTGGGGCCTGGCGCTGCTGGCCGGGCTGGCGACCTGGGCGGTGGCGGCGTATGTGATCGACGTCAGCGGTGCCCAGCGAGAACTGCTGGAAGGCGCGACGGCGTTGTTTGCCAGTGTCATGGTGCTCTGGCTCGGCGTGTGGATGCATGACCGTCGCCACGCAGCGGCCTGGCAGGATTACATCAAGAGCAGCCTGGTGAGCGGCGGCGGGCGTTTCGGGTTTGCGATCCTGGCGTTCTTCTCGGTGTATCGCGAACTGTTCGAAGTGATCCTGTTTTACGAAACCCTGTGGTTGCAGGCAGGGCCAGCAGGGCATAACGCGGTACTGGCGGGCGGCGCGACGGCGCTGGTAATGCTGATCGGTCTGGCCTGGGTGATTCTGCGTGGCTCAGCGAAACTGCCGCTGGCGTTGTTCTTCAGCATCAATGCCGGGCTGCTCTGCGCGTTGTCGGTGGTGTTTGCCGGCCATGGCGTGAAGGCGTTGCAGGAAGCCGGGATCTTCGGCACGCGGCCGGTGCCGTTCTTTGACTTCGACTGGCTGGGGATCCACGCTGATGCCTATTCGCTGAGTGCTCAGGCCGTGGCGATCATTGCGATCATCGTGTTGTACAGCCGTAGCCGGATGGCCGAGAAGCGGCGGGTGTCGGTTTCTTAAAAGCATTCGCTGCGCTCATATTCGCGGGCAAGCCTCGCTCCTACACAGGTCCGTGTCGTGCGCATATTCCGCGAACGATATAAATCCGTAGGAGCGAGGCTTGCCCGCGAAGCTTTTTAGACGAGGAAAATAATATGCGCGTGTGGATCGATGCCGACGCCTGCCCTCGGGCGGCTAAGGATCTGGTGGTGAAGTTCGCCCTCAAGCGCCAGTTCGAAGTGGTGCTGGTGGCCGGTCAGCCGCAGATTAAACCGGGCCTCGCCCTGGTGAAGCTGATCGTGGTGCCCAGCGGCCCGGATGCCGCCGACGATTACCTGGTGGAACACGCGGTGCCAGGTGAACTGGTGATTTGCAGCGATGTACCGCTGGCGGATCGGCTGGTGAAGAAGGGCGTCGCGGCGCTGGATCCACGGGGCAAGGAGTTCGATGCGCAGAACATGGGCGATCGACTGGCGGTGCGTAACCTGTTCACCGATCTGCGTGAGCAGGGCCAGATGAGCGGCGGACCGGCGCCGTTCGGCGACCGCGAGAAGCAGGCGTTCGCCAATGCGCTGGACCGGATACTCACGCGGTTATCGCGCAAGTCTTGAGCCATGCATTGAACCCTGTGGGAGCGGGCTTGCTCGCGAAGGCGGTTTGACAGTCGACATCAAAGTTGAATGTTATGACCTCTTCGCGAGCAAGCCCGCTCCCACATTTAAACCGTGTTACTCGTCGTTCTCGTGGGTCAGTTCCAACACGCGGTCGACCAGTTTATTGATGCCGGACGCAGCCTCGCTGATCGATTGCGCCAGCATGTACGCCGGAGTGCTCACCAGCTTGCGCGCCTTGTCTTCGACGATGTCGGTCACCGCGCACTCGGCATGGGTGGCGCCCATCTTGTTCATCGCGGCGGCGGTATCGGCATCGTTGCCGATGGTGCAGGTCACACCCGGGCCGTAGATCTTGGCCGCCAGGGCCGGCGAGATGCAGATCAGCCCTACCGGTTTGCCGGCCTCGGCGAACGCTTCGGTCAGCGCCAGGACGTCAGGTTGAACGCTGCAACCGGCACCTTCGACGGCAAAGTTCGACAGGTTCTTGGCCGACCCGAATCCGCCAGGAACGATCAGCGCATCGAAGTCTTCGACGCTGGCTTCACGGATATCCTTGATGTTGCCCCGGGCGATCCGCGCCGATTCCACCAGCACGTTGCGCGCCTCGGGCATTTCTTCGCCGGTCAGGTGGTTGATCACATGCAACTGCGCGATATCGGGTGCGAAACATTGCACCTGGGCACCGCGCTGGTCCAGCCGCAGCAGGGTGATCACGCTTTCGTGGATCTCGGCACCGTCGTACACGCCGCAGCCGGAAAGGATCACTGCAATTTTTTTGCTCATGGGCTTTTCTCCAGATTCATGGCGTTAAATGTCCACTAATTTGTCATTCGTTGCCATAGGGTTAATTCGCGGCTACACCTAATCTCTGCTGAACGATTCTGATCAGGGCGCGTCATGGACTTCATTCTGTATGCGGTGCCGTTTTTCTTTGTGCTGATTGCGGTCGAGTTGCTGGCCGACCGTTGGCGCGGAGTGAGCAATTACCGCGTGGCAGACGCGATCAACAGCGTCAGCACCGGCGTGCTGTCGACCACCACGGGCCTGTTGACCAAAGGCGTCGGCCTGGTGACTTATGCCTTCGCCCTGAAGCACCTGGCCGTGATCGAGCTCTCGGCCGACAGCGTCTGGGTCTGGGTGTTTGCTTTCGTCTTCTACGACTTCTGCTACTACTGGCTGCACCGCATGGGCCACGAGCGCAACATCCTCTGGGCGGCCCACTCGGTGCATCACCAGAGCGAGGACTACAACCTCTCCACGGCCTTGCGCCAGACCAGCACCGGGTTTCTGTTGAGCTGGATTTTCTACCTGCCCATGGCCGTGCTCGGTGTTCCACTCGTGGTGTTCGTCAGCGTTGCGGCGCTGAATCTGCTGTACCAATTCTGGGTGCATACCCGGCACATTCCCAAGCTCGGCTGGTTCGAATGGTTCTTCGTCACGCCGTCCAATCATCGGGCTCACCATGCACAGAACGCTCTTTACATGGATCGCAACTACGGTGGGGTGTTCATTATTTGGGACCGTCTGTTCGGCTCGTTCCAGGAAGAGGACGACAACGAACCGGTGATTTTCGGCGTGACCACACCGCTGGCGAGCTGGAATCCGTTGTGGGCGAACGTGCAGTTCTATGCGCAGCTGTGGGATGACGCACGGCGCGCCGAACGCTGGTGGGACAAGTTGCGGATCTGGTTCATGCGCACCGGTTGGCGGCCGGCGGATGTGGCGGCCAAATACCCGATGAACAAACCGGACCTGAGCCAGTTCCGCAAATTCGAGGTGCCGCTGGACGGGCGCCAGCAGTGGTATGTGGCGCTGCAATTTTGCGTCTACATCGCCTTGGGCAGCTACTTGATGAATCTGGAACAGAGCCTGCCGACTTCGGCCCTGGTGTTGGGCTGGGGTGCCGTGGCACTAGGGCTGTTTGTGTTGGGCGTGGCCCTGGAAAATCGCCCGCAGGCATTGAAGCTGGAGCTGTTGCGGCTGGCGTCGAACCTGCCGCTGGTGTGGTTGGCGCCGATGGTCGGGCTATGGCCGGGCAGCGCGGTGGGCTGGGTAGGGCTGCTCAGTTACAGCCTGCTCAGCGGAATCGGTCTCTACTGTTGTAGAAACCGCTTCACTCGATGGGCGTCGTAGGTTCGCTGGACTTGGCCTGTTCGGCTTTCAACGCTTGCTCGTCGGCATAGATCTTCTTCGCCAGACGGGCATTCTTGAAGCGCCGCCGCAGCCACAGGCCAAAGCCCAGTACCAGCAGGGCGCCCAGCACCCACAGCTCGTACTTCTTGATACTGCCAAGCATGCCTTCGAGTACCGCGCCGAAGTGATAAGAGGCTGCGGCCAGCGCAGTGGCCCAGATCGCTGCGCCAATCCCGTTGAGCAGCAGGTAACGTCCCGGCGGATAGCCCGACAGACCGATCGCCACCGGCATAACGGTGCGCAACCCGTAGACAAAGCGGAAGCTCAGCACCCAGATGTCCGGGTGCTTGCGGATATGTTCCAGCGCCCGATCACCCATCAGTTGCCAGCGCGGTTTGCGGGCCAGCAATTTGCGCCCGTGCTTGCGCCCCAGGAAGTACCACAGCTGATCGCCGGCATAACTGCCGAAGAACGCCACGACCACCACCAGATTGATGTCCATGTATCCGCGGAACGCGAGGAAGCCTGCGAGCACCAGAATGGTTTCGCCTTCGAAAAACGTCCCGAGGAAAAGGGCAAAGTAGCCGAAGTCATGCAGAAATTGTTGGAGCATTGTCTGGGTGCTGGCGAAATGAACGCGCAGCCTAACCCTTCGTGCACATTCATGAAAGTGTCCAAATGTGTCTCGACGTGAACATTTCCTACAAGGACAATGGAATGCGGCTACCTGTCACAGGGCTAAGCACAACTGTCATTCGTTCGTCATAATGGCCGCTTATAACTGTCACGCTCGCCCGCCAGCGCGGGCTCAGGAGTCTGCCGTGAGCTTTACCCCCGCCAACCGTTTGTTTCCTGCAACCCGCCTGCGTCGCAACCGTCGTGATGATTTCTCGCGTCGACTGGTCCGTGAAAACGTGTTGACCGTCGACGACCTGATCTTGCCGGTGTTCGTGCTGGACGGTGAAAACCGTCGCGAAGCGGTGGTCTCGATGCCCGGCGTCGAACGCCTGACCATCGACCTGTTGCTGGAAGAAGCGGCCAAGTGGGTCGAGTTGGGGATTCCGGCACTGGCATTGTTCCCGGTGACGCCACCCGAGCTCAAATCCCTGGACGCCGCTGAAGCGTGGAACCCCAACGGCATCGCCCAGCGCGCCACCCGAGCCCTGCGTGACCGGTTCCCTGAGCTGGGTGTGATCACTGACGTTGCCCTGGACCCGTTTACCACCCACGGTCAGGACGGCATTCTCGACGAAGAAGGCTACGTGCAGAACGACATTACCGTCGACGCACTGGTTAAACAGGCCTTGTCCCACGCCGAAGCCGGCGCTCAAGTGGTGGCCCCGTCGGATATGATGGACGGCCGCATTCAGGCGATCCGTGAGGCGCTGGAGCTGGCCGATCACGTCAACGTGCGGATCATGGCTTACTCGGCCAAATACGCCAGCGCCTATTACGGCCCGTTCCGCGATGCGGTGGGTTCGGCGCTGAACCTGGGCAAGGCCAACAAGGCCTCCTATCAGATGGACCCGGCCAATAGCAATGAAGCCCTGCACGAAGTGGCGGCGGACTTGTCAGAAGGCGCGGACATGGTCATGGTCAAGCCAGGCATGCCGTATCTGGACATCCTTTACCGGGTCAAAGAAGAATTCAAAGTGCCGACCTTTGTCTATCAGGTCAGCGGCGAATACGCCATGCACATGGCGGCGATCCAGAATGGCTGGTTGAGCGAAGGGGTTATCCTCGAATCCCTGACCGCTTTTAAACGTGCAGGCGCTGATGGCATCCTGACTTACTTTGCCGTCCGTGCTGCTCAATTGTTACGAGAGCAAAAATAGCCCTCCCAGGAACATTCGATGAATACCGAAGGACTCACTGAAGTTGCCGTAAAAGACGCTCAACCTGTGGTGGAGCAAATCGCCGAAACCCCGCCGGAGCTGGAGCCTGCTCCACCCGCGGTGGTGGCCGAGCCCGTTGTTGCGGCGCCAGCGATTGCCATTCCCGGCCTGGATGACAGCAGCTTGTACATCCATCGTGAGCTCTCGCAACTGCAGTTCAACATCCGCGTGCTGGAACAGGCGCTGGATGAGTCCTACCCATTGCTGGAGCGGCTGAAGTTTCTGCTGATTTTCTCCAGCAACCTGGACGAGTTCTTCGAGATTCGCGTGGCCGGCCTGAAGAAGCAGATCACCTTCGCCCGTGAACAGGCTGGCGCCGATGGCCTGCAACCGCACCAGGCCCTGGCCCGCATCAGCGAACTGGTGCACGGCCACGTCGATCGCCAATACGCGATCCTCAACGACATTCTGTTGCCGGAACTGGAAAAACATCAGGTCCGCTTCATCCGTCGCCGCTACTGGACCACCAAGCTCAAGACCTGGGTTCGTCGTTATTTCCGCGACGAGATTGCGCCGATCATCACCCCGATCGGCCTCGACCCGACGCACCCGTTTCCGTTGCTGGTGAACAAGAGTCTGAACTTCATCGTCGAGCTCGAAGGGATCGACGCCTTCGGTCGCGACTCCGGTCTGGCGATTATCCCGGCACCGCGTCTGCTGCCGCGAATCATCAAGGTTCCGGAAGAAGTCGGTGGCCCCGGCGACAACTACGTGTTCCTGTCGTCGATGATCCACGCCCACGCCGATGACCTGTTCCAGGGCATGAAGGTCAAGGGTTGCTACCAGTTCCGCCTGACCCGAAACGCCGACCTCGCGGTCGATACCGAAGACGTCGAAGACCTGGCCCGCGCCCTGCGCGGCGAGTTGTTCTCCCGTCGTTACGGTGATGCGGTGCGGCTGGAAGTGGCCGACACTTGCCCGAAACACCTGTCCGATTACCTGCTCAAGCAGTTCAACCTGCACGAGACCGAGCTGTATCAGGTCAACGGTCCGGTCAACTTGACCCGGCTGTTCAGCATCACCGGCCTGGACAGTCACCCGGAGCTGCAATACACCCCGTTCACCCCGCAGATCCCGAAACTGCTGCAAAACAGCGAGAACATTTTCAGCGTGATCAGCAAGCAGGACATCCTGCTGCTGCACCCGTTCGAGTCGTTCACCCCGGTGGTCGACTTGCTGCGCCAGGCGGCCAAGGATCCTCACGTATTGGCGGTCCGCCAGACGTTGTATCGCAGCGGCGCCAACTCCGAGATCGTCGATGCGCTGGTAGACGCTGCGCGTAACGGCAAGGAAGTGACGGCAGTAATCGAATTGCGTGCGCGGTTCGACGAAGAGTCCAACCTGCAACTGGCCAGCCGTCTGCAAGCCGCCGGTGCGGTGGTGATTTACGGCGTGGTCGGCTTCAAGACCCACGCCAAGATGATGCTGATTTTGCGCCGCGAGGCTGGCGAGATTGTCCGCTACGCCCACTTGGGTACCGGCAACTACCACGCGGCCAACGCCCGTCTGTATACCGACTACAGTCTGCTGACCTCCGACGACGCCTTGTGCGAAGACGTCGGCAAACTGTTTAGCCAGTTGATCGGCATGGGCAAGACCCTGCGCATGAAGAAACTGCTGCACGCGCCGTTCACGTTGAAGAAGGGCATGCTCGACATGATTGCCCGGGAGACGCAGTTCGCTCTCGACGGCAAACCGGCACACATCATCGCCAAGTTCAACTCGCTGACCGATCCGAAGGTCATCCGCGCGTTGTACAAGGCCAGTCAGTCCGGGGTGCGTATCGATCTGGTGGTGCGCGGCATGTGCTGCCTGCGACCGGGCATCGCCGGCGTATCCCACAACATCCACGTGCGCTCGATCATCGGTCGCTTCCTGGAACACACCCGGGTCTTCTACTTCCTCAACGGCGGCGAAGAGCAGATGTTCCTGTCCAGTGCCGACTGGATGGAGCGCAACCTCGACAAGCGCGTCGAGACTTGCTTCCCGGTCGAGGGCAAGAAGCTGATTTTGCGGGTCAAGAAAGAGCTGGAGCTTTATCTGACCGATAACACCCACAGCTGGAGCCTGCAGGCGGATGGTCGCTACATCCGCAACACGCCTACCGGCAACCAGAACCCGCGCAGTGCCCAGGCAACCTTGCTTGAGCGTTTGGGCAGCCCGATTCTGGCGGTTCGTTAACGCACAGAACCTGTGTGGCGAGGGGGCTTGCCCCCGTTGGCTGCGTAGCAGTCGTAGAACATTGCACGCGGTGTACCTGATACACCACGATCGCAGATTCTGGGGCCGCTTCGCGACCCAACGGGGGCGAGCCCCCTCGCCACATAAGCCCGCTCCCACATGGGGATTGCATCGTCTGCTGAATTGCGGGCACAAAAAAAGGCCTTCCGAAGAAGGCCTTTTTCAATTTCAACGAACGTTAAGCACGAAGCTGACGCGGGTCAGCCACTCCGCTTCCAGGGCGAAGTCGGCTTGGGTCAACTGGTTGTCGTCCAGCCAGTGTTCCGGGAACAACACATCCAGGCTGTCGCCATTGGCGTGCAATACCACTTGTGGCATTTCCTGGGTGCCGCGGATGTGATGGAACAGAATCGCAAAGCGCAGCAGCACGCACAGGCGAATCAGCTTGATGCCGTCGTCGCCGAAGTCGGCGAACTTGTCCTTGGGAATGTTGCGTCGGTGACCACGCACCAGCAGTGCGAGCATTTGCTGGTCTTCGCGGGAGAATCCGGCCAGGTCCGAGTGCTCGATCAAATAGGCGCCGTGCTTGTGGTACTGATAGTGGGCGATGTCCAGGCCCACTTCATGGACCTTGGCCGCCCAGCTCAGCAGTTCGCGCCAGACACCGTCATCCAGTTCCCAATCCTCGGCCACCTGATCGAAGGCATGCAGCGCCTTGCGTTCGACCCGCGCGGCTTGTTCCAGATCAACGTGGTAACGCTCCATCAGCGAGCTGAGAGTGCGCTCACGGACGTCTTCGTGGTGATGACGGCCCAGCAGGTCATAGAGCACGCCTTCGCGCAGGGCACCTTCACAGTGATCCATGCGTTGCAGTTCGAGGGAGTCGAAGATCGCTTCGAGAATCGCCAACCCGGCGGGGAAAATCGCCCGGCGGTCGGGCTTGATGCCTTCGAAATCGATTTTCTCGACATCGCCGAGTTTGAACAGCTTGCGCTTGAGCCAGGCCAGGCCTTCGGCATTCACTTCGCCAGTGCCATGCCCGCCGGCCTTCAGCGCCAGGCCGATGGCGCGAATGGTGCCCGAGGAGCCGATGGCTTCATCCCAGGTCAGGCGGTGCAGTGCGTGCTCGATGCTCATGATCTCCAGCCGCGCCGCGGTGTACGCCTGGGCGTAGCGGGCCGGGGTGATCTTGCCATCCTTGAAATAGCGCTGGGTGAAGCTGACGCAGCCCATTTGCAGGCTCTCGCGCAGCAGCGGTTCGAAGCGCTGGCCGATGATGAACTCGGTACTGCCGCCGCCGATGTCGGCCACCAGGCGCTTGCCCGGGGTGTCGGCGAGGGTATGGGAGACGCCGAGGTAAATCAGGCGCGCTTCTTCACGGCCGGAGATGACTTCTACCGGATGGCCAAGAATGTCTTCGGCGCGACGGATGAATTCGGCGCGGTTACGGGCTTCGCGCAGGGCGTTGGTGCCGACGATCCGTACGGTGCCGGGCGGCATACCGCTGATCAGTTGGGCGAAACGCTTCAGGCAATCGAGCCCGCGCTGCATGGATTCTTCGCTGAGTTGACGTTCTTCGTCGATGCCGGCGGCCAGCTGAACCTTCTCCCCGAGACGTTCGAGAATCCGGATTTCGCCGTTCTGGGCCTTGGCCACGACCATGTGAAAGCTGTTGGAGCCCAGGTCGATTGCGGCGATCAGGGACAGATTCTTGGCTTGGGATTGCGGCATGGTCAGGGGGTCTCGGTCGATAACCTCGACATCCTGCCACGATCAAACGCTGCCGCCAACGCGTAGAGTTGAAAGCCTTGATCCGACGCAGAAAAGTCGATGACCGCTGCGCGGTCAATCGCTAGCAGGCTAGCTCCCACATTGGAATGCGTACCCCTGTGGGAGCTAGCCTGCTAGCGATGAGGGCATTAAAGACACTGAGGCTCTTTCAGGCTGTCGCTTCAACAGTGCCAATGAAATTAGCCAGCTCCGCCGTCTGCGGATTGGCAAACAACACCTTCGGATCCCCCACCTCATGCACCTTGCCCTGGTGCATGAACACCAATTTGTCCCCAACCTCGCGGGCAAAGCGCATTTCATGGGTGACCATGATCAGCGTCATGCCCTCCTTGGCCAGTTGCCGGACCACGCTCAGCACTTCGTTGACCAGTTCCGGATCCAGCGCCGAGGTGATCTCGTCGCACAGCAGCACTTTCGGTGACATGGCCAACGCGCGAGCAATCGCTACCCGCTGTTGCTGGCCGCCGGAGAGGCGATCCGGAAAGGCATCGAACTTTTCCCCCAGCCCGACCCGTTCCAGCATCTGTCGCGCCAGTTCGGCGGCTTTGGCTTTCGGCACTTTCTGCACCACTTGCGGCGCGAGCATGACGTTTTCGCCCACGGTCAGGTGCGGGAACAGATTGAACTGCTGGAACACCATCCCGACTTTCTGCCGCAGGCTGCGCAGGTCGGCGCGGGCGGCGTCGAGGTATTCGCCATCGACTTCGATCACGCCATCATTGATCGACTCCAGACCGTTGAGGGTGCGCAGCAAGGTGGATTTGCCCGAGCCGCTACGGCCGATGATCGCCACCACCTGGCCTTCGTCGACACTCAGGTCGATGCCTTTGAGCACATGGTGATCGCCGTAATATTTATGCAGGGCGGAAATTCTAAGCAGAGGCATGCAGTCTCCTTTCCAGGTAGCGCGCACTGAGGGACAAGGGGTAGCAGAGCAGGAAGTAACCGAGCGCCACCAAGCCGTAGACCATGAAGGGCTCGAAGGTCGCGTTGGCGAGCATGCCGCCAGTCTTGGTCAGTTCGGTGAAGCCGATGATCGAGGTGACGGCGGTGCCTTTGACCACTTGCACCGAGAAGCCCACGGTTGGCGCCACGGCGATACGCAGGGCTTGCGGCAGGATCACGTAACGCAGTTGCTCCAGCGGGTTGAGTGCCAGGCTCGACGAGGCTTCCCACTGGCCGTTGGGGATCGAGTCGACGCAACCGCGCCAGATCTCCGCCAGGTAGGCGCTGGTGAACAGCGTCAAGGCGATCGCCGCCGCCATCCACGGCGAAATCTCCACACCGGCCAACGCCACACCGAAGAACACCAGAAACAGCTGCATCAACAACGGCGTGCCCTGGAACAGTTCGATGTAGGTGCGGGCGAAGTTGCTGGGCAGGGATTTTTTTGAAATCCGCATCACCATGATCAGCAAACCGATCAGCCCACCGCCGATAAACGCCACCAGCGACAACGCCAGAGTCCATTGCAGGCCGGTGAGCAGGTTGCGCAGGATGTCCCAGAAGGTGAAATCGCTCATTGGCTGCTCCTTGCTATGTAGCGCCGGCCGATCCAGTTCAGCAATTGACGGATCAGCAGCGCCATGCACAGGTAGATCAGAGTGGTCAGGGCATAGGTTTCAAAGGCGCGGAAGTTGCGCGATTGAATGAAGTTGGCGGCAAAGCTCAGCTCTTCGGTGGCGATCTGCGAGCAGACCGCCGAGCCGAGCATCACGATGATGATCTGGCTGCTCAGGGCCGGCCAGACCTTGCCCAGCGCCGGCAATAGAACCACGTGGCGGAAGGCTTCGAAGCGCGTCATTGCCAGGGCGGCTGCGGCTTCCAGCTGTCCGCGAGGGATCGCTTGAATGCCGGCGCGGATGATCTCGGTCGAATAGGCACCAAGGTTGATCACCATCGCCAGCACCGCCGCCTGCCATTCGGAAATCTGCAGGCCCAGCGACGGCAAACCGAAGAAGATGAAAAACAACTGCACCAGGAATGGCGTGTTGCGGATCAACTCGACGTAAACCCCGAAAATGCCGGCGAACGGGCGGATATTCCACGCCCGCACCAGTGCCCCGACGATACCCAGACCGACTCCGAGCACCGCGCCAATGGCCGTCAACTCAAGGGTGAACAGCGCACCGCGCAGCAGCAGATCGGTGTTTTCCACCACCGGCAAGAAATCGAACTGATAAGCCATAAGTCGTCTCCGCGAACGATCAGAGATCGGCCGGCAGCGGCTCTTTCAGCCAGGTTTTCGAGTTCTTTTCCAGCGCACCGTCAGCCTTGGCCGTGGTGAGGATGTCGTTGACCTTGCCCAGCAGCGCCGGCTCGTTCTTGTTCACGCCAACGTAAACCGGCGAGTCCTTGAGCTTCACTTTCAGCGCCGGCACGCGTTTCGGGTTTTTCTCGCTGATTGCCACCATCACCACGTTACCGCTGGCGATCAGGTCGACTTGCCCTGCGAGGTAGGCGGCGATGGTCGAGTTGTTGTCTTCGAAGCGTTTGATGGTCGCGCCTTCGGGGGCGACTTTGGTCAGCTCGATGTCTTCGATGGCGCCACGGGTGACGCTGATGGTTTTGCCCTTGAGATCGTCCAGGCCCTTGATGGCGGCGTCTGGCGGGCCGAACACGGCGAGGTAGAACGGTGCGTAGGCACGGGAGAAGTCGATGACTTTCTCGCGCTCAGGGTTCTTGCCGAGGCTGGAAATCACCAGGTCGACTTTGCCGGTGGTCAGGAACGGAATGCGGTTGGTGCTGTTGACCGGGGTCAGTTCGAGTTTGACCTTGAGCTGGTCGGCCAGCAGTTGGGCGGTGTCGATGTCCAGGCCGCGAGGTTTCATGTCCGGACCGACCGAACCGAATGGTGGGAAGTCCTGGGGCACCGCGACTTTGAGGGTGCCGCGTTTGACCACATCCTCCAGACCGTCGGCGTGGGCGGGTGCCTGGCTCAGCATCAGGCTGGCAAACAGAGCGGCGAGGAGGGCACTGTAACGCATGGTCATGGCAAATCTCCGGATCGGCGGGAAGTGATTTCTGCGGATCGACAGAGCACAGGCCATGCCAAGATTCGGTTTTGGGGGCCACAGGCCACGGTTTTGCTGGTGTCGTTCGGTCTTACTGGTCTGAACAGTTGGGGTGCGTTTCGCACCCTGATGGCGCACCCGTGAAAATTCCCGAACCCCCATGGGGCACGACTTGCCGGACGCCGCGAATAGCTTTACAACTAGCCGCTCATTGGCCTGGCTCGTCTGAAAAAACCATGAACTCGATCTCCCGCGCCGTACCCGAAGTGGCGCTGCAAGCCATCCGCAAACTGATCACCGAGCAAGGTTTCGGGGCGGGGGATGCCTTGCCCTCGCAACGGGACCTGGCGGTGCAATTGGGGGTCAGCCGGGCGTCGTTGCGTGAGGCGTTATCGTCCCTGAGTGCGCTGGGCGTGATCAGTATCCAGCCGGGCAAGGGCGTGTTTGTGCAATCACCGGTTGATCTGCCCCGGGGCGATGCGGCGCCGGGCTGGCCGTTCGCGGCCCAGGCATCGCCGCTGGACATCTTCCAGTTGCGCTATGCGCTGGAAGGTTTTGCCGCCGGGCTGGCTGCGGCGACCCTGAGTACTCACGAGCTCGATGCACTGGAAGATAACGTCGCCGCGATGCGCATCGAATTGAAGGCCGGCGACTTCGAGGCCGCGGCGCGACTGGACTTCGAGTTTCACCGGCGCATCCTCCTGGCCAGCGGCAATCAGGCGATGCTGAGCATTCTGACGGCCAGCGCCGACATCTTCCTGGAGAGTCAGAAACTACCGTTCATCCGGGCCGAACGTGCGATGGAAACCTGGCAGGAACACCGTAAAATCCTCCGTGCGCTGGCTCGTCGGGCCTCTGGCGCCGCGCAGAAGGCCATGCAGGAGCATGTGCGCAACGCCGCCCTGCGTACCGGAATTGCGTTCGTCGCTCCCGCCACCTCATGACTTGAGCTATACCCAAACTCATGGGCCACCATAGCGAGACTCAATCATCTGCGGCTTCCTGAACACGGGAAGGGCGGCTATGATGGGCCACGTTTTTTATTGCTTACAACCCGGAGACATCCATGAGCAGCGATCTTATCAAGCACGTCACCGACGCTAACTTCGAAGAAGAAGTACTGAAGGCTGCTGGCCCTGTGCTTGTTGACTACTGGGCTGAGTGGTGCGGCCCTTGCAAAATGATCGCCCCGGTTTTGGACGAGATCGCTGGCACCTACGCTGGCAAGCTGACCGTTGCCAAGCTGAACATCGACGAAAATCAGGAAACCCCGGCCAAGCACGGCGTACGTGGTATCCCGACGCTGATGCTGTTCAAGAACGGCAACGTCGAAGCCACCAAGGTCGGCGCGCTGTCGAAGTCGCAATTGGCTGCTTTCCTCGACGCCAACATCTAAGCGTTGTTATAAAGCGTCATGAAAAGGCCCCGCATAATGCGGGGCCTTTTCGTTATTGAGGGCTAGACGCTCCGAAACTCAGGTGGTACATTCGGCCCCGCACTGGTTTCTCCACTGCCCCCTGCTAGCCGTCGCCGACGCACTCCTTTTCGAATAAGTACGCGATCCTGTCGCCTTCTCTGCGGCGCGGCCTCATTAAGCCAAAAGCTTAATTTCCCCCCTCCATAAATGATTACGTCATTCCTATATGAATCTGACTGAACTCAAGCAAAAGCCGATTACCGAACTGCTCGAATTGGCCGAACAGATGGGCATAGAAAATATGGCCCGTTCGCGCAAGCAGGACGTGATTTTCTCCCTGCTCAAAAAGCACGCTAAAAGCGGCGAGGAAATCTCCGGTGATGGCGTGCTGGAGATTCTCCAGGACGGCTTCGGCTTCCTGCGCTCCGCTGACGCTTCCTATCTCGCCGGCCCAGACGATATCTACGTCTCGCCGAGCCAGATCCGCCGCTTCAACTTGCGCACCGGTGACACCATCGTTGGCAAGATCCGCCCTCCAAAGGAAGGCGAGCGTTATTTCGCACTGCTCAAGGTCGACACGATCAACTACGATCGTCCCGAGAACGCGAAAAACAAGATTCTCTTCGAGAACCTGACCCCGCTGTTCCCGACCGTGCGCATGAAGATGGAAGCCGGCAACGGTTCCACCGAAGACTTGACCGGTCGTGTCATCGACCTGTGCGCCCCGATCGGCAAAGGCCAGCGCGGCCTGATCGTTGCACCGCCGAAAGCCGGTAAAACGATCATGCTGCAAAACATCGCGGCGAACATCGCACGTAACAATCCTGAAGTTCATCTGATCGTATTGCTGATCGACGAACGCCCGGAAGAAGTGACCGAAATGCAGCGCACCGTGCGCGGCGAAGTGGTTGCCTCGACGTTCGACGAGCCGCCAACCCGCCACGTGCAGGTTGCTGAAATGGTGATCGAGAAGGCCAAGCGCCTGGTCGAACACAAGAAGGACGTGGTGATCCTGCTCGACTCCATCACCCGTCTGGCGCGTGCCTACAACACCGTGATCCCGAGCTCCGGCAAGGTACTGACCGGTGGTGTCGATGCCCACGCCCTGGAGAAACCGAAACGTTTCTTCGGCGCTGCACGGAACATCGAAGAAGGCGGCTCGCTGACCATCATCGCTACCGCGCTGGTTGAAACCGGCTCGAAGATGGACGAAGTGATCTACGAGGAATTCAAAGGCACCGGCAACATGGAACTGCCTCTGGATCGCAAGATCGCTGAAAAACGTGTGTTCCCGGCCATCAACATCAACCGTTCCGGTACTCGCCGCGAAGAGTTGCTGACGGCCGACGACGAACTGCAGCGTATGTGGATCCTGCGCAAGCTGCTGCACCCGATGGACGAAGTCTCTGCCATCGAGTTCCTGGTCGACAAGCTGAAACAGACCAAGACCAACGACGAGTTCTTCTTGTCGATGAAACGTAAGTAACACGAAGTACTGTCTCGTCCTGAAGCAGGTTAAACCCATTCAGGACGGGACATACGCTTCAAAGAAGGGCGCCCCGAAAAGGGCGCTCTTTTTTTTTCGCAGGATATTTTGTATCTGGATTGATACTTACCGTGCTGTAAACTGGCGCCCATTCAATGGGTGCCGCCGCCCGCTAATAGCTGATCTATCGCCGCTGCATTCAATCTTGCCGGCGATTGAATCAAGTGTTCTGACAGGTCGTTCCCCACGTTGACCTTCGTCGAATATCCGCAGTCGCGCTAACGGCGAGTCCCTTTTTCAATCGGCTTTGTATCTGAAATGACAAGGGACGTTGTGCACACATTTGGCAATCGCCGTGATATTGACGGGTTGCGGGCTCTGGCCGTTATTCCGGTTGTGCTGTTTCATTTTGGCTTCAGCACTTTCAGCGGTGGCTTTGTCGGCGTTGATGTCTTCTTTGTCATTTCCGGATTCCTGATTACCAGCATTCTGTTTCGTGAGATCGGCGCCCAGCGTTTCAGCTTCGTCGATTTCTGGGCTCGCCGTGCCCGACGGATCATTCCGGCCTTGAGCGTGGTATTGCTGGCGACGCTGGTTCTGGGCTGGTTGTTGCTGACGGCCAAGGACTTCTCCGAGTTGGGAAGGACGGTTCGTTATCAGGCGCTGTTTATTTCAAACATTCTGTTCATGCGCGAAGACGGTTACTTCCAGCCCGCGTCGGATTTGAAACCGTTGCTGCATACCTGGTCCCTGGCCGTTGAAGAGCAGTACTACATCTTCTTTCCGCTGTTGATGGTGTTGTTGATGCGCCATGTTCGCTATTGGCGCTGGATGCTGTTTGTCGTGCTGCTGATCTCTTTCGGGCTCAATATCGCTTATATCGACCGCAAGCCCGACGTCGCTTTCTTTTCGCTGCCGACACGCGCCTGGGAGTTGTTGTGCGGTGCCATGCTCGCGGTCTTGCCAGCGTCAAAACAGGCTGTACGGCCCTGGCTCTATCAGTCTGTGGGAGTGGCCGGGTTAATGGCGGTCCTGGTGGCAGTTTTCACCTTTGACAAGGCTACGGTGTTCCCAGGCTGGGCGGCTTTACTGCCTGTGCTCGGTGCCACCGCGCTGATCTGGTCAGGCGGGCACGGTTCTACATGGGCCGGTCAGGTGTTGAGTGCTCGCGCGCTGATATGGATCGGCTTGCTCTCCTATTCCTTGTATCTGTGGCACTGGCCGGTCTACGTCTACGCCAATGCCATTTCGATCGACGGCATTCAGCCCTTGGAGGCTACGGGCTGGATACTGTTGGCGCTGGGCCTTGCATGGTTGAGCTGGCGCTTCGTCGAACTTCCATTCCGTGAACGACGCCTGCTGGCCGGACGCAAACCCGTGTTGTTGGGGGGCTTGCTGACCATGGTCGCTCTGGCGGTCACCGGTTCGATAGTGCGATCGGCGGACGGTTTTCCTCAACGCCTTACCGGCAAAGCGCTGGAATATGCACTGTCTCGGGATTGGCGGGCCGGGCAGTTGAAATGCATGTCGGTGACCTCGGACAAAAAACTGGACAAGGCGTGTCTGGTGGGTGGTAACGAAGAGGTTCCGGCGACGCAAATGTTCTGGGGCGACAGTCACGCAGCTGCGCTGTTGCCTGCGATCGAAAGTAGCGCAAAGCGCGAGAGTCGCGCGGTGTGGCTTTACAGTATGAGTGCCTGTCCGCCGATCCAGAGCAATGATGTGCGTCAGCGTTGCAAGGACTTCAACGAACAGACAATGGAGCGGGTTCGTAGCCTGCAGATTAAGGATGTGGTGCTGGCAGCCAATTGGAGTCTTTACGTTTACGGTCGCGAAGACGGCGATAAAAAGGTTCTGCTCAATCAGCATGACAATACGGCCCGGGCCGAGGAGCGCATGGCCACAGCGCTCAAGGCACGGGTGACGGCATTAAGGGCGGCGGGCGCGCAAGTCTGGTTGTTCAAGGAAGTACCGCTGCAGCGCAAGGGCTCCGTCGATCGACTGACGAGTCTGGCCCAGGTCGGTCGTTCGGCCGAGGGGTTGGGCCGACCACTCGAAGAGCACCTGGCGCGCCAGCATTTTCTCAGTACCTTGTTCAACTCGATGAGCGCGGCCGACCCAGGCGTACATGTTATCGATCCTACGCCGTTGATGTGTGCGGACCAGATTTGCAGTATCGAGGTCAATGGCCGTTCGCAGTACAAGGACGAGGATCATCTGTCAGACACAGGCAGTGCCCGGTTGAGCCTCTTGTTTGCTCCGGTGCTGCTGGGTGCAAATCACAATTGATTGCTGGCTATGCACTGACAGGCTGCTGTTTGGTCGGCAGAGCAGGTAGGATGTACGCCTATTTTAGGGGTGCCATCGTCAATGAAATTCAAGGATCTTCGGGATTTCGTGCAGCAGCTTGAGCAGCGCGGAGAGTTGAAACGCATCCAGATCCCCGTCTCTCCAGTGCTGGAGATGACCGAAGTCTGTGATCGTACGCTGCGCGCCAAAGGGCCGGCGCTGCTGTTCGAAAAACCCACCGGTTATGACATTCCGGTACTCGGCAACCTGTTCGGCACCCCCGAGCGGGTAGCCATGGGCATGGGCGCAGAGTCGGTCAGCGAGTTGCGCGAAATCGGCAAGCTGTTGGCGTTCCTCAAGGAGCCCGAGCCGCCGAAGGGCTTGAAGGACGTCTGGTCCAAGCTGCCGATCTTCCGCAAGATCATTGCCATGGCACCGAAAGTCGTAAAAGACGCGGTGTGCCAGGAAGTGGTCATCGAAGGCGACGATGTCGATCTGGCGATGTTGCCGGTACAGACCTGCTGGCCGGGCGACGTCGGTCCGCTGATCACCTGGGGCCTGACCGTCACCAAAGGCCCGAACAAGGATCGTCAGAACCTCGGCATCTATCGTCAGCAAGTGATCGGTCGCAACAAGGTGATCATGCGCTGGTTGAGCCACCGTGGCGGCGCGCTGGATTACCGTGAGTGGTGCGAGAAACACCCCGGCCAACCGTTCCCGGTGTCCGTGGCCCTGGGCGCTGACCCGGCAACCATTCTTGGCGCCGTGACGCCAGTGCCGGACAGCCTCTCCGAATACGCTTTCGCCGGTCTGTTGCGCGGCAATCGCACCGAACTGGTGAAGTGCCGCGGCAATGACCTGCAAGTGCCGGCCACCGCCGAGATCATCCTTGAAGGCGTGATCCATCCGGGCGAAATGGCCGATGAAGGTCCGTATGGCGACCACACCGGCTACTACAACGAAGTCGACAGCTTCCCGGTGTTCACCGTCGAACGCATCACCCACCGGATCAAACCGATCTACCACAGCACCTACACCGGCCGTCCACCGGATGAGCCGGCGATTCTCGGCGTGGCGCTGAACGAAGTATTCGTACCGATCCTGCAAAAGCAGTTTCCGGAGATCACCGACTTCTACCTGCCGCCCGAAGGCTGCTCGTACCGCATGGCCATCGTGACCATGAAGAAGTCGTATCCCGGGCATGCCAAGCGGGTAATGCTGGGTGTCTGGTCGTTTTTGCGACAGTTCATGTACACCAAGTTCGTTATCGTCACTGACGACGATATCAACGCACGGGACTGGAACGACGTGATCTGGGCCATCACCACGCGCATGGACCCCAAGCGCGACACGGTGATGATCGAGAACACGCCGATCGACTACCTCGACTTCGCCTCGCCGGTTTCCGGCCTGGGCTCGAAGATGGGGCTCGATGCCACGCATAAATGGCCAGGCGAAACCACCCGCGAGTGGGGCCGGGTCATCGTCAAGGATGAAGCCGTTACCCAACGGATCGATGCCATCTGGAATCAGTTAGGAATAGATTGATGCGTGTAACCTTGCAGCCCTCCGGAGCAGTGCTAGAGATTCTGCCCGGCGAGCGGATTCTCGATGGCGCGCGGCGCCTGGGCTATGAATGCCCGCAAAGTTGTCGCAACGGCAATTGCCATGTGTGCGGCGCATTGCTGGTGGAAGGGCGGGTCGAGCAGGCCGGTGATGTGCGCGACCATGGCGAGTTCTACACTTGCATTGCAGAGCCGCTGGAAGACTGCATCGTGCTGTGGGATGGCGTGCTCGCGCTGGGAGAATTGCCGGTGCGCAGCGTGTCGTGTCAGGTCATTGAATGCAGGGACGTCGGCGGCGATACCTGGCGCGTGCGTCTGCGTGCGCCAGCGGGCAAGCCGCCACGCTATCACGCCGGCCAGTATCTGATGATCGAGCGTGAGAATGGCGAGAAATCCGCCTTCTCCCTGGCCTCTGCGCCGCATTCCGGGCGCGATCTGGAAATTCATGTACTGGCGCGCGAAAGCAGTGCGCTGAGCCTGATCGAACAGCTTCAGCGCAACCCGATGGTGCGCATCGAGATGCCGTTCGGCGATACCCATCTGGCGGAACTGCCGGACGGTCCACTGGTACTGATTGCCGCCGGTACCGGCATGGGTCAGATCCATAGTCTGATCGAACATTGCCGGGCCACGGGATTCAAGCATCCGGTGCATCTGTATTGGGGGGTGCGTCGTCCCGAAGACTTTTATGGCATTGAGCATTGGGATGAATGGGAAAAGCTGCCCAATCTGTTCCTGCATAAAGTCGTCAGCGATCAATGCGGCTGGGGAGGGCGCTGCGGCATGTTGCATGAGGCAGTGTGTGAAGATTTCCCTGATCTGAAAGCCCTGCACGTCTACGCCAGCGGCTCTCCGGCCATGGTCTATGGCACGCTGGATGCGCTGGTCGAAGCGGGGATGGATGCCCATCAAATGCGCGCGGATGTGTTCGCTTACGCGCCCCGATCTTGATCCTCGATCTTGATCCGCGATCTTAAATCGTTATAACTCCCCATATAGCCGATCGGTATTTATAGATTTATATAAATGCCGGTAGGTTATATCTCATTCAGGCAATACGTTTCGAACTCCGCCATGGCACTTAAATTGCCTTAAACCATATGTGCCTTATTGTTACAGCGGTGCGTTCTATTAAGTAATTCTTTACCCGCGGGGAGCTGAACGCTATTCGCCATGAGCGCCATTGAATCTGCTTTTTTGAATCTGGCTTACCCTCCGCGGCTCGATCTGGGGCCGCAGCTTACGCACGAACAATTGCTCAGCTCGATGCAATCGACCATGGCGCGCCACAAGGGTGGGCCGGTTTGGCTGTTTGCTTATGGTTCGCTGATCTGGCGTCCAGAATGCGCGGCTGTGGAGCGAGTGCGCGGTCGCGTACATGGCTACCATCGCGGTTTGTACCTGTGGTCCCACGAGCATCGCGGTACACCGGAAGTGCCCGGGCTGGTGTTTGGCCTGGATCGTGGCGGCTCATGCAGCGGGTTTGCCTATCGCTTGCCCGAAGAGCAACTCGAAGCTTCGCTTTATGCGCTCTGGCAGCGTGAAATGCCATTCCCGTCCTATCGCCCACACTGGCTCAACTGCCGTCTCGAAGATGGAAGCCAGGTTCAGGCATTGGGATTCGTCTTGGAACGGCACCTGCCCAGCTATGCCGGCAACTTGCCGGATCATGTGCTGAGCCAGGTGTTCGAAAGCGCTTGCGGGCGTTACGGCACCACTCGCGAGTATGTCGAGCAGACCGCGCACGCCCTGCGTAGCCACGCCATGCCAGACCGGAATCTGGAGGCGCGGCTCAAGCGCTGCAAATCAAAGGCCGATCAGGCGATCGCTTCGCGGCTCTGACTGGCGACGTTCTTGTGACCCAGGGTGGGCGCCAGGAACGCCATCGCCAGCAGGCAGGCGACGACCAGCAGGATGAAGCCGCCATCCCAGCCGAAATAGTCCACTGTGTAGCCCATCAGCGCACTGGCCGCGACTGAACCACCCAGATAACCAAACAAACCAGTGAAACCGGCAGCTGTACCCGCGGCTTTCTTGGGCACCAGCTCCAGCGCCTGCAGACCCACCAGCATCACCGGGCCATAGATCAGGAAGCCGATCGCGAACAGCGAGATCATGTCGACCATCGGGTTGCCCGGTGGATTCAGCCAGTAAACGATCGTCGCCACGGTCACCAGTGCCATGAACACCATGCCGGTCAGGCCACGGTTGCCCCGGAAAATCTTGTCCGACATCCAGCCGCATAGCAGTGTGCCGGGAATGCCTGCCCACTCGTACAGGAAGTAAGCCCAGGACGTCTTGTCGAAGTCGAAGTGCTTGACCTCTTTAAGGTAGGTCGGCGCCCAGTCCAGAATGCCGTAGCGCAGCAAGTAGACGAAGACGTTGGCCAGCGCGATGAACCAGAGCATTTTGTTGCGCAGCACGTATTTGACGAAGATGTCCTTGGCGCTGAATTCTTCTTCGTGGCTGGCGTCGTAGCCTTCCGGGTAGTCGTTCTTGTACTTCTCGATAGGCGGCAAGCCCGTCGATTGCGGGGTATCGCGCATGACAATGAAGGCAAATACAGCGACCAGCAACGCCACCGCTGCCGGTACGTAGAACTTGCTGTGCCAGTCGTTGAACCAACCCATGCCGAGTATCGCCAGCGGGCCGATCAAGCCTCCGCCGACGTTATGCGCGGTGTTCCAGACCGAAACCACACCGCCGCGTTCTTTCTGCGACCACCAGTGCACCATGGTGCGCCCGCTTGGTGGCCAGCCCATGCCTTGCGCCCAGCCGTTGATGAACAACAGGATGAACATCATGGTCACGCTGGACGTCGCCCACGGCGCGAAACCGAAAACGAACATCACCCCAGCGGACACTATCAGGCCAAAGGGCAGGAAGTAACGAGGGTTGGAGCGGTCGGACACAATGCCCATCAAAAACTTGGAAAGGCCGTAGGCGATCGCAATCGCCGACATTGCCACCCCTAGTTGGCCTTTTGTATAGCCTTGGGCGATCAGATCCGGGAATGCCAGGGTGAAGTTCTTGCGCAGCAGGTAGTAACCCGCATACCCAATGAAAATCCCGGCGAAGATCTGCCAGCGAAGGCGTCGGTAGGTGCTGTCTATTTTTTCTTCAGGCAATGGAGCCTGATGTGCGGCAGGACGAAAGAAAGCAAACATTCAAGAGCTCCAGATTTCTTGTTTTGACTGCGGATGCGAATGTTACAGTTTCGTTACCGAAAATAGCACCGGTTCGCATCGGCAAAACAGCGGAAATGTTGGAGATCGCATGTTCCTTTATGAACATGTCGCTCAGGTATAAATGAGGGTCGGTGTAGGGATGACGGAGCCAGGTCGCAGGGCTGCGACCTGGCTAGAAAATAATCAGCGAACCTGCACGACCACTTTCCCGACCGCCTTGCGCTGGCCAAGATCATTGATGGCCTGGGCCGCGTTGCTCAGGGGATACACCTGAGACACCAGCGGCTTCAACTTGCCCTCGGCAAACCAGCCAAATAACTGCTGGAAGTTTGCCGCGTTGTCCTGCGGTTGGCGCTGGGCAAAGGAGCCCCAGAACACGCCGACTACCGCGGCGCCTTTGAGCAGCGCCAGGTTCACTGGCAGCTCCGGGATTCGTCCGCTGGCGAAACCGACTACCAGTAGACGGCCGTTCCAGGCAATGGCGCGGATCGCCTGGTCGAAAAGGTCGCCGCCCACCGGATCGTAGATCACGTCGGCTCCCTGGCCGTCGGTCAGGCGTTTGATCTCGTCCTTGAGGCTGGTTTCGCTGTAGTTGATCAACTCATCGGCACCGGCGGCCTTGGCCACCGCGAGTTTTTCTGCGCTGCTGGCGGCGGCTATAACGCGAGCACCCATGGCTTTGCCGATTTCCACCGCGGCGAGGCCGACGCCGCCGGAAGCTCCGAGCACCAGCAAGGTTTCGCCAGGTTGCAGGTTGCCCCGTTGCTTGAGGGCGTGCATCGACGTGCCGTAGGTCATGCTGAATGCGGCGGCGGTGTTGAAGTCCATCGATGGCGGGATCGGCAGCACGTTGTAGCCCGGCACCGCGACCTGCTCGGCAAAACTGCCCCAGCCAGTCAGGGCCATGACCCGGTCACCGACCTTGAGGTGGCTGACCTTCTCGCCTACCGCACTGACCACGCCGGCCGCTTCGCCGCCCGGTGAAAACGGGAAGGGCGGTTTGAACTGGTATTTGCCCTCGATGATCAACGTGTCCGGGAAATTCACCCCGGCCGCATGCACGTCCAGCAGGATTTCATTCTTCTTCGCGACAGGACTGGCGACGTCCTCCAGCACCAGCGATTCGGCAGGGCCGAAGGCTTTGCACAGCACGGCTTTCATCAGGGCTATTCCTTTGGGAGTGATGGCCGATAAGTGTAGGTGTGTGAGTCATTGGGTCAACGAGCATGCCCGACCCTGATAGTCAGCCATAAGCTTGTGCTTGAGCGGCGGGCCGTTATGCTTGGCCGCAAACCGGATAAGGAGCGAATTGTGAAAGCGTGGATCATGTTGATGCTGGCCCTGTCTCTGCCTGTGGCAGCGATGGCCGAAGAAGCCAAAGAAGGTGAAGCCCCGAAGGTCAACTACATCACCCTGAGCCCGCCATTTGTGGGCAACTATGGGCTGGACGGCACGCCGAAGCTCAAGGTCTACAAGGCCGATGTGGCGTTGCGGGTGACCGGTGAAGAGGCGACCAAAGCGGTAAAGGCCAATGAGCCATTGATCCGTAATCAGCTGGTGGCGTTGTTTGCGCAGCAGACCACTGAAGCCATGAACAACGTCGAAGCCAAGGAAAAGCTGCGTCAGGAAGCCTTGAAGCAGACCCAGCAAGTGATGAACGACGAAACCGGCAAGCCGGTGGTTGAGGATTTGTTGTTCAACAACCTGATCATTCAATAAGTCTTTTGCTGTCCGGGCGGGCCTCATCGCGAGCAGGCTCGCTCCCACAGGGGTCTCCAGTGTAGGCAGATTCAGTGTGGGAGCGAGCCTGCTCGCGATAGCATTCTTTCAGTCACTGCATCGCTCATGCCCGTAATGCAATCACCACCGCCCACTGCTCGGCTGTCACTGGCATCACTGACAGCCGCGAACCCTTCTGCACCAGTGGCATCTCGGCCAGCGCCGTTTGCTGCTTCAGATAATCGAGCTTCAGCACCTTGGGAAACGTCTCGACATGCGCAACATCAATCGCGCTCCAGGCGTTTTTCTCGGCAGAGGCCTTCGGATCGAAGTAATGACTCTCCGGCTCCAGCGCCGTCGGGTCCGGGTACGCTGCCTCGACAATCTTTCCGATCCCGGCGATCCCTGGCTCCGGGCAACTGGAGTGATAGAAGAAAAACTCGTCGCCCACCGCCATGGCGCGCAAAAAGTTGCGCGCCTGGTAGTTGCGAACCCCATCCCAGCGCGCTCGGCCAAGCTTCTCTAGGTCTTTGATCGAGAGTTCGTCGGGCTCGGATTTCATCAGCCAATAGGCCATGGTTTTGCTCCTTGCGAGGTGAGTGGGCAAGTTGTCGGGCAATTTTATGACAAACCGACAGTCGGTTGACGCCAGCGTTTGCGTGTCGGTTCACGTTGTCGCAAAATGCCGGCCTTCCAAGCTTGACGCTGCTGCACGGCCTACACCTAAACGGAAACCGCTGCTGTCATCGTGTTGATGTGCCTTGAGGGGGGCTATCGATGAAACGCAAACCGGATTTACTATGGATATTGGTTATTTTGTTCGGTTTGGGCGTCGTGACCACCGGCTATGCCCAAAGCCTGTGGGCCAACAAGACCGATGCTCCCGTCGAGATCGCGCAGCAACAGCCGTCGGCCTTCAAACGCTGAACCTGTCTTTTGGACGCCGCTGATGTCAGTGGCGTCTAGTCCGCGAAATACCACGCCTTGTCCGTGACCGTTCCCTGCAGCGGCACATCCCAGCTCGCCTGAGCCAAACGTTGAACCTTCTGACATTCATGGGCCAGGCCCAGCAGCGTCGGCTTGCGCCAGTTTTTGCGGCGCGCCAGGTACGCCAGGCTTCGGTCGTAGAAACCACCGCCCATTCCCAGGCGTCCGCCGACATCGTCAAACCCCACCAGCGGCAACAACACCAGGTCCAGTGCCCAGACCTTGCGTTGTCGGGCGATGTTGTGCCGAGGTTCGGGGATGCGAAAACGGTTGGGTTTGAGCTTTTCGCCGGGACGAATCCGCTGGAACACCATTTTGGTTCTTGGCCAGGCACTGAGCACTGGCAGATACGTCGCCTTGCCCCGACGTTGCGCGGCACGTATCAGCAGACGCGGATCGATTTCACCGTCGGTGGGCAGGTATAGAGAGATGTGTTTTGCGCGGCGGAACAGTGGGTGCTGGGCCAATTGTTTATACAGCCCGCGAGCGGCCTCGCGCTGCTGACAAGGGGTCAGTGCGCGGCGGGCCTTGCGCAGCATGCGTCGAAGTTGCGGGCGGGGCAGCAGCGCAGGTTCGGTCATGGATTCAGGCTTCGAAGTGCGAGTACCAAAGCGTACCCGTAAAAAAGCCGATGCCGGTATTTAAACCGGCATCGGACTGGAATCAGGCTCCCCGGATGAACCGCTGTCGACTTAGCCCTTGAACCCGAAAGTTCAAGGTGGAAGATGCAGTAGGCTTTAAGGCTTTCCGTCTAGCGGACATGCACACCAGCCCAACGTGCAACCTCCAGGGTAGTGCGAATCGGCTCAGGGACGTCGTCAACTGGCAAGCACCCCAGGGAGTGATGCGAGTATACCCCAAGCGGTTTCGCGTTTCAGCCCTTGGTGACATCCGGATCGGTCGACAGCACCAGATCGACGCGGTCCAGCAGGTCGCGAACCTGCTCTCGGGTCGAACCGCTGGCCTGCACATCCGGGCGTTCTTCCTTGTGCAGAAGATCGTGCGTGATGTTCAGTGCGGCCATCACGGCGATGCGGTCGGCGCCGATGACTTTGCCGCTGCTGCGAATTTCGCGCATCTTGCCGTCCAGATAACGGGCAGCGCTCACCAGGTTGCTGCGCTCTTCCTGGGGGCAAATGATCGAATATTCTTTGTCGAGGATCTGCACGGTAACGCTATTGCTTGAACTCATGAGTCTTGCTCCAGGGCCTTGAGGCGCGAAATCATCGATTCGACCTTACGCCGGGCGATTTCATTTTTTTCAATGAGGTGCGCGCGTTCTTCGCGCCAGCTCTTTTCCTGAGCTAATAGGAGTCCATTCTGACTCTTTAGTTGCTCGACTCGAGTAATTAGCAGTTCGAGTCTGGCCATCAGCGCTTGCAGGTCGGTGTCTTCCATTGTGTCCACGTGTTCGTCTGATGGGTGGTAGCTGGCGGACAGCCTTTAATAGTCTTGGCGAGTCTGTCGATGTAGGATACAAGGCCTTCATTCTAGACATAGCGCCGTCTGGCGCCTAGCTGCCCATGCCCATTCAGAATTCTCCGTACCAAGCCTTTGCCACCCTGCTGAGCACCAGCGGCCATCCCGTCTCGCCTGCCGAACTGCACGGCCTGTTGCTCGGTCGCAGTTGCGCCGGTGCCGGCTTCGAGGCCGACAGCTGGTTGGCCGATGCCGCCGAGCTGCTCGAAGGCGAGCCGCAAGACAACGTTCGCAACGCCTTGATCGGCCTGCAAGAGATGGTCAAGGGCGAGCTTACCAGCGACGACATGACCGTTGTTCTGCTGCTGCCGACCGATGACGCGCCGCTCACCGAGCGCGCGGCCGCACTGGGCCAGTGGTGCCAGGGCTTCCTTACCGGCTTCGGTCTGACCCGCCGTGAATATGCCTTGAGCACTGAAGCCACCGAAGTGTTGCAGGATCTGGCGGCCATTGCCCAAGTGCAAGACGCGCTGGAAGAGTCCGACGACGGCGAAAGCGACTACATGGAAGTGATGGAGTACCTGCGCGTCGCTCCGTTGCTGCTGTTCACCGAAACCAAGAAAACCGACGAAGCGGCTGCCAAACCGTCGTTGCATTAATCGCGTGCCAGGGAAAGCCATCTGCCCATGATTCATATCCCGAAATCGGAATACAGCCGTCGCCGCAAGGCGCTGATGGCGCAGATGGAACCCAACAGCATCGCCATCCTGCCGGCCGCCGCGGTGGCCATCCGCAACCGTGACGTCGAGCACGTCTACCGTCAGGACAGTGACTTCCAGTACCTCAGCGGGTTCCCCGAGCCTCAAGCCGTCATCGTCTTGATGCCCGGCCGTGAGCACGGCGAATACGTGCTGTTTTGCCGGGAACGTAATGCCGAACGGGAATTGTGGGACGGCCTGCGCGCCGGCCAGGAAGGCGCGATCCGCGACTTCGGCGCCGACGACGCATTCCCCATCACCGACATCGACGACATCCTGCCGGGCCTGATCGAAGGCCGTGACCGGGTGTACTCGGCCATGGGCAGCAACCCGGAATTCGATCGGCACCTGATGGACTGGATCAACGTGATCCGCTCCAAGGCAAATCTCGGCGCCCAGCCACCGAACGAATTCGTTGCCCTGGATCATCTGCTTCACGACATGCGCCTGTATAAATCGGCGGCAGAAGTGAAGGTGATGCGCGAAGCCGCACGGATTTCCGCCCAGGCACATATTCGTGCGATGCAGGCCAGTCGTGCCGGTTTGCATGAATTCAGCCTTGAAGCCGAGCTCGATTACGAGTTCCGCAAGGGTGGGGCGAAGATGCCGGCCTATGGCTCGATCGTCGCGGCGGGGCGCAACAGCTGCATCCTGCATTACCAGCAGAATGACGCGGTGCTCAAGGACGGCGATCTGGTGCTGATCGACGCCGGTTGCGAGATCGACTGCTACGCCAGCGACATCACCCGCACCTGGCCGGTCAACGGCAAGTATTCACCGGAACAGAAGGCGATTTACGAGTTGGTGCTGGCTTCCCAGGAAGCAGCGTTTGCCGAGATCGCGCCGAACAAACACTGGAATCAGGCGCACGAAGCCACGGTCCGGGTGATTACCGCCGGTCTGGTGAAGTTGGGCCTGTTGCAGGGCGACGTCGACGAGTTGATCGCCAGCGAAGCCTACAAGGCGTTTTACATGCACCGCGCCGGCCACTGGCTGGGCATGGATGTGCACGACGTTGGCGAGTACAAGGTCGGCGGCGAATGGCGCGTGCTGGAAGTCGGCATGGCGCTGACGGTCGAGCCGGGCATTTACATTGCTGCGGACAACCAGAACGTAGCGAAGAAATGGCGCGGCATTGGCGTGCGCATCGAGGACGACGTAGTGGTCACCAAAACCGGTTGTGAAATCCTGACTAACGGCGTGCCGAAAACGGTCGCCGAGATCGAAGCCTTGATGGCCGCCGCACGGACACAAGCGGCATGAGTCGAGTCAATCTGGCAATCATCGGCGGGGGCCTGGTCGGCGCCAGTCTGGCGTTGGCGTTGCAGGCCGGGGCCAAGGCCCGTGGCTGGAAGATCGTGCTGATCGAACCCTTTGCCCCCGGCGACACCTATCAACCGAGTTATGACGCCCGCTCTTCGGCGCTGTCCTTCGGTGCACGACAGATTTATCAACGGTTGGGCGTGTGGCAGGAAATCTCCCGCCGCGCCGAGCCGATCAAGCAGATTCATGTCTCCGACCGTGGACGTTTCTCCACCGCGCGGCTGTCGGCGATGGAAGAGGGCGTTCCGGCGCTGGGTTATGTGGTTGAAAACGCCTGGCTTGGCCAATGCCTCTGGCAAGGTCTGGACAAGGACGTGATCAGTTGGCGCTGCCCGGCGGAAGTTACCCGCATGGAGCCTCTGACCGACGGCTATCGTCTGACGCTCAACGATGAAACCATCCTGGAATGCGACCTTGCGGTGCTCGCCGATGGCGGCCGTTCCGGCTTGCGTGAGCAACTGGGAATCGGCATCAAGAAACGCCCGTATAACCAGAGCGCGCTGATCGCCAACATCACCCCCAGCGAAGCGCACAACGGCATGGCCTTCGAGCGTTTCACCGACGATGGTCCGATGGCCTTGTTGCCGCTTCCGGAAAACCGCTGCGCGCTGGTCTGGACCCGTCTGGGCATGGACGCGCAGCGGCTGGCAGCCCTTGATGACCGCAGCTTTCTCGGCGAGTTGCAGGGCATCTTCGGCTATCGCCTCGGCACGCTGAAGCAGGTCGGCGCCCGGCATTTGTATCCGTTGTCGCTGATCGAGGCCGAGGAACAAGTCCGCCCGCATCTGGCGATCCTCGGCAACGCCGCCCACAGCCTGCATCCGATTGCCGGGCAGGGTTTCAACCTGTCGTTGCGTGACGCCCAGGCGCTGGCTGACAGTTTGTTGGGCAGCGAGACAGCACCCGGCGACTTCGCCACCTTGCAGGCCTACCGCGAGCGTCAGCGAATGGATCAGAACCTGACCGTGGGCTTCTCCGATCAGGTCACCCGGTTATTCGGCAGCACTCAGCCGCTGGTTTCCCTGGGCCGCAACATCGGCCTGCTTGGCCTTGATCTGCTGCCGCCGGCCAAGCGCTGGTTTGCCCGGCAGGCCATGGGGCTGGGTACGCGTCCCGATGCTTGAGTGGCTGGCGAACCCAGTCGAAATTCACGACGACGCAGGCACCTTGGTGGCGTGCGTCGAGAAAACCCTTTACGTGCGGCTCAAGCCGCAAGCGAGACAGGCTTAAAGCATGGAAATGCGCGCAGATCTGCTGATTGTCGGGGCCGGAATGGTCGGCAGCGCCCTGGCGCTGGCGTTACAAAACAGCGGGCTCGAAGTCCTGTTGCTGGACGGCAGTCCCCTGAGCGTCAAACCCTTCGATGGCCAGGCGCCGTTCGAACCGCGAGTGAGCGCCTTGTCGGCCGCCAGCCAGCGAATACTCGAACGCCTGGGTGTCTGGGATGGCATCGCCAATCGACGCAGCAGTCCTTACACCGACATGCATGTCTGGGACGGCAGCGGCACCGGGCAGATTCATTTCTCGGCGACCAGCGTACATGCCGAAGTGCTCGGGCACATCGTCGAAAACCGCGTGGTTCAGGACGCCTTGCTCGACCGACTGCACGACTGCGATCTCGGGATGCTGGCCAATGCGCGTCTGGAGCAAATGCGCCGCTCCGGTGACGACTGGTTGCTGACCCTGGCCGATGGCCGCACCTTGCGGGCACCTTTGGTGATCGCGGCGGATGGCGCCAACTCGGCCGTTCGGCGCCTGACCGGCGTTGCGACTCGCGAGTGGGATTACATGCATCACGCGATCGTTACCAGTGTGCGCAGCTCAAAATCTCATCAAATGACCGCCTGGCAGCGTTTCACCGACAATGGCCCGCTGGCGTTTCTGCCACTGGAGCGGGACGGCCAGCAGGATTGGTGCTCGATCGTCTGGTCGACCACGCCGAGCGAAGCCGAGCGCTTGATGGCGCTGGATGACGAAGGCTTCTGCAAGGCGCTGGAGCGGTCCTTCGAAGGCTGCCTCGGCACGGTGCTCAGCGCCGACCCGCGTTTGTGCGTGCCGCTGCGTCAGCGTCATGCCAAGCGTTACGTGGCTGAAGGCCTGGCGCTGATCGGCGACGCGGCCCATACCATCCATCCGCTGGCCGGGCAGGGCGTGAACCTCGGTTTCCTCGATGCCGCGGTGCTGGCCGAAGTGCTGCTGCAAGCGGCCACGCGCGGCGAACGGTTGGCGGACGTGAAAGTGCTCAGTCGCTATGAGCGTCGGCGCATGCCCCACAATCTGGCCTTGATGGCGGCGATGGAAGGGTTCGAGCGACTGTTCCAGGCCGATCCGTTGCCGGTGCGCTGGTTGCGTAATACCGGGTTGAAGATGGTCGACCAGATGCCCGAGGCCAAGGCGTTGTTCGTTCGTGAAGCGCTTGGGTTGATTGGGGATTTGCCGGCGTTGGCCAAGGCCTGAGATCTTCGCTGGGGCTGATGGCCTCTTCGCGGGCAAGCCTCGCTCCTACAGGTTTTGTGTCGTTTGCCAATGTCGCGGTTGACCCAATCCCTGTAGGAGCGAGGCTTGCCCGCGAAGGCGTCGGTACATCCACCACCAATCTCGGTTATGCAACATCCGGTAACTCCTCCACTCACTGTTCGATTGAGAAGCGAAATGTGAGTCCTTATCATTTGGCCCCACTTTCCCCATTCGAGAGACCGCTTCCATGTTGGCACCCAAGCGTCTACTGACCGCACTGGCCCTGACCCTGATTGGCAGCACCGCCGCCCAGGCCGCCGACGAGGTGGTGGTTTACTCCTCGCGCATCGATGAGCTGATCAAGCCAGTCTTCGATGCCTACACCCAGAAAACCGGCGTGCAGGTGAAGTTCATCACCGACAAGGAAGCGCCGCTGATGCAGCGGATCAAGGCAGAGGGCGAAAATGCCACCGCCGACCTGCTGCTGACCGTCGATGCCGGCAACCTCTGGCAGGCCGAGCAGATGGGCATCCTCCAGCCGTTCACGTCCAAGGTGATCGATGCCAACATTCCGCTGCAATACCGCGCTTCCTCCCATGCCTGGACCGGCCTGAGCCTGCGGGCGCGGACCATCGCCTACTCCACCGACCGGGTGAAACCCGGTGAGCTGACCACCTACGAGGCGCTGGCCGATAAGCAGTGGGAAGGCCGCCTGTGCCTGCGCACGGCGAAGAAGGTCTACAACCAGTCCCTGACCGCCACGATGATCGAAGTCCATGGCGCCGAGAAAACCGAGAAGATCCTCAAGGGCTGGGTCAACAACCTGTCCACCGACGTGTTCTCCGACGACATTGCCGTGCTGGAGGCGATCAACGCCGGTCAGTGCGATGTCGGCATCGTCAACACTTACTACTACGGCCGTCTGCACAAACAGAAGCCGGACCTGCCGGTGAAGCTGTTCTGGCCGAATCAGGGCGACCGTGGCGTGCACGTCAACCTGTCGGGCATCGGCCTGACCAAACACGCACCGCATCCGGAAGCTGCCAAGGCGCTGGTGGAATGGATGACCACGCCTGAAGCACAGAAGATTTTCGCTGACGTGAACCAGGAATTCCCGGCCAATCCTGCCGTTCAGCCTTCAGCTGAGGTAGCGAGTTGGGGCAAGTTTGTGGCCGACACCTTGCCGGTAGAAATCGCCGGCAAGCGTCAGGCCGAAGCGATCCGGCTGATGGATCGGGCTGGCTGGAACTGAGTCTGTTGTTTTAAAGGTCAAAAGATCGCAGCCTGCGGCGGCTCCTACCGGGTGTACATCATCCCAATGTAGGAGCTGCCGCAGGCTGCGATCTTTTTGCGGTTTGCATACACTTCGTTGATTTACCCGAGAGCTTTTCCTTGGCCCACCCCGCCCAACGCCGCTGGTATCCCCTGGTCTTCGCCATTGCTGCGCTGGTCCTGCTGCCCCTGAGTGTCCTGCTTCTTTCCTGGCAAACCATCGATCAGCAGATCTGGTCCCACCTGTGGGACACCCAGATGCCGCGACTGCTGGGCAATACCCTCACGCTGGTCCTCGGCGTCGGTTTCGGCGTAACGCTGCTGGGCGTCAGCCTGGCCTGGCTCACCAGCCTCTGCGAATTCCCCGGGCGGCGTTGGCTGGACTGGGCGCTGATGTTGCCCTTTGCGATTCCTGCTTACGTGCTGGCATTCGTCTTCGTTGGCCTGTTGGATTTTGCCGGCCCTGTGCAAACCTTGCTGCGCGAATGGTTCGGCAGCGGGCTGAGGCTGCCCCGAGTGCGCTCCACCGGCGGTGTGATTCTGGTGCTGGTGCTGGTTTTCTATCCGTACGTTTACCTGTTGGCGCGTAGCGCATTCCTGGCTCAGGGCAAAGGCTTGATGGAAGCGGCGCGAGTCCTTGGGCAATCCCCGTGGCAGGCGTTCTGGCGAGTGGCGTTGCCCATGGCACGTCCGGCCATCGGCGCGGGAGTGGCGTTGGCGCTGATGGAAACCCTGGCGGATTTTGGTGCGGTGTCGGTGTTCAACTTCGACACGTTCACCACCGCTATCTACAAAACCTGGTATGGCTTTTTCAGTCTTTCCACGGCCGCGCAACTGGCCAGCCTGTTGCTGTTGGTGGTGATGATCGTACTGTATGGCGAGCGCCGTGCCCGCGGGGCCAATCGGGCGAGCAACGAACGACCGCGGGTCAAGGCGTTGTATCACCTGCGCGGGGTCAAGGCGCTGGCGGCCATGAGCTGGTGTGGTCTGGTATTTGCCTGCGCCTTCGTCATTCCCGTGCTGCAACTGGTGGTGTGGTTCTGGCAACGTGGGCGCTTCGATCTGGATGAGCGTTATGCCGGATTGATCATCCACACCCTGTACCTGGGCGGCATGGCGGCGTTGATCACCGTCAGTGTCGCTCTGGTGCTGGCCTTTGCCCGTCGATTGGCGCCGACCCGGGCGATCCGTTCCGGCATCAGTCTGGCCAACCTTGGCTACGCCTTGCCGGGCTCGGTGCTGGCGGTGTCGATCATGCTGGCGTTCAGTTACCTGGATCGCGAACTGGTGATCCCGCTGTCGGGATGGCTTGGCGGCGCGGGCAAACCGTTACTGCTGGGCAGTCTGTCGGCGTTGTTGCTGGCCTATCTGGTGCGTTTTATCGCGGTGGCCTATGGACCGCTGGAAAGCAGCCTGGCGCGAATACGGCCATCTTTGCCTGAAGCAGCACGTAGCCTTGGCGTCAGTGGGCCACGACTGTTTTTCAAAGTGTATCTGCCGCTACTGCTGCCGGGCACGTTGAGCGCGGCGTTGCTGGTGTTCGTCGATGTGCTCAAGGAAATGCCCGCGACCCTGCTGATGCGCCCGTTTGGCTGGGACACGCTGGCGGTGCGGATCTTTGAAATGACCAGCGAAGGCGAGTGGGCGAGGGCCTCGTTGCCGGCACTGACCCTGGTGTTGGTCGGGTTGTTACCGGTCATCGGATTGATCCGACGTTCGGCGCATCGAAACGCGTAGGTGTCAGTCCTACACCTTGCGGCTACAATGCGCGGCATTCGGTGCGGTCCGTCTTTCAGACCGGGTCGCTGAAACGGCTGAAAGCCTTTATTTCAAGGCATTTCAACCCGTACAGCGCCTGTCCGCACCTTCGCCACGCCCGGAAGGAGAAACCCATGGGACAGCGTACGCCTCTGTATGACCTTCATCTCGCCCTCGGCGCGAAGATGGTCGATTTTGGCGGTTGGGATATGCCTCTGCATTACGGCTCGCAGGTCGAGGAACACCATCAGGTGCGCCGCGATTGCGGGGTTTTCGATGTATCCCACATGACCGTGATCGATGTTGACGGCCCCCAGGCCAAGGCCTGGCTTCAGTATTTACTGGCCAATGACGTCGAGCGTCTGCACAGCCCCGGCCGTGCCTTGTACAGCGCCATGCTCAACGAGCACGGCGGCATCGTCGACGACATGATCGTCTACCGCCTCGAGGATGGTTATCGCCTGGTGGTGAACGCCTCCACCCGCAATCAGGACCTGGCCTGGATGCAAGCTCATCTCGGCGACTTCGATGTGCGGCTCAACGAGCGCTCCGAGCTGGCGATGCTGGCCATTCAAGGGCCTCACGCCCGGCACAAGATTGCCGAACTGGTGACTCAGTCCCGTGGCACGCTGATTCAGCAGCTCAAATATTTCGAAGGTCAGACTGACGGTGACTGGTTCATCGCGCGCACCGGTTACACCGGTGAGGATGGTCTGGAAATCGTGCTGCCCGCCGATCAGGCACCGGGCTTTTTCAACGATCTGGTGGGCGCGGGTATTTCCCCGATCGGCCTTGGCGCGCGCGATACCTTGCGTGTTGAAGCTGGCATGAACCTCTACGGTCAGGACATTCATCAAGAAGTCTCGCCATTGGCCTCCAACATGGCCTGGAGCATTGCCTGGGAACCGGCCACGCGTCAGTTCATTGGCCGCACTGCCCTGGAAGCCGAACAGGCCAATGACGTACAGCACAAACTGGTGGGTCTGGTCCTTGAAGAGCGTGGGGTTTTACGCGCGCATCAGGTGGTTCGCATCGCCGATGTTGGCGAAGGGGAGATCACCAGTGGTAGTTTCTCTCCTACGCTTAGCAAGTCGATTGCACTGGCGCGCGTGCCGGTGGCCACCGCCGACCGCGCCGAAGTGGAAATCCGTGGCAAGTGGTACCCGGTTCGAGTGGTCAAACCGACCTTCGTACGCCACGGCAAAACCTTGATCTAACTTTTTTTGGCGGGCAATGACCGCTGACATTTTTCTTGAGGACACAGAACATGAGCGAAATCCCTGTCGACCTGCGTTTTGCCGAAAGTCACGAATGGGCCCGTCTAGACCATGATGGCGGCGTGAAAGTGGGTATTTCAGACCATGCTCAGGAAGCCTTGGGTGACGTAGTGTTCGTTGAGCTGCCGGAAATCGGCAAAGTGTTCGCTGCCGGCGAGGCTGCGGGTGTCGTCGAGTCGGTCAAGGCTGCCTCCGATATCTACTCGCCAGTTTCCGGCACAGTCATTGCCGTCAACGAAGAGTTGGCCAACAACCCTGAACTGGTCAACAGCGCGCCTTATGACAGCTGGTTCTTCAAACTCGAGCCAAGCGATACCTCTGAGTTGGACAATCTGCTGCTCGATGCAGGTGCCTACAAGGCCGCCATCGGCGAGTAATTCATGTGGGAGCGAGCCTGCTCGCGAAAGCGGTGTGTCAGTAAACATTTATGCCAACTGACACGCCCACTTCGCGAGCAGGCTCGCTCCCACAGGTTCTACGGCTTTAGAACGGTTTTCACAGCGGCCACCGAACGCTCGACATCCGCTTTATCCATGGCCGTGAACATCGGCAGCGAGACGATCAGTCGTCCGACCCGTTCGGCTACCGGGAACATGCCTTCCTTGAACCCGCGTTCGCGGTAAAGACTCAGCAGGTGGATTGGCGGGTAGTGATAGCCGATACCGACTCCCAGTGCCTGCATCTGCTCCATGAAAGTAGCCCGTGCCGGTTTGTCATCCTGGCGCTCCGGGAGCACCAGCTGGAACAAATGCCAATTGCTGTTCGCGAAATCCGCCGGGGGCAGTTGAGCCCCGTATTGCGCTTCGAAGTCCTCGCCAAAACAGGCGAAATAATGTTTGGCCAGCTCACGACGATGAGCGGTGATCGCCTCGATGTGGGCAAATTGCCCCAGGCCAATGGCTGCCGCGACATCAGTCATGTTGAACTTGCCGCCCAGCACGTCAACGTCCAGCCCATCGAAACCGCTGCGGGTGACGCCCTGCAACCGGTACTTTTCCGCTAACCGCACTTCCTCGGCATTGTTCAGCACCAGGCAACCCCCCTCTGAGCAGGTGATGTTCTTGTTCGCCTGGAAACTGAAGGACACGAAATCGCCAGTCGCACCGATTCGCTGCCCGTTCCAGCTTGAACCCAAGGCTTGGGCTGCATCTTCCAGCACTCGTAAACCGTGCTTCTTTGCCAGCGCGTAAAGGCGTGTCATGTCCACGGGCAGTCCCGCGAGAAACACCGGGATGATGGCTTTGGTGCGCGGGGTAATCGCAGCTTCAAGCTGCGCCAGGTCGATATTGCGGGTGACCGGGTCGATATCGGCAAACACTGGCGTAGCGCCAACTTCCAGAATCACGTTGGCGGTGGCCACCCAGGAAATCGGCGTGGTGATCACTTCATCGCCCGCTCCGACTCCGGCAATGCGCAATGCGATCTCCATGGTACAGGTGCCGGAATTGAACGTACGCACCGGGCGCCCGCCAAAATATTCCGAGAGTTGCGCTTCAAAATCCTGCACCTTGGGGCCGCTGGTAATCCAGCCCGAGCGCAGTACATCGCTGACAGCAGCAATCGTGGCTTCATCAATGACGGGTTTGGAGAAGGGCAGGAAAGACAGTTGGCTCATAAATGTGGATACCCGGTCAGCGAACGTTTGTAGGCGCCGAGCATGATGATCCGGATTGACCAACGGCGCCACGCCATCGGTGCGGGTATCGACTGCTATGCTGGTTTGACCGCATTGCATCGACGCCGAGCGCCAGTCAAGAGAGAGCCCGTCATGTCCCAGTTGCCGTCCTTGAGCCAGTTACGCGACCCCAATACCTTCCTGCGCCGCCATCTGGGCCCCGATGCCGCCGAGCAGCAGGCGATGCTCGACAGCCTTGGTCTTGGCAGCCGGGTCGAGCTGATCGAGCAGACGGTGCCGCCGGGAATCCGCCTCAACCGGCCACTGGACTTGCCACCGGCCCTCGACGAAGAAGCCGCGCTGGCCAAGCTGCGGGGCTACGCCGAGCAGAACCAGGTCTGGACCAGCCTGATCGGCATGGGATACCACGGCACCCTCACGCCGGCCGTCATCCTGCGCAACGTGCTGGAAAATCCCGGTTGGTACACCGCCTATACGCCCTATCAACCAGAGATCGCTCAAGGCCGGCTCGAAGCGTTGCTGAATTTCCAGCAGCTGACCATCGACCTGACTGGCCTGGAACTGGCCAACGCCTCGCTGCTGGATGAAGCCACGGCGGCAGCCGAGGCCATGGCACTGGCCAAGCGCGTGGCCAAATCCAGAAGTAACCTGTTTTTCGTCGATGAGAATTGCCATCCGCAGACCATTTCCGTGGTGCGGACCCGGGCCGAAGGGTTCGGTTTTGAATTGATCGTCGACGCTGTGGATAACTTGAAACAGCACCAGGTATTCGGCGCGCTACTGCAATATCCCGACACCCACGGTGAAGTGCGCGATCTGCGCCCATTGATCGATCATCTGCATGCCCAGCAAGCCTTGGCTTGTGTGGCGACCGATCTGCTAAGCCTGCTGTTGCTGACCCCGCCGGGGGAGCTGGGCGCTGACGTGGTGTTCGGTTCGTCCCAGCGCTTCGGCGTGCCCATGGGTTACGGCGGTCCCCACGCGGCTTTTTTTGCCAGTCGCGACGAATACAAACGGGCGATTCCCGGGCGGATCATCGGCGTGTCGAAAGATGCTCGCGGCAATGTCGCCCTGCGCATGGCCCTGCAAACCCGCGAGCAACATATCCGCCGGGAGAAGGCCAACTCCAACATCTGTACCGCCCAGGTGCTGCTGGCCAATATCGCCAGTTTCTACGCGGTCTACCACGGCCCGGAAGGGCTCAAACGGATTGCCCAACGCGTCCATCGGCTGACCTGCATCCTCGCTGTCGGCCTGGAGCGTCATGGGATCATTCGTCTCAACCAACATTTCTTCGACACTCTGACCCTGGAGGTCGGTGGCACTCAGACCGCGATCATCGAAAGTGCCCAGGCGGCGCAGATCAACTTGCGTATTCTCGGCCGTGGACAACTGGGGCTGAGCCTCGACGAAACCTGTGACGAAACCACCGTGGCGAAGCTGTTCGATGTGTTTCTCGGTGCCGATCATGGGCTCAACGTCGACGAACTGGACGCTGAAACCCTGGTGTCCGGTATTCCTGCCGGGTTGCAGCGCAGTACGCCTTATCTGCGTCATCCGGTGTTCAACGCTCATCACAGCGAAACCGAAATACTGCGTTACCTCAAGCAATTGGAAAACAAAGACCTGGCGCTCAACCAATCGATGATCCCGCTGGGCTCCTGCACCATGAAGCTCAATGCCACCAGCGAGATGATCCCCATCACCTGGCCGCAGTTCGCCAACCTGCATCCGTTCGTGCCGACAGAGCAGGTGGTGGGTTATTCCTTGATGATCGCGGAACTGGAGCGCTGGCTCTGCGCGATCACCGGTTTCGATGCGATCTGCATGCAGCCCAACTCGGGCGCTCAGGGCGAATACGCTGGTTTGTTGGCGATCCGCAAATACCACGAGAGCCGCCATCAGGGCGCGCGGGATATCTGCCTGATCCCGTCCTCGGCCCACGGCACCAATCCGGCTTCGGCGCAAATGGCCGGGATGCGGGTGGTGATCGTCGAGTGCGACGAGGGAGGTAATGTCGATCTGGATGATCTGAAGGAAAAGGCCACGGAGGCGGGGGACAAACTCGCCTGCCTGATGGCGACCTATCCGTCGACTCACGGGGTCTACGAGGAAGGCATCAGTGAAATCTGTGAAGTTATCCACAGCCATGGCGGTCAGGTGTACATGGATGGCGCCAACCTTAATGCGCAGGTTGGATTGGCACGGCCGGCAGACATCGGTGCCGACGTGTCGCACATGAACCTGCACAAAACCTTCTGCATTCCCCACGGCGGTGGCGGACCGGGGATGGGCCCGATCGGTGTTCGGGCGCACCTGGCACCGTTTGTTGCCAATCACCCGGTAGTGCCAATCGATGGCCCGCTGCCGGAAAACGGCGCAGTGAGCGCGGCACCTTGGGGCAGTGCAAGCATTCTGCCCATCAGCTGGATGTACATCGCGATGATGGGGCCGCAACTGGCGGATGCGAGCGAGGTGGCGATTCTCGCCGCGAATTACCTGGCGCAGCATTTGGCCGGCGCATTTCCAGTGCTCTACACCGGGCGCAACGAGCGAGTGGCCCACGAGTGCATTCTCGACTTGCGACCGCTCAAGGCGCAGACCGGCATCAGTGAAGAGGACGTTGCCAAACGCCTGATGGACTATGGCTTCCATGCGCCAACCATGTCATTCCCGGTGCCGGGGACGTTGATGGTCGAACCGACCGAGAGTGAATCGAAGGCGGAGCTGGACCGTTTTATCGGCGCGATGCTGAGTATCCGCGCGGAAATCACCGAGGTGCAGAACGGCAACTGGCCGGCAGAGGACAACCCGCTGAAACGCTCACCGCATACCTTGGCCGACATCACCGGGGTTTGGGAGCGGCCGTACAGCATCGAGCGGGCGGTGACGCCGGATGCTCACACCAAGGCCCATAAGTACTGGCCGGTGGTGAACCGTGTGGACAATGTCTACGGTGACCGCAATCTGTTTTGCGCGTGTGTGCCGGTGGATGAATATCGCTGAAATCACTGTCCCCTGTAGGAGCGAGGCTTGCCCGCGAAAGCGATTTAACATTCAACATTTATGTCGACTGATTCACCGCTTTCGCGGGCAAGCCTCGCTCCTACAGGTATCGCACGCAAAAAAATGCCGCTCATGTGAGCGGCATTTTTTGTTAAGCAACGAACCTTATTTCGAGGCGATGGCATTCTTCGCCAGGATGGCGTTCGCCAGTTCCATGTCCGTGGCTTGCAGGCCAGGATTGTCGGCACGAACTTTCTGCATGGCGGCTTCCAGATAGGGGCCGCGAATGGCGCCGTCACTGGCGACAAAGCTTCCGGCGTCATCCTGGGCGGCAACGACCAACTTGTGATCCCTGGAGGTCAGGTAGGAGGTACCGGTGGTGGCACCGGAAGTAAGAACGTTACGCAAAAAGCTGTCATCAGCCATCGCCGAACCGACTTGAAGGGACAACACGGCGAAGGTAGCGACAGCAAGTTTGAGACGCATAAAAGGTGACTCCACTGGGTTTTAACTGCGGGCTTTGATTGCCAATAACCCAATCGAGTTCCGTGACGTTAGTCGGCTCGCTCCACCAGTAGAATCGCCCCTTGCTGCCCGATCACCCGAACACGGCTGCCGGATGCGGTGTCAGGCCCTCGGGCCATCCACACGCCATCGGCGACCTTGATCTTGCCGCGGCCGTCGACAATCGCTTCGCTGACCACGAACACCTTGCCGATCAGCTCTTGCCCTCGCAGGTTCAGATTCGGCTGATCGCTGGCCCGTACCACGCTGCGCTGACGTCTCCACCAGTACAGGGCGGTGAGGATTGAAAAGACCGCAAACAACAACACCTGCAATTCCCAGGGCAAGCCCGGTATCACGAAGGTCAGCACGCCGACGGCAGCGGCTGCCATGCCAATCCATAGCAGATAACCACCGGCCCCGAACACCTCGAGGATCAGCAGCAGCGTGCCCAGGGCCAACCAGCTCCAGAACGAAAACAGCTCCATGGGCACCGGCCTCAGCCTTTCTTGCTGTCGAACGTGGCTTTGACGATTTCGCCAATGCCGCCGACTGCGCCGATCATCGAACTGGCCTCGAGCGGCATCAGGATCACTTTGCTGTTGTTGGCCGAGGCCAGTTTGCCCAAGGCATCGATGTACTTCTGCGCAACGAAGTAATTGACCGCCTGCACGTTACCGCCGGCGATGGCTTCGGACACCACTTTGGTGGCTTGGGCTTCGGCTTGGGCCTGACGCTCCCGGGCCTCGGCTTCGAGGAACGCCGCCTGACGGCTACCTTCGGCTTCCAGAATTTGTGCCTGCTTTTTGCCTTCGGCGGTGAGGATCGCCGAGGCGCGCAAACCTTCGGCCTCAAGAATCTGTGCGCGTTTGATCCGCTCGGCTTTCATCTGCCCGGACATGGCGGCCATCAGGTCGGCGGGAGGGCTGATGTCCTTGATCTCGATCCGGGTGATCTTGATGCCCCACGGCGCCGTGGCTTCATCAACGGTGCGCAGCAGTTTTTCGTTGATGTTGTCGCGTTGACTGAGCATCGCGTCCAGCTCCATGGAGCCAAGCACGGTACGGATATTGGTTTGCAGCAGATTGCGAATGGCGTGTTCGAGGTTGTTCACCTCGTAGGCGGCCTGGGCGGTGTTGACCACCTGGAAGAAGCACACGGCGTCGATTTGCACGGTGGCGTTGTCGGCGGTGATGACTTCCTGAGGCGGGATGTCCAGCACGCTTTCCATCACGTTGATCTTGCGACCGATGCGGTCCATCACCGGAATGATGATGTTCAAGCCTGGTTTGAGGGTGTTGGTGTAACGGCCGAAACGTTCGACCGTCCATTCAAAACCCTGAGGCACCACTTTGAAGCCCATGAAAAGAATGGCTACGGTCAGTGCGACGAAAAGACTTAGTGCAATACCCATAACGGTCCCTGTCCAGTCTGGTGGAGTTGCGATGAGCAGAGTGTAGGGCAAAAGGCTCGTACGCGACTTGGAGGGGCCAGGAACTATGGCTGATACCAGTCAGTTGAGAAGTTTGAGCGACGAAAATCCTGTAGGAGCGAGGCTTGCCCGCGAAGAACGATGACGCGTAATACCTGAAAAACCGCGGTGCATTCTTCGCGGGCAAGCCGCGCTCCCACAGGTTATGCGTCTTGACTTACCGGCCTTGGGGGCTGTTTATTTCTGCTCACTCTGCGGCGTCACTCGCAACACCTCTTCGATCGTGGTCAAACCCGCCGCCACTTTCTGCGCACCGGACAGCCGCAAACTGCGCATACCTTCCTTGAAGGCCTGACGCCGGACCGCGAGCAAATCGGTATCGGGGTTGATCAGCGCTTTGATGCCGTCAGTCAGCTGCATGATTTCGTACACCCCGGCGCGGCCGCGATAGCCGGTTTCGCGGCATTCCAGGCAACCGATGGCGCGTTGTGCGTTACCCGGCAGTGGCGCTTGCCAAGGCCGGGTCAGGGTTTGCCAGTCGTCCTCGCCCAGGGTCAGCGGTGCCTTGCAATGCGGGCAAAGGGTCCGGACCAGACGCTGAGCCATGACCCCGAGCACCGTGGCCTTGATCAGGTAATGCGGCACGCCGAGTTCCAGCAGGCGGCTGATGGCGCTCGGGGCGTCGTTGGTGTGCAACGTCGACAGCACCAAATGGCCAGTGAGTGCGGCCTGAATCGCCATCTCGGCGGTTTCGAGGTCGCGGATCTCGCCGATCATGATGATGTCGGGGTCTTGGCGCATCAGCGCGCGCACGCCGGCGGCAAAGGTCAGGTCGATGTTGTGCTGGACCTGCATCTGATTGAACGCCGGTTCGACCATTTCGATCGGGTCTTCAATGGTGCAGAGGTTGACCTCCGGCGTCGCCAGTTTCTTCAGGGTGGTGTACAGCGTGGTGGTCTTGCCTGACCCGGTCGGCCCGGTCACCAGAATGATGCCATTGGGCTGGCGGGTCATGTCTTGCCAGCGACGCAGGTCATCGGCGGAAAAACCCAGCTGATCGAAGTCCTTGAGCAGCACTTCCGGGTCGAAGATCCGCATGACCATCTTCTCGCCGAACGCCGTCGGCAATGTCGACAGTCGCAGCTCGACTTCGCCGCCATCCGGGGTTTTGGTTTTTACCCGGCCGTCCTGGGGTTTGCGTTTTTCCGCGACGTTCATCCGCCCCAGGCTTTTCAGGCGGCTGACGATGGCCATGGTCACCTGCGGCGGGAACTGATAGACGTTGTGCAGCACGCCGTCGATGCGAAAGCGCACCGTGCCTTGCTCGCGCCGGGGTTCGATGTGGATATCGCTGGCCCGTTGCTGGAACGCGTACTGGAACAGCCAATCGACGATGTTGACGATGTGCGCATCGTTGGCGTCCGGCTCCTGGTCGCTGGCGCCGAGGTTGAGCAACTGTTCGAAGTTGCCCAGGGTGCTTATTTGTTGATCAGCGTTGGTGGCGCCGGTGACCGATTTGGCCAGGCGGAAAAACTCCACGCTGAAGCGCTGGATGTCCACGGGGTTGGCCACCACGCGCTTGATTGGCAGCTTCAACACGTGGGTCAAATCGGCTTCCCAGCTGCTGACGAAGGGCTGGGCGCTGGCCACGGTGACGGCGTCGCGGTCGATAGACACGGCCAGAATCTTGTGGCGTTGGGCGAAGGCATAGGACATCAACGGCGTGATGGCAGCGACGTTGATTTTCAGTGGATCGATGCGCAAGTAAGGCTGACCGGCCTGCTGAGACAGCCAGAGCGTCAGGCTTTCCAGATCGAGGTGTTTGCCGGGACGGCTGAGGTCGTCCAGATGTTGGCTGGCGATGAACTCCAGCGGGTGCTGCTGACCATTTATGGCGTGACGGCGGCGGGCGTTGAGCGCGTGTTCGGCCGAATCCTGGCTGATAAAGCCTTGGGCGACCAATTCACGCAGCAAATCATTGAGGTCCAGCCAGCGGTCCTGAGTGGCGAGTTGAACGGACATGCGGGCTCCTTTTGAACAACCGTTCGCAAAGGATAGTCGCGCACCTGTAGACCGTTGGGCCACTACCCGACCAAGGCATGTCGTTTCTTTTCAGCCTGCCGCCTGAGCCGGCTCTTCCCACGCAGAATCAGCCGCTTGCAGGTTCACCGAGCAGACGCTGATCAGGTTACGTAATTTTTCCGCGATCACTTGAGCACGGTGCCAGCTCAGGCCGTCCATGACGATATCGACCGACAGCAGATCGTCCATGCGCTGCACGTTCACCTGTTGCGGCGTCAGGAACTGCAAGGCGAAAAGATTGAGCGCCCGACACAGCAGATCCGGCTCGGCCTCGGCCAGTAATTGATAGTGAACGCGGCAGTGGGCGTTGCTGACGTTCCAGACATCGGCACGGGCGGGCGGGGTGTTCACGGCTTCTAAAGGCGGCATGGTCGGGCTCCAAAATCACTGGAGGAATTTTTACATTCGGTGCCGGGCATTTCTTATCGATGATTGGGCTTATTGATCATTTATCGAATAGATCAATTCGATTTAGTACTCACTATAGGTTTTTCTATGCATAGCGAGCTGGATGGCTACGACCGCAAGATTCTCGCGTTGCTGCAAGAGGACGCTTCGCTCTCCAGCGCGCAGATCGCCGAACAGGTGGGGCTCTCGCAGTCGCCGTGCTGGCGGCGGATTCAACGGATGAAGGAGGAGGGGATCATTCGTGGTCAGGTGACATTGCTCGACCGCAAGAAAATCGGCCTGAACACGCAGATCTTCGCCGAGATCAAACTCAACGCCCACGGACGTTCGAACTTCACCGAGTTCACCGAGGCGATTCGCGGTTTTCCCGAAGTGCTGGAATGTTATGTGCTGATGGGGTCGGTGGATTTCTTGCTGAGGATCGTCACGGCGGACATTGAGGCTTATGAGCGCTTCTTCTTCGAGAAGCTGTCGATGGTGCCGGGGATTCAGGAGGTCAACTCGATCGTGGCTTTGTCCGAAATCAAATCCACGACGAGTTTGCCGGTGTTGCGGGGGTAGAAATTTATAGCGCTTGTGCGGGCCTCTTCGCGGGCAAGCCTCGCTCCTACAAGGGCAGCATGATCTCTTGTAGGAGCGAGGCTTGCCCGCGAAGGCGATTTTACAGACGCAGCAAAGTCTTCCAGGCACGATTCTGATACACCGCGATCGCCTGGTGCTTGCGCGCATCCAGCAATTCATCGGTGATCGGCTCGTTGGCCAGTTGCGTCAGTTTGTTCAACTCACCATACAGGCGATCCATTTCCGGGATCTCCAGTACGCCGCGGGCATGGTGCAGCCAAGCCTGGATGCGCTCGATACGCGGCAGTTGCTCGGCCAAGTCTTCCGGCTGTTGCTGGTAACGCTGCAATTGCAGCGAGTTGGCTTCTTCGCCCAGCATGCGCGGCAGCCAGCTGCCCAGTTGTGCAGCGCCCTGGCGATTACCGCGGGTGTTGCGATCGGCGGCCCAGGTGCGAGCCAGCAACCAGCGCGAAGTGTTCAGGGAGAACAGGCCCCAGCGCACGTCTTCCAGCTCTTCGAGGAATTGCTCCGGCGCGGCTTTGCGCACGTCTTCGTCGTCCAGGCCGGCTTGTACCAGCGGGCGCCAGTCTTCCAGCAGGGCATCCAGCGCGACCCGCAGATCGTGAGTCGACTGACGCGGTGCGGCCTGACCGAGGCTGCTGATCAACGCGCGCATTTCAGCGAGGTTCTCGACCCAGTCCTGCAGCAGGCGCCAGTGGCCATTGAAGCGATACTGCTCGGCCAGACGCTGGCTGCTGCTCAGCAAATGCCAGCTCAGGGCGGCGAACGCATCGTCCAGCGGCATTTCGGCGGTGATCTGCGGTGACGGCAAGCTCAGCGAGTAGCTATTGGCGTCGAACAGGCGATAACCGCGTTCGGCCTTGCTGATGTCACATGGCATCAGCGCCAGTGTCGCAGCCAGTTCGGCGGCCAGTTCCAGCAGCGCGGCCGGTTCGCCTTCGCGCAGTTCCAGTTCCAGCTCGCAGATTTCTTCTTTCTGCTTGCCGACCACCACGTGGCCCAGGTCCAGCGCGGCTTCGATGACCACTTTGGTCTTGCCACGGCCCCAGGCGATTTCCGCGCGTTCGCGCACGAAATCGGTGGTGAAGATGGCTTTCAGGGTTTTCTTGTCCAGCTCGGCCAGCTCTTCGGGCCAGCATTCACCGTCGAGTTTCTTCACGTCGAGCTTGGCTTTGGGCAAATTCCAGTCGTACTCGTGACGCTCGGACAGACCGGCGACGCTCTGGCCACGGGTCTTGAGGGTCTGAATCACTTCTTCGCCATCGCGGCGCAGGCGCAGGGCAACCTTGGCGCGGGCCAGGTCGCGCTCAGGCGTGTCGAAGTACTGATTCATCAACTCACGGCGTTCCCAGCCACTTTTGTTGCGTTTTTTCAGTAGCGGGTGCTCGCGCAGGGCGGCGAGGGTTTCGCGGCTGACGCGGAGTTTGATTTCGGTTTCTTTCTGCATGGCCGGAAAATCCAGGATCGGGAGCGCAGCCGGGGGAATGTGTGGCTGCCAAGGTCGTGCAGTGTACAGGACTCATTCGAGATAGGGTCTGTTGACGCTTGGTGACGAGCCGCGACGGTTTATTCCTGTCGTCGGATGGTTCTATGATGGAGTTCAATTCGGGAGTTGGGAGTCAGCGATGCCTTTGCCGTCCATGAAAGATCAGTTCGCTGCGCTGATCGCCGCGCCGTCTGTCAGCTGTACCCAGCCCAGCCTGGATCAAACCAATCGGCCGGTCATCGACTTGTTGGCGACATGGCTCGGGGACTTGGGTTTTGCCTGCGATATCCAGCAGGTCAGCCCCGGCAAATTCAATCTGCTGGCCAGTTTTGGCTCCGGCCCCGGCGGCCTGGTGCTGGCCGGTCACAGCGATACGGTGCCGTATGACGAGGCGTTGTGGCAGACCGACCCGCTGAAACTGACGGAAGTGGACGGTCGCTGGGTCGGCTTGGGCAGTTGCGACATGAAGGGTTTTTTCGCCCTGGCCATCGAAGCCGTCAAACCCTTGCTCGACCAACCGTTCAAGCAACCCTTGCTGATCCTCGCCACTTGCGATGAAGAAAGCTCGATGTCTGGCGCCCGCGCTCTGGCCGAAGCCGGACGTCCGCTGGGCCGGGCCGCGGTGATCGGCGAGCCGACCGGGTTGAAGCCGATCAGGATGCACAAAGGCGTGATGATGGAGCGCATCGACATCCTCGGTCAGAGCGGCCATTCCTCGGACCCGCGCCTGGGCCACAGCGCCCTCGAGGCCATGCACGACGCCATCGGCGAACTGCGCGGCTTGCGCCTGGCGTGGCAGCGCGAATTCCATAACCCGCAGTTCAGCGTGCCGCAGCCGACCCTTAACTTCGGCTGCATCCATGGGGGCGACAATCCCAACCGAATCTGCGGCCAGTGCTCGCTGGAGTTCGACTTGCGTCCGTTGCCGGGCATGGACCCCAAAGCCCTGCGCGCGGCGATTCTGCAGAAGCTCAATCCGATTGCCGAACGGCACAAGGTGAAGATCGATTACGCGCCGCTGTTCCCCGAAGTGCCACCCTTCGAGCAGGCCGAGGACTCGGAATTGGTGAGGGTTGCCGAAAAGCTCACCGGCCATCGCGCCGAAGCAGTGGCGTTCGGCACGGAAGCGCCTTATCTTCAGCGTCTTGGTTGTGAAACACTGGTATTGGGACCGGGTGATATCGCCTGCGCACACCAACCGGGGGAATACCTCGAAATGTCACGTTTGCAGCCTACCGTGCATCTATTACGTCAACTGATTGAACATTACTGCCTGACCCCGGCCAAACGATGATGTGTCCTTGTGGGAGCGAGCCTGCTCGCGATAGCGTCAGGTCAGACACATCAATCTTGAATGTGCTGGCCCTATCGCGAGCAGGCTCGCTCCCACAGGGATTGTGTTTTGTCCTATCAAACGCTGTAAATTGCCGGTCATCCAACCCGTATTCATGAGGAGAGCGCGCGTGTCGCCAAGCCTGTTCCGACGATAACCATCAGCCCGCTGTGCGTTTACTGCGTTACCCTTTTTTCGGCTGCTATTTATTACAGGCCCAGGTTCATGCCCGAATACGTCAATTGGCTTCGTCACGCTTCGCCTTACATCAACGCCCACCGCGATTGCACCTTCGTCGTCATGCTGCCCGGCGACGGCGTGGAGCACCCGAACTTCGGCAACATCGTCCACGACCTGGTGCTGCTGCACAGCCTGGGCGTGCGTCTGGTGCTGGTTCACGGTTCGCGTCCGCAAATTGAAACACGCCTCGCTGCTCGCGGCCTGACCCCGCATTACCACCACGGCATGCGCATCACCGATGCAGCGACCCTGGAATGCGTGATCGATGCGGTCGGTCAACTGCGCATCGCCATCGAAGCGCGGCTGTCCATGGACATGGCCTCATCGCCAATGCAGGGTTCGCGCCTGCGGGTGGCCAGCGGCAATCTGGTCACTGCACGGCCGATCGGCGTACTTGAAGGTGTCGACTATCACCACACCGGCGAAGTGCGTCGGGTCGATCGCAAGGGCATTAATCGCCTGCTGGACGAACGCTCTATCGTGCTGTTGTCGCCATTGGGTTACTCGCCGACCGGTGAGATCTTCAACCTCGCGTGTGAAGATGTCGCTACCCGCGCGGCTATCGATCTGGGGGCAGACAAGCTGCTGCTGTTCGGTGCCGATCTGGGCTTGATCGATGAAAATGGTCGTCTGGTCCGCGAATTGCGCCCGCAACAAGTACCGGCGCATTTGCAGCGTTTGGGCAGCAACTATCAAGCCGAGCTGCTGGATGCAGCCGCTGAAGCGTGCCGGGGCGGGGTGGCGCGCAGTCACATCGTCAGCTACGCCGAAGATGGCGCGCTGCTAACCGAACTGTTCACCCGTGACGGTGGCGGTACGCTGGTGGCCCAGGAGCAATTCGAGGTTGTGCGCGAGGCGGCCATCGAGGATGTCGGCGGTTTGCTGGACTTGATCAGCCCGCTGGAAGAGCAGGGGATTCTGGTACGGCGTTCCCGCGAGGTGCTGGAGCGTGAGATCGAGCAGTTCAGCGTGGTAGAGCGCGAAGGCATGATCATCGCCTGCGCGGCGCTGTATCAGATTGCCGATTCGGATGCTGGGGAGTTGGCGTGTCTGGCGGTGAACCCGGAGTACCGTCATGGCGGTCGCGGAGATGAACTGCTGGAACGCATCGAAACCCGCGCCCGGGCTCAGGGGCTGAAAACCTTGTTCGTGCTGACCACCCGGACCGCTCACTGGTTTCGCGAGCGGGGCTTCGTGCCGAGCAGCGTTGAACGTCTGCCATCGGCGCGGGCGTCGCTTTACAACTACCAGCGTAATTCGAAGATCTTCGAAAAAGCCCTGTGATGCCCCAAACCTTGTAGGAGCGAGGCTTGCCCGCGAAGGCGGCCTGACATTCAACACTTGTGTCGGCAGACATGGCCTCTTCGCGGGCAAGCCTCGCTCCTACGGGGGGGGCGGGGTGTTATTCAGTGACGAATTTCGCGCTGACATAGGGCGAATAATCCGGCAGCACCGTCTCGACCTTCCCTTGCTCCTTCAAAAACTTCGCCGTCTCGCCAATCGCCTTGGCTGTGCCTCCGTCCAGTAGCGCGGTGGTCTGTTGTGCCTTGGCATCCGGGAATGCGGAACCGGCCAGCAGCTCAGGCACATCGGCGGCATTGGCACCGGTCAATTTGGCGATTTTCTGCACCGGTACCGAATCGACGGTCCAGCTGTCTTTATGGGCGGCATAGTCGGCAAATGAATCCAGGGTGACCTTGGCAAATTTGGCCACGACCTCAGGGTGCTTCTCGGCGTAATCCTTGCGAGCGACCCACACCTCGAAAGTCGGCGCGCCCCATTGGCCGACCTGCGCCGCGTCGGTCAACGTCTTGCCGGTCTTGCGGATTTCCCCCAGCGCGGGCGACCAGACAAACGCCCCATCAATGTCGCCACGCTTCCAGGCCGCGGCTATTTCGGCGGGTTGCAGGTTCACCACTTTGACTTTCGAGGCATCCAGCCCCCAGTGCTTCAGCGCGCCGAGCAGGCTGTAATGGGAGGTTGAAACGAAGGGCGTGGCGATGGTTTTGCCGATCAGATCTTCCGGTTTATCGATGCCGCTGCCGTTGCGCACCACAAGTGCTTCGGCAGCGTTGATCTGAGCAGAAACAATGAACGCGACAATCGGCAGATTGCGCGAAGCGGCCGCCGCCAGTGGGCTTGAACCGAGGTTGCCAATCTGCACATCGCCGGACGCAATGGCGGTCACCACTTCCGGGCCACTGTTGAAACGACGCCAATCGATGTTCTGGCCAATGGTTTTCTCGTAAACGCCATCGGCCTGAGGGACTTTGCTGGGGTCGATACCGGTTTGATAACCGACAGTGAGAGTCGCCGCCTGGGCGGAAAAAGAAAATATCAGCGATATACAAACTGTAACAAATTGACTAGATAGTGCGCGTTTGGCCATGATGGCGTCGCCTTTTCGAAAGTGATTGACGTATGGGGAATGCGCCAACGCTAATCGATCTAAAAAAAGGCCAATAAATACCATTTAGGAATTAGCTTATGAGCCGATACCTTGTGATCCCGGTTCGGATTATCGATGGCGAGCCATATTCCTAAAGGGTATGAAAAAGGATGAAATAATTCTTTTTGGGTTTATGAGAAAATCATTACCCTGCAGGGACCAAATCACTGCGGTTAGACCTTGGTCGTAGACACACATGGTTACGATTGACTTGTCAGTCACGGTCTGGCGCTAATCGCGCATCTGTGGATCTGGGGCATTAGACCCGAGACCAAAGAACACAAAAATTAGAACGAGAGGAGCGAAACAATGAAGAAGTCCACCTTGGCCCTGGCTGTGGCCGTAGGGGTTTTGGCGCAGCAGGCAGGCGCCGCCGGTTTCATCGAAGACAGCAAGGCCACATTGGGGCTGCGTAACTTCTACATCAACACGGATAACCGTGACGGCACTGCCAGCCCAAGTCGAAACGAAGAGTGGGGCCAAGGCTTCGATCTGCGCTTCACTTCCGGTTACACCCAAGGCACTGTCGGCTTCGGTATCGACGCCATCGGCCTGCTGGGTGTACGTCTGGATTCGGGCGGCGGCACTAATGGCAACGTTAACGCCAATGGCACCCCTGGTAACGCTTATGGCGGCACTGTGTTCCCGAGCAAGTCCAACGGCGAAGCGGTTGATAATTTCTCCAGCCTGGGCCTGACTGCCAAAGCCAAGATCTCCCAGACTGAATTGAAGCTGGGTACCTTGCAGCCAAAACTGCCGGTGATCGTGACCAACGACGGTCGTCTGCTGCCACAAACCTTCCAGGGCGGTCAGATCACTTCGGGCGAGATCAAGGACCTTACACTGGTCGGTGGTCAGATCGAGCACGCCAAGGGCCGTAACTCCAGCAACAACGAAGAGTTGTCGATCGCTGGTGCCAACGGTCGCACGGCGACTGGCCGCGACAGCAACAAATTCTATTACGGTGGCGGTGACTACAAAATCACCAAAGACCTGACTGCCCAGTACTACTACGGCAACCTGGAAGACTTCTACAAGCAGCACTTCCTGGGTCTGGTTCACAACTGGGCAATCGGCCCGGGCGTTCTGAAATCCGACCTGCGCTACTTCAACAGCCGGGATGACGGTGCCAACGGTCACGACGCTAACTACTTCACCTCTGGCAACTACAATGCGCCAAACGGTAAAGGCAAGGTCGACAATAACCTGTATAGCGGCCTGTTTCTTTACACCGTTGCTGGTCACACCTTCGGTGGCGGTTATCAGGTGAGCAACGGTAGCAGCGACTTCCCTTGGCTTAACCAGGGCGACGGCTCCTCGGCTTACATCATCACTGACATGCAAATCCAGAAGTTCGCCCGTGCCGGCGAGCGCACTTGGCAAGCACGCTACTCGTATGACTTTGCCAAGGTCGGTGTACCAGGTCTGACGGCCGGTCTGGTCTACCTGAAAGGTGATGAAATTGATACCGTCAACGCTCGCGGTGGCGAGTTGGCTAACGGTGCTTCCGAGTGGGAACGCGACCTTACTCTGGCTTACGTCGTACCAGAAGGCCCGCTGAAAAACCTTGGCTTCACGTGGAAAAACGCTATGTGGCGTACCGACCTGCCGAACACTCGTTCGCAGGACGAAAACCGCCTGATCGTCAGCTACTCGATCCCGCTGTTGTAACAGCGCTCGCGTAACCGACGTAAAAAAAGCCCCGCCCGGCATCACGCCGGGCGGGGCTTTTGCGTTTTCAAGGTGGGCTCACCCCCGTAAACCCTCCTTGAAATTCCCCTCTTTTGTAGCAACTCAAGGCCTTCTCGAACCTTGTGGCCGATGTTCGTCTCGATGGCTATTCAGGTCCAGTGAACAGATATTTAATATTCACTTTAGGTCTAAACAAATCTATATTTATTCTTTTTAATTAATATCGAACGCAGGCACAGTTGGGCTCAACAAGCACTCACAAGGAGCAGCATCATGAGCCTCAGACTTGGCGATATCGCCCCCGATTTCGAACAGGATTCCAGCGCCGGCACTGTCCGTTTCCACGAATGGCTGGGCGATAGCTGGGGTGTGTTGTTTTCCCATCCGGCGGACTTCACGCCGGTGTGCACCACCGAGCTGGGTTTCACCGCCAGGCTCAAGGATGAATTCACCCAGCGCGGCGTCAAAGCCATTGCTCTTTCGGTAGACCCGGTGGACTCGCATCACAAGTGGATCGAGGACATCAACGAAACCCAGAACGCCATCGTCAACTTCCCGATCCTCGCCGATGCGGACCGTAAAGTGTCCGACCTTTACGACCTGATCCATCCGAATGCCAATGACACTTTGACCGTCCGCTCGCTGTTCGTGATCGATCCGAACAAGAAGATTCGGCTGACGATTACTTACCCGGCGAGTACCGGTCGCAACTTCAATGAAATTTTGCGGGTGATCGATTCGCTGCAGCTCACCGACAACTACAAGGTGGCCACCCCGGCCAACTGGCAGGACGGTGATGAAGTGGTGATCGTGCCGTCGCTCAAGGACGAAGATGAAATCAAACGACGTTTTCCCAAGGGTTATCGCGCGGTGAAGCCGTACCTGCGTCTGACGCCACAGCCGAATCGTTGATTTGAAACCGGTCCTGTAGGAGCGAGGCTTGCCCGCGAAGGCGTCTTTGGGGGCACCGGAGAGACCGAGTTGTACCGTTCGCGGGCAAGCCTCGCTCCTACAGGTTTACCAAAGCAGGGGATTTCAGGCCGTTTCGACGGCCTGTTTTTTTGCCTGAAAAAAGACAATCCATTTATTCATTTAAGGCATAACCAAATGAATAAATATGATTTATGGATATATAAATCAGCTGTTAAGGTCACTCCATCGAAGCGAGATCGCAAGCCGCGAATCGCCAACACCGCTCAAGGAATTGTCTGAATGCTGGTCGTCTCACTCGGTGGCAGTCCCAGTCCACGCTCCCGTTCCGGAGTTTTGCTGGAGCGCTCGCGACGCTGGTTGCAAGAGCAAGGGGTAGAAGTGGTGAGTTACCAGGTACGGGACTTCCCGGCCGAAGATTTGCTGCATGCCCGCTTTGACAGCCCGAAAGTGATCGACCTGTTGCAACAGATTGAAAACGCCGATGGCTTGCTGATCGCCACGCCGGTTTACAAAGCGTCGTTCTCCGGTGCGCTGAAAACCTTGCTCGATCTGCTGCCCGAGCGGGCCCTGAGCCACAAGGTGGTTTTGCCGATGGCTACCGGCGGCAGTATCGCCCACATGTTGGCGGTGGATTACGCGCTCAAACCGGTGCTGTCAGCGTTGAAAGCCCAGGAAATGCTGCAGGGGATTTTCGCCGTGGACAGCCAGATCGCTTACGGCGAAGGCAGCACCCAGGCGCAGCTGGCGCCGGAGCTTGCGCAACGATTGTTTGAAGCGCTGGAGCAGTTTTTCAGCGCCATGGCTCGTCGGCCCAAGCCGCTCGATCCGAACCTGTTGAACGAACGTTTGTTGAGTGCTCGCTGGAGCATTTAAGCCGGCCCTCAAGCCACATCTGAATTTGAAGTACTCCACCTTACTGGCCCGCTAACGGGCAAGCAGGTGCAGCCAAAACCCAACTGTAAAAAGGAGAGCGCCATGCGCCCTGTCATTTTGCGTCGTGGTCTGGTCGCTCTGTTTGCTGCGGCTGTAACCTTCGGCGCCATTACTCAAGCTCAGGCCGAGACACTCCGGATTGGCTATCAGAAATACGGCACCCTGGTGCTGCTCAAAGCCAAAGGCACTCTGGAAAAACGTCTCTCCGCCCAAGGCGTGGACGTGCAATGGACTGAATTCCCCGGTGGCCCGCAACTGCTCGAAGGCCTGAACGTCGGCTCCATCGATTTTGGCGTCACCGGTGAAACGCCGCCCGTGTTCGCTCAGGCGGCCGGTGCCGATCTGCTCTACGTTGCCTATGAGCCGCCAGCGCCCCACAGCGAAGCGATCCTGGTGCCGAAGGACTCGCCGATCAAATCGGTGCAGGAACTCAAGGGCAAGAAAGTCGTGCTCAACAAAGGCTCCAACGTGCACTACCTGTTGGTGCGTGCGCTTGAAGACGCCGGCCTCAAATACACCGACATCCAGACCGTGTTCCTGCCGCCAGCCGATGCCCGTGCTGCGTTCGAACGTGGCAGTGTCGATGCCTGGGTGATCTGGGACCCGTACCAGGCTGCCGCCGAACAGCAACTGCAAGCACGCAGCCTGCGCGATGGCAAAGGCCTCGTCGACAACCACCAGTTCTACCTGGCGACCAAACCTTACGCGCAGAAAAATCCTGAAGTGATCAAGGCTCTGGTGGAAGAAGTACGCGCGGTCGGCGAATGGTCCAAGGCCAATCCCGAGGACGTGACCAAGCAAGTTTCGCCGCTGCTCGGCCTGCCAACGGACATCACCCTGACCTCGGTGAAACGCCAGGGCTACGGCGCGCTGTTCCTCACGCCGGAAGTAGTCGCTGCCCAGCAAAAAATCGCCGACAGCTTCTACCAGCTCAAGCTGATTCCAAAGCCGTTGAGCATCAAAGACGTGATCTGGACGCCCCCGGCGGCCGTTGCCAAAGCGCCGTAATTCGATTCCCTGAGGAGACCACTCCATGAGCCTTAATATCTTCTGGTTCCTGCCTACCCACGGCGACGGCCATTACCTTGGCACCGCCGAAGGCGCTCGCGCCGTCGACCACGGTTACTTGCAACAGGTCGCGCAAGCGGCGGATCGTCTGGGTTTTGGCGGGGTGCTGATTCCCACCGGGCGCTCCTGCGAAGACTCGTGGCTGGTGGCCGCATCGCTGATCCCGGTGACCCAGCGTTTGAAATTCCTTGTCGCCCTGCGCCCCGGGATTATTTCCCCGACGGTGGCGGCGCGTCAGGCCGCGACACTGGATCGTCTGTCCGGCGGTCGTGCGCTGTTCAACCTGGTCACCGGGGGCGATCCGGAAGAACTGGCCGGCGACGGTTTGTTCCTCAGTCACGAAGAGCGCTATCAGGCCTCGGTGGAATTCACCCGCATCTGGCGCCGGGTGCTGGAAGGTGAAACCGTCGACTATGCCGGTCAGCACATCAGCGTGAAGGGCGCCAAATTGCTCTACCCGCCGATCCAGCAACCGCGTCCGCCGCTGTATTTCGGCGGTTCGTCGGAAGCCGCGCAAGACCTCGCGGCAGAACAGGTCGAAATGGTCCTGACCTGGGGCGAGCCACCAGCCGCCGTGGCAGAAAAAATCGAGCAGGTGCGCGCCAAAGCCGCGAAGCTCGGCCGCACTGTGCGCTTCGGTATTCGCCTGCACGTGATTGTTCGCGAAACCAATGCCGAGGCATGGCAAGCAGCGGATCGACTGATCTCGCATCTGGACGATGAAACCATCGCCCGTGCCCAGGCGTCTCTGGCGCGTTTCGATTCGGTTGGCCAACAACGCATGGCCGCCTTGCATGGCGGCAGCCGCGACCATCTGGAAGTCAGCCCCAACCTCTGGGCCGGTGTCGGTCTGGTGCGCGGCGGTGCCGGTACGGCATTGGTCGGCGACGGTCCGACCGTGGCGGCTCGGGTGAAGGAATACGCGGACCTGGGCATCGATACGTTCATCTTCTCCGGTTATCCACACCTGGAAGAGTCCTATCGGGTGGCCGAGTTGTTGTTCCCGCACCTGGACATCGAGCGTCCGGAGCTGCCCAAAGGCGCCAACTACGTCAGCCCGTTCGGCGAGATGGTGGCCAACGACATTCTCCCCAAAGCCGCGTCCCAGAGCTGAGGCGCCGCCATGAAGAAAATCATCCATAACCTCGCGCCTTGGGCGTTGCCGATCTTGTTGCTGGCGGTATGGCAGTTGTCGGTGTCGGCGGGCTGGTTGTCGACGCGGATTCTGCCGGCGCCGATCGCGGTGATCGAGGCCGGTGTGAGCCTGGTCCGCAGCGGTGAAATCTGGACCCACCTGGCCATCAGCGGCTGGCGCGCGGCGCTCGGGTTCGCCATTGGCGGCGGCATCGGTCTGACCCTGGGCTTCATCACCGGCTTGTCGAAATGGGGCGAGCGCCTGCTCGACAGTTCGGTGCAGATGATCCGCAACGTGCCGCATCTGGCGCTGATTCCACTGGTGATTCTGTGGTTCGGTATCGACGAGTCGGCGAAAATTTTTCTGGTGGCGTTGGGCACGTTGTTCCCGATCTACCTCAACACCTATCACGGCATCCGCAACGTCGATCCGGCGCTGGTGGAAATGTCCCGCAGTTATGGCCTGTCCGGTTTCAGCCTGTTTCGTCAGGTAATCCTGCCGGGTGCGCTGCCATCGATTCTGGTCGGTGTGCGTTTTGCCTTGGGCTTCATGTGGCTGACCCTGATCGTCGCCGAAACCATTTCCGCCAGCTCCGGCATTGGCTACCTGGCGATGAATGCCCGGGAGTTCTTGCAAACCGACGTGGTGGTGCTGGCGATTCTTTTGTACGCGGTGCTCGGCAAGCTGGCCGACCTTGCGGCACGTGGGCTTGAACGCGTGTGGCTGCGCTGGCATCCGGCCTATCAGGTAACCAAGGGAGGTGCCGCATGACGGCTCAACAACCTCCACGCCTGCTGCGCGGTATTCCGCTGGCGGTGCGCAAGCTGCAAAAAACCTTCGGTTCGCGGCAAGTGCTGCGTGAGATCGACCTGCACATTCCGGCCGGGCAGTTCGTCGCGGTGGTCGGGCGTAGCGGCTGCGGCAAAAGTACTTTGCTGCGCTTGCTCGCCGGTCTCGACAAGCCCACGGGGGGGGAGTTGCTTGCAGGCGCAGCGCCGCTGAGTGATGCGCGGGAAGACACCCGACTGATGTTCCAGGAAGCCCGTCTGCTGCCCTGGAAAAAGATCATCGACAACGTCGGTCTCGGGCTCAAGGGCAACTGGCGGCCGCAAGCATTGCAAGCGCTGGAAGCGGTCGGCCTGGCGGATCGCGCCAACGAGTGGCCGGCAGCCTTGTCCGGCGGGCAAAAACAGCGTGTGGCCCTGGCTCGCGCGTTGATCCATCAACCGCGCTTGCTGTTGCTCGACGAACCGCTGGGCGCACTGGATGCCCTGACCCGAATTGAAATGCAGCAACTGATCGAACGGCTCTGGCAACAGCATGGCTTCACCGTGTTGCTGGTGACCCACGATGTCAGTGAAGCGGTGGCAATTGCCGATCGGGTGATTCTGATTGAAGAGGGCGAAGTCGGCCTCGACCTGCCTGTGGAACTGCCGCGCCCTCGGGTCCGTGGCTCCCATCGGCTGGCGGCGCTGGAAACCGAAGTGCTCAACCGCGTGCTGTCCCTGCCTGGCCAACCGCCGGAACCGGAACCTGTTTCACCACTGCCTACGCAATTGCGTTGGGCTCAATAACTTAAAGATTCATCCAACGACAGGAATCAACATCATGACTATCAAAGCCATCAACGTTCGTAACCAGTTTAAAGGCTCGATCAAGGAAATCGTGCTGGGTGACGTGCTGTCGGAAATCGACGTGCAGACGGCCTCCGGCATCGTCACTTCGGTGATTACCACTCGCTCGGTGAAAGAGCTGGAACTGGTGGTCGGCAGTGAAGTGATCGCGTTTGTGAAATCCACCGAGGTGTCGATCGCCAAGTTGTAAGCGCGTGCGCAAACAACAACACCCGGAGGGTGTGAGCCCTGATCGTTCCCACGCTCTGCGTGGGAACGCAGCCCGGGACGCTCTGCGTCCCAAAAGCCGAACGCGGAGCGTCCGAAGAGGCATTCCCACGCAGAGCGTGGGAACGATCAAAGCACTTCGCGCTTGGGCAAATATGGCGGCAGATAAAGCCCGAGATAAGCATCAAACACCCGCATCCCTTCTTCAGCCATGCGCGGCGTAATCTGCCCATGCTGCTGCACCGAGCGTGCATACACCCGATCGCCCAACTCCATGGCCAGCGCAAACACATCGACTTCACTTGGCAGCCTCGGCAATTCGAAGTGGTGGTCGAACAACTTGTGCATCAGGTCGCCGAGTTCGATGTCGTGCTGGCGGTCGGCCTGGGTGACTTCGGTCAGGCCATGCTGGGCGAGGATCAGTTGGCGGGCGGCGGCGTCTTCATCGTAGATGGCGAGCATGCGTTGTTCCACCAGTCGCGACAGATCGCGCCAGCCGTTGAGGGCATGGTGGTCGATGGGCGCTTGCAGGCAGGCGCGAAACGCGGCGTGGACGTCGGCGGTCAGGGCTTCGAGCAGGGCCGGGACGCTGGCGAAAAAATGGTAGACGGAGGAGGGCGGGATCTCGGCGCGTTCGGCGACGCTGTAGATCGACAGGCTGGCCACGCCCTCTGCGGCCAGTAGCGTGCGGGCGGCATCGAGTATCGAATCGATCCGGGCCTGGCTGCGGGCGCGGGGTTTGCGTGGGGTGGCGAGTCGGGTCATCGAAGTCTCCTGCGGGGGCAGCGGGCATTGTACGAGCAGGGTTTGATGTTGTCTGCCCGGACGCCTTCGCTAGCAGGCTAGCTCCCACAGGGATTTCCGGTGTACACCGAATGTATGTTCACTGGAGATCAACTGTGGGAGCTAGCCTGCTGGCGATCCGCGAAGGCGGCCATGAAAAAACGCCGCTGGCTGCGAGAGCCAACGGCGTTTTTTCAGATCGGCAATCCGCTTACACGGTATGCAGGTACCAGTTGTACTCGAGGTCGGAGATGGAGTGTTCGAACTCCTCCAGCTCGCTCTCTTTACAGGCGACAAAAATGTCGATGTATTTTGGATCGATGTACTTGGCCATGACTTCGCTGTCATCCAGCTCGCGCAATGCATCACGCAAGTTGTTCGGCAGGCTTTGCTCGTTCTGCTCGTAGGAGTTGCCTTCCACGGGTGCGCCCGGCTCGATCTTGTTGATCAGGCCGTGGTGCACGCCCGCCAAAACCGAAGCCATCAACAGATACGGGTTGGCGTCGGCGCCGGCTACACGGTGTTCGATGCGTACGGCATCGGAGGAACCGGTCGGTACGCGGATGGCCACGGTGCGGTTGTCCAGGCCCCAGCACGGCGAGTTCGGCACGTAGAACTGTGCGCCGAAACGACGGTAGGAGTTGACGTTCGGGCAGAGGAAAGCCATCTGCGCCGGCAGGGTCTCGAGCACACCGCCGATCGCGTGACGCAGTGCGGCGTTCTGCTCGGGATCCTCGCTGGCAAAAATGTTTTTGCCATCTTTATCAAGAATCGAGATGTGGACATGCAGACCGTTACCCGCCTGGCCTGGGTAAGGCTTGGCCATGAAGGTAGTGTCCATCTCATGGTCGTAGGCGATGTTTTTGATCAGGCGCTTGAGCAGGACCGCATAGTCGCAGGCCTTGATCGGGTCGGCCACGTGATGCAGGTTCACTTCGAACTGTGCCGGGGCACTTTCCTTGACGATCGCGTCGGCAGGGATGCCTTGCTCTTTCGCACCTTCCAGAATGTCCTGGAGGCAGTCGACGTATTCGTCGAGGTCGTCGATCAGGTAGACCTGTGTCGAATGCGGGCGTTTGCCGGAGATCGGCGAGCGCGGTGGTTGTGGGCGGCCGTTCACGTTCTCCTGGTCGATCAGGTAGAACTCCAGTTCGAACGCAGCGCAGATGGTAAGACCCATCTCGTCGAACTTGGCTACGACTTGTCGCAGGACTTCGCGCGGGTCGGCGAAGAAAGGATCACCTTCGAGTTCGTGCATGGTCATTAACAGTTGCGCGGTCGGGCGCTTCTGCCAGGGCTCATTGCACAGGGTGTCGGGGATTGGATAGCAGATTCGGTCAGCATCGCCGATGTCCAGGCCCAGGCCGGTGCTTTCCACCGTCGAGCCATTGATATCCAGAGCAAATAGAGAGGCCGGCAGGTTGATGCCTTTCTCGTAAACCTTGTGGAGGCTGGTGCGTTCAATGCGCTTGCCGCGCACCACACCATTCATATCCGCAATCAGAAGGTCAACGTACAGAACCTCAGGATGTTCCTTAAGGAACGCGTTCGCTTCGTTAAGCTGAACGGCACGCGGGGGTACCGACATGATGCAACACCTTTGTTGTTAAAAATATCAATCATTGATCTCTTCGGATTCCAGTCAACCCGAACGGCATGCCGAAGTCAAGCGAGGCCTTTTTTGCCCTAAAAAAGCACTCACGAGGCATTTTTGAGGCACTTTGGGGCGTTTTTTTGTCTTCAGTCGTCTTGGCGCCCGCGAGCTTGAGCGGGCCGTGTTGTATTTTTTACGGGGGTGTTGTGTAAAAAAATGAACAAGGCTAAGCTCGATTTAAACCCATAACAGCAATAATACCGGGGTGCTTCATGTCTCGCCTGCCGTTAATCGGCGTCACCGCCTGCTCAAAGCAGATCGGTCTGCATGCTTATCACATCAGTGGCGACAAATACGTACGCGCCGTGGCATCAGCTGCCAAAGGCCTGCCGTTGATTCTTCCATCCCTGGCGGATCAGCTGGCGCCGTCCGATATTCTGGACGCTCTGGACGCTCTGGACGGCATTCTCTTTACAGGCTCTCCTTCTAATATAGAACCGTTTCACTATAACGGCCCGGCCAGTGCGCCGGGTACCGCTCATGATTCTGCACGCGATGCCACCACTCTCCCGCTGATTCGCGCCGCTGTCGAGGCCGGTGTTCCCGTGCTCGGCATTTGCCGCGGCTTCCAGGAAATGAATGTGGCGTTCGGCGGCAGTCTGCATCAGAAGGTCCACGAGGCCGGTCCATTCATGGATCACCGTGAAGACGACAGCCTGCCGCTGGAAGGGCAGTACGCCCCCAGTCACCCGATGCACGTCGAGCCGGGCGGTGTGCTGGCTGGGCTAGGCCTGGCGAGCGAGATTCAAGTCAATTCGATTCATGGCCAGGGTATTGATCGTCTGGCGCCGGGCCTTCGTGTGGAAGCCGTGGCGCCCGACGGGTTGATCGAAGCTGTCTCTGTTATCGAAGGCAAGGCTTTTGCTTTAGGTGTGCAATGGCATCCCGAATGGCAGGTAAGCTTTAATCCGGACTACCTTGCGATTTTCCAGGCATTTGGCGATGCCTGCCGCAAGCACGCTCTACAACGCGACGCCGATGCGTCAAACAACGCCTGACTTATAAGAGTCAGGAAACTCAGCCTAAGAGGCATTTATGAGTAACAACCTCGACCAGCTCACCGATTGGTTGAAAGACCACAAGATCACAGAAGTCGAATGCATGATCGCCGACTTGACCGGGATTACCCGGGGCAAGATCTCGCCGACCAACAAGTTCATTGCCGAAAAAGGCATGCGCCTGCCTGAAAGCGTTCTGTTGCAGACCGTGACGGGCGACTATGTCGAAGATGACATCTATTACGAACTGCTCGACCCGGCCGACATCGACATGATCTGCCGCCCCGACCAGAACGCGGTGTTTCTGGTGCCCTGGGCCATTGAGCCCACCGCCCAGGTGATCCACGACACCTACGACAAGCAGGGCAATCCGATCGAGCTGTCGCCGCGCAACGTGCTCAAGAAGGTGCTGAAACTCTACGCCGACCACGGCTGGCAGCCGATCGTGGCGCCGGAAATGGAGTTCTATCTCACCAAGCGCAGCGATGACCCGGACTACCCGCTGCAACCGCCAATCGGCCGCTCTGGTCGTCCAGAAACCGGTCGTCAGTCTTTCTCGATTGAAGCCGCGAACGAATTCGATCCGTTGTTCGAAGACGTCTATGACTGGTGCGAACTGCAAGAGCTGGACCTCGACACGCTGATCCACGAGGACGGCACCGCGCAGATGGAAATCAACTTCCGTCATGGCGATGCCCTGTCCCTGGCCGACCAGATTCTGGTGTTCAAGCGCACCATGCGTGAGGCCGCGCTCAAGCACAACGTGGCGGCGACCTTCATGGCCAAACCCATGACCGGCGAGCCGGGCAGTGCCATGCACTTGCACCAGAGCATCATCGACATCGAGACCGGCAAAAACGTCTTCTCCAATGACGACGGGACCATGAGCCAGCTGTTTCTCAACCACATCGGCGGCTTGCAGAAATTCATTCCTGAGCTGCTGCCGTTGTTCGCACCCAACGTCAATTCGTTCCGCCGCTTCCTGCCGGATACCTCGGCACCGGTGAACGTGGAGTGGGGCGAAGAGAACCGCACCGTGGGCCTGCGGGTTCCGGATGCCGGGCCGCAGAATCGTCGGGTGGAAAACCGTCTGCCGGGTGCCGATGCCAACCCTTACCTGGCCATCGCCGCCAGCCTGTTGTGCGGCTTTATCGGCATGGTCGAAGGGCACAACCCGAGTGCTCCGGTCGTGGGTCGTGGTTACGAGCGGCGCAACCTGCGCCTGCCACTGACTATTGAAGATGCCCTGGATCGCATGGAAAACAGCAAGACCATCGAAAAGTACCTGGGCAAGAAATTCATCACGGGCTACATCGCGGTCAAGCGGGCCGAGCATGAAAACTTCAAGCGCGTGATCAGTTCGTGGGAGCGGGAATTCCTGCTCTTCGCCGTCTGATGCGCCGGGCGCCGCTGTGCTTGGCGGCGCCCTCCACTCGAATCTTAGGAGAATTCGCATGACCAGCAACAACCCGCAAACCCGTGAATGGCAAGCCCTGAGCAGCGATCACCACCTGGCCCCGTTCAGCGATTTCAAGCAGCTGAAAGAGAAAGGCCCGCGGATCATCACCCATGCCAAGGGCGTTTACCTCTGGGACAGCGAAGGCAACAAGATCCTCGACGGCATGGCTGGCCTGTGGTGTGTCGCGATCGGTTACGGTCGCGATGAGCTGGCTGATGCCGCCAGCAAACAAATGCGCGAACTGCCTTATTACAACCTGTTCTTCCAGACCGCTCACCCGCCGGTGCTGGAGCTGGCCAAGGTGATCGCCGACGTCGCGCCTGAAGGCATGAATCATGTGTTCTTCACCGGTTCCGGGTCCGAAGGCAACGACACCATGCTGCGGATGGTTCGCCACTACTGGGCGATCAAGGGCCAGCCGAAGAAGAAAGTCATCATCAGTCGCAAGAACGGCTATCACGGTTCCACCGTGGCCGGCGCGAGCCTGGGTGGCATGACGTACATGCACGAACAGGGCGACTTGCCGATCCCGGGCATCGTCCACATCGCCCAGCCGTATTGGTTCGGCGAAGGCGGCGACATGACGCCGAACGAGTTCGGTATCTGGGCGGCCAATCAGCTGGAAGAGAAGATTCTGGAAGTCGGCGTCGACAACGTCGGTGCCTTTATTGCCGAGCCGATCCAGGGCGCCGGCGGCGTGATCATTCCGCCAGACAGCTACTGGCCGCGTATCAAGGAAATCCTCGCCAAGTACGACATTCTGTTCGTGGCCGACGAAGTGATCTGCGGTTTCGGCCGTACCGGTGAGTGGTTCGGTACCGATTTCTACGACCTCAAACCCCACATGATGACCATCGCCAAAGGCCTGACGTCCGGCTACATCCCGATGGGTGGCCTGATCGTGCGCGACGATGTGGTCGAGGTGCTCAACGAAGGGGGTGATTTCAACCACGGTTTCACCTATTCCGGACACCCGGTGGCCGCTGCGGTAGCGCTGGAAAACATCCGCATCTTGCGCGATGAGAAAATTGTCGAGCGCGTGCGGACAGAAACGGCACCTTATTTGCAAAAGCGTCTGCGGGAACTGAGCGATCACCCGTTGGTGGGGGAAGTGCGTGGGGTCGGTCTGTTGGGGGCCATCGAACTGGTTCAGGACAAAGCCACCCGCAAACGTTACGAAGGCAAGGGCGTCGGCATGATCTGCCGCACGTTCTGCTTCGAAAACGGCCTGATCATGCGCGCCGTTGGCGACACCATGATCATTGCTCCGCCACTGGTGATTACACCGGCTGAAATCGACGAGTTGGTGACCAAGGCGCGCAAGTGCCTGGACCTGACCCTGAGTGCGTTGCAGGGCTAAGTGCTAGGCTCTGAGCGAGGTGCGAAGATTGCACTTCGCTCAGTGCAAACAAAGGATGGGTCTTTCCTTGAAAGCCTGCCTTGGATCTTGCCAGACTACCGGTTGTTCGGATGCCCAGTAACAGGCCGCTGAACACGTGGTTAAAAAGAAAAATTGGAGCATTACCCATGAAGGCATTAGGTATGAAGATAGCTGGCAAGACCCTCCTCGCCATGTCCCTGATGGGCGTGATGGCGGGTGCCGTTCAGGCTGACGACAAGGTGCTGCACGTGTACAACTGGTCCGATTACATCGCACCGGATACCGTCAAGAAGTTCGAGGCCGAGTCGGGTATCAAAGTCGTCTACGACGTATTCGACAGTAACGAAACCCTTGAAGCCAAGTTGCTGGCAGGCAAGTCCGGCTACGACATCGTCGTGCCGTCGAACAACTTCCTGGCCAAGCAGATCAAGGCCGGCGTCTACCAGAAGCTGGATAAATCCAAGCTGCCTAACTGGAAAAACCTGAACACGGACCTGCTCAAAGCGGTGTCGGTGAGCGACCCGGGTAACGAACACGCGTTCCCTTACATGTGGGGTTCGATCGGTATCGGCTTCAACGCCGAGAAGGTCAAGGCTGCACTGGGTGCCGATGCGCCAACCAACTCCTGGGACTTGCTGTTCAAACCTGAAAACGCTGCCAAGTTGAAGTCGTGCGGTATCAGCTTCCTCGATTCGCCAACCGAGATGATTCCGGTGGCGTTGCATTACCTGGGCTATCCAACCGACAGCCAGGACAAGAAACAACTGGCTGAAGCCGAAGCGCTGTTCCTGAAGATTCGTCCTTCGGTGGGCTACTTCCACTCGTCCAAGTACATCTCCGACCTGGCCAACGGCAACATCTGCGTGGCCGTGGGTTACTCGGGTGACATCTACCAGGCCAAGGCTCGCGCCGCTGAAGCCGGTGACAAGGTGAAGGTCAGCTACAACATTCCGAAAGAAGGTGCCGGCAGCTTCTACGACATGGTCGCCATCCCTAAAGATGCCGAAAACGTCGAAGGCGCCTACAAGTTCATGACCTTCCTGCAGAAGCCGGAAATCATGGCCGAGATCACCAACGCCGTGCGTTTCCCGAACGGTAACGCGGCGTCCACTCCACTGGTCGATAAAGAAATCACCAGCGATCCAGGCATCTATCCGCCTGCGGCAGTGCTGGCCAAGCTGTACGCGATTGCCGACTTGCCGGCCGCGACCCAGCGGATCCTGACTCGCAGCTGGACCAAGATCAAATCCGGTAAATAAGCCGATTTGAGGCAACTACCTGTTGTCGTCGTCGCGCGACGGCGGCAACAGGAATAATTAAATGACAGAAAGTTTTGCTGGAACGGTTTTTCGAGGGTAAGTTGCGCGCCGGTTTTGTTGCCAGGCAGCCATGGCTGTCATGTAACGCGGGGCAACTTGGGCCCAACTAATTTTAGAGGACCTCCACTTGCCTATTTTTTCTTTGTTGCGCAATGCCCTGCTGGTCGGCGCCGGACTGACGCTTGCCGTCAGTATTCAGGCCGCCGGCACGGTGCATATTTATAACTGGTCGGACTACATCGGTGAGACCACCCTGGCCGACTTCCAGAAAGAAACCGGCATCAAACCGGTGTATGACGTATTCGATTCCAACGAAACCCTGGAAGGCAAGTTGCTGGCCGGGCGTACTGGTTATGACGTGGTCGTGCCGTCCAACCACTTCCTTGGCAAACAGATCAAGGCCGGGGCTTTCCAGAAGCTAGACAAATCGAAGCTGACCCACTATTCCAACCTCGACCCGGTACTGCTCAAGCGCCTGGAACAGAACGATCCGGGCAATCAGTACGCCGTGCCGTATCTGTGGGGCACCAACGGCATCGGTTACAACGTCGACAAGGTCAAGGCTGTGCTGGGCCTCGACAAGATCGATTCGTGGGATGTGGTGTTCGAGCCGCAGAACATCAAGAAGCTGCACAGCTGTGGCGTGGCGTTCCTCGATTCCGCCGATGAAATGATGCCCACGGTCCTCAACTACATGGGCCTGAACGCCAACAGCACCAATCCTGAAGACTACAAAAAGGCTGAAGCCAAGTTGCTGGCGGTACGGCCATACGTAACGTACTTCCACTCGTCCAAATACATCGCGGACCTGGCCAACGGTGACATCTGCGTGGCGATCGGTTTTTCCGGCGACATGTTCCAGGCCAAGGCCCGCGCGGCTGAAGCCGGCAAAGGCATGAACATCGCCTACTCGATTCCGAAAGAGGGTGGCGCGCTCTGGTTCGACATGCTGGCGATCCCCAAGGATGCCGCCAACGTCAAGGAAGCCCATGCCTTCATCAACTATTTGCTGAAACCCGAGGTGATTGCCCAGGTCAGCGATTCCGTAGGCTACGCCAACCCGAACCCCGGGTCGGACAAACTGATGGAACAGTCCATACGCACCGACGCATCGGTATATCCACCGCAAGCGGTCCTCGACAAGACGTACGTATCCATCGAGTTGCCACCGAACATTCAACGTTTGATGACGCGCAGCTGGACCAAGGTCAAGTCGGGCAAATAGCTTCAAACTATCCAGGTTCGCCACGTTGAGCGAACTGCAAATTCTGTTGGGAGTTTCGTAAATGGCAGTTGCCTCCGGCGCCTATAAGAAAGCCCTCGAGGGCGACCAGACACCTAAACAGGTGCTGGTCAAAATCGACCGGGTCACCAAAAAGTTCGACGAGACGATTGCCGTGGACGACGTGTCCCTGGAAATCAAGAAAGGCGAAATCTTCGCCTTGCTCGGTGGCTCGGGTTCGGGCAAATCCACCTTGCTACGGATGCTGGCAGGTTTCGAACGGCCCACGGAGGGGCGCATTTACCTCGATGGCGTAGACATCACTGACATGCCGCCGTACGAGCGGCCGATCAACATGATGTTCCAGTCCTACGCCTTGTTCCCGCACATGACCGTGGCGCAGAACATCGCCTTCGGCCTCAAGCAGGACAAGCTTCCCGCCGCTGAAGTCGATGCACGCGTGGCCGACATGCTCAAGCTGGTGCAGATGAGCCAGTACGCCAAGCGCAAACCGCATCAATTGTCCGGTGGCCAGCGTCAGCGTGTGGCGCTGGCGCGTTCGTTGGCCAAGCGGCCGAAGCTGTTGCTGCTCGACGAGCCGATGGGCGCGCTGGACAAGAAACTGCGCTCGCAAATGCAGCTGGAATTGGTCGAGATCATCGAGCGGGTCGGCGTGACCTGCGTGATGGTGACCCACGACCAGGAAGAGGCCATGACCATGGCCGAGCGCATCGCGATCATGCACCTGGGCTGGATCGCCCAGATCGGCAGCCCGATCGACATCTACGAAACCCCGACCAGCCGTCTGGTCTGCGAGTTCATCGGCAACGTCAACATTTTCGACGGTGAAGTGATCGACGACGCCGAAGGCCACGCGACCATCACCTGCAAAGACCTGGACCGGCAGATTTATGTGGGCCACGGCATCAGCACTTCGGTGCAGGACAAGTCCGTGACCTACGCGATCCGTCCGGAAAAACTGCTGGTGACGCCGACCATGCCGACCTGCGAATACAACTGGTCCAGCGGCAAAGTGCATGACATCGCCTACCTTGGTGGCCACTCGGTGTTCTACGTCGAACTGCCGAGCGGCAAGATCGTCCAGTCTTTCGTCGCCAACGCCGAACGTCGCGGCCAGCGCCCAACCTGGGGTGACCAGGTTTACGTGTACTGGGAAGACGACAGCGGCGTGGTACTTCGCTCATGAACATGCGCAAACTCAAACGCCGGCTCAATCGAATAATTCCCGGTGGCCGTCAGCTGGTCATCGGGGTTCCGTTCATCTGGCTGTTCCTGTTCTTCATGTTGCCGTTCTTCATCGTCTTGAAGATCAGCTTCGCCGAAGCCGACGTGGCCATTCCGCCGTACACCGAGATCTACAGCTTCATCGACCAGAAGCTCCAGGTGCTGCTTAACCTGAGCAACTACGCGATGCTGGGCGATGACGAGTTGTACATCGCCGCTTACCTCGGGTCGTTGAAGATGGCGCTGATCAGCACCGTCCTCTGTTTGCTGATCGGCTACCCGATGGCCTACGCCATTGCCAGCGCCCGCAAAGAGCTGCAAACGGTGCTGGTGCTGCTGATCATGATGCCGACCTGGACCGCAATCCTGATCCGCGTGTATGCGTGGATGGGCATCCTCAGCAACAACGGTCTGCTTAACGGCTTTTTGATGAGCATGGGCTGGATCGACGAGCCGCTGCAGATCCTCAACACCAACCTCGCGGTCTATATCGGGGTGGTTTACTCCTATCTGCCGTTCATGATCCTGCCGCTCTACGCCAACCTGGTCAAACACGACACCAGCCTGCTGGAAGCCGCGTCGGACCTCGGTTCGAGCACCTTCAACAGCTTCTGGAAGATCACCGTGCCGCTGTCGAAAAACGGCATCATCGCCGGCTGCATGCTGGTGTTCATCCCGGTGGTGGGCGAGTTCGTGATCCCGGAACTGCTCGGCGGTCCGGAAACCCTGATGATCGGTAAAGTGCTCTGGCAAGAGTTCTTCAACAACCGTGACTGGCCGGTGGCGTCTGCCCTGGCGGTAGTGATGCTGGCGATCCTGATTGTGCCGATCATCCTGTTCAACCGTAGTCAGGCCAAAGAAATGGAGGGCAAGGAATGAAGCGCTTCCGTTTCTCAAGTTTCATGCTGGTAGCGGGTTTGCTGTTCATCTACGCGCCGATGCTGATCCTGGTGATCTACTCGTTCAACGCCTCGAAACTGGTGACGGTGTGGGGCGGCTGGTCGATCAAGTGGTACGTGGGTTTGATGGACAACACCCAACTGATGGGCTCGGTGGTGCGCTCGCTGGAAATCGCCTGCTACACGGCCATTGCAGCGGTGGCACTGGGGACGCTGGCGGCCTTCGTGCTGACGCGGATCACCCACTTCAAGGGCCGCACGTTGTTCGGTGGCCTGGTCACCGCGCCGCTGGTAATGCCGGAAGTGATCACCGGTCTGTCGCTGTTGCTGCTGTTCGTGGCCATGGCGCAGATGATCGGTTGGCCACAGGAGCGCGGCATCGTCACCATCTGGATCGCTCACACCACGTTCTGTGCGGCGTATGTGGCGGTGGTGGTGTCGGCGCGCTTGCGTGAACTGGACCTGTCCATAGAAGAGGCGGCCATGGACCTGGGCGCGCGGCCGTGGAAGGTGTTCTTCCTGATCACCATCCCGATGATCGCGCCGTCGCTGGCGGCGGGGGGCATGATGTCGTTTGCCTTGTCGCTGGATGACCTGGTGCTGGCGAGCTTCGTGTCCGGTCCGGGTTCCACGACTCTGCCGATGGAAGTGTTCTCGGCGGTGCGCCTGGGCGTGAAGCCCGAGATCAACGCCGTGGCCAGCCTGATTCTGCTGGCGGTGTCGTTGGTGACGTTCCTGGTCTGGTTCTTCAGCCGTCGTGCCGAAGAGATTCGCAAGCGTGCGATCCAGCAGGCCATCGAAGAAGGCGCCGCCGACTCCTGGAAACAACCGGACGTGCGCCGGGCGCAGGCGCCGGAAGCGGCTTGAGCCTGATGCCGGGTTGACCACAGATCCAATGTGGGAGCGAGCCTGCTCGCGATAGCATCACCTCGGTTTCCTGCTTACACCGAGTTGCCTGCATCGCGAGCAGGCTCGCTCCCACAAAGGGTCAAGCGACCCAAGGCGATTTGCGGATGATCTCGACGAAGTTCATCGGCTTGAAGCCCGGCTCGCTGTCCACCAGTACATCCGCGTTCACGGTGCCAAACGTGCTGTCCGGCTTATGTTTGAAGCCGTTGGCGAATGCACACAGGATGCACTCCTTGAACTCCTCACCCCGTGGATGCGCATGCACCACTGCTTCGCGCTGCACGGTGGAAAACGCCGCGTAGTCGATGCCCAGCACATCCATCTCGACGCCGGCTGTCACCAGCGCCACGTTGGGCCGCAGGTGTTGCGGCACGCCCGGTGTGGTGTGCAGGGCAATCGACAACCAGACCTGTTCGATATCGTCGTCAGACAAGCCGTAGGGTTTGAGGAACGCTTTGGCTGCATTGGCACTGTCGACTTCGAATCGTTCATCATCGCTGCGGTGAGCTTCCACCAGGCCCAAATCATGAAACATCGCGCCGACGTAAAGCAGTTCCGGGTCGTAGGCCAATTGCTTGCGCTCACCGCTCAAGGCGCCGAACAGAAATACCCGGCGTGAGTGGTGGAACAGCAGGTCGGACTCGACGTCGCGAATGTATTCAGTGGTGGCCTTGGCCAACGCGCTGTCGGGGATTTTGATACCGGCGATGATGCTGCTCATGGTGCTTTCCTCATGGGGAACGCCGTGGCGGCGCTGATGGGGTCAGTCTGTTCGCGCAGCCGAAACCGGACAATCGATGCATGGCTGCGATCCCGGCCAATGAGCCTGCATATCGCGCCAACCTCGCTTGTTGGGCCTGGATTGGCTAGGGTTGAGCGCGGTGATTACGCTTTTGTGGCGAGTGGGCTTGCTGTGGCGAGGGGGCTTGCCCCCGTTGGAGTGCGCAGCACTCCCATCCCCGTACATGAACCTGAAATGGGGCCGCTGCGCAGCCCAACGGGGGCAAGCCCCCTCGCCACAAGTAAGTGTTAATCCTGATCAATTGAGGGTGGTTTCCTGCCATGTACAAAACCGTTGCCATCGTAGTGTTCCCAGGCGTCCAGTCACTGGACGTCACCGGGCCCATGGATGTGTTTTCCGAAGCCAATCGTTTCCTGGCCCCGGAGGATCACTATCGGCTGGAGGTGATCGGTATCGAGCGTGGGGTGATGGCGTGTTCCAACGGTTTGTCGCTCAATGCCCACCGGCATTTCAGTGAAGCGCTAGAGGCTTATGACTTGCTGTTGGTGGCGGGTGGGCCGCAGTTGCCGTTCATCAATTTTGGTGCGGCGTTCGATACCTGGTTGCGCGATGCCTGCGGGCTGGCGCAACGGTTTGGCTCGATCTGCAATGGCGCCTTCATGCTCGCTCGGGCCGGATTGCTCGACGGGCGAACGGTCACCACTCATTGGGGCGACGCCGCGGCATTGGCGGATTTGTGTCCGTCGACTCAGGTCGAGGCTGATCGTTTGTACGTGCAGGACGGCGAGCTTTACACCTCGGCCGGGGTCACGGCGGGAATCGATCTGTCGTTGTATCTGCTGGCCCGGGATCACGGGCCGGACGTGGCACTCAGCGTGGCCAAGCGGCTGGTGGTGTTCACTCAGCGCTCGGGCGGGCAATCGCAGTTCAGCCCGTTCCTCACACCCCACGCCGAACCGACTTCGGCGGTGGCGCTGGTCCAGCTCTACGTGCTGGCCAACCTCAATGGCGACTTGACCATTGCCGATCTGGCCAATGCCGCCAACATGAGCACGCGCAACTTTTCCCGGGTGTTTGCCAAGGAGGCGAAAATCACCCCGGCGGAATTCGTCGAACGGGCGAGGGTGGACGCGGCGCGGGTGATGCTCGAAAGCACCCATGCGCCGCTGAAAACCGTGGCGTATCAGTGCGGGTTTCGCGATGCCCAGCATATGCGCAGTGTGTTCAACCGCAGGCTGGGGGTGACACCGCAGCAGTTCAGGTTGAATTTTGCGGCGATGGTTTAGCGGTAATTTGTGTTGCCTGTGCGGGCCTCATCGCGAGCAGGCTCGCTCCCACAGGATCTGTGGCAGACACAAAATCTATGTTCACTGGAGATCCCTTGTGGGAGCGAGCCTGCTCGCGATGAGGCCCGCAGTCACACCACAAAACTAATGAGCAGCCCGCGCCGGCAACAGCTTCAACGTACTACGGGTATTGGCCGTCACTTCTTCATCATTGAAATGCGCCTGGTAGTAAACCCCCTCGATATACGCCTCGGTCTGGTCGGCATAGTGGCTGTCGAACGGCACGCCGCTCTGGCCGACCGGGTTGATGGTCAGGCTGTGGGCCGGGTCGGCGAAGTCGATCAACCGCCGTGTCGACGGGCCGTAAGTCACAGGCCACGGCGCCGGGCCGATCTTGGCCGAGAGGTTGTTCGGCACTTCGTGGGTGCCGGGCGCCGCGAACGGCCCGACGTTGAAGATCCGCTCCAGCGGTTTTTGCGTCCCCAGCGGATGACCGTGAGTCAGGGTGTGCGCCTTGCCCCACTTCCATTGCGCGAAATCGGCGCCCAGGGTGGTTTTGAGGTGAGCCATGCTCGCTTGCCAGGCAACCTTGACCGTATCGGCGCGGGTTTCCTTGCCGGGGGTGTTGCGGTTGTCCCACCACGGTGAGTCGGCCGAGGCCGCCAGGCGCGGCAGTGCGGCATCGATCACTCGGGTCGGGAGCAGCGTTTCGAAGAAGTCGTTGCCCAGTTCATCGCGCATCGCCGCGTCGGCGAGGTTGAACAGAAACTGGTTGAACAGCGTGGCGCTGATGGAGTCCAGCGGGTAATCGCCGCTCCACTGCGCCAGTTGCTCCACCAGTTTGAGCTCGGCGGGATCGCTCACGACTTCACGCAACACCGGTAGCAACGGCGCCAGCAAACGCGGACCGTATTCGGTGGTGGTGCCCAGTTGCAGCTTCTGGCTGGACTCGTTGTCCCACTTCACGTTCTTGTCGCTGAGCTGACGATTGAGCTGCTGACCACGATCGGCAAGGTTGTAGTAACCGGGAATCTCCATGCCGGTCGGTGACACCGGCTGGAAGTTGGCCGAGACGATATAGCCTCGCGCCGGGTTCTCTTCCTGTGGGTTGGCGCTGAACGGGTAATAACCTTCCTTGTCCGCCTGAGGGGTGCTGCCGTCGAGGATGAAGCCGGGCTTCACCCCGGCCGGGCGCTTGGGCAGCAGCGCCGAGGCCCACCAACCGATGTCGCCCTTGGCGTTGGCGTAGACGATGTTCAGCCCCGGTGCCTGAACCTTGGCCGATGCGGCGCGGGCCTTGGCCAAGGTGTCGGCGCGGTTGAGCTGGTAGAAACCGTCGAGGATCGGATTCGGCGTCTCGAGGAAGGCCCACCACATGGCGACCGGTGTCTTGCCGGCGGCGGTGCCGAGTGCATCGTTGATGATCGGGCCGTGGGGCGACTGGCGCAGGGTCAGCGTGACCGGTGACTGGCCTTTGACCGCGATCTGTTGTTCGGTGTTGACCATGTCGACCCACTGGCCGCGATACCAGACCTGGTTCGGGTGCTCCGGGTTGACCTTCTCGGCGATCAGGTCCAGATCGTCGTTCTGGAACATCGTCAGGCTCCAGCCGAAGTCCAGGTTGTGGCCAAGAAACGCAAACGGCACCAGCGCCTGATGGTAGCCATACAGCTCGAAACCCGGTGCCGACAGGTGCGCTTCGTACCACACCGACGGCACCGAGAAACGAATGTGCGGGTCGCCGGCCAGCAGTGGTTTGCCGCTTTTGCTGCGGTTGCCGGAAATCACCCAGGCATTGCTGCCTTCGAATTGCGGCAGGCCATTGTCGGCCAGGGCTTGCTCACTCAAACGGGCGAGGGCGTTCAGACCCTTCCAGTCATTGGCGGTGAGGGTCGGCGCAGGGTTGGCGCGCCCTTTGGCCAATACGCCCTTGGGCTGCCAGTCGAGATCGAAGATGTTCAGGTACTCGGCGCCCAGTTGGTCACGCACGTAAGTCAGCAAGGGTTCGGTGCGAAACGCCGCGGCAAAGCTGTAAGCCATGTAGCCGGCGATACTGATGCTGTCTTCGGCGGTGAAAGGGCGCTTGGGGATCCCCAGCACATCGAACTCTACCGGCGCAGCGTGGCTGTCCTGATATTGATTGATGCCGTCCAGATAGGCTTGCAGGGCCTTCCACGCCGGCGACTGACGATCCAGCGCGGCGACGTAGCTTTCAGCCCGCTCGCGGATGCGCAGGCTGCGAAACAGTTTGTCGGTGTCGATCAGTTTTGGGCCGAGGACTTCGGCCAGCTCTCCACGGGCCAGGCGCCGCATGGCTTCCATCTGGAACAGTCGGTCCTGGGCGTGCACGTACCCGAGGGCGCGGTAGAGGTCGGTTTCGTTTTCGGCACGGATATGCGGCACGCCGCGCACGTCGTAGCGCACGGTCACCGAACCTTGCAGGTGCTGCAATTGCACCTGGCCCTGGCGCGTCGGTTGCTTGCTGTACACATACCAGCCGCCCCCGGCGGCGAGTACGACGATCAGCAAGGCAAGTACGGTCAGGACGCGTTTCATGGTGACTCCTTGTTCTTTCGGGATTGCCGCCCGTGGGGGCTGCAAACGTGTAGCACAGACCTCCTGTGCCGGGCATCGCGGTCCTGGAAAAGTCAGGAATGCCTTACTTCGCCTCGGCAGGCCACGGACAGTAGCAACCCACCGCCAGCGTGTGGGTGGCGTTCACCGCCCGGCCTTCATTCAGCGCTTGCAGAATGGGCTCGATAAAGCTGTTGCTCGAATTGCAGGTCAGGCCTTCGCTGTACGGCCCGAAATACGCCAGCTTGCCACTGCGGTCCCAGATCGCCACCGCCGGGCTGGCAGGGATCTGTTCGGAGCCTGGCAGGACAGTGATGGTTTTAAGGCGACTCAACGTGCCGGGCAATTGACCGTGGCTGCCGGGTTTTTGTACCGCATAGAACTCGACGCCCTGCGGTACATAGTGCTCAACCAGTTCGGTCAGGTGTTGTTGGTTGCCGACATTGCATGGGCAGGCGGGGTCCCAGAAGTGCACCAGGCGAATGGCGCCGGGGCCGGCAAGTTCGTCTGGCAGGCGCAATGGGTCGCCGGAGAACACCGCAGTGTGCGAGCTGAAGGCACGCAAGTAGCGCCCCTGAAACCAGTCATAGGCGGCCCACAGCACGCCGGCACACACAAGGGCGAGCAGGCTGGCAAGCAGTGTGGTGCGGTAGGCCGGACGCATGGGTTTCAATCCTCGAAGGTCGGCTAGCTTGCCATGCTTGCCGCGACAGATGAATATCGCAGGCCCATAAAGTCCGTTTTGCGCTCTGGAATAGCCCATGTCTGCCACTTTCGACCCCGATCATTTGCGTGCCAGCCTGCGGCCATTGGCCGAGTGGCAGGCGCTGTCGACGG
>NZ_AKJK01000099.1 GCF_000282375.1 Pseudomonas sp. GM50
GTCTTCGCCATCCGGTTGGCCACCAACGCCCAGCCAAACAACAACACGCAACTGATGATCAACGGCCACGAACGCCATTCCAGGTAGGGCGTCAGGTTGTGCATCGGCACCACTTCGCCATACAGAATGCCTCGTTCGAACTGCGGGATCTGCGCAGTGATCTGGCCAAACGGGTTGATCAGGCCGGTCACGCCGTTGTTGGTGGCGCGGATCATCCAGCGGCCGGCTTCAAGCGCGCGCATCTGCGCCATCTGCAAATGTTGCAGCGGGCCGATCGAGGTGCCGAACCAGGTGTCGTTGCTGATGGTCAGCAGCAAATCGCTGCGGGCGGCGAGGCCGGCGGCGAATTCCGGGTAGACCACTTCGTAGCAGATGAACGGCGCAATCTGATAACCCTTGGCTTGCAGCAGCGCTTGATCGGCCGGCCCTCGGGCAAAGTCGGACATCGGCAGGTCGAAGAACGCGATAAGGCCGCGCAAGACTTCCTGCAATGGAACGTATTCGCCAAACGGCACCAGTTTCTGCTTCAGGTAAGTGCCATCGCCTTCACCAACAACGGTAATACCGTTGAAGAAGCGTTTCTCGTGATGGACTTCCTGGCGAATCGGCACGCCGGTAATCAGCGCGGATTTACGCTCGGCGGCGAAGCTTCCCATCATGTTCAGGTAACCCTCGGCGGACTCCTTTAGCACCGGGACTGCGGTTTCCGGCCAGATCAGCAGGTCGACGCGTTTGGAGCTGAAGCTCATGTCGCGGTACAGCGCCAGCTGCGCATTGAGCTGCGACGGATCCCACTTCATGCTTTGTTCGATGTTGCCCTGAAGCGCCGCAACGCTCAGTGGTGCGCCCGCCGGGCTGGTCCAGGCATGTTCCTTGAGCGCCATGCCGGCCACCCATGGGCCAGCCAGCAGCAACACGCCGACAGCGATGAAGCCTTTACGGCCAGTGCGCACCAGTCGCGCAGCGTTGTAGATCAGCGCAGCCGTCAGGGCCAGGGTGAAGGAAATCAGCCACATTCCGCCGACCGGCGCGAGCCCGGCCAGTGGGCCATCGAGCTGGCTATAGCCGGAATAGAGCCATGGGAAGCCGGTAAGGAACCAACCGCGAAAGGCTTCCTGACCCACCCACAACGCCGCAAATGCCAAAGCATCGGCCAGCGGCGCTTCGTTACGGCGCAGCCAGCGCGCCCAAATCCAGGCGGGCAAAGCGAAGAACCAGGCGATCGCCGCAGTGAAGGCCAGCATCAGCAGCCCGGCCAACAGCACCGAAGCGCCGCCGAAGTTGTGAATGCTGTAGTAGATCCAGCTAGTGCCGGCGGCAAACAGGCCGAAACCGAAACACCAGCCACGGCCCAAGGCCTGACGGGGGCTCAGTTCGCGTAAACCGGCGTAAAAGAAACCGACCGCCAGCAATGCCAGCGGCCAGATATCGAACGGCGCCAGGGCCAGGGTGGTGAGTGCACCGGCCGCCACGGCCAGCAGGTTACCGGGCCAGCCGGGGCGGGTCATCCAGTGCATTTCTTTCCTTAATTTTTACCGGGCAATAGGTGTCAGACGCAGCAAGTGAATCCGACGGCTGTCGGCGTTCAGGATGCGGAAGCGATAGGCGCCGATTTCAGTAATTTCGTTGCGTTTTGGCAAGTGCCCGAACGCGCTCATCACCAAGCCGCCGACGGTGTCGAATTCATCGTCGGAGAATTCGCTGTCGAAGAACTCGTTGAAGTTATCGATCGGCGTCAGGGCCTTGATCAGGAAGTCACCGCTGGGCAGCGGCTTGATGTAGCTGTCTTCTTCGACGTCGTGCTCGTCTTCGATGTCGCCGACGATCTGTTCCAGCACGTCTTCGATGGTCACCAGACCGGCCACGCCGCCATATTCGTCAATGACGATGGCCATGTGGTTATGGTTGGCGCGGAACTCGCGCAGCAGCACATTCAGGCGCTTGGACTCGGGCACGAACGTGGCCGGGCGCAGCAGGTCCTTGATGTTGAAGCTGTCGCCGTTTTCCTTGAGGATCAATGGCAGCAAGTCCTTGGCCAGCAACACGCCCATCACGTCATCGTGGCTTTCGCCGATCACCGGGTAGCGGGAGTGGGCCGAGTCGACCACGGCCGGCAGGAACTCGCGGGGTGTCTGGGTCGCCTTGATGCTGATCATCTGCGAGCGCGGGACCATGATGTCCCGTACTTGCAGGTCTGCAACCTGGATGGCGCCTTCGACGATGGCCAGCGCTTCGCTGTCCAGCAACTTGTTTTGATGTGCATCGCGCAGCAGCTCCAGCAGCTCCTGGCGGTTTTTCGGCTCGTGGGCAAAAGCCTGGGTGAGCTTACCCAGCCATGACTTCTGCCCGTTGCTCGATCGATCTTCGCTCATAGCGATTACTCTGAATCCTTTGTTGTAACGATTGGGGATGTGTCTGTTTCGTCGTCCGCATACGGGTCGGGATGACCCAGTTCTGCAAGCAACGTTCGTTCCAGTGCTTCCATTTCTTCGGCTTCGTCATCATCTATATGGTCGTAACCAAGCAGATGCAAGCAGCCGTGAATGACCAGATGCGCCCAGTGGGCCTTTAATTCCTTGCCTTGTTCCGCCGCTTCGCGCTCGACCACTGCTACGCAGATCACCAGATCGCCGAGCAAGGGAATGTCGAGAAACTCATCGGGGACATCGGCCGGGAATGACAAAACGTTGGTGGCGTAGTCTTTCTGCCGCCAGGTGAAGTTCAGTTCGCGGGCTTCCTCTTCGTCGACCAAGCGGATGGTCATTTCGGAGTCGGCAGTACGCTGGCGCAGGGCCAGTTCGCACCATTGACGGAATTGGGCTTCACTCGGGGCAGACGCTTCGGTAGCCAGTTGCAGATCAAGCTCAAGCATCGGGGCGAGTGTCCTTGGAAGAGAACTTCGCCGGTTCGTCGGCCGCGCGATTTTCGAAGCGCTCGTAGGCTTCGACGATGCGCTGCACCAGCGGATGGCGCACCACGTCCTTGGGCATGAAATGGGTAAAGCTGATGCCCGGTACGTCTTTTAGTACTTCGATCACATGGTGCAGCCCGGACTTGGTGCCTTTCGGCAGGTCGACCTGGGTGATGTCACCAGTGATGACGGCGGTGGAACCAAAACCGATCCGGGTCAGGAACATCTTCATCTGCTCGACGGTGGTGTTCTGGCTTTCGTCGAGGATGATGAAGCTGTTGTTCAGCGTACGACCGCGCATGTAGGCCAGCGGCGCGACTTCGATCACCTGACGCTCGATCAGCTTGGCGACGTATTCGAAACCGAGCATTTCGTAGAGCGCGTCATAGAGCGGGCGCAGGTACGGGTCGATTTTCTGGGACAGGTCGCCGGGCAGGAAGCCGAGCTTTTCGCCCGCTTCAACCGCCGGACGGACCAGCAGAATGCGCCGAATCTGCTCGCGCTCCAGCGCGTCTACCGCGCAGGCAACGGCCAGATAGGTCTTGCCGGTACCGGCCGGGCCGATGCCGAAGTTGATATCGTTACCGAGGATTTCCTTCACATAGCGCAGCTGATTCAAGCCGCGAGGGCGAATCATGCCTTTCTTGGTGCGCAAGGCGACGGACGGTTCGGCGGGGGAGTGGTTGTCCAGTTCCTCGACGGCCGATTCCTGCAGGAACAGGTGAACCGTGTCTGGCGACAGCTCGGTACCTTTGGTTTCCCGGTACAAGCGGCGCAGCAGGTTTTCCGCGGAGGTGGTGTGCTTGGGCTCGCCGATCAGTTCGAACTGGTTTCCGCGGTTGCGGATCTCGATCGCGAGGCGCTGTTCGATCAAGCGCAGATGCTCGTCGAATTGCCCGCACAGATTGGCGAAGCGGCGAGCTTCAAAAGGCTCGAGGATGAAACGATGTGGTTCTATGGGTGCGTTCAAGGTCGTATTTAGCCGCCCTGGGGCAATTATGATGAATAAAGGATAGCGCCAGTCGCCTGGGTACGAAAGCTCTTAAATAAGATGCAGGTTTTGGCGAATCTGTGGCGAGGGGGCTTGCCCCCGTTCGGCTGCGAAGCAGTCGCAAAATATTCGGGACCGCTTCGCGATCCAACGGGGGCAAGCCCCCTCGCCACAAAAGCCTCGCTCTTACAGCAGCGAGCCCCGCAGCGAGTGCGGTTGCGCGGCATCGATGTGCACGTCGGCGAACTGGCCGATCAGGGTCGGATTGTCGCAGCGGAAGTTGACGATACGATTATTCTCGGTCCGGCCTTGCAGTTCACCGGGGTCTTTTTTCGAATAATCGGTTACCAGAATCCGCTGAATGGAGCCCACCATTTGTCGGCTGATCTCGAAACCTTGCTGGTTGAGGCGATGTTGCAGGGCGTTCAAACGTTCTTTTTTCAGTTCTTCCGGTGTTTCGTCGGCCAGATCGGCGGCCGGCGTGCCCGGGCGCTGGCTATAGACGAACGAGTAGGAAAAGTCGAAACCGACGTCTTCGATCAGCTTCATGGTTTGTTCGAAGTCTTTCTCGGTCTCGCCCGGGAAGCCGACGATAAAGTCAGAACTGATGCAGATCCCCGGCACGGCGGCCCGCAACTTGCGCAGCTTGGATTTGTACTCCAGCGCGGTGTGGTTGCGCTTCATCGCCGCGAGAATCCGGTCGGAACCCGATTGCACCGGCAAATGCAGGTGTTTCACCAGCTCCGGCACGTCGGCGTGGGCCTGGATCAGGCTGTCGGAGAACTCCAGTGGGTGCGAGGTGGTGTAGCGGATCCGGTCGATGCCATCGACCGCGGCCACTACGCGGATCAATTCCGCCAGATCGGCCAGGCGACCATCGTGAGTGGTGCCGCGATAACCGTTGACGTTCTGCCCCAGCAAGGTCACTTCGCGCACACCGTTTTCGGCCAGGTGAATGATCTCGGCAATCACGTCGTCGAACGGTCGGCTGACTTCTTCACCGCGCGTATAAGGCACTACACAGAACGTGCAGTATTTGCTGCAGCCTTCCATGACCGACACATAAGCACTTGGCCCATCGATGCGGGGCTCGGGCAAATGGTCGAACTTTTCGATTTCCGGGAACGAAACGTCGACTTGCGGCAGCTTGGTCAGGCGCGCGGCGTCGATCATTTCCGGCAGGCGGTGCAGGGTCTGCGGGCCGAATACCACGTCCACGTACGGAGCGCGGTCACGAATGGCCGCGCCTTCCTGGCTGGCCACGCAGCCGCCGACGGCGATGACCATTTCCGGGTTAGCCAGTTTCAATTCGCGCCAGCGCCCCAGCTGGGAATACACCCGGTCCTGGGCACGTTCGCGGATCGAGCAGGTGTTGAGCAGGATCACGTCGGCGTCTTCAGCGCGAGCGGTGACTTCCAGGGCCTGATGTTCACCCAGCAGATCGACCATGCGCGAGCTGTCGTACTCGTTCATCTGGCAACCGTGGGTTTCGATGTAAAGCTTCTTGGCCATGGATAGAGTCATCACGTGATTCAAAGAACCGCGCATTATAGGGAACATGCACCAAGGTTCCTACCGTTGCGCGTCCGGCGGCTATGCTATAGTTCGCGCCCTCATTTTTATCCCCGATGTGTTACCCGCCCACCATGACCAAACGTGAAGCTCCAATCTACAAGGTGATTTTCCTCAACCAAGGCCAGGTGTACGAAATGTATGCCAAGCAGATCTATCAAAGTGATCTGTGGGGCTTCCTGGAAGTGGAAGAGTTCGTCTTTGGCGAGCGCACGCAAGTGGTCGTCGATCCGAGCGAAGAGAAGCTCAAGGCTCAGTTCGAAGGCGTTGTGCGCAGTTTTGTGCCGATGCATTCGATCGTGCGCATCGACGAGGTCGAGCGCCTCGGCACCCCGAAAATCAGCGAAGCCCGCGGCGCGGTCGGCAATGTCATGCCGTTTCCGATGCCGATGCCTGAGAAGTAAGCCACGGATTGAGTGGCTAGTGGGGCTTGTTGTGGCGAGGGGGCTTGCCCCCGTTGGGCTGCGAAGCGGCCCCTAAATCAGCCACCGCCACCTTCCAGACAGACCGCGTGTGCTTACTTTACGACTGCTGCGCAGCCGAACGGGGGCAAGCCCCCTCGCCACAGGGGCCGCGCTCGACTTAGGGCAGTGGCGAAAACGGCGTGCGCCCATCGGCGCTCTGCAATTCCATCAGGTATTTACGGAAAATTTGCCCCAGCACCTGGGTAGCGACTTCGAGATCTTCGCGGGGCATTTTTTCGGCGACTTCGTCGGCGGTGTCCAGCGCCTCTTCGGCACCGTTGACCGCGGCCATTTTCAGCACGATATACGCCTGAACATTATTGGCCGGTACGCCTTCACCGTGGAAGAACATGGTGCCAAGTTTGAATTGCGCCTGGGCGTGGCCTTGCAGCGAGGCCTTTTCGAAGTAGCTCAGGGCTTTATTGAGGTCGCGTGGCGCGTTTTTGCCGTCGTAGTAGAACTCACCCAACTCGTATTGCGCTTGCGCATCCCCTTCATCCGACGCTTTCTGACAGGCGGCGAGCGCTTGCGTCAGGTCTTGCGGCTGAGTATTGAGGGTGCAGCGACCCATCGCCGGGATCAACAACGAGTTGCCGCCTGCTTGTGCGAGCGCGAGCAGGGGCTGAAGGAGCAACAGGCAGCCCAATGCAAGGGTGCGGCCGGTGCGGTTCATGGGAATCGACTTACCTCTGAGGGGCGCGTGGACCCATCGAGGGATCCAATAAGCGCGCATTATGAAATAAGCAGGGCCAACCTTACAAAGTCTTTACTCGTTTTTCTGCTGCACGGGGAATATATCGCCCACTTTGCGGGGAATTATTGGCAGATGAGTAGGAAAAAGGGCGCGAATGTAGGTGAAAGCTGACGCTGGCAATCGCCAACGTCAGCGTTACAGCTTTATTTCAGTGCGGCGAATGCACGTTCGGCGGCGTCCAGTGTCAGTTTCAACTCGGTTTCGCCGTGGGCGATCGAGGTGAAACCGGCTTCGAAGGCGCTTGGCGCCAGGTACACGCCGCCTTCGAGCATCAGGTGGAAGAAACGCCCGAACAGGCCGGCATCGCTGGCCATCACGTCATCGAAGGTCACGATGTCGTCGGCGCCGCTGAAGTACAGACCGAACATGCCGCCCGCCTGAGTGGTCACGAACGGAATGCCGGCGGCGTCCGCGCGCTGTTGCAGGCCATCGAGCAGACGGCTGGTGTAGTCGCTCAGCTCGGCGTGGAAACCAGGACGACTGATCAGGCGCAGCGTGGTCAAACCAGCCGCCATCGCCAGCGGGTTCCCCGACAATGTGCCGGCCTGGTAGACCGGCCCCAGTGGTGCGATCTGTTCCATGATCTTGCGTTTGCCACCGAAGCAGCCAACCGGCATGCCGCCACCGATGATCTTGCCGAAGGTGCTCAGGTCCGGCGTTACGCCGTAATGGGCTTGGGCGCCACCGAGGGCGACACGGAAACCGGTCATCACTTCGTCGAAAATCAGCACCACGCCGTGCTTGTCGCACAGGGTCCGCAGGCCTTCGAGGAAGCCCGGTGCCGGCGGTACGCAGTTCATGTTGCCGGCCACTGGCTCGACAATGATGCAGGCCACCTCCTGGCCGACTTCGGCGAGCATGGTTGCTACCGCGTCGATGTCGTTGAACGGCAGGGTCAGGGTGTGTTTGGCGAACGCCGCCGGTACACCGGCCGAACTCGGCACGCCTTGGGTCAGGGCGCCGGAACCGGCCTTGACCAGCAGGCTGTCGGAGTGGCCGTGGTAGCAGCCTTCGAATTTGATGATGCTGTCACGGCCGGTGAAACCACGGGCCAGACGGATGGCACTCATGGTCGCTTCGGTGCCGGAGCTGACCATGCGCACCATCTCCATCGATGGCACGATCGAGCAGACCAGATCGGCCATTTCGGTTTCCATCGCGGTCGGGGCGCCGTAGGACAGGCCGTGTTCCAGCTGTTTGCGCACCGCGTCCAGCACGTCCGGATGGCTGTGGCCGAGAATCATCGGCCCCCAGGAACCGACGTAATCCACATAACGCTTGTCGTCTTCGTCGGTGACGTAGGCGCCTTCGGCGTGTTTGAAGAACAGCGGTGTGCCGCCAACACTCTTGAACGCACGAACAGGCGAGTTCACGCCTCCGGGAATGTGTTTCTGGGCATTGGCAAACAGGGTTTCGGAACGAGACATGATCGGGCTCTCAAAAAATCAGGATTTGAACAATTCGTTAAAGGCGCGGGCGCGGCGTGTCACTTCAGCCGTGCTCTCGGCGCCAAACAGACCATGCACCACCGCCAGCAGATCGACCCCGTGGGCCACCAGCGGCGCTGCGTTGTCCAGCGTGATGCCGCCGATCGCGCAGATCGGCAGGTGCAGTTTGCTGCGGGCCTGATCAAGTAGTTCAAGGCTGCAGGCCGGTGCGCCGGGTTTGGTATTGGAATTGAAGAAGCGGCCGAAGGCGACGTAGCTGGCGCCTTCCTTGGCGGCTTGTTCGGCGAGTTCGAGTTGCGCGTGGCAGGTCGAACCGATGATTGCCTGGCGACCGAGCAGTGCCCGAACCGGCATCAGCGGGCCATCGGTCTGGCCCAGGTGCACGCCGACGTTCAGGCGCGCAGCCAGTTCGGCGTCATCGTTGATGATCAGCTGAGTCTTGTAGCGTTCGCACAGATCGCGCAGGGCTTCGGCCTCACGCAGGCGACGGGCCTCGTCGCTGCTTTTGTCGCGGTATTGCAGCAGGGTGACGCCGCCTTCGAGCGCCGCCTCCACGTACGAAAGAAATTTACCGGCCAGTAACTGGCTGTCGGTAATGGCGTACAGGCCACGTAGTTTCATCGGACAAGCCTCATGGCGTTACGAACAGAAGTCCAGTGGCAAGCGGCGCGGCACGAACTGGCCTTTGCCCAGCTGCTCCGCATCACGCAAGGTGCGCCAAGTGTAGTCAAGCGCGCTCTTTACGGCACTGGCGAGGTGTTCGCCCTGGGCCAGGCGACCAGCGAGGGCGCTGGCCAGTGTGCAACCGGAACCGTGATAACTGCCGGGCAGGCGCTGGCAGGTAAAGGTTTCGCGGCGACCGTCGCGGCTGTACAGGCGATTGTGTATTTCGTGTTCGTCGCCATGACCGCCGGTGATCAGCAGGTGTTTGACGAACGGCAGGAGTTTTTCAGCGCACTCGTCCGCGGTGCCTTCGGGCAGTTCGGCGAGGATGCGGGCTTCGGGAAGGTTGGGGGTGGCAATGATCGACAGCGGCAGCAGGCGTTCGCGCATGGCGTAGCCGACTTCGTCCTTGCCCAGTCGTCCGCCGCCGCCAGCGCGCAGCACCGGGTCGCAGACCACCGGCAAATGCGGGTGCGCTGAAAGCAGTTCGACCACGGTGTCGACCATTTCCAGGGAACCGAGCATGCCCAGTTTGACGGCGGCGACTTCGGAATCATTGAGCACGGCGTTGGCCTGGGCCAGCACCCACTCGCGATCGAGAACGCGGAAGTCAGTGACGTTGACGGTGTCTTGCACAGTCAGGGCGGTGACGGCCGGAGCCGCATGACAACCCTGAGCGAGCAGGGCTTCGATATCTGCCTGCAAGCCGGCGCCACCACTAGGGTCGTGGCCGGAGAGACAGAGGACAACGGGGCGAGAGCTGTAGATATTCATGGTGCGCGAGCTTACCACCAAACATGTTTTTTCGGGTGTTGTGGCAGTCATCGCGGCCGATACATTGTGGTGAGAGGGGCTTGCCCCGGTTCGGCTGCGGAGCGGTCGTAAACCTGCCTGCGCGGTGTTCCTGGCAGAAGGCAAAGGGGGCGCTTCGCACCCCAACGGGGGCAAGCCCCCTCGCCACAAGGAATCGCTTCGCACTGAGGCATTTTCACAACCTGACCAAGCCAACAGCTCTAACTCAATGTATAGAGCTGGAACGCTTGTTCTAGAGCCTTTGTAGGAAAAATTTCAATGGTGCTCAATGGCCAGCAACGGCTATGCTAGAGTGGATCCAAACCAATAACAGGTAATACCGGTTTTACGTCTACTCAAAAGGAATGGGGGGGCTTCCTGACAGAACCGGACAGGCTACGCTGGGGCTTAAATGCGCTATTTGCTGATGTTGCTGTTGTGCTTGCCCCTCCTGGCGAGCGCCGTCGAATTCGACGAGTTCACCCAGAGCCTTCCCCTGGGCCGAACGATGCAGGTTTATGAAGACACGGGCGGTCAGGCGAGCATCGCCGATGTCCGTGCGCAAGCGGCGGCCGGGCACTTCAAGCCCCACGATAAAGCCACCCTCAACGCCGGTTATTCGCGTTCGGCGTTCTGGCTGAAAATCGACCTGCAGTACCGTCCGACCAACCCGTTGGCACAACGGACCTGGTTGCTGGAACTGGCTTATCCGCCCCTCGATCACCTTGATCTGTACTTGCCCGATGCTGGCGGTGACTATCAATTGGTCCGACAGACCGGCGATGCGTTGCCGTTCGCCACTCGCCAGATCCGCCAGCACAACTATCTGTTCGATCTGAACTTTACGCCCGAGCAGGCGCAAACGGTGTACCTGCGCCTGCAAAGCGAAGGGTCGGTTCAGGCGCCTGTCACCTTGTGGTCGAGCACCGCTTACCTTGAAGAGCAGCCGGTCCGGCTCTATGTGCTGGGGCTGATTTACGGTGTGTTGCTGGGGATGCTGGTCTACAACCTGTTCATCTTTCTCAGCGTGCGCGACACCAGCTACCTCTATTACATCGTCTATATCGCCTCGTTCGGCTTGTATCAGCTGTCGGTGAATGGTGCGGCCGTGGAGTATTTCTGGCCGAACAATCCCTGGTGGGCGAACGCTGCGACGCCGTTCTTCATCGGCTGTTCAGGATTGTTCGGCAGCCAGTTCGCCCGCAGCTTCTTGCAGACGGCCACCCACAGTCGCTGGCTCGACCGATTGTTGCTGGCGTTGATTGCGTTCAGTGCGCTGGTGGTCGGGTTGTCATTGATGACCAGTTACGCCTTGGCCCTGCGCCTGGCAACGATGCTGGCTCTGGTCTTTACCGTAGTGATTTTCGCCGCCGGGATTTTCGCCTGGTGGCGCGGCTTGCGGGTCGCGCGGTATTTCATCATTGCCTGGTCGGCGTTTCTGCTCGGTGGCGTTGTTAACACGATGATGGTGTTGGGTTACTTGCCCAACGTATTCCTGACCATGTACGCCAGCCAGATCGGCTCGGCAATCGAAGTGGCGCTGCTGTCCCTGGCCCTGGCCGATCGCATTAACGCCATGCGCGAGCAACAGGCACAGACGTTGTTCGATGCCGGGCAAAAGCTCGAAGTACTGAACCAGCAACTGGCTCACAGTAACAAGCTCAAGGACGAATTCCTCGCCACCCTGACCCATGAACTGCGCACGCCCATGAACGGCGTGATCGGTTCGCTGGAGCTGATGCAGACCGTCGAGATGAACCCGGAACTGGAGCAATATCAGCAAACGGCCGCCGGTTCGGCGCGGGACATGATGCGCATGGTCAATGGCATCCTCACCCTGACCGAATTGCAGGCCGGCAAGCTCAAGGTCTATCCGGACGCGTTCAGTTTGCGCGGTGTGGTCGAGGCCTTGCGCCTGCAGTTCGATGGCAATGCGTCGAGCAAGTCGCTGGACTTCAAGGTCGAGGTTACATCCGGGCTGCCGGATCGTTTGTACGGCGATAGCGACAAGTTGGCGCAATGCCTGGAGTGCCTGCTGGACAACGCAATCAAATTCACCCGGGTCGGCGGATTGGCGCTGCGGGTGACGGGCAAACCGGTGGCGCCCGATCGGCTGGCGTTGTCCTTTGCGGTGATCGATACCGGCATTGGCTTTACCGATTTGGACGAGGCAACGCTGTATCAACGCTTTTTTCAGGTCGACGGCTCGATGACCCGTGAATACGGTGGTTTGGGCGTTGGCCTGGCCATTTGTCGGCAACTGGTCGAATTGCTCGGCGGGCGCCTGAGTCATCGCTCGGAACCGGGGCGCGGCAGTCGCTTTCAACTGGACGTCGAGTTCGAGCTGCCGCTGCCGGTGGTGGAATCTGCGCCCGCAATCTCCCGGCAAACCACCGGCCTGCGTTTGCCTCAGGACTGCACGGTGTTGCTGGTCGATGACAACAGCATCAATCAACTGGTGATGCGTGGCATGTTGCTCAAGCTTGGGTTCCGGGTGCGCACCGCCGACAGCGGCGTGGCCGCGCTCGATCACTTGCAGCGTGAAGCCGTTGACGCGGTGCTGCTCGACTGTCAGCTGCTGCCACTGGACGGTGTCTCGATCTGCTGCCGAATCCGCGCCTTGTCAGGTTGCGCCGAATTACCCGTGTTCATGATTGCCCTGACTGCGGACCGGGCCTATTGCCCGAGCGACACCTTGGTCGATTACCTGAGCAAACCGGTGAAATTCGAAGATTTGCAGGCGGCGCTCTATCGGCGGGTGCTCTGTCCAGGGTAAGGCGAAAGCGCCGACAGTTAGGCAGATATGCCACTTTGTTCAACCTCGGGGTGGTGCTTAACTGAAAATCCCTTGGCTGACCAAAGGAGCCCCGTCATGAACCTGCATCAGTTCGCCGAAACCCACGAAGTCACCAACCAGCCACCGTCGCTGGACGGTAGCAACCTCTATCGCATCGACCTGCCTTTGCAGGAGTGGTCGCGGCGCTTCGATGCCGGTTGGGCCGAGTCGCGGATCGACACTTACGGCGCATTGGCCGGCGGGCCGCTGATGGAGGCGGGGTTTGCGGCCAATCAGAACAAACCGGTGTTCGTCAGCCATGACCGTTACGGCCATCGCATCGATCTGGTTGAATTTCACCCGGCCTACCACGAGTTGATGCGCACGGCGGTGGAGCATGGCCTGACAGGCTTGCCCTGGACCGACCCGCAACCGGGCGCCCACGTTGCCCGTGCCTCCATGACTTATTTACACAGTCAGGCTGAAGCCGGCAGCGGTTGCCCGTTGACCATGACCTTCGCCAGCGTCCCGGCGATGCGCCTGCAACCGGATCTGGCCAAACAATGGCTGCCGAAAATCCTCGCCACCGAATACGACCCGCGCAACGTCGGCATGGCCCACAAGGCCGGGGTCACCATCGGCATGGCCATGACCGAGAAACAGGGCGGCACCGACGTGCGGGCCAACACCACCAAGGCTTATCCGGTCGGCGCCAGTGGTCCCGGTCAGGCGTATGAACTGGTGGGCCACAAGTGGTTTTGTTCGGCGCCGATGTGCGATGCCTTCCTGACCCTGGCCCAGACTGACAAGGGTTTGACCTGTTTCCTGCTGCCGCGCCATCGTCCGGACGACACGCGCAATCAGTTCTACATCCAGCGGCTGAAGAACAAACTCGGCAACTGGTCCAATGCCTCCAGCGAGGTGGAGTTCCGTGGCGCCCTGGCCTGGATGGTCGGCGAAGAGGGCCGGGGCGTTCCGACCATCATCGAAATGGTCGCCATGACCCGCTTCGATTGCATGGTCGGCTCCAGCGCGCTGATGCGCCAAGCCCTGACCCAGGCCAGTCATCACTGCGCCCATCGCAAGGTCGGTGGCAAATTGCTCAGCGAGCAACCCTTGATGCAAAACGTGCTGGCTGACCTCGCCCTGGAAAGCGAAGCGGCGTTGGCCTTGAGTTTGCGCATGGGCCGGGCGCTGGATCATCTGGATGACGACCACGAAGCGAAATTCGCCCGACTGGTGACGGCGGTGGGCAAGTACTGGATTTGCAAACGCGCGCCCGCGATGATCAATGAGGCTGCCGAATGCATGGGTGGCGCCGGTTATGTCGAAGAAAGCATCCTGCCGCGTCTGTACCGTGAGGCCCCGGTCAACTCGACGTGGGAAGGTTCCGGCAACGTGCAATGCCTCGACGTGTTGAGAGCGCTGTCGAAAGAGCCGGGCGTGCTCGATGTGTTGTTCAGCGAGTTGGGCGACGGTCATGGCGACAAACGCCTGGCCGCGCACATCAGCCAATTACAGGCAGCGTTCAAGGACACCGACGACATTCAATACCGCGCCCGCCAACTCACCGAAGACATAGCCTTGGGGCTTCAGGCCAAGCTGTTGCTGGAGGCCGGTAACGCGGCGGTAAGTGATGCTTTTATCGCCAGCCGTCTGGGTTCGGCCGGTCGGGTGTATGGAACATTGCCTCGTGGGCTGGATGTGGAAGCGATTGTCGCCCGGTCGACGCCGCAAGGGTTTTGATCACGCTTGCATGATCGACACCGACCCCATGTGGGAGCGAGCCTGCTCGCGATGGCTGGGTAACATTCGAAATTGAAGTCGACTGTCACGCCGCTATCGCGAGCAGGCTCGCTCCCACATTGGATCTCTGCGCATCGTTATTGATGTGCAGCCAACACGCCACTGTTCCCGTGAAGCGATGATGCAGGCAAGATGAAGGTCTGCAAGTCAGAACACAGGAAGCTGATCGTGACCGAAGCGTTTATTGTCGTTCAAACCGCCGAGCAAGCCGTGGATCGGCTTGCTGCCTTGCACGAGCGTGCAACCACCGCGCTGAATCAGGCGCTCAAGCGTTATCTCAAGGACCGCGTCGAGCCGGACGCTGAACAGCGTGCACTGTTTCGTTATCCCGAGTTGCGTCTGACCTACCTTTGCCAGGGCGAAGTCCCACAGACCACTCGCGCCTATGCCAAGGTTCAATTGCCGGGGACCTACAGTGTCACCGTCACTCATCCGGCAGCGTTCCGTAAGTACCTGCTGGAACAACTCGTCCCGTTGATGCACGACTTCACCGTAACCGTGGAAGTCGGCGTCAGTCAGCAGAACATTCCTTATCCGTACGTGGTCGAGCAGGGCGATGAACTGGCCGGCTCCGGCGTCACGGCGGCGGTGCTGGCGCGAGTGTTCCCGAGTACGGACTTGTCGGCCGCCACTGATGGCATTGCCGATGGCTTGTATGATTGGGAAAACACCGACCCGCTGCCATTGGCTCTGTTCGACGCTGCGAGGGTGGATTTTTCCCTGCGCCGGCTGGTGCATTACACCGGCAGCGACTGGCGCCATGTGCAGCCGTGGATTCTGCTGACCAACTACCACCGCTACGTCGACCAGTTCATCGTTCATGGTCTTGAGCAACTGCGCAACGATCCGCGTTTTGTACGCATGGTGTTGCCGGGCAACGTGATCATCGAAAAGGGCATGGACCACGGCGAAGCGTCCGCGATTGCCGCGGGCGTGGTCTGGCATCGTTACCAGATGCCGGCCTATCACCTGATTGCCAGCGACGGCCATGGCGTGACCCTGGTGAACATCGGCGTCGGCCCGTCCAACGCCAAGAACATCACCGATCACCTGGCGGTGCTGCGTCCGCATTGCTGGCTGATGATCGGCCACTGTGGCGGCTTGCGTCAGTCGCAGACCATTGGCGACTACGTGCTGGCCCACGCATACATGCGCCGCGACGGGATTCTCGACCGCGTCGTGCCGCCGAACATTCCGATTCCAGCCCTGGCCGAAGTGCAGATGGCGTTGCAGCAAGCGGCGGCCAACATCACCGGTGAGAAGGGCGACGAGCTGAAGAAGCGTCTGCGTACCGGTACCGTGTTGACCTACGACGACCGCAACTGGGAACTGCGCTGGGCGCAGGAACGTCCGCTTATCAACCTGTCCCGCGCTGTGGCGGTGGACATGGAAAGTGGCACCATCGCCGCCCAGGGTTATCGCTTGCGGGTGCCGTACGGCACGTTGCTCTGCGTATCGGACAAACCGTTGCACAGCGAAATCAAACTGCCGGGTTCGGCCAACGCCTTCTATGAGCGCGCGGTCAGCCAGCACTTGAAGATCGGCATCGAAGCGGTGGACCTGTTGCGTACCGAGCTCAATTCGCTGCATTCGCGCAAACTGCGCAGCTTCGACGAGCCGCCGTTCCGCTGATTTGCGATGGTCATTTAACGGTCAGGCTACTAGCATTAGCAGCCCTGACCGTTAGATGTTCCTTTCCTCATGTCTCGTCCACAACGTCCCGTTTCCCGCCGCCCTGGCGTGAAGCCTGCACCATCCTCTTCAGCCCCGCGCCGTGTCGCCAAAGCGCCGCCGGCCGAGCCGAAGCTGATTCTGTTCAACAAACCTTTCGATGTGCTGACCCAATTCAGCGACGGCGAAGGGCGGGCGACGCTCAAGGATTTCATCGAGATTCCGGGGATTTACCCGGCAGGGCGGCTGGACCGTGACAGCGAAGGCTTGCTGTTGCTGACCAACGACGGCCAGCTTCAGGCGCGAATTGCCGACCCGAAACACAAACTGGCCAAGACTTACTGGGTACAAGTGGAAGGCGAACCAAGCGCCGAGCAGTTACAGCGCTTGCGCGATGGCGTCGAGCTGAACGACGGCATGACGTTGCCGGCCGAAGCGCGACAACTGGATGAGCCGCAACTGTGGCCGCGCAACCCGCCGGTGCGCTTTCGTAAAAGCGTGCCCACCCGTTGGCTGGAACTGGTGATTCGCGAAGGCCGCAACCGTCAGGTACGGCGCATGACCGCGGCGGTCGGCTTGCCGACGTTGCGTCTGGTGCGGGTCAGAATCGGTGACTGGTCGATCGAAGGGCTCGATCAGGGCCAGTGGAAGGAAGTACCGGCACGCTTATAGAGTGCCGGATTCGATCAGGCCGATCACCACGCTTTTGATCACGAACGCGGCCACGCCCAGCCCCAGTACGAAGAACAGAATGAACGAGCCGAAGCGTCCGGCCTTGGATTTTTTCGCCAGGTCCCAGACGATGAAACCCATGAAAATGATCAGGATGCTGACCAGACCAGTCATCATCCACTCTTCGAGTACTGCAGGATCCATCGGACATCTCCAGCGTGGGTGGGGCTAAAAGGCGCTGGAGTATACGCCATGGGGGATTGGCGGGGCATTGACCTGCGGCAGTGTGCCGCACTGTGGCGAGGGGGCTTGCCCCCGTTGGGTTGCGAAGCAGCCCCAGCCAATGAGTTGTACCCGACATACCGCGTTGTCTGATTTTACGACTGCTTCGCAGCCGAACGGGGGCAAGCCCCCTCGCCACAGAGGCCCGTCACCATAAAGGCACCTCGCCACAAAGGCATTCTCAGCTGCGCAGATGAGTCAGCGGCAACTCGGTGCTGTTGAGCACCTGGTTCAACACAAAACTCGACCGCACACTGGTCACCCCTTCAATCCGTGTCAGGTGCCCCAGCAGCAGTTTCTGATAGTGATCCATGTCCGGCACTACCACTTTGAGCTGATAGTCCGCATCCATCCCAGTCACCAAACTGCATTCCAGCACCTGCGGCAAGGTGCGAATGGCGGCTTCGAAGTTCTCGAACCGCTCGGGTGTATGGCGGTCCATGCCGATCAGCACGTAGGCTGTCAGGCTCAGGCCGAGCATCTTGCGGTCCAGCAAGGCGACCTGGCGGGTGATGTAACCGTCGTCTTCCAGTTGCTTGACCCGCCGCGAGCAAGGCGAAGGCGACAGGCCGATGCGTTCGGCCAACTCCTGATTGGAGATGCGCGCGTCGCGCTGTAATTCCGCCAAAATGCTCAAGTCGTATCGGTCGAGTTTGCTCATCAATCAGGCCTTTGTCATAACTATTGCGGAGGATTATCTATCCTGAGTTAAAAATTGCGCAAGTGATGTTTATTTGAGCAATATTCGCAATCCTCTGTCGTCGCTCCGGGCCTATTCTTATCACCAGAATCACTGCTCGGACAAACAGTCCAGTGCGGCTCGCCCAATCAGGCCAGCTGCGGTCGCCACCCCCACCGGGGATGTGTCGGCCCCCGAGCTACACACTGTCCAGAAGACGGCGTGAGGTGAGCCGACGTCATAAGCGTCGAGCACGGACGAAGTTCTCAAGGGGAGGCCGACGGGTCTCCCTTTTTTATTGCCCGGAATTTATGGGCGACCCTCAATAAATAAGTTGCGTGACTGATAACCTGTTGCAGAACCGGCCTGTGCTTTCCCAGTCTTACGTACAGGCCCTAACCCGCAGTGAGGAAAAGCATGAAGTCGCGCATCTGGCGTTTGGCCGGTGTTGGTTTGCTGTGTGTGAGTGTCACTGCGCAATCGCTGGCCGATGAGCCGCAATATCGCGGTCCCGATAGCGGGGAACGTGGGGCGGATCATCAGGGCAAAGGTCAGGGGCATGACGGTAACAATCAGCCACGCCGGCAGAACAACGAAATCATTCGTGGCGACAACAGTCGCCAGTTCGAGCTCCACGACCAGAATCAGGGCGGCGAGCGGCAAAACCGGCCCTCGCACGATCCCAATACTCAGGGTGGCCAGTGGCAGAACCGTGTACAGCACGACTCCAGCGTTCAGGAGCGAGCGCCGCAACAACCCAGTAACCATCTGCCGATCCAGGGCCGGCCCGACACCGTGCGCCAGACCCAGGAACCCCGGCGTGGCTACTATCAGGACGAACCGCGGCGCAACAATGACTACCAGCGCTGGCAGACTGGCGGTCAGGGCTCACGTCATGATGATCGTCGCTGGCCCGGTCGCCCGGATGGGCACGGCAATGGCTGGGGCCCAGGCCCGCAGTATCGTCCGGGGTATGTGATCGATCGCTTCCCGGACCGCAACTACCGCGTACCGTATCGCGGCCAGGATTATTTCTATTCCGGTGGTTATTGGTATCGCCCGCAAGGTCCGCGTTACGTGGTGGTTCAGCCGCCGCGCGGGATTCGGGTCAGCTACTTGCCCGATTACGCGCGTGAAGTGTGGATTGGCGGCGCGCTGTTGTTCCTGGCGGCGGGCTCGTATTACGCCTATCAGGAGAGCACTCGGGATTACGTCGTGGTCGAACCGCCCGTGCAGCCGCAACCGGTGAGCAGTGGTTATGACGTGGTGGCGTATCCGGCCAACGGCCAGTCGCCAGAGGAGGTCAGTCGGGACGGTTACGAGTGTTATCGCTGGGCCGTGGAGCAGAGCGGTTTCGATCCGCGCGCCGTCACCTATCAACCGGATCCGTCGGTGGTGCAAGCCTACCGACAGGCCCAGGGCAACTGCCTGAGCAGTCGCGGTTATCAGGTGAGTTACTGAGCCCTGGCGGCTTTCACCACTTCCTGCGGGTCGGCGTGCACCAGCACTTCGGCTCGCGGGTAGGCTGTGTGAATCGCATCGGCGGCTTGATCGCTGATGCCGTGGGCGACTGACAGAGTCAGCTCCCCCGGCAATTCCAGGTGCAACTGCACGAACCACTGGTTGCCGGAGATTCGTGTACGCAGGTCGTGGGCGCCCAAAACCCCCGGTACGCTGCAGGCCAGTTCAAGCATGTGCTGGCTGACATCCGGCGGCAGCTCTTCATCCATCAGCACCGCAAAACTTTCCCGGGCGATATGAATGGCGCTCCAGAGGATGTAGGCGGCGATCCCCAATCCGAACCAAGGGTCGACCTGATGCCAGCCAAACCCGGCCAACACCAGCGCTACCAGAATGCTGCCGTTGAGCAGCAGGTCTGAGCGGTAATGCAAGGAGTCGGCACTCACGGCGTTGGAACCGGTAGCCTTGATCACCCGATGTTGCAACATCAGCAGGGCCACGGTCAGGGCGAGGGAGAACACAATCACCCCGATGCTGAGCCACGCTGCGCCTACCGGCTCCGGATGTTTCAACCGCTCGATCGCCTGCAAGGCAATCAGCACCGCACTGCCGCCAATGAACAGCGCCTGAGCCATGCCCGCCAATGATTCGGCCTTGCCATGCCCGTAACGATGATCGTCGTCGGCCGGGCGCAAGGCATAATGCACGGCCAGCAGATTGAGCAGCGAGCTGACGCCATCGAGTGCCGAGTCGGTCAGCCCGGCGAGCATGCTCACCGAACCGCTCAGCCACCAGGCGATGGCTTTGGCCACGATCAACGTGCACGCCACCGCCACCGAGGCGCGCGTCGCCAGCCGCAGCAGGCGGGCGTGTTCGGTACTGGTGGTCATAGGTGCGGCTTTTCCTTTTAGTGCACCGGATTACGCGGCGGGTTGCAGGCCGAACATGGCCAGTTGCTGGGCGCTGCCCTTGTGCTGGATCAGACGTGGATCGTCCAGCGGGAAGCTGCGGCCCAGTTCACTTTCCAGAATAGTCTGCAACTTGTGGTTATCGACCTTGCCGTCGGCACCGATCGCTTCCTTGAGTTTTTCCGGAGCCACCTGAGCAGTCCGGCCCGGTTCGAAGTAAATGGCGCCCGTGGCGAAGTCCACCGCAAAGGCGATCAGGCCTGGGATGATGTAAAACAGCAGGCCCACGGCATCCAGCGCGGCGATGGCCGGGTCGATCTTGCCGTCAATCTGACCGCGACGATCCGGGTAGAAAATCGAGCCGCAGGCGGTCACCTGGGTCAGCAAGGTCGCGACCAGTACACCGCCGATCAAGCGAAAGGGAGCACGCATTTGAAATCTCCTGGGTTATCTGGAAACGAAGCATCGTCGATATGAATTAGGACCGCGCCGAACGCCGTTATACTCGCGCCTCTGTTTTGGAGCCAGCATGATTTCTTTGCCGATTGATGAAGTTTTACCCGCCCTGCGTGAAGCCCTCGCTACACGCCACGAAGCTGTGCTCGAAGCACCGCCTGGCGCCGGTAAAACCACCCGCGTGCCCCTGGCCTTGCTCGATGAGCCATGGCTGGCCGGGAAGACCATTCTGATGCTCGAGCCGCGCCGGTTGGCAGCGCGGGCGGCGGCGGAGCGGTTGGCCAGTGAGCTGGGCGAGAAGGTTGGCGAAACCGTTGGCTATCGCATTCGTCTCGACAGCAAAGTCGGCCCCAACACCCGCATCGAAGTGGTCACTGAAGGCATTCTCACCCGGCGTTTGCAAGACGATCCGGCGCTCGAAGGCGTGGGCCTGCTGATCTTCGACGAGTTCCACGAGCGCAGTCTCGACGCCGATCTGGCGTTGGCCCTGAGCCTCAATGGCCGCGAGTTGTTTCGCGACGACCAACCGCTGAAAATTCTGTTGATGTCGGCAACCCTGGAAGGTGAACGCCTGGCCGGGTTGCTCGATGATGCGCCGATCCTGCGCAGCGAAGGTCGCATGTACCCGGTGGCGATGCGTTGGGGGCGACCGTTTCAGCCAGGTGAATTTATCGAGCCAAGGGTGGTGCAGACCATTCTCGACGTGTTGAACGATGAGACCGGTAGCCTGCTGGTGTTCTTGCCGGGGCAGGCGGAGATCCGTCGGGTGCATCAGCAACTCGCCGATGCACTGGGCGATAGCACACAGGTTTTGCTCTGCCCGTTGCACGGCGAACTGGACCTCGCCGCCCAACGCGCCGCGATCGATCCGGCGCCCGCAGGCAAACGCAAAGTGGTGCTGGCCACCAACATCGCCGAGACCAGCCTGACTATCAACGGCGTGCGCGTGGTGATCGATGCCGGGCTGGCGCGAGTGCCGCGTTTCGATCCCGGCAGCGGCATGACCCGCCTGGATACTCAACGGATTTCCAAAGCCAGCGCCACGCAGCGCGCGGGCCGGGCCGGGCGTCTGGAGCCCGGCGTGTGTTATCGCTTGTGGTCGCAGGATCAGCACGAGCAACTGGCGGCTTACGCCAGTGCGGAAATTCTCTCGGCGGATCTTGCCGGGCTGGCCTTGCAACTCGGTCGTTGGGGCGTGACGTCGGGTCAGTTGGTTTGGCTGGATATCCCGCCCGCAGCGGCTTATGCACAGGCTCAGGATTTGCTGGAGCGCTTGGGTGCATTGGACGGCGAGGCTCTGACTCGGCACGGTCAGGCCATGGCCGAACTGCCGGCCCATCCACGGATCGCCCATTTGCTGTTGCGTGGTCAGGCGCTCGGTCTCGCCGACATGGCCTGCGATGTCGCGGCATTGCTTGGTGAGCGGGATATTTTGCGTGGTGCTGGCGCGGATCTGCACAGTCGACTGGTGCTGCTGTCCGGCGAAGAGCGGGCTGCCCGCGGTGCGCAGGGCGGCGTTCAGCGGGCCCGGCAACTGGCGCGGCAGTATCGCGGTTATCTGCGGGGCAAAGCGTCGGAGCCGGTCAGCGATCCCGAGCATCCGCGCTGGCTTGGCGCGTTGCTGGCGCTGGCTTATCCCGATCGGGTCGCCCAACAGCGGCGGGCCGGTGGCGCTGAATATCGATTGGCCAACGGTCGTGCGGCGTTGTTCGCCGAGGCAGACAGCCTGATGAAGCAACCGTGGCTGGTGATCGCTGATCTGGGCAGTCGTCAGGGGCAACGTGAGGAACGGATTTATCTGGCGACGGATTTTGATCCGGCGCTGTTCGATTCCGTACTGGCCGAACAAGTGCGTTGCGTCGATCAACTGGATTGGGATGAGCGTGAAGGCGTGCTGCGGGCCGAGCGTCAGCGCAAGGTCGGCGAATTGATCCTCAGCCGCGAACCGCTGACCGGGCTCGACGAAAGCGCTCGCAGTCAGGCGCTGGTGAATCTGGTGCGGCGCAAAGGTCTGGAGTTGTTGCCGTGGACCCCGGAGCTGCGTCAGTGGCAGGCGCGGGTGGCGTTGTTGCGGCAGCTGGATCTCGGCAGTAAGGAGCAGAGCGAATGGCCGGATGTCAGCGACGCTGCACTGCTCAAAAGTCTCGAACACTGGTTGATGCCGTATCTGGGCAAAGTCTCGCGGCTCAGTCACTTCGCCAATCTGGACCTGTCGAGCATCGTTCACAACTTGTTGCCGTGGCCGTTGCCACAACGGCTCGAAGAGCTGGCGCCGCATCATTTGAGCGTGCCTTCGGGTTCATCGATTCGTCTGGATTACAGCGAGCAGCCGCCGATTCTGGCGGTGCGGTTGCAGGAGTTGTTCGGCCTGGCCGAGACCCCGCGCATTGCGGGTGGCCGGCAAGTGGTCAAGCTGCATCTCCTGTCCCCGGCGCGCCGACCGGTGCAGGTGACGCAGGACCTGGCGAACTTCTGGCGCAGTACGTATGCCGAGGTGAAGAAGGATTTGAAAGGGCGGTATCCGAAGCATTATTGGCCGGATGATCCGCTGGTGGCCGAGGCTACGGCGCGGATCAAACCGCGTAAGTAGTCAGTGGCAGCGGCGGTGCGGCATTCGCGAGCAAGCCCGCTCCCACATGAGATCTTCAGTGAATACAGCATTTGTGTACCACCGAAAACCAGTGTGGGAGCGGGCTTGCTCGCGAAGCTTTTGACCTAAGGCGCGGCCGGCAACAGAAACCGTGCAATCACCGGCAAGTGATCGGAAATGCGCAACGTATCGTCCTGCCTCACCCGCGCTTCAACCCGTTTGATGTGCGGGCTGTAAAACAGGTAGTCGACGGTCCGGTCCGGGCCGTTCAAGCCTGGGTCATTCGGGTAATGGGTCAGCCATTGCGCCCGGTCGATACCGCTGGCTTCGTTGTTGGTGGGGATCATCGGATACTTGTCCCACAGCACATGCAGCGCGCTGTCGGCGGAGTAGGACGTTCGTTGTTCGTCGGGCAGGCGTCGATACTGGCCCAACGGCAACAGGTTGAAGTCGCCACCGATCAACCACGGCGTGCCACGGCTTTCGTACTTGTCGAGGACCTTGGCCACGGCTGTCACCTGGCTTTGCAAGGTTTCGTCGAGCGCGGTGGTGGCGCGGTCCAGATGGGTGTTGAACACGGCCATCTGGCTGCCGTTGCTCAATGGCAGACGAGTGACCAGCAAGGCGTTTTTCGGCTTGAACTGACGGCTGATGAAATTGGCCGGTGCGACCGGTAATTGCAGGCGTTCGGCGTGGTCGATCCGGTAGCGGCTCAGGGTTGCCAATTGCCGGCCAACGCTGCCGTAGATGGGCGGTTCAGGCACGAAGTCGGCTTTCCAGTCGAAGGCCTGCGCGCTGCACGGATACAGATCGGTGACTCGATCCTGGAGCAATTTGAACTGGTTCTGGTAGCCACTGGCCTTGGCGCCATCATCGAGTTCCTGCAACAGCACGATGTCTGGTTGCTCGTCGCGAATCACCCGCGCCACTTCGTCGAGACTGAAGGCCATGTCTTCAGGTGTAGGGCTCTCGTCGTTTCCTGCGGCCAGGTCGTTCCAGAACACGTAGCGCTTGCCTGCCAGGTACTGGACGTTCCAGGTCATCACCTTCAGCGCCTGGCCGGGCACCAGCGTCGGCGCCTTGGCGTTGCAATTGACCGGCAGGGCCTCCTTGGCCTCGGGGCGCCAGGTCAGGCTGTAGATCATCAATGCAATCAGGCCAATGGCAATCAGCAGGCCTGGCAGGGTGTAGCGCAGTAGACGGGTCATGGCTCGGCTTATAGCGTTACAAAATTGACCCCGAGCATAACCGAGAGCCGCGCCCAGGCCCAAGGGTAGAGCGTTCAGAGGCGCTCTTCGGATTTCTCGGGCGCGTCGCTGATCAGCATGAACAAACGGAACAGCACAACGCTGGTGAACAGTTGCAGGAAGCTGTGGGCGCTGTCGATCAGCAGCGAGATCACCGGGTTCTGCGGGTCAGGGTAAACCGCCAGTGTCGCACCCTTGAGCACCCACAACGGCCCCATCACGCACAGAATGCACACCAGAATGCGCAGGAAATTCCCGCGGGTCAGACGCAGGCTTTCCTTCATCGCCGCCAGCGGTGCCAGGCCACGCAGCACCAGCAGGTACTCGCCGAACGCCAGCGTCACCATCAGCCAGATCCCCGGCAGAAAATACAGCGACAGGCCAATCAGGATCAGCAGTGTATTGAGGGCGGTCAGCACGGCGAAGCGCGGCCACAGGGTCGCGGAGGTCGCCAGCAAGTCGCGGGTGCGCGGCGATTCGCCACGGCTGCGGGCATCGAGAAACAGGATCAGCGCGGCGGTGTATAGCGGATACACCAGCAGGCCGACAATCACACTGATGCCGGGGAAACTGTCCGGCTCCGTGGAGTGGTCGACCACTTGTTGCAGCAGCGCCTCGACAATCACCAGCGGCAGGCACAGCTGCACGATCTGGCGCAAATTGCGCTTGAAGAAATACAGAGAGTCACGCAGTACATCGAACGGATTCATCAGTCGGTATCGCTGGTTGAAAGCAGGTGCCTCACTTTAACCGATGAAACCCTTTGGGGCGCAAACGTAAACGTTCGGTAAAGGTCATTGAAACATCCTGTATCAGCCCCATTACTGGTGAGCACCTTATCCACCGTGGATGAGGGCGACGATATTCCCGGCAATCTATGAGGTCGCCATGAACAGCGAAGAACAAACCCTGATCGATGGACTGTTTTCCCGGCTGCAACAGGCCGAAACGGACTCAGCCCCGCGTGACGCCCAGGCCGAAACGCGGATCAAGGAACACCTGACTCGCCAGCCAGCAGCGGGCTATTTCATGACCCAGGCGATTCTGGTGCAAGAGGCAGCCATCAAGAGCCTCGACGAACAGAACAAGCAACTCACTCAACAAATCCAGCAATTGCAGGCCGAACTGCAATCGGCCAAGGCTCAGACGGCGGCGCCGGCACCGAGCAGCGGTGGCTTTTTGTCGAGCATCTTCGGTGGCGCTTCCCGTGATCCACAGCCTGCGTCGACTCAAAGCGCAGCCCCGTCGAATGGCGGCTGGCGTGAACCAGGGCGGCCGTCGTTCAACTCGCAACCGCCGCAGCAAAACTTCGGTGCGCCGGCTGCCCAGCAGAACTTCGGTGCGTCGCCCCAGCAGAATTACGCTGCGCAACAGCCTGCCGGCAGCGGTTTCCTCGGTGGCGCGTTGAAAACGGCCGCGGGCGTGGCCGGTGGCGTCATGTTGGCGCAAGGCATCAGTAGCCTGTTCCATCACAATCAGCAGCCGGAAGTGGTTGAAGTCATCAAGGAAGAACCGGCTCAGGTCAACGATCAGAGCGACGGCGGCAATGGCTGGGGCGACGATCAGCGCGTGGCTGACAATTCCAGCGATCAAGGCGGATTCGCCGACGCCGACTATAGCGATGACAGCTCATCGTTCTTCGGTGGCGACGACGATTCCTTCGTCTGACACATCCGTGGCGAGGGAGGTTGCTCCCTCGCCACATGGCCGATTATTCGCGGAACAATCCTTCGGACTGGCATACTGGGCAACTTTTCGGGCCCGGTGCCTGATCCTGTCCGCGCTTCGGCACGCCAAAGAGGATGTACGGTGAAAAAAATCGCAGTGTTCGCCGATGTCCAGAACCTCTATTACACCGTGCGTCAGGCTTATGGTTGCCACTTCAACTACGCCGCGCTGTGGGCTGATGTCAGCAAACAGGGGCAGATCGTCGAGGCCTATGCCTATGCGATCGATCGTGGCGACAGCAAGCAACAGCAGTTCCAGCAGATCCTGCGCAACCTCGGCTTCATCGTGAAGCTCAAGCCCTACATCCAGCGCAGCGACGGTTCGGCCAAAGGCGACTGGGACGTGGGCATCACCCTCGACATCATGGACGCCGCCGACCATGTCGACGAAGTGGTGCTGGCTTCCGGCGACGGTGATTTCGACATGCTGCTGGAACGCATCATCAGCAAACACGGGGTGCAAGCGGTGGCCTATGGCGTGCCCGGTCTCACGGCCAACTCGCTGATCCGCGCTGCCAGCCGTTACGTGCCGATCGAAGGCGCATTGCTGCTCAAGAATTGATTTTTACGGAGTTGAAACAGGTTTGGAACGCATAGCAGTCATCGACTTTGAAACCACCGGGATCTCCCCGAGCAGCAGCTGCCGGGCCACGGAAATTGCCGTGGTGATTCTTGAACAGGGGCGCATTGTCGAGCGTTACCAAAGCCTGATGAACGCCGGCGTGCGAGTGCCAGCCTTCATTGAACAACTCACCGGCATCAGCAACGCCATGCTGCGCACCGCGCCCTCGGCCGAGCAGGTGATGAACGAGGTCAATGAATTCGTCGGTATCACGCCGCTGCTGGCGCACAACGCTGCGTTCGACCAGAAGTTCTGGGACTACGAGCTCGGACGAATCAAACGCACACGCTTGCAGAACTTTGCCTGCTCGCTGTTACTCGCCCGCCGCCTGATGCCCGCTGCGCCGAACCACAAACTCGGCACCCTCACCACTTTCGCCAGCTTGCCCAATACCGGCAAGGCTCACCGGGCCATGGCCGATGCCGAAATGGCGGCCAACCTGACGGCGCACTTGGCTGAAGAGTTGCGGCGCAAGCATGGGTTGCGGGAGTTGTCGCACGATCTGCTGTGCAGCTTGCAGAAAGTGCCGGCGGCGAAGATCAATGAGCATCTGAAACGGTATCGCGGGTTTTAAGGTTTTGTAGTGTTTCTACTGGCCTCTTCGCGGGCAAGCCTCGCTCCTACAGGTTCGGTGCAGTTCTGTAGGAGCGAGGCTTGCCCGCGAAGGCGTCAGAGCAGACACCGCATCACGATTTACCATTCCCCTCCAACTGCCCCAACGGCACGCGCTTCTCGATGGCGCTCGATAGCACGATCGAGGTCTTGCTGAACCCGAACGTGGCGATCCGGTTGATCAACTCTTCCAGCTCCGGCATCGAGCCCACCGCCGCTTGCATGATCACGCACGGGTCGCCGGTGACGCGATGGCATTCGGTGAGCTGTGGGATTTTGATCAGTTCGTCGTAGGTTTTCTGGTTGCCGTGCTGGTTCAGGCGCAGTTCGATGACGCACTGGATCGGCAGGCCGAGTTTGGCCATGTCGACTTTCGCCTGGTAGCCGGTGATCACCCCGCAGGCTTCAAGTTTGGCGACGCGCTCGGCCACCGCCGGAGCGGACAGGTTTACCTTGCGCGCCAGATCGGCGTAGGACGCACGACCGTTTTCCAACAGGGCGCTGAGGAGCATGCGGTCGTATTTGTCCATCGTGGTGCTCCTGAAAAAGGCTGACTTTCGAAAGCACGGTTTATAGCGCTGAACTCCGTGTTTTGAAAAGTGTACCGGCGCTATAAACAGGTTTTGTAACTTATTTTCCGCTGCTGGCCTTTCTAGAATAGCTGCTCTCTTTGTCTTGTTCTCGAGCTGCCCATGCCTGGCATACGCCGTTTTTCCTTGCCGCTGATCGCTGCTTTTTTCGCGCTGTACGTGATTTGGGGATCGACCTACCTGGTGATTCGAATCGGCGTGCAGTACTGGCCACCGTTGTTGCTCGCCGGTATCCGCTTCGTGATCGCGGGTACGTTGATGTACGCGTTCCTGCGCTGGCGCGGGGCACCGGCACCGACGTGGGCGCAATGGAAAGCGGCGGGGATCATCGGGATTTTGCTGCTGACGTGCGGTAATGGCGCGGTGAGTGTGGCCGAGCACACGGGCGTGGCTTCTGGCGTGGCTGCGTTGGCGGTGGCGACGGTGCCGCTGTTTACCTTGCTCTGCGGATATTTCTGGGGCGCGCGTAATACCCGTCTCGAATGGGCCGGGATTGTGCTCGGGCTGATCGGTATCGCCATGCTCAACCTCGGTTCCAATCTGCAATCGAGCCCCTTGGGCGCGGCGTTGCTGGTGTTCGCGGCAGCGTCCTGGGCTTTCGGTTCGGTGTGGAGCAAACACTTGCCGTTGCCGCAGGGCGCGATGGCGAGTGCCGTGGAAATGCTGGTGGGCGGCGTGGTGTTGTTGATCGGCAGCGCGGTGAGTGGCGAGCATCTGGAGCAACTGCCGCCGATCGAAGGCTGGGCGGCGCTGGCCTACCTGACCGTTTTCGGTTCGATCATTGCCTTCAACGCCTACATGTATTTGTTGAAACATGTGCGTCCGGCGGCGGCCACCAGCTATGCCTACGTCAACCCGGCGGTGGCGGTGTTGCTGGGTATCGTGTTTGTTGGCGAGACCATTGGTATCGAAGAAGCGTTGGCCATGGCGGTGATCATCAGCGCCGTGGTGTTGATCGGGTTGCCGCAGTGGCGCCGAGGTGCTGATCGGCCTGCCGTAGTGGTGCCGACAGAATCCCGCGCGAATTAGGGTAAACTGCGCGCCATTGCATCTTGTGTTGCACACTTGTTTTGAAAAACCCGCGCTGAATTTTCCTACGGTACTCCCATGACTTTCGCCACCCTTGGCCTGATCGAACCCTTGCTGCGCGCCCTCGAGACGCTGGGCTACCAGACTCCTACGCCGGTCCAGGCGCAAGCCATTCCGGCGGTGCTGGCCGGTCGCGACCTGATGGCCGCCGCCCAGACCGGCACCGGCAAAACTGCCGGTTTCGCCCTGCCGCTGCTGCAATTGCTGGCCATGGAAGGGCCGAAAGTCAGCGCCAACTCCGTGCGCGCACTGATCCTGGTGCCAACCCGCGAGCTGGCCGAACAGGTTCACGAAGCCGTGCGCCAGTACGCCGAGAACCTGCCGTTGAGCACGTACGCGGTGTACGGCGGTGTCAGCATCAACCCGCAAATGATGAAGCTGCGCAAAGGCGTCGACCTGTTGGTGGCGACTCCGGGCCGCTTGCTCGACCTGTTCCGTCAGAACGCGCTCAAGTTCAACCAGTTGCAAACCCTGGTGCTGGACGAAGCCGATCGCATGCTCGATCTGGGCTTTTCCGAAGAGCTGGGGAATATCTACAAAGCGCTGCCGAAGAAACGTCAGACGCTGTTGTTCTCCGCGACCTTCTCCGACGCCATCCGCACCCTGGCCGGGCAAATGCTCAACGACCCGCTGAGCATTGAAGTCAGCCCGCGCAACGTGGCCGCCAACACCGTCAAGCAATGGGTAGTGACGGTGGACAAGAAGCGCAAGCCGGAGCTGTTCGTTCACTTGATGCGCAAGGGCAAGTGGAAGCAGGTGCTGGTGTTCGCCAAGACCCGTAACGGCGTAGATGCGTTGGTGGAAAAACTCCAGGGCCTGGGCATCAATGCCGACGGCATCCACGGTGACAAGCCTCAGGCGACCCGTCAGCGGGCACTGGATCGTTTCAAGGCCAGCGAAGTGCAGATCCTTGTAGCCACCGATGTGGCAGCGCGTGGTCTGGATATCGAAGATTTGCCATTGGTGGTCAATTTCGACCTGCCGATCGTGGCGGAGGACTACATCCACCGCATCGGTCGTACCGGCCGTGCGGGCGCAACCGGGCAGGCTATTTCGCTGGTGTGTGCTGATGAGGTGAATTTGCTGTCGGCCATCGAGACGTTGACCCGTCAGACGTTGACTCGCCAGATGGAGCAGGATTTCGAGCCTGAGCACCGCGTGCCGGATACTGATGCCAGCGGTCAGGTGGTCAAGAAGCCGAAAAAACCGAAGAAGCCCAAGACCTCCAGTGGTGGCAAGCGCAACCTGGGTAAATGGGTCGAGAGCGGTGATGCCTCGGCGCCGGAGCCTTCGATCAAGCCTGTGCGTAAAGTGCCGGTGTTCAATACCGGGCCGCGTAAGCGTAAGCCTTGATTATCTGCGGCGCCTGTTAGGTCGCCATCGCGGGCAAGCCCGCTCCCACAGGTGACCGAGTTCTTTCATAGGAATACGGTCAATGTGGGAGCGAGCCTGCTCGCGATCGGCGCGCCGCGGTCTTCAGCCTTTGCGCTGCAACCACTCCACCATCCCCATCCCCGCCGCTCGCCCACTGGCGAAACACGCGGTCAGCAGATAGCCGCCGGTCGGCGCTTCCCAATCGAGCATTTCTCCCGCGCAGAACACGCCAGGCAGTTGCTTGAGCATCAAACGTTCATCCATCGACTCGAACATCACGCCCCCTGCGCTGCTGATGGCCTCGTCCAATGGTCGGGTTTTCACCAACGTCAGCGGCAATGCCTTGATCGCTTTGGCCAGCAGCGCCGGATCGGTAAAACAGTCGGCCGGTGTCAGCTCTCGCAACAGCGCCGCTTTCACGCCATCAAGCCCAAGCTGACTGTGCAGGTGTTTGGCCATGGAACGTGAGCCGCGTGGTTTGCTCAGCGCAGACTGAATTTTATCCACAGGCTTGCCCGGCAACAGATCGAGATGAATGGTTGCCGAACCATGCTGATTGATCGATTCGCGGATCGGTGCCGACAGGGCGTAGATCAAACTGCCTTCAATCCCCGTAGCCGTGATCACACATTCTCCGAGCCGTGGCACGTCGTCATTGAGACCTATGGCGATGTTTTTCAGCGGGCTGCCGGCGAATTTGCTGACCATCAATTCGCTCCAGGCCTTCACCTCGAAGCCGCAATTGCTCGGTTGTAACGGCGCCAGTCCTACACCGCGCTGTTCCAGCGGCAACATCCAGGCACCGTCCGAACCGAGGCGCGACCAACTGCCGCCACCGAGGGCCAACAGGGTCGCGTCGGCTTGAACAGTTTTTTCGCCTTCGGGGCTGTCGATGCGCAAGTCACCGTTGTCATCCCAACCGAGCCAGCGATGGCGGGTGTGGATAACGACGCCGGCATCGCGCAGGCGTTTGAGCCAGGCACGCAACAGGGGCGCGGCTTTCATGTCGGTAGGAAACACCCTGCCGGAGCTGCCGACAAAGGTTTCGATGCCCAGGTCATGAATCCATTGGCACAAGGTGTCGGCGCCGAAGGCTCGCAACAATGGCGCAATCTGCGGTGCCCGTTCGGCATAGCGTGAGAGAAACGCCGGGTAGGCCTCGGAATGGGTGATGTTCATGCCGCCAACCCCGGCGAGGAGGAATTTTCGCCCCACTGAAGGCATGCCGTCGTACAGATCGACTTTGATGCCGGCCTGGCTCAGCACTTCAGCCGCCATCAAACCGGCGGGGCCGCCGCCGATGATGGCGACGTGAGGGGGGAGGGAAGTGGAGGGCTGGGTCATGGCGAGAGCTGCGGTATGGCGGAATAAGCCGCGCATTCTACCAGCCCTGTCCCTTGTGGGAGCGAGCCTGCTCGCGATAGCGATGGATCAGTCGACATCGATATCGACTGTGAAGGCCTCATCGCGAGCAGGCTCGCTCCCACAGGGGGCATTGGTGTTTTCAAAAAAAGCTGGTTAAAAAACAACCACCGCTCTGTGGCCTATACACCGCATGGGCTGCAGGCCCTTTCACTCAGGTTATCCACAGGCGGTTCCACAGGCATTGTGGGTAAAGATCCATAACTCAGTGACAACCTGATGACTGCCAGACCCGTTGGGCGCTGTGATGGAGGATTCCATGACGGCGTGCCAGGGCCTTGCGGTCTTTGCTGTAGCCGCCGCCGATCACGCCGACCACCGGAATATCCCGGCCCAGGCAATGACGCATCACGCTTTCATCACGAGCGGCGACGCCTTCGTCTGTCAGCTTCAGATAACCCAGGGCGTCGTCCTTATGCACATCGACGCCGGCGTCGTACAGCACCAGGTCCGGTTGGTAGAGCGGCAGCAAATAGTTGAGCGCGTCGTCCACCACTTTCAGGTAATCGGCATCGCCCATGCCCATCGGCAACGGAATGTCCCAGTCACTTTCGGCTTTGCGTGCAGGAAAATTCTTTTCGCAGTGCAGGGAAACGGTTATCGCCTCAGGGGTGTTGTGCAGGATTCGTGCAGTCCCGTCACCCTGATGCACATCGCAGTCGAAGATCAGCACCCGATTCACTCGGCCACTTTCCAGCAGGTAATGGCTGATCACCGCCAGGTCATTGAAGATGCAGAACCCGGCGGGATGATCGTAATGCGCGTGGTGGGTGCCGCCGGCCAAGTGACAAGCCAAACCATGCTCCAGTGCCTGTTCGGCCGCCAGCAGCGAACCGCCGACCGCTCGTACCGTGCGCCGGGCCAGCGCTTCGCTCCAGGGCAAGCCGAGGCGTCGTTGATCTTCGCGGGACAATTCGCCGCCCATGTAGCGTTCGATATACGCAGGGTCATGGGCGAGGGCGAGAATCTCTGGCGGGCAGAGGTCCGGGCGCAGCAGGTCGGTGTCGCGGGCCAGGCCACTGTCCACCAAGTGATCGCGCAGCAGGCGAAACTTGTCCATGGGGAAGCGGTGATCCGCCGGAAACTCGGGGCTGTAGTCTTCGTGGTAGATCAATGGCAGGGGCATGGCAGATTTATACAGGAAGGCATGTAGGAATGAGTGAACGATCCTACCAGCGATGTAGACTTGCGGCATGGAAACCGAGGGGAGGGGAGAGGCACGATGGAGCCGATACTGGAACTCGAAAGCGCACGATTGTTGTTACGGCAGTGGCGTGATGAGGATTTGCCGGCGTTTGCGGCGATGTGCGCTGATCCACAGGTGATGCGTTATTTTCCGGCACCCTTGAGTCGACTGGAAAGTGCCGCGCTGATCGGGAGGATTCGCGGGCATTTTGCCGAGCATGGTTTCGGCCTCTGGGCGTTGGAACGTAAAGACACCGGCGCCTTTATTGGTTTTACCGGCCTCGGCGTGGTCGGCTTCGATGCGCCATTCACGCCGGCCACTGAAATCGGTTGGCGCCTGGCGCGTGAGCACTGGGGCCTGGGTTATGCCGGTGAAGCGGCGTGGACCGCTCTGCGATGCGGGTTTGATCGGTTGGCGCTGCAAGAGGTCGTGGCATTCACCACCAGGACCAATCTGCCATCCGAGAAAGTCATGCAAGCGATCGGCATGCACCATGCCCCTTGCGATGACTTCGAGCACCCGCGGCTTGCAGCCGATCATCCGCTGCGCCCGCATGTGTTGTACCGCATCACCCGTGAGCAATGGCTGCAAACCTTGCATGGATAAGCAGGCGCGGACGTTTACAATGGCCCTCATGTTGAACCGGCCATAAACTGAATCGACCGCCGCAGCCAAGACTGCGCGGCATTGCGTTGTGTGAGGAGAGTCTGAATGAGCCAAGTGTTGGAAGATCTGGTAGACCTGCTGACCCTGGAACCGATTGAAGAAAACCTGTTCCGTGGCCGCAGCCAGGACCTGGGGTTTCGTCAGTTGTTCGGCGGCCAGGTACTCGGCCAGTCCCTGTCGGCGGCCAGTCAGACAGTCGAGCCGGCGCGCCATGTGCATTCGATGCACGGTTATTTCCTGCGCCCGGGCGATGCCAAATTGCCGGTGGTGTATCAGGTCGATCGGGTGCGCGATGGCGGCAGTTTCAGCACGCGCCGGGTGACGGCGATCCAGAAGGGCAATCCGATTTTCACCTGCAGTGCCTCGTTCCAGTATGACGAAGAAGGCTTCCAGCACCAGACTGAGATGCCGCAAGTGGTCGGCCCGGAAAACCTGCCGTCGGAGCTGGAACTCACCCAGCAGCGCGCGCACCTGATCCCTGAGCACATGCGCGAAAAACTGCTGTGTCCGAAACCGATCGAAGTCCGGCCGGTGACCGAAAAAGACCCCTACAACCCGCAACCTGCCGATCCCATCAAATACGTCTGGTTCCGCGCCGACGGTGCCTTGGCCGATACCCCGGCGCTGCACAAATACCTGCTGGCCTACGCTTCGGACTTCGGTCTGCTGACCACCTCGATGCTGCCCCACGGCAAATCGGTCTGGCAGAAAGACATGCAGGTCGCCAGCCTCGATCACGCATTGTGGTTCCATGCCGACCTGCGCGCCGATGACTGGTTGCTGTACGCCATGGACAGCCCGTGGGCCGGCAATTCGCGCGGATTCTCCCGTGGCAGCGTGTTCAACCGTGCCGGGCAACTGGTGGCTTCGGTCACTCAGGAAGGCCTGATTCGCCATCGCAAGGATTGGGCATGAGCCTGGCTGAGGTGCGGCATTGGGTGTTCGATATGGACGGCACCCTGACGGTGGCGGTGCATGACTTCGCGGCGATTCGCGTGGCGTTGGCGATTCCTGCCGAAGACGACATCCTCACCCACCTCGCGGCACTGCCGGCCGATGAAGCCGCGGCCAAACACGCGTGGCTGCTGGAGCACGAGCGGGATCTGGCATTGGGTTCGAAGCCGGCGCCGGGCGCGGTGGAATTGGTACGTGAGTTGGCCGGGCGCGGTTATCGCCTGGGCATTCTCACGCGCAATGCTCGCGAGCTGGCCCATGTCACGCTGGAGGCCATTGGCCTGGCCGATTGCTTTGCGGTGGAGGATGTACTGGGCCGCGATGAAGCACCGCCCAAGCCGCATCCTGGTGGGTTGCTGAAACTGGCCGAAGCCTGGAAGGTGCCGGCGAGCGAAATGGTGATGGTCGGTGATTACCGCTTCGATCTGGATTGCGGGCGGGCGGCGGGGACGCGGACGGTGCTGGTGAATCTGCCGGATAATCCGTGGCCGGAATTGACTGATTGGCATGCTGCCGATTGCGTGGCGTTGCGGCAGATGCTTTCGGCTTGAGGGCCTCTTCGCGGGCAAGCCTCGCTCCTACAGGTGATGTGGCGTTCCTTGCTCGCACCGCCATCCTGTAGGAGCGAGGCTTGCTCGCGAAAGCGTCAGATCAGACACCGCAAAAACTCACTGACCGAACAACACCTTCTGCCCCTCGGGCGAGGTAAACATCCCATCACCATTGTGCCCAACCCCGGGCACTTCGATCAGCTGCTGACTCAACCCTTGCGGATGGCGCCGTTTCAGATAATTGAAATAGTTGCGCCCACGAATCAATCGAGAAGCGCCCTGGGCTTTGGCCTCACAACTCTTATCCAGCGCTGGATGATTCGGGTCGATGTCCTGCTGCCCGAGTAAGTAAACGATGTCACGTTTGATGTAGTTTTCTTCCAGTTGCGCAGGTGTTTGCCCATTGGCATAAGCGGGCAGATCCGCCAACCCGTACTTCCAGCGATTGAAATTCGGACACCCCGCGTGACTGAACGCCACGGGTCGTTGCTCATTGAAGTAGGCGTATGACGAAGGGTTGGCGATCACATAGCGCACTTTCACACCCTCCGTGTCGAGGGCTGGCTGAGGGTGACCCAGCAAGGCATAACGCTGAACCACCTGAGCGCCGCCGGAGTGACCGGCGATGACGATTTGCTTCACGTCCGGAAACTGTCGCCGATCACCCAGGCGAGCGATGATTTCGTCGAGTGCCGCATAGGCGCTCAGCGTAAACGGCGCGGTGGATAAGCCACCGGCCATCCAGTCATTGCCTTGCCAGCGTAAAACACTGTCGGGCACCGCATGGCTCGCAATGTCGGTTTCGTTGAGAAACTGCGGGGCGAGTACCAAGGTGTTCGCGCTTTGCCCGGCCTGCTCGGCTGCATGCTCGGCGCTTTGGCGGTAGGTTTCCGCATTGCGCAATCGACCATGGATGATGATCAGCACGCGTTCGATTTTCGCCGGCGTCGGGCCAATGCTCACTGCAATTTCCCCGGCGCTCAACAGCAAGCGCCCGGAACTGATCGTCTTGACGCCCTGCTCGGCAGCCTGGGTGCTTGCGCAGGTGATTAACAGAGCCAGCAGCCACTTACGCATCACAGATTCTTCGCCGCAAAGGTGTCGCACTGGCCAACTTGGCCTTGTGCGAATCCGGCCTTGAACCACCGCACTCGCTGGGCCGAAGTGCCGTGGGTGAAGGAATCCGGCACCACGCGGCCCTGACCTTGCTGTTGCAAGCGGTCGTCGCCGATGGCGTTAGCGGCGTTCAAGGCCTCTTCGATGTCACCGGGCTCCAGCCAGTTCAGACGTTTTTGCGCATTATTGGCCCAGACACCGGCCAGGCAATCGGCCTGCAATTCCTGGCGCACCAGCAAACCGTTGTCGCCTTCCATCTGGCGGCCCTGCTGACGAGCGGCCTGAATCTTCGCGGAAACGCCGAGCAAGGTCTGCACGTGGTGTCCGACTTCGTGAGCGATCACATAGGCCTGGGCGAAGTCGCCCGCGGCGGAAAAGCGCTGGGACATTTCCTGAAAGAAGCTCATGTCCAGGTAGACCTTCTGGTCGGCCGGGCAATAGAAGGGACCGGTTGCCGAAGTCGCCAGGCCGCAGGCCGAGTTGATGCGGTTGCTGAACAGCACCAGGGTCGGGTCTTTATATTGCCGATCGGCCTGCTGGAAAATCTGGCGCCAGGTGTCTTCGGTATCGCCGAGGATCGAGCGCACGAACTCGGCCCCTTCATCATTGGCCGGTGGCGCCTTGCGGCTCTGGGTGGTGGCCGGAGCCGATTGCTCGCTCATCTGCCCGGTCAGTTGACCGAGGATCTGCAGCGGGTCCTGGCCGGTGATCCAGCCGATCCCGACGATCAACAGGATCGCGGTCAGGCTCAGGCCCTTGCCTCCACCGAAGCGCATCCCTCCGCCCCCCCCACCGACATCATCGCCACGGGCATCAACCACGTTGTCGCTGCGTCGGCCTTTTTTCCAAAGCATGGGGGAATCCTCGTTGAACATGGTGATGAGTGTTGCTGGTGAGTGAGAGCGGCGCCAGTCCGGTCGTCAGACAGCCTTGAGCGGCGCCGGTTCTATACCGCTGGGGAGATTAGCGATTTACGTTGCCGGGCGTGAACTACAGTGGCGTGGCCGCGAAGGTATCGCAGGCGTCGATCCGGCCTTCGGCGAAGCCGGCCGAGAACCAGGTCACCCGTTGTGCGGAGGTGCCGTGACTGAACGTCTCTGGCCGTATCACGTTGTTCTGGGCGTGTTGCAGTTGGTCATCGCCGAAGACCGTGGCGGCGTGCAGTGCCGCATCGATATCACCGGCCTCCAGCCACAGCAGGCGTTTTTGCGCATGGTGCGCCCACACACCGGCAAGGCAATCGGCTTGCAGTTCGGCGCGAACCTCCAGTCCACCATCGCCGGTGACAGGTTGACTGTCTGCCAGTGCTTTCTCGAAAGGGGCGGAGAGTCCCAGTTCCAGCTGCACGTGATGTCCGATTTCGTGAGCGATGATGTAGGCCTGTGCGAAGTCGCCGATCACCGAAAACTGCTGGGCCATGACGCGAAAGAATTCCAGATCCAGATACACCTGGCGATTGGTCGGGCAATAGAACGGGCCGCTGGCTGAGTTTGCGAAGCCACACGCCGAGGTCACTCTTTCACTGAACAGGGTCAGTGTGGGTTCCGGGTAATGCCGGCCGGTTTGCGCAAAAAGTTGTTTCCAGGTGTCTTCGGTATCGCCCAGCACAGACTGAATAAACACGAGTCGAGGATCTTCAGAAACCATGGCGGCGGAGTGTTGAGGCGGTGTGCCTGACAGGACCGGGATGCCGACTGGAACGTCATCCGGCATCGTCCTCACCGTTGAATAAATTCCTGCGCCTGCCAGGGTGGCGACGGCCATTGTGGCGCCCATTATTTTCCCTGTCGTTTTGCGGGCATCCTTGCCCTCCCGAGTGTCATTTACGTTGTCGCTGCGTCTTGCTCTGTTCCATAACATGTTTGCGGTCTCTCATAGATTGATTGGGCGCTTATCGCCGCGTCTATGAATAACCGCACTGGCAAAGAGACGTGGATGAAATGTGTAAGGGTTCGTGAAATGCACAGTCGTTGCAACGTGCCGGGGCGGTTATCGGGCACCGGGTTCCAGATTTCGCATTCGGTGGGTTGTCTTCTAGAATCGGGCAAATTTCCTGTGGAACCTCCCATGGCCGGCAGTCAGATAGAACGTGTTTTCAGCGTGCTGGAAAGCCTCACCAGTGACCCTCGTGGCCTGCCGATGCAGGCGCTGGCAGAGCAACTGGATATCCCCAAAAGCGCGACCCATCGTTTGCTCGCCGAGCTGATTCGGCTGGGCTATGTGCGACAGAATCCGGAGAACCTGCGCTATCACTTGTCGACCAAACTGGTGGCCCTGGGTTTCCGCTACCTGTCGAGCAGCGGCGCGGATATCGTTCAATCGGTGCTTGATCGCCTGGCCCAGGAAACCGGTGAGCTGGTGCGCCTTGGAGTGATCGAAGGGGAGCGGCAGGTCTGGATTGCCAAGTCCCAGGGCGCCCGATCCGGCTTGCGCTACGACCCGGACATGGGCCGCGATGCACCGTTGTTTTACACCGCGTCGGGGCATGCGTGGCTGGCGAGCATGAGCGATGCCGAGGCCTTGTCGCTGGTGCAACGCCAGGGCAGTGACCGGCCCAAGGACCTCGGGCCGAATGCACCGCGCTCCAACATCGAATTGCTCGAGCGCCTGCGTCTGGCCAGAGAGCAGGGCTATGCCTGGGTCGAGGAGAGTTCGGCGGTCGGCACGTCGGCAATTGCAGCGGTGGTGCGGCATCCGGGTGATGGTCGGGTGATCGGGGTACTCAGCATCGCCGGGCCAAGTGCGCGGATGCCGGGGGCGCGTTTGCATGAACTGGCGCCGCTGCTGCTGAAATTCGCAGAGGAGTTGTCGGCGGCGAGCCTGGCTTCAGAGTTGTTGTAGGAGCGAGGCTTGCCCGCGAAAGCGGTGTGTCATGCAACATTGATGTCGACGGACACACCGTCTTCGCGGGCAAGCCTCGCTCCTACATGGATTTTCGTTCGCCCATACAAAGTTGTGCGCTGTTCGAACACTATTTGCCTTTACTAATGTAAGAATCTGGAACCAGGTTCTAAATTATTGGAATTCATCCCCCGCAAGGGCAACAGAGACTCCGTAGGCGCGAGGCTTGCCCGCGAAGCTTTTGATCTCAAGACCCAGGGATAACCCATGACCGTCAGCACCCCGCTTTCCGGTGTCAATCAGCCCTTCAAAGGGATTCTGCTGATCGTCGTCGCCACCTTCCTGTTTTCCAGCCATGACGCTTTGTCGAAATACCTCTCGGGGTTCTATCCCGTCATCATGGTGGTCTGGGCCCGCTATGTGGTTCACACCTTGCTGATGGCGGGGATTTTTCTGCCGCAGTCCGGGCTACGTGTCCTACGCACCAAACGGCCATTGCTGCAGTTTTTGCGGGCGTTGTGCCTGCTGGGGACCAGTTTGCTGTTCACGACTGGTTTGCTGTTCATCCCGTTGGCGGAAGCCACAGCGGTCAACTTTCTCGCACCGGTATTGGTGACGGCGCTGTCGGTGCCACTGCTCGGTGAACGGGTGACGCGCGGCCAATGGCTGGCGGTGATTTGCGGGTTCATCGGGGTACTGATCATTGTCCATCCCGGCGGCGAACTCTTCACGCCTGCGGTATTGCTACCGTTCTGCTCGGCCCTGTTTTTCTGTTTCTATCAATTGCTCACCCGAAAGCTCAGTGAAATCGACAGTCCGACCACCAGCAATTTTTTTGCAGGGCTCTGCAATACGTTGGTGATGAGCGCGCTGGTGCCGTTCTTCTGGCAAGTCCCAAGCCTGGGTCATGGGTTTTTGATGGTGGCGCTGGGGGCGTGCGGGATGACGGCGCATCTGTTTCTGACTCAGGCCTTCCGTCACGCCGCGCCCGCGCTGCTGGCGCCGTTTGGTTATTGCCAGATTGTCTTTGCGGGTTTGCTGGGCTGGTTGCTGTTTGCCCACACTCCGACCCTGACCACGGTGATCGGGATCGCGGTGATTTGTTGCAGCGGGTTGGCGGCAGCGTGGCAACAGCGTAGGCAATAGGAGAGGGCAGGCCTGGAATCAGGCCTGCCAGAGGAAGGGCGTTTACTCGGTGACGGTAGGAATCTTGCGCGGCGCCATGAAGTACATCCAGGTCAGCGCGATGAAGTACATCGCCGGAATCATGGTGAACAGCACGGTGTAGTTGTTGTTGGTGACCGTCAGGATGTGGCCGACCAACTGGGTCATGAACATCCCGCCGATTGCCGCGCACATCCCGCCGAAGCCGAACACCGTACTCATCATGTGCTTGGGCGTGTAGTCCATCACCAGGCTCCAGATGTTCGCGGTCCAGGCCTGGTGCGCACCGATGGCCAGGGAGATGGCGAACACCGCGAGCCACAGGCTGCTCGAGCCGGCGGCCATGACCACGCCGATGATGCAGCAGGCGAACAGGAACATGGACATCAGTCGCGCCTTGATCGGGTTGATCCCGCGGCCGATCAGGAACGAGGACAGGATGCCGCCGCCGACACTGCCGAAGTCAGCCGTGAGGTAGATGATGATCAGCGGGATACCCATCTGGGTCACGTTGATCCCCAGGTTGTATTGCTGATTGAGGAACGGCGGCAGCCAGTACAGGTAGAACCAGAACACCGGCGCGGTCATCGAGTAGGCCAGGGCGAAGGCCCAGGTGCCACGCATACGCAGGATTCGTGAGAACGGTACGCGGGACTGTTCCGGCTCGACTTCCTTCTGGATGTAGTCCAGTTCCGATTGTTTGACGCTCGGATGGTCTTCCGGGTTGAAGTACTTCAGCCCCCAGAACAGCAACCAGATGCCGCCCAGTGCCGCCATGCACAGGAACGCGGCTTGCCAGCCCCAGGCGTGGAGAATCAGCGGCAGCAGCATCGGCGTGAACATCGCACCGACGTTGGTCCCGGCGTTGAAGATGCCGGTGGCCACGGCGCGCTCGCCGGCGGGGAACCACAACCGGGTGGTTTTCACGCAGGCCGGATAATTCGCCGCTTCGGTCAGGCCGAGAATGAACCGGCAGACCATGAAGCCCACCGCCGAAGTGGCCAGGCCATGAGCGCCGGTGGCCAGGCTCCAGAGCAGCACCGCGCAGAAGAACACGCGTTTAACGCCGACCCGGTCGATCAACCGGCCCTGCAGCACAAAGCCGATGGCGTAGCCGACCTGAAACCAGAAGTTGATGTTGGCGTAGTCCATCGCCGTCCAGCTCATTTCCTTGGCCAGGATCGGTTGCATGACGCCTAGGGCTGCCCGGTCGATGTAGTTCAGGGTGGTGGCGAAAAACACTAGCGCCAGCATCCCCCAGCGGGTTTTGCCGACCGCCAGGGCGCCGCGGATTTTGTCGCCGATACCGCCAGTGGCGACGCCCATGGCCGGAGCCACGCGAGAGCTTTGAGAAGGAAACATGTATGTGCCATCCGTTCAATGACTGACAAGCGAGGCTTGTCGGGACTTCAAGGGCGCGTGATCAATCGACGGCGCCAGGCGCGGGTGTGATTGATCGGCTGAGGTGTTTTCGTCGGACTGACGACAACGTGTTATTCAGCGAGCGGCACGGTTCGGCCGAGAGGGCACAAGGTTCGGATGGATGCCAAGTACGGCGGGAGGGCGGTGGAGCAAGCAAACAAGGCGTTGAATGAGTGCATGAGCGTGTACCCGTTTTTTGAAATTTTTATGTGGTGTTCAGGGTCTTTGGTAACCGAGTCCATGGGGTCGTGACCGGACTCAATGTGGTGTCGATGTTGCGCAGTGGACGAAAAATCGTCAATTCGCTAACCGCCATTGTGTTCGATAATCGCCCGCAAAACTAACCGGATAGTACACTTTGAATTGCTGTGTGGATTCGTCAAGCCAATAATTTGCCCAAGACAAACGCTACCCCTGTAGGAGCTGCCGAAGGCTGCGATCTTTTGATCCTGATTCTGGCGCCTCACCTTTCGCTGAAGTCAAAAGATCGCAGCCTTCGGCAGCTCCTACGCCCTGACGAGAAATTTCCCCACCACCGGGAGTCCATACATGCAGCGTTCCATTGCCACCGTTTCCTTGAGCGGCACCCTGCCGGAAAAACTCGAAGCCATTGCCGCCGCCGGTTTTGACGGGGTGGAGATTTTCGAGAATGACCTTCTCTACTACGATGGCAGCCCGCGGGAAATCAAACAGATGTGCGCCGATCTCGGGATCGCGATTACGCTGTTTCAACCCTTTCGGGATTTCGAAGGTTGCCGCCGCGATCGCCTGCCGCGCAATCTGGAGCGGGCCGAGCGCAAGTTCGATTTGATGCAGGAACTGGGCACCGACCTGGTGCTGGTGTGCAGCAACGCCTCGGCCGATTCCATCGGTGATGAGCAGACCCTGATTGATGATTTGCACCAGCTGGCCGAACGGGCCGGTATTCGTGGCCTGCGGATCGGCTATGAAGCGCTGGCCTGGGGCCGGCATGTGAACACTTGGCAACAGGTGTGGAACATCGTTCGCCAGGCGGATCATCCGAGCCTCGGCGTGTTGCTGGACAGTTTTCATACGCTGTCGCTCAAGGGCGACCCGAGCGCTATCGCCGAGATTCCCGGTGACAAGATTTTCTTCGTGCAAATGGCCGACGCGCCGATCCTGGCCATGGATGTGCTGGAGTGGAGCCGACACTTCCGCTGTTTCCCGGGCCAGGGCGAATTCGATCTGCCGGGCTTCCTCGCGCCGATCATCAAGAGCGGCTACAGCGGTCCGCTGTCGCTGGAGATTTTCAACGATGGCTTCCGCGCCGCACCGCCACGGGCTAACGCTGCCGACGGCTTGCGTTCGTTGCTGTACCTGGAAGAGAAAACCCGCCAACGTCTGGAGCAGGAAGCCACTCCTGTGGCCAATCGCGACATTCTGTTCGATACCCCAGGCGCCAGCGAATACAACGGCATCGAGTTCCTCGAATTCGCCGTGGACGAAAGCCTCGGCGCCAAGCTCTCCCATTGGCTCGAACGGCTGGGTTTCGTCAAGGCCGGGCAACACCGCTCCAAAAGTGTCAGCCTGTTGCGTCAGGGCGATATCAACCTGATCCTCAACTCCGAACCTTATTCCTTCGCCCACAGTTTTTTCGAGGCCCATGGCCCATCGCTGTGCGCCACCGCCGTGCGGGTCAAGGACAGCGCCAGTGCGCTGGCCCGTGCCGTTGCATACAAGGGCCAGCCCTATCGCGGACTCGTTGGCCCCAATGAGCTTGAACTGGCAGCGGTGCGTGCGCCGGACGGCAGCCTGATTTACCTGGTGGACCAGAACGCCGACGTCTATGGCACCGACTTCAATCTGCAACCGACGGCCGTGGCTAGCGGTGGTCTCAAGCGCATCGACCACATGGCGATGGCGCTACCGGCCGACAGCCTCGACAGTTGGGTGCTGTTCTATAAAAGCCTGCTGGATTTCGAAGCCGACGATGAAGTGGTGCTGCCCGACCCGTATGGTTTGGTGAAGAGTCGCGCATTGCGTAGCCGTTGCAGCTCGATCCGTTTGCCGCTGAACATTTCCGAGAACCGCAACACCGCCATCTCACACGCACTGTCGAGTTATCGCGGTTCTGGCGTCCATCACATTGCTTTCGATTGCGACGACATCTTTGCCGAAGTCAGCCGCGCCAAGGAGGCGGGCGTGCCGCTGCTGGATATCCCGCTCAACTACTACGATGACCTCGCCGCGCGCTTTGATTTCGACGATGAATTCCTCAGCGAGTTGGCGTATTTCAACGTGCTCTATGACCGCGACGCCCAGGGTGGCGAGCTGTTTCATGTGTACACCGAGCCGTTCGAAGGGCGGTTCTTCTTTGAAATCATCCAGCGCAAAAACGGCTACGCGGGTTACGGCGCGGCCAACGTCGCGGTGCGACTGGCGGCCATGGCCAAATCGCGAAGTGGTGGCGTACGTCAGGCAAAGTTGTAGGAAAATCGTAAACACGGGTACAAAACCGCTGCCACATGGCTTCCTTCACTGTGCGCAGCGGCCCATAATCGCCAGCGTGTGCAGTGATGGCCGTGAGCCCGCAATGACAATAATTTCAGAACTCTCCGTAGCGCCCGAAAAGCCAATTGCCGAGCCTCGCAAGAGTCGCAAGAACAACCCGGAAAAGACCCGCGAGAACATCCTTCAAGAGGCCATTGTCGAGTTCGTTCAGCAGGGGCTTTCCGGTGCCCGCGTCGATGCGATCGCCGAGCGCATCCACACCTCCAAGCGCATGATCTATTACTACTTCGGCAGTAAGGAACAGCTCTACGTCGAGGTGCTGGAGAAACTCTACGGGGATATCCGCAGCACCGAAAACCGTCTGCACCTGGCCGAATTGGCGCCGGTGGAAGCGATTCGGCGGTTGGTGGAATTCACTTTCGATCACCATGATCGCAACGTCGATTTCGTGCGTATCGTCTGCATCGAGAACATTCACAATGCTGAATATGTGAAGCGCTCCGATGCGATCAAGGCGATGAACAACACCATCCTCGATTCACTGGGCGAGATTTTGCGTCGTGGCTGCGAAGAAGGTGTATTTCGCACCGACCTCGATCCATTGGATGTGCATCTGCTGATCAGCTCGTTTTGCTTCTATCGCGTGTCGAACCGCCATACCTTTGGTGAGATTTTTCAGATCGACTTGCCGGACGAAAGCATCAAGCAGCGTCATCGGGCGATGATTTGCGAGTCGGTTTTGCGATATTTGCAGGCCTGACGCCTTCGCGGGCAAGCCTCGCTCCTACAGATATCACTGTCCGTAGGAGCGAGGCTTGCC
>NZ_AKJK01000100.1 GCF_000282375.1 Pseudomonas sp. GM50
CGATGGATTAGGAAGATCTTGGGTTACACCACTGCCAACGAACAACAGCGGCAGGTGTAGCGCTTGGTCACGAACAAAACTACGGCCCACACCCACACGACTGCAGAGACTTTGACGGAGTGCGGATTTAACACTAGCAGCTCCTTATGCTGCCTGTTGGCAGACAGAGCCGCTTTTATTGCCCCCCGTCCCAGAGCAGGCTGCCAATCAGCTGCTAGTGTTAAAAATGCGCGCAAGGCTTCAATACCAGACTTACTTGCGTATCCTCTCTCGCGTCCACAGGCGGAACACCATGAGATACAACCTGTTTGAGAATCAGAGAAACGAGATCATCCTGCTCGCCCGCATCCTTCTAATGATCCTTTTCATTATTTCCGGCTGGGGCAAGATGACCAACTTTGGCGGTACCGTTGCTTACATAAGCTCACTCAGTGCGCCCATGCCCATGGTCGCTGCAGGGGTTGCGGTCGTAATGGAGTTCTTTGTCGCTATAGCGATCGTTGTGGGTTTCTACACCCGCCCACTCGCATTTCTCTACGCCTTGTTCGTACTCGGTACCGCTTTGATCGGGCATCACTTTTGGACTATGGTTGACCCAGAGCGCGCGGCAAACATGACCCAATATTTAAAGAACCTCAGCATCATGGGCGGCTTGCTGCTGCTGGGCATTACTGGCCCTGGCAAGTATTCGATTGATGGCAGATAGCAGCACGTGTAGTGGGAAAGGGCGCGCAGCAAATCCCACTTCGCGCCCCAAATGTCTTGCATCATAGTCACCCTATGACGCTTGGGCCGCGTTTGGAAATCCATGACAAGAATCGCTACCTACCAACTCCTATCGTAATGGACTCAAAAAACGACAGGGTGCAATAACGAATCTGGTTCGCTCCGTCTCGGAAAATCTCCTGAGCTAGCGGAGTTTCTGCCCCAAGATCAGCTAGTCGTTTGCCTGCCTGAACCCGGATAAAAACCTTCAAAGCTTTCATGGGAAATGTCTTCTTCGCTCGCTCCGACGTCGGCCATCTCCAATGCGTTTTTGTAGATAGCGTCATCAATGCTGATGGTTGCGCGCATTTGATGGTTTCAGAACAGGGACGGGAGGCGGCATAGCCGAAGGCGAAGTTTAGTCATGTTCACTCCGGGTTATTAGCTCCGCGAGCGTCATATTGTCGAGCTGTTCGGATGCTACTAACGGGCCTTAGTGCGTCCCGTTGGTATCGATTACCACAGGGCACGCGCGAAAACGTCACCACTGATTTGATGCAGAACCGGCCTCTTTCAAACCCGGGTAATCATCGAGCGCCAGGCTAGGTTTACCATCGTCCACCTGATCCTCCTTAGGTTTGTGTATCACTCCCGCTTCAGCGTCTGCACGCATCTGCTCAAGCTCTTTATGAAACGCCTTGTCCTGAGCCGTTGGCTTGCTGATGTAGGGCTTTCGCTCAGGGTCACGCTGCGCTGCATAAGTAGTTACCGCATCAGGGTCGTGCTGTAGCTTTTCTTGAATTTGAGCTTCGAGCATCGCACGAAGCGCGTCTTTGTCGGGGCGAGTGAGCAATTTCTAAGTCCTATCGAAAAACCACCAGCCAGTATTCGACTGAGCAAATGGCTGTGTAGTAAAAATGAAATCGACATGTCGGGAATCTGGGCTGCAAGTGGATTCACCCGGGCTGCAGGTCGAGCGGGGCACATGATCAATTTCTTCCAACATGGTGAAAGTGTCAAATTGGGTACATGCCTTGGGTGAGTCAGTAATCGGCAGGAGCTCAGGCAATGAAGGACAGGAAGCATCATTCCTTCTAATTGGGGGCCTTTACTCGTTCTTAGCATCGCTCCGCCAAACTGCCCTCTGTAGCGTTCATGGGCGAGGTGGGTTTCTGGGGCGTGTGCTGAAAAAAGGGCCAAAACAGTAGAGCTCGAACGGCACTCCAAAAAATATTTTTCCGCCCCCCTTGAAACAGAAAAAAGGAAACGGAGCTCTATTATTTGATACCAAACAAAAGCAAGGCATCCCGATGCCTGCTCGCTTTCGAGATGGCTACAGGTTTTTGGGCTATCGACTCGTTGCTTTGCCATTGCTTTTGTTTCTGTCTACTGCCTTCAGGAGATTTAAGAAGAACAATATGCCGGAGGAGGGCGGACAGACTCACACTCAGGACAGAAGAACTCGCTTCTTTGCGACGTATGTCGCGGCTAGATTTTTTACTTTGAAGCAACCCTAAAACCAGCTCGGATTGTCGACGTACCTGGCGTAACGCGAAGGAGGCTTTTAGGTAGCCAAAGTCGAGCTTGTTTACTCCGGCGCCATAAGCATAGCAAGCGTCATATTGATGAACTCTTCGTTCCTACTGATGGCGCTGCAGAGCGCCCCGTACGTTCTTGGCAACGTCACCTGATCCACGCTGCTCGACCCAAAGCGTGAGCTCAATGATGGCGGTCTCAAGGGCGACTTGATTTTGGTTGATCTTGAAAAGCAGGGAAGGGAGAAGGTCTGAATTTGTCATCGCGATTCCTCCATGGAGGAGGTCAGCATAGCAATAGGTCTAGAAAATCGGGCACGACTCCACCAGGGGAAGTCCTGGCAGACCAAGTGTAAGCGTCTGGGTGGAAGTCACCTTCCGAACTCCAGCATTAAGGGTGATGGTGTCCGCGTATTTTTAAGCGGACGCGATAGCTCCTAGTCAGGATTTCCATGCGCCAACGAAGTTCTTAACCGAAACCGTTCAAAGGTAAGCGTTTTTGGATTCGGAGGAGCGACACTCTAACGAGCTCACTCCTCATACCATCAGTCAAACTGACCTCCAAGGCTCTGCGTTTGCAGGTGCGCGAAAGCTGAAACATCCGATCAAAGTCGATCCTTCATCTTTATCGAGCGCATCGAATGCCACGGGCTTGGGCTCTTTTTCCAGGCGTTGAGATGAGGCTGAGGAGGGGATGGCTGTAAGTGATCCATCGATGTCCATTGCGCGCATCACGCTCATCGGCCTCTCAAACGTAAGCGTCCGGCAATCACGTCTTGCGAGCAGTTAATTGTCTGGGTCACTTCTCGGACGTACAGGTACCTGTTTGCGCACGGCATTGGACAGAACCAACGATGTCGTGACCGAACCATGGACAGCCAGCGCATCGACTATAGTCTCCAAATCAGCAGGCTGAGAAAACGCGCAACGGACTATGAAGCAGTCTTCTCCCGTAATCCTGTCAGCTTCTAGCACCTCAGGTATGTTGTTAAACAACTCCAGATAGCGCTTGATGTGCTGGTGAGTTGTGCGAATGCGTAGAATCGCCTGCAACCCCAACCCTACCTCACGCAAACTTACCCGCGCGCTGTAACCCTCTATGACACCCGCAGCTTCGAGTTTCTGAACTCGCTCGCTCATAGCCGGTTGGGAAAGCCCAATGCGCTTGCCCAAGGATGCCAGGCTTTGCCGTGCATTCTTTTGCAGTGCCTCCAGAATCTGCCAATCTTTGCTGTCCAGCCCCATGCTTTTCCTCTACTGAGTAATCCGATGAATCATCGGTTGACGACGCTTCTTTCGGATGATTTGCCATCCAAGGTCGATGTGTCATTCGCTACATTCTGCGGACACCCCTTCTGAGAAACAAGAAATGACACCTTCGATATTGCTCCTCCCGGGCATTGGCAATTCCGGCCCAGGTCACTGGCAGACGATATGGGCACACACCGACGCTTCCATGGAGAGCATTGGGGGGCAAGACTGGAATCGACCAGTTTGCACAAAGTGGGTCGAGAATCTGGAGGCCGCTATTAGCCGAGCGGGGCCCGACATCGTGTTGGTAGCCCACAGCCTTGGCTGCCTGCAAGTCGCCCACTGGGCGCAATGTAGTCGCACATTGGTTAGGGCCGCTTTGCTGGTTGCCGTACCAGACCCCGACCGCTCCACTTTTCCGAACGAGGCGCTAGGATTTAGTCCACTTGGCCTGAAGCGTTTTGCATTTCCAAGTACCGTTGTCGCAAGCTGCAACGACCCATATGCAGATATGGATTATAGCCAACGATGTGCAGAAGCCTGGGGCAGCCGCCTGGTGAACATCGGGCCCCAAGGGCACATTAATTCGGCCAGCGGACTTGGTGATTGGCTTCAGGGGAGAGCGTTGCTGGAAGATCTCGTCGCAATGTCTGTGAGCCCCGTCCCAGATGTTCGCTCAACCGTTCACGACGCTAAAGAAAAGAACTCACTTCATTGTTCGCAAGGAAAGCCAAATGAATAACGCATCCAACGCCCCTGTTGTATTCATCAACGGCCTTATCGGTACGTTGAATGATCCTGAGATTCATAGACAGCTCGGTGATCGACCCTTCCTTGCACCTGATCTTTACGGCTATGGAAACCATCAAGGTACGCCTGTAGGGAATATCAATATTCAGGGACAGGTCGAACGAATACGCGAGGTGGTCGAAGCCGAGTTCAATGAATGTGCAGTGAATCTTGTTGGGCATTCGGTCGGTGGAGTGGTGGCCTATGCATTTGCCCACCGCTACCCAGAGCGCGTGAAGAGCCTTGTCAGTGTTGAAGGTAACTTCACCCTGAAGGATGCCTTCTGGTCATCGTCCGTCGCGAACATGTCAGTAGAGCAAGCAGAAACCATGCTGGAGGGATTCCGGGCCGATCCCGAGGCCTGGCTGGAGCGATCCGGAATACTGGAGCCCGCTGGCCAAACAGAAACCGCGAAGACCTGGCTTGCCCACCAACCTGCTTCAACCTTGCAAGCTATGGCCCAATCGGTAGTGGCGGTCACAGGGCGCCCTGACTATCAAACAATCTTAAGGAGCGTGTTCGCTTCGGTACCGGTGCATTTGTTGGCGGGTGAGCACTCAGTCGGAGGTTGGGATGTTCCTGACTGGGCAAATAAGGGAGCGACGAGTCTCACCATCATGCCAGACGTTGGACACCTAATGATGTTGCAACATCCCGCTGCGTTCGGTCGACTGGTTGCGGGCCTATTAGCCTGAGTGAGAGTTGATACACGCAAAAGCGTCTGCCGAAGGCACCATGCCTAAGCTAGGAACCCGTCCACTGATGCGGCAGCAGTTGTCCGATCTCGCTTGCTCGCTGCGTCGGCAGCCGCTTGAGAACATCCTTTAAATAGGCGTATGGATCATGCCCATTCAGCCGCGCCGACTGGATCAAGCTCATGATCGCCGCCGCACGTTTGCCGCTGCGTAACGAGCCCGCGAGTCGAGTCAGCCGAAGGGAATTTCACCCCTCGGCTGCTCACAGAACCGTACGTGACAGTCTCCCGTCATACGGCTCTTGATCACACATTCGATGCACGTAGTAAATACCAATGCGCGAACAGCTCCGGATTCTCTCTTCGAACAAGACGCAGCCGATGCTCCGCTTGACGTATAGAGATTCGGTACTTGCTCTTCATCCATTTGAGCAGGCGCGATTGCAACGCGCTCCACAATCGAAAGCTGAAGTTTCTGTACCAGAATTTACCGTAGTATTCGATCCATCCTCGAATCACAGCATTGTACCTGCGAGAAAAATCCCTCAGGTCATCCGTCGTGGATCGATGGATGCGCCAGTGTTTGATCGTGTCCACCATCCTGCGCATCGCCTTCATCGACGCTCCCTGCATGCACTTACGAAAGAGTTCGCCCTTTGAGTTCCTCAGGGTTCGCACCTTGAAGTCATATCCGAGAAAGGTGAAGCTCGTCGCGACATTGTGCCGCTCGAATGTGTCGATGTAGACAATCTTCGACTTTTCTTCGTTGATGGTCAGGCCCACTTCACTCATCCGTCGCGTCAGGCTCTCCCTGATTCGAACAGCCTCGCTCATCCTTGTGCAGTGGATAACAATATCGTCGGCATACCGTTCAAACGGCACGCCGCGATGCGTCCTGTCCATCCAACGATCAAAGGCATAGTGCAGGAATAAATTGGCTAACAAGGGCGAGATCACACCCCCTTGAGGTGTCCCTCGTCCCCGCTCCTGGAGCAACCCCGCCTCACTCTGCATCGGCGCTTGCAGCCAGCGTCGGCAGTACAAGATCACCCATTTCGGCATCTGGTGATGTTCCAGGGCCTTGATGATCAGGTCGTGCCCAACGTGGTCGAAGAACGCGCTGATATCCACTTCCAGTACCCAGTTCTTACGACGGCACCGAATGGAACATTGACGCAAAGCGTCGTGGGCCGATCTTCCGGGCCTGTACCCATACGAGTCAGGATGGAAAATCGGATCGATCACAGCCTCCACATATCTTTTCACTGCGCCTTGGGCTACTCGATCGGAGACCGTTGGGATGCCAAGGATGCGCTCCTTGCCGTTGTCCTTTGGAATGCGCTTTTCCCGTACAGGTGGCGGGAAATACGACCCTGCGCACAACCGGTTCCAGATGCGGTAGAGGCTATGATCGCGTTGCCGATCAAAGTCCGTGAACGTCTGACCATCACAGCCCGGCGCGCCACGGTTGCGGCATACATCCTGATACGCCATCCACACCAGCGATTTCGGTATTTCGAATGCTTTTCGCTGCACTAAAACGTCATCCTCGTTCGAGTTGTGTCCCGCACAACGAAAGTGATCCCCACCCCTTCGCTCCAGCCCCATTACAGGTCTTTCGTCACTACTACGGGTGAGTCCGTCCCTATCCCCACGATACGTACCGAGGATAGGTTCTCACGTTCCCCAAAATGGCCTGGCTCAGGTTCTTGCTGCCTTAACAACGGGTGCCGTGCAGTCGGTAGACAGGTATCCTCTGCACTTCTCGGGGCCCGGCTATACAAGCCCGTTTTGACACCAGTGGAGATTTCGTCGCTTCATCAGTCAGTTCACTTGCGTTCAACTACCTGAGCCTTACGTGACAGTAGTTTCTCTGCCTTTTCCCGAATCGCTCACCACCAACATGCTGAACATGCTCGCAGCATCAGGTCGTTTGATCAGTACGCCTGCACGCCCTGACCGGAGGGCCAACCTCCATCCACTTTGGAGCATGGAGTGTCATGCCGCCATTTTCATGTCGTCGTCATGACGCCTCCTTCGTGACACACACAGCCAGTTCGAGCGCCCAAGAGCCCACGGTCGGATTTGATTCTCACACCAGTTGTTATCAATGGGCACAGCACCGTCATCGAGATAGCGCGTCAGCGCTATCCAGCGTTTGAGGCTGTAATCCAACGCCTTGGCGATGGCCGATCCCTCAGGCACAAGCTGCCTCTGGGCGATCATCCAGGTATGAAGTACGTCGATGATCGGCGCTGCTTTTTCCTGTCGTATTTGTTGCCGGACATCCGGCCCCAGCTCGCGGACTTCTCGTTCAACTTCGTACAAGGCCGCGATGTAGTGCAGCGCTTTTTCGGCAATCTGGCTTTTGTTGGTTGCGTGTAAGTCGAAGAATTTTCGGCGGGCATGGGCCATGCAGCCGATCTCCGTGACGCCCAGTTCAAAGCCTGCCTTGTAGCCCGCGAAGTCGTCGCAGACCAGCTTGCCATTCCAGTGGCCCAGGAAGGCTCGGGCATGTTCGCCAGCGCGGCTCGGGCTGAAGTCGTAAACGACCGCCGCCAGATCGGCGAACTGGCTGGTGGCATAGGCCCAGACGTAAGCACGATGAGTTTTCTTTGCGCCAGGCGTGAGCATTTGTACCGGCGTTTCGTCAGCACGGCTTCGCGCAGTGCATCGACTAGCGGTTGGAGTTGCACGCCGCAGTTGCCCACCCATTGCGCCAAGGTTGAACGGGCGATGGGCAGCCCGGCGCGGCCAAATATTTTCTCCTGCCGATATAGCGGCAGATGGTCGGCAAACTTGGCCACCATGACGTGGGCCAGCAAGCCCGCTGTCGGGATGCCTTTGTCGATGACGTGCGCCGGTACTGGTGCCTGGATCAGTGTTTCGCATTGCTCGCAGGCCCATTTCCCACGGATATGGCGTTCGACGGTGAACACGCCGGGCGTGTAGTCGAGCTTTTCGCTGGCATCTTCGCCGATGCGCTTGAGGGCGCAGCCGCATTGGCAGTGGCTGTTATCCGGCTAGTGATGGATCAGCGTGCGGGGAAACTGCGATGGTAGCGGTGCGCGCTTGGGTTGCTGGCGCACTTTGGCTTCGACTGATGTCGGTTGCAGCGCTTCAAGCTCAGCTTCGATGGCGGCGATATCGGTGTCGATCAAGTCGTCGAGCAAGCTGGCTTGATCCGGACTTAGCTGCTCGCTGCGCTTGGCAAACTTGAAGCGCTTAAGCAGCGCGATCTCGTGGGCCAGTTTCTCGTTGACCGACTTGTGATGGGGGATTTGCTTGTCCATCGTCTCGACACGCTGGATCAACTGCGCCGCCAAGGCACGCAGTTCTTCAGGGTTTAATTGATCGAGATTCGGATGCGAAGTCATGCTGCCGATTTTGCCAGAGAGGGCTCATGGCGGCGACAGACTGATGGGCCAATTGCGCTGGCAAGCGCGCCATGTCGGTGGTTAAAGCATCGAGATAATTCCGCCTGCACCGACGCGCTGCCAAGGTAAACCGAGTACCAGGGCCTGAAGTTGCTCGGCATCCAACTCAACTTCGGAGCCATGCCGTACACCTGGCCAGAAGAAGCGTCCTTGATTCAAACGCCGGGCTGCAAGCCAAATCCCCACACCGTCATGCACCAGCACTTTCATGCGATTGGCGCGACGGTTGGCGAACAGATAGGCACAGTGCGGCTTCGCCGCACCAAACACCGCGATAACTCGCGCGAGCGCGGTTTCAGTGCCGGCCCGCATGTCCATGGGGTCGGTGGCGAGCCAGATCGAGTCGATGCGGATCATCGCAGCAGGTCTCGTAAGAAAGCGGAACACGCCGCTGCATTTTCTGACGGCCAACTCACCACGACTGCGCCTTTTGAATGAGGCACTTCGATTCGGATCGTAGCGGGAAGAGGTTGGTGCGTCGCTATCGGTGGCGATGCCTTGACCGGGATGAAGGCTGTTTGCAGCGTCAGAGTTTTCTGCGCATGCACCCGAATCCATTTATGGACGAGGTTAGCATTGAGGTTGTGGGTCAAGGCGACATTGGCAATCGAGGTGTCAGGCTGGGCGCACTCGGCAATGACCTGGGCCTTGAAGGACTTGGAATAGGAACGGCGTTCTTGTGGCATGGGCGTCCGCTTTAAAGGCTAAAAATGGTGTCCACTTAAATTTAGGTGGACACCATCGCCTTAAGCGATGGCATCAGGAAGGTGTGTTGCCCGGACGGTTACTCTCAAACCAATCAGCAGACGAACACCTTCACCGAGTGCTAAGTGCAACTGCTGCCGAGGGCTCCCCAAAAAGTTGCATTGCTGCAACCTCCATTGCTCGGAATACAGGCTCGAGAGCTCTGCCGCGGTCAGTCAACACGTATTCCACATGTGGAGTTTTGGATGCGCTCACCACCGTTCGCTGAACGAAGTGGTCTCGCTCCAGATCACGCAATTTCTTGGTCAAGACTTTTGGAGATATGCCGTCAACGGCGCGCTTAATGTCCGCAAAGCGATAAGTACGGCCCTGAAGCAAACACCATATGATCCGAGGTGTCCATGCGCCCGAGATAACGGCGAGGTATTGCTCTAGCGGGCACCGCGAACTTGGTGCAAAGGGTGGCATAGGTAGTGAATCTTCTGATTTCATTTATCTTCACTCATCCACTTTCCTCACGGTAACCACCTTCCGTGGTCGGAACCTCTTCACTATGCTCTGCCCATAAGCTTGCGTGCAAGCTCGACGATAAAAGTGTCAACAGATCTGCTTTGCCTCCAGAACCAGCTAGGAGATCGAGTTATGTCAACACACCCAGTCGATGTCGTGAGTCCAGTTTCAGATGAGATCATCCCCCCAAAAGTAGCTGCCGATGAGGCAGTGCGCGCTGGCCGTGTGATTTATGATAAACCGACGCCCGAGAACTCGATCATGCTGTTCATTGACCATCAGATTGGTCTTATGGCTGGCGTACGTGACTTCAGTTCACTGGCTGAGTACAAGAGCAATGTTGTAGGACTGGCACGCACTGCAAAGGCTCTGAAAATCCCCGTCCTTATCTCGTCATCCAACGCCCAATGGCAGAACGGCGACACGCTGCCCGAGATCAAGGAAATCTTTGCGGGTGAACCGATCTACCGGCGCACGGGCATTATCAACTGCTACGAAGACCCGACCTTTCGTCAAGCCCTCGAGGCTTTGGTTAGCACTACGAATAGACATCACATAATCATCTCCGGTGTAACCATCGGCACCTGCTGCACTTTCCCGACGCTGTCGATGCTCCAGGACGGCTATAAGGTATTTCCGGTGGTCGACGCGTGTGGCGCATGGAGTGCCTATGAGGCACAAGCCGCCATGTCGCGGATGGCTAGTGCCGGTGCTGAGCTTGTTACCACGTTCGCTCTTGCTTGCGAACTGCAGGCCGATTGGAAGCGTCCGACTGCGAATGACATGCTGGCGCCGTTCCTGCAAAACCTGCCCGAGTATGGTTTTGTGCTGCAGAACTTCTGGAACAACGCAAACCAACACGTAGTGCCAGACCCCTTCGGTATCGTGAAGTAAGAGTCTGGCTGTAGCTTTGTAGTTTTTTTAAACGGACGAACACCCTGTAGTGGATGAAGCAAAATGTCTAACAATCACGTATTCGGCTTATGCTTTTTTTGAATCTAAACTAAGTGCAATGAAATTAAATGAATAGACGTGGTGGAGGATAATCATGAACATCAAAATTGTTCCTATACTCGCTTTAACTGCAATTGGAATATATGTATTAGGGGGGCACTCATCGTTACGTGTAGTAGATCGAGAGGCATCAACAAGCAATGTGTCGGCTGTAGATAGTCAAACCGCCACTACCGAGGTTGCGGCTGACGGTGCTGATCACGTCGGTGGAGGTTATGTGGCCAGTGACGGTGCGGATCGAGTGGGTGCGGGCCGTTTGGCAGCAGACGGTGCGGATCGGGTGGGGGCAGGCCGCTTGGCAGCAGACGGCGCTGATCACGTCGGTGCAGGTCAAGTGGCCAGCGACGGTGCGGATCGAGTGGGTGCGGGCCGCTTGGCGGCTGACGGCGCTGATCACGTCGGTGCAGGTCAAGTGGCCAGTGACGGTGCGGATCGTGTAGGCGCGGGTGCCTTGGCATCTGATGGCTCGGATCTGGTAGGTGAAAATCGCCTAGCTTCCATTGAAACTAGATTTCGGGTCGGCGGTATTGGTTCCGATGCGGTAGCGTCGTCGAAGTAATCTTGTTCATCTACTGGAGTGACAGTCCAGGGGGTGGCTGCAAAAATATCTGCTGCTTTGCCCTCTGGCATTGATATGAACTGATCTTTGAATCGCGCTGGGGTTCGTAGACACCTCCATGCCAAAAAAGAGGTCAATCAGGAGGTGCCATGAACAACCCGCGTTACGCCGAAGAATTCAAATCCAAGCGGTCAATCAAGTGACCGAAAAGAAGCGGCCTGTCGCTGATGTAGCGGCACGTCTTGGCGTGTCGACCCACAGTCTCTATGCGTGGATAAACTCTGCAGTTCAGGTCAGCAAAGGTTTCTCACTTGTGGGAAACGTGGGGTCGAATTGACTTCAGCAATCTGTTGGCGAGCAACTGATTGCTCGATGCTAAGCTGTGAAGCAGCTCTGAAACCGGTTTCATTTTTTGTCAGTGGTCGATATATTCCCCCGCTTTTTCCAGCTAGTGCAGTGGGTTGAACTGGGTCTGAACAATTGCCTTTTGGACTGTGATGACTTTGCTGAGTCTGCACGTATTGCCAAACACCAACAAAATTGATGCGTCGCCCCAACCGTATTGTTGATGAGGATTTGCTATGTCTGAGCATGATCAAGACAACCCGCGCAGGGACTTTCTGCGCAAAACTCTAACCCTGATTCCCGTAGTGACGGTGGCAAGTACCGGTATCGGAATGAACGCACTTGCGGCCACTGAGAGCGCGCCGACCGCAAAAGCGCCGAAAGCACCTCCCGTGAGCGATTACCAGCCCAGCTTTTTCACTAAGGAGGAGTGGGCGTTCGTCCAGGCGGTGGTATCGCGCCTTATTCCTGCCGATGACCTTGGCCCTGGTGCACTTGAGGCAGGAGCGGCCGAGTTTATTGATCGGCAGATGAACACTCCCTACGCAATCGGGGCGCTCTGGTTTATGCAGGGCCCATTTGTGACTGATGCTCCCGCTGAACTGGGTTATCAACTGCAATTGACGCCGCAGCAACTCTACCGATTGGGCATCGCGGCAACGGACGCATGGTGCAAAAAGACATACGGAAAAGTTTTGGCTGCGCAAGACAGCGCTACCCGAGACAAAATTCTTCATAAAATGGAGTCCGGAGAGGTAGTTTTCGATGATTTTCCGGTTAAAGCATTCTTCAGCCTGTTGGTGCAGAACACCCGAGAAGGGTTCTTCTGCGATCCAATTCATGGCGGTAACAAAGGGATGGTCGGCTGGACTCAGATAGGTTTTCCTGGGGCTCGCGCCGATTTTATGGATTGGGTTGAGCGTAACGAGCAGTACCCCTTCCCAGCAGTTTCTATTCGTGGGGAGAGGGCTTGAAGATGGCGACGGTATTGAAAAAGGTTGATGCGGTCATCGTCGGTTTCGGCTGGGCTGGGGCAATCATGGCCAAAGAATTGACCGAGGCGGGACTTCAGGTGGTTGCGTTGGAGCGCGGCCCCATGCAGGACACCTATCCGGATGGAAACTATCCGCAAGTGATTGATGAGCTGACCTACAGCGTCCGCAAAAAGCTGTTCCAGGACATCTCCAAGGAAACTGTCACTATTCGTCATAGCGTCAATGACGTAGCGCTGCCGAATCGGCAGCTTGGCGCGTTTCTGCCAGGTAAAGGCGTTGGTGGTGCGGGCCTGCATTGGTCTGGCGTTCATTTCCGCGTCGACCCAATTGAGTTAAGGATGCGCAGTCACTACGAGGAACGTTATGGAAAGAGCTTCATTCCGAAGGATATGACCATCCAGGACTTTGGCGTCAGCTACGAAGAACTGGAGCCGTTTTTCGATTTCGCCGAAAAGGTCTTCGGCACATCTGGCCAGGCCTGGACAGTGAAAGGCCAATTGGTGGGTGCAGGGAAGGGCGGTAATCCCTACGCGCCTGATCGTTCCAATGAGTTCCCTTTGGCGTCGCAGAAGAACACCTACTCGGCGCAGCTGTTCCAGAAGGCCGCACTCAGTGTTGGCTATAAGCCCTACAACCTGCCTTCTGCCAACACGTCGGGGCCCTACACCAATCCCTATGGCGCACAGATGGGGCCTTGTAATTTCTGCGGCTTCTGCAGTGGTTACGTGTGCTACATGTACTCGAAGGCCTCTCCCAACGTAAATATCCTGCCAGCTCTACGCCAGGTGCCGAACTTTGAATTACGCACTAACGCGCATGTGCTGCGCGTCAATCTCGATAGCAGCAAGAGCAAGGCCACTGGCGTCTCCTACATCGATGCTCAAGGCCGAGAGGTGGAGCAACCGGCTGACCTGGTGATCCTTGGGGCTTTTCAATTCAACAATGTGCGTCTGATGTTGTTATCCGGAATTGGCAAACCCTATGACCCGAAGACCGGGGAGGGGGTAGTGGGTAAGAACTTTGCTTATCAGAACATGGCCACCATCAAGGCCTTTTTCGACAAGGATACCCACACCAACAACTTTATCGGTGCGGGTGGCAACGGGGTTGCGGTGGATGACTTCAATGCTGACAACTTCGATCACGGCCCACACGGTTTTGTCGGCGGATCGCCGATGTGGGTAAACCAGGCGGGGAGTCGGCCAATCGCAGGTACATCGAACCCACCAGGCACTCCGGCCTGGGGTAGCCGCTGGAAGAAAGCGACCGCAGATTACTACACCCATCAAGTATCGATGGACGCTCATGGTGCGCATCAATCCTATCGCGGTAACTACCTTGATCTGGATCCGGTTTACCGCGATGCCTATGGGCTACCACTCTTGCGCATGACGTTCGACTGGCAGGAAAACGATATCAAGATGAATCGTTTCATGGTCGAAAAAATGAGCAAGATTGCCCAGGCCATGAATCCTAAAACCATTGCTTTGCTCGGCAAGAAAGTGGGCGATCATTTCAATACGGCGTCCTATCAGACGACGCACCTCAACGGCGGCGCAATCATGGGTACCGACCCCAAGACCAGTGCAATCAACCGCTATCTTCAGTGCTGGGACGTGCACAACGTGTTTGTCCCTGGCGCTTCAGCCTTTCCTCAAGGCCTGGGTTACAACCCCACGGGTCTTGTCGCAGCCCTGACGTACTGGTCTGCACGGGCGATTCGCGAACAGTACTTGAAAAACCCCGGCCCGCTGGTTCAGGCATAAGGAGCGACACGTGATGAAAAAAGTATTTGTCGCGGCGTTGATGCTCTGCGCGAACCTCCCGGCATGGGCTGCAGACTCCACCGAAGCTGAAATCAAACAGGGAGAATACCTGGCTCGTGCAGGTGACTGCGTTGCCTGTCATACCGCCAAGGGTGGAAAACCATTTGCCGGAGGGCTTGGAATGGAGACCCCAATTGGCACTGTGTACTCGACCAACATCACCCCTGACGCCAGCGGAATTGGCAGCTACAGCTTTGATGACTTTGACAGGGCTGTGCGTCATGGGATTGGAAAGAGTGGCAGTAGCTTGTATCCCGCCATGCCATTTCCTTCCTACGCACGTGTTAGTTCAGCCGACATGCAAGCTCTCTACGCGTACTTCATGAAGGGCGTGGAACCTGTTGAGCAGCCAAACAAAGAGACCGATATTCCATGGCCTCTGAGTATGCGTTGGCCACTTTCGATTTGGCGGGGACTGTTCGCACCAAAAGTTGAAACCTATCAGGATCCAGTAGGTGTAGATCCAGTGGTCAGTCGTGGTGCTTATATCGTCGAAGGCCTGGGCCATTGCGGTGCCTGCCATACACCGCGTGCAATCACGATGCAGGAAAAGGCCTTGAGCGCCGGTGATAGCCCGTTATTTTTGTCCGGCAGTGCCCCATTGGAAGGTTGGATCGCAAAGAACCTTCGTGGTGATCACAAGGATGGCCTAGGGAGCTGGAGCGAAGATGATCTGGTGCTATTTCTCAGAACCGGCCGCAGTGACAGAGGCGCTGTCTTTGGTGGTATGAGTGATGTGGTCGAGCACAGCATGCAATACATGACGGATGCTGATTTGCGTGCGATCGCTCGTTACCTGAAAAGCCTGCCGCCCAACGATCCAAACGACAAACCACATCAATATGACAAACAGGTGGCGGATGCTCTATGGCGAGGAGACGACAGCAAACTCGGCGCTTCGGTGTACATAGACAATTGTGCGGCCTGTCATAGAACCGATGGCCATGGATACGCTCGCGTTTTTCCTGCGTTGGCCGGTAATCCAGTGTTGCAGACTGAGGACGCCACCTCTCTAATCAACATTGTACTGAAGGGAGGGTCATTGCCAGCAACTCATGCTGCACCATCAACCTTTACCATGCCTGATTTTGCGTGGCGATTATCAGACCAGCAAATTGCTGCGGTGGTTACTTTCATCAGAACGAGCTGGGGTAACCAGGGTACCGCGGTAACCGCGAGCGACGTGAAGAGTCTGCGTGTTGACGGTTTGAAACAGGCCGCTGGAGGCGACTCGGGGCTGACGAGTAGAAAGTAAAATACGTAGCCATGCGTTGCGCTGCCTCTTTGTCAAAAAGGGGTAGCGCCGGGCTCATTCGGTTTTGATCGAAGAGTTTGCTCGTGGTTGAAGTTTCCGGCTCATAGAAAATTTCTGCTCAGTGAGCGATTACTCAACAGACCACTTCGACGGCTGAAGTGGATCACTCCGGCGCCATCAACACAGCCAACGTCATATTGATGAACTCTTCGTTCCTATTGATAGCTTCCAGTGCACTCCGAACATTCTGGGCAACGTCACCTGATCCACGCTGCTCGACCCACAGCGTCAACTCCATGATGGCTGCTTCGAGGGCATGTTGATTTTTGTTTATCTTGAAAAGCAGGGAAGGGAGCAGGTCTGAATTTGGCATCGCGATTCCTCCATGGAAGAGGTTAGCGTAGCAGTGGGTGAATTTTAGAAGCACAATTCTCGAACCCTTAAACGACTTTATCCAGCGCTATTGGCCGGCCGTGTCCCTCATCGGAAATCGATGACGAAGACTTGCTGTGGTGGCTTATAGCCGCTAATAGTGAGGAGGTGCTTGGAGAGGGCGTGGAGATGATGTCGAGATTCGATGTTGTTCCTGCAATACCAACAGAAACGGGATCAATGCGTAACGGAGTGCGCTTCTACTGCAAGACTGCACCCATAGGATTCAACATCTATGACAACGAAGCGAAGCTACGTCTGACGACTACTTACCAGGCCCGAGAGGAAGCTGAAGCTGAGTGTCAGCGACTGAGCCTGGAGCGCCTTCAAAACGTACTTTCGGATCGAGAATCCATGACTGCGCTATAGGGCATTTTTCACTCTCAAGAAGGCATCATGCGCTTGGCGTTTCGAGACGAGTTGATCAGATGCTCATGGACGTACGACCCACACCACTTTGTCGCGGATGCTCGACATTCAAGAGCGAACAAACAGCTTCTGCCTCCGTCCTGACTTTGAACACGCCATGCTTGCTGGCTGACCCTCCCTCTACAAGATCAACGACCCTGTATCGCTTACTGCCGTCGTCCAGTGTGGTGGTTTCAATCACTCTGAATCTTGCGTGCATGGTTGCTTTCCGTGCATGACATTGGTGACTTAGAAGTACCGGCAAAACAAGACGATTTCAAGAACGGGGCGGGCTTAAGCTGAGACAATTTATGACAGTGCACCGTGCTTCTCATCGCAGGAACGACGGTATATCAGCAGGTGCCGTGTTGAGCCATTTTTCCTATAGTCGATGCTTCGGGGCAGCAGGGCCCGGCTAAGCTTTAGGTTTTCTGATGGAGGTACTGATGCTGTCATCGATCAAAGAGTACCTGCCGGGCCCACCAACTCCCGGAAGCATTTGGTCAACCTTAGGGCTGCCTTCGCGAGGCACAATCCTTCATGACCTCATACACCGAGGCCTTCCTTTCGAGTATCTCAATCTGATAGCGAGCATTCTGCAGGTCGAGCGAAAGGTCATTTCTCAGGCCATCGGCGTATCCCCAGCATCATTGGCGCGTAGGGCAAACACAGGACGCTTCAGCACCGTTGAAAGCGACCGCTTGGTCGCATTGATCGCTGTCTTTGAGGAAGCCCTTTCCCTGTTCGAAAACGATGTTGTAGCAGCAGCGGAATGGATGAGCTCGCCGGCTCGAGGGCTCGGTTCAAAGCGCCCACTGGACATGTTGAGGACGAGGGTGGAAACGAGAGCCGCTTTCGATCTTATCGGTCGACTGGAGAAGGGTGTTCTTGTGTGAGATTCGATAGTCGACTTGTTGGGCTGCGCAGCTAAAGCTACTTTGGCTATCGCTCCTTCGGGCTTAAGCCCGGCTCGACCCCAAGTCTTCACATGCCTTGCCGGCAGCAATACGGCCATTGTCCGTCATCGAGCGGTGTGTGCCAACCAAAGGGCTGACACGTTTTTTCGAGCTCAGGGCGTGCGAATTCACAAGCTCGTATATTGCATCTGGGTGAGGCCCAGAATGCCGAAGGCGTTTCGCATATTTTCTTCTGTGGGCTCTTTGTCTCTTATGTATCGAATCGAGATTCCTAAGAAGCATGCCCATTGAGCGCCTTGCTTGAATGGCAGCCACCGTTTGTTCTTGGCCATCACTTCTAAGTACTGATTCACCAGAAGGTATTGCATCTCACCGGCACTGTATTTGGCGTGCTCGAAAGCACGAATATAATGTGTGGAGGCAGCTTCGTAATCACCAGTCCGATAGCACGCGACCCCGCGCAGCCAATGGGCAATCCAAGGCAAGCGCTCGGCCACTTCAGCAGAATCCGCTCTGTCGCAGAATCGATTTACATCGTTCAAGGTAGCCTGTGGATTTCTTTGATCGCGAGAGCGTTTTCTATATAGGTGTCCAAATTGGCAGGTTTGCCCAGCTGCCAGCGTGAAATTATGTCTAGATGAAGTCTTGCGGCGTAGGCTCCATATTTAGCCTCCGTCCACACGATGACTGGTGCTGGCACACCTCCTTTTTCATCCATGTGGGGCCGCTGTAATTCCTTGGCCATGGTTCGTTTGGACTCGAAAAACGCCAAAAAATCAGGAGCCATCTTGATGCCTAGATCCACCCTGGTCTGGGGCTTGCTATCCGGATCTTGCTTCAAGACTTCCTCTGTCAGATTGACCATATACTCGTCGATCTCAGTGCTAATCCAGCCTGCGTAAAGCTGAATCTGGCCGATAACCTCTCGCAGGTACTCGTGCCCAAAAGCGTCTCGAATGTCTAACGCAACACATGTGGTCATTCGGGCGATGGTTGCGCACGTCATGATCGCTTTTTGAAGCTCTGGGTCTACAGGTTTGCCCTCGGCAGCCTGAGCGTCGAAGGACTCATCAAAGTTTCTGACCAGTACGGGTAAAGACGGCGGTCGCTTCGCGCTCGTCCAGCTTCGGGCAGCTTTTTTATTGCGCTTGAGCTTATGGGCCGGATCATCCACCCCAACAGGGTAATGAAATGTCGCCAGACTCTTTCCGCACGATGCATAGGCCCAGGCAAGCACCTTATCGAGTGGCGTCACCAGACCTTCATCAGTCGCTGTCGGCAAGAACCAAAACGGTTCTGGTGGCTGTGCTGATGCGTAGATATATCCTTGAAACCTTATCCACTCCCTAGCAAGGGATCGCACTGCCACGTCGATCCCGTGGGTAGTCAAAAAATAACGCACGGTATTGGCCTTTGTCATGAACGTGCCTTGCGTCTTGATCATCGTGGTGTACGACTCATAAAGATCATTAAGCAGCTCGCTCATCTGCGTAGCACGGAAAGGGCAGCGGATATAACGGGAGAGGGTATCGGCGTGGAGCTGCAGAGTTTCATCCATTGTTCGCTGCAGGTCGCAGTCTTCTTTGGCTAGTCGCTCCATACGCTTCTGGTAGGTTTTGGCCATGACTTCGTCAAACTCGGTCTCGTCCGAGCGATCGCGAGCTTTTCTAGGCATGATTCCAGAAGCGTCAACCAGATATTTCACCACATCGCCTAGCGTTGGTGAGGTGTAAAGTCTGTCCATTTTTTCGTCCTTGTGTGGGCGTCCTTGCCCGTTGAGAATTTACTTCTGGTTCGGGTTCAATTGCTTGCCGCGATTCCCATTTACGTGGGCATTTGTCTTGTTCGAGCCCGTGGTGCCGCGATTGGTATTCAGCGCGTCAGAGCGTTGATTTTGTTGCTGAGGGTTCTTCTGGTTCAAGCGACGATCTCCTTTGTTGGAGAGCGCAGGTTAACGAGCACCCCCTGGCCTCGCTATGTCGAAAATGGCGACGTGTTTTTTTCATGAAGGAATGCAAGTGGCTCGGCTGGCGACCATTTGCGAGGAGAAGGCTATTGCACACACTCTCGCACACGGCTTCTTAAGCATTTGTGTCCAGCGTTTCCATGGCCGACATTGCATGAGCGGCGACACTTTCCACCCCATTTTCTGAGAGCCACTTGGTTATTTCTTCTATCGCTGCACCTAGGGCGTGCTGGTTGTGCAGGGGCAATGTCAGAGCGTCCGCCGTGGCGATCTTGCAGTCTGAGTTATCAGGCATGGCGGTCGTCCTTGAGGGATGGTGCAGGAAGCCTAGTTCATCTCGCCGTTGGCTGAGACTGGGTGGGTAGCGCATAGACAAGTGGTGAGAGTTAAGACGGATTTAAGGGCATCTGTTTAAAGATCACGACTGAGCTCCCTTTCCCCTGTGCGCTAAATCGGTAACTCGGTGGTTAACTTGATTTTCTGCATGGGGATTTCAGTCTTCAAGTTTTGTACGCCCTTGATCCGTGCCAGATGTTTAATCTGGAATTGCCGATAAGCCTCCAGATCCGAAGCCACTACCCGCAGCAAAAAATCGCAATCGCCTGCCATCAGGTGACACTCCAGCACTTCAGGGAGTTCTCGCACGGCATTAATGAACCGATCCACCGTGACTTCGTCCTGTCCGGTCAGCCACACCCGTACAAACAGGGTGACGGCCACATCCACCGCCACCGGATTGACCAGCGCCACGTAGCGTTCAATCACACCTGCCTCTTCCAGCAACCGAACCCGCCTTAGGCAAGGCGAGGGAGAGAGCCCGACCTGTTTGGCCAGTTCGAGATTCTGTAAGCGCCCGTCTCGTTGCAGGGCGCGCAGTATTCGGCAATCAATTGCGTCCAGTTTCATTGGCATTGGATTCTACTTTTGTCCTATCAAATGGTTGCTGATGCTAATACACAGGATGGCTGTGGCATTTTAGCAATCAAATTTTCCTCAGGTACTGGAATAATTATCCAATCTGGAGGAACGATATGACTGAAAACAAATTAACCCTGCCAGCCATCCGTAGCAGGGGATTCGATAGTGAACTGGTTCGAGGTGCGAAGGCGGCTTTGCCGGTGTTGTTGGGTTTCATCCCATTTGCGCTAGTGCTGGGCGCGCAAGCCTCGCACAAAGGTTTGAGTGCTTATGAGGTAGCACTGATGACCGGGTTGAATTTCGGCGGCGGTTCAGAGTTCGCCGCTATAGAGCTCTGGTCTTCGCCACCTCAAGCCCTGGTGATAGTGGCGATGACGCTGTTGGTCAACAGCCGGCACTTGCTGATGGGCGCGACACTGGCTCCTTACCTTCAGCATTTGCCATTGAAAAAAACACTGCCGTCTCTGTTCTTCATGTGTGACGAGAGCTGGGTTATGGGCTTGGCCGACGCGAAACGCGGGGAAGATGAGTTGGGTAGCCCCAGCTTCCGCTTGGTCTACTTTCTAGGTGTGTCGCTCTGTCTATGGCTGACTTGGGTAATGTTCACCTTGTTGGGTGCTGTCATGGGGCCGGTGCTGGGAGACCTGCATAGCTATGGTTTTGATATGGCTTTTGCGGCGGTTTTTCTGGTGTTGCTGCGAGGTATGTGGCGGGGTGTACACGCTGCGGTGCCCTGGCTGTTCAGCCTGATCACGAGTGCCACGGTTTATCTGCTGATTCCCGGGGGCTGGTATGTGCTGGCAGGTACCGTGGCAGGGCTTGTGGCCGCTTATCTGTGGGCGAAATCATGATCGATAGTCTGACCTTGCTCATAGTCATAGCGATGGCGTTTGTAACGTACCTGACCCGCGTGCTGGGCTTCATCCTGCTGCGCAACCGGACTCTGAGCCCCGTTGCGCAAGAGGTCATGCAGGCGGCGCCAGGTTGTGTGCTGATCGCAGTCATCGCACCCAAATTCGCCAGTGGAAACCCTGCCGATCTTATTGCCCTGGCGCTGACGCTAATTGCCGCCACCCGTTTGCCGATTTTTCCGGTCGTGCTGATCGCTGTCCTCGCGACCGGAACACTTCGTTTTCTCTTATCCGCCTGAATGACCAGTTGAGGATTCCAATGTCATCGTTTGTCTGTGCCGAAACGCTTTGGATCGATACGCCACATGGGCGACTGTTTACTCGCCGCTGGTTTCCGGCAGACGTGGAATACAGCCAGGTAAAACCGCCGATCATTCTTTTTCATGATTCCCTTGGATGCGTCGAATTGTGGCGAGATTTTCCTGAACGACTCTGTCAGACCACAAAGCGCGAGGTGATTGCCTATGACCGACTCGGCTTTGGGCAGTCGGATCCGTACCCGGAGAGCTTGCCCATGCATTTCATTCGCGACGAAGCCGAGCGCTTCTTCGCGCTTATCAGGGCCGAATTCCAATTCGATCGGTTTGTCGCCTTGGGCCATAGTGTTGGCGGCGCGATGGCAGCGAACTGCGCCTCCTTGTACCCGCAAAGCTGCGCCGCATTGATCACCGTTTCAGCACAAGCGTTCGTTGAAGAACAGACGCTGCGCGGCATTCGGGATGCCAAGGCGCAGTTTGAGGCGCCAGGGCAATTGGCGCGTCTTGAAAAATATCATGGCGATAAAGCGCATTGGGTGCTGTCAGCCTGGACGGATACCTGGCTGTCACAGGCATTTAGCGGCTGGACGATTGAAGACGCCATTGACTCGATTCACTGCCCACTGCTTGCGCTTCATGGAGAGCAAGACGAGTACGGATCCGTTCTGCATCCCATGCGCATCGCTAAACTTACGACGGCGCACGGGGAATACCTGATACTGGAAAATTGTCATCATGTCCCCCATCGAGATGCCCCCAATGTCGTTCTGGATGCGGTCAGTCGACTCCTTCGAATCAGCCACTGACGAGTGACCCCTTCTGGCCAATAGCGACGGTTTAGTTGCGACCGTTGCTGGGTGGATTTCAACATCTATGACAACGAAGAAAAACTAAGTCTGAGGGCTACCTACCAGGCCCGAGAAGAAGCTGAGGCTGAGTGCTAGCGACTGAATCTGGAGCGCCTTCAAAACGTACTTTCAGATCGAGAATCCATGAATGCGCTATAGCGCATTTATCGCTCTCACAAAAGCGTCCGACGCTCAGAGTTCCGTACCATGTGGATCAAATGCTCAGGGACGTACGACCTACACCACTTTGACGAAAATGCTCGGCATTCAGGAGCGAACAAACAGCCTCTGCCTCCGTCCTGACGTTGAACACGCCATGCTTACTGGCTGAGCCTCCTTCGACGAGATCAACGACCCTGTATCGCTTACTGCCATCTTCCAGTCCGGTGGTCTCGATGACCCTGAATCTTGGGTGCATGGTGCGCTCCCTGCTAAAGATTGTGTTCTAGGAGTACCGATATGATTCCATGAATTCAACAATTATGCGGGACTGAGCTGAGACAATTTATGACAGCGCAACGCGCTTCTCTTTTCCCCGACCGAAACGTCTATCCAACAATACTTAAGTCGGCGCACGTCTATGCCATCCATGGCTTCACATGCCTAATCTGTCATTTGCTTGGTTGCTTGTGACGAGCGTACATCACTGCCGTGCCCCCTGAAGTGGCTCTGGCCTGCAGCTCAAACGCCTGCGTGTAGCCTTTGATGAGGTCGCTCAGTTTTTTGTAGCCATGAGTGCGTGGGTCAAACTCTGGACGTAGTTTCGTAATGTTCGCGCCCAGCGCGCCTAAATGTGCCCAGCCATCCTCGTCAGCAATGTCGTCCATGATCTTGGCGATGAAGCCCACCGGTGCTTTAGGCTTTTTGGAAGGCTCAGCAACCGCTGGTTTGGCCACATCGGGGGCAGCAGCGAAGCGGTACTAGACTCACCGTTGGTAGTCGCAACGACATCCTCACGGAGTAACTCGATGTAAATGAATTTGTCGCATGCGGCCACGAACGGCTTGGGTGTTTTCTCTTCGCCGAACCCGTAAACGGTCAAACCCTCTTCGCGTAATCGAGAAGCCAATCGAGTGAAATCGCTGTCGCTCGATACTAGGCAAAATCCGTCGAAGCGGCGGGTGTATAGCAAGTCCATGGCATCGATGATAAGCGAGCTGTCGGTGGCATTTTTGCCTTTGGTATAGGCGAATTGCTGGATGGGCTGAATCGAGTGATCGAGCAGGACTTTCTTCCAGCCGCCGAGATGTGGGCCAGTCCAGTCGCCGTAGATGCGCTTGACACTGGCGACACCGTACTTAGCAATTTCTTCAAACAGGCCTTCGACGATTGCTGCTGGGGCATTGTCGGCGTCGATCAACACTGCGAGGCGCTTCTGAGCGTTATTGGAGGTATGCGTAGCCATGGTTCATCCTTGAGTGAAAGCGTCACCATACCTGTAAACGAGGGACTAATCTTGGCTTCGGTCACTCATATTCCCACCCACTAAGGGCCCGGATCAGCGCCGTAGCTGCCAGATTTAAAGTGTTCCAACTCGTCCCTCGGGTGACCGGTAATCCTCGCAATCCAAGCTGTCGCAAGTCATTGAAAGGCGTAAGCATCTACAGCTCTTAACCTTACTTCCAGTCCAAGCCATCTACCACGAACTCCATCGTGCGATTGCCTTCCTGGTAAAACTGAGCCTCGATATAGATCTTGTCGACCTTACGCAGTTCGCTGACGAAGCTGTTGTAGCCGTTGATGAAAATGTAGGTGCTGTCGTTGTCGCTCGGCTCTCCTGCCGAGAATTGCTTAGGCTTTCCGTTCCCGAAGCGCACCGACACACTGCATCCGTTGTATGAGTTGCAAAGGAACTGGCCTTTTTGGATCCTCAGAATCACGTCTTGGCCCCAGCGCGGGTGCTTGCGCAATTTAAGTATGGCTTGTTGCGCTCCGCGGTAAGGGAAGTCGAACGACAATCGGTTGGTCGACCCAATGAAGGCTGTCGTGACTGGCTTCTGGCTCATTGAATCCTGCGTGGTCTCATAATCCCAAGCTTCTCCGGCTACCCTGCGCTGCTGAAACTCACTGGCCTTCTTGATCTCATGAGAAGCCGCCGCGAGTTTGTCCGTGTACTCCTTGTTGCCTGGGTAGAGCGCCAGCAGGGCCTTGTAGGTCGTTTCCTGGCCGGCGTAGTCGTCCTTGCCCAGTTGCGCGAGCTTGGCCTTTAGAGAGGCGGTCTGCTCGTCTCTGGCGATGTCCTTAACCTTTGCATCGACTTTAGCGAACATGGCGTCCACGTCGGTATCACCCAGGCCCTTGTACTTTTGCAGCAGATTCCTGGCTTCAATGATCTTCTTTGCATCCAGCAACTGCTGAAACTGGGTAGTGATGGCTGGCTTGTTTGCAACCAAATAGTCCGTATCCGTTTTCTTCTGCTCGACCTTCTTTTGAGCCGCTGCCGACTCCGCCGCCTTATTTTGCGCAGTGATTTCATTCCTCATGTGATTGGAGAATAGGAGCATCCCGACGAATCCGAGCACAACGGCGCCGGTCACACGAACAGAGGGCTGGAGATCAAACTGAAACTTCGCCATGAGCATGTTACATAACGGTGGCAGCAACAAAACGGTCGCGATCAGTAGTGGAATGGCAGCCACCGGAGCTTGGAAGATGACCGCCAGCGTCCAAGCAGCGAAAAGCAGACCGAAGATCCAGTAGAGCAATGTGCCAATGAACGACTTGGCCTTATCAGCCAATGGCACAGGCTTAGGGCCAGCCGGCTGTAACGGAACATCAACCTTTGCCAGGCCTTCAATCCAGGACGTCGGCTTACCATCCGGGGTATTCGTCTCGTCGATATTGAAAACCATTGGGGCCGGCACTATCAACGGCGATGCGCAATGTGGACATTTGCCTTGCTTGCCGGCCATCTCTTTAGAGACCTGAATCGGATTGCTGCACTCATCGCATTTGAAATTGATCATGTTCATCCTTGAAGGGAACTAAACCCAACACTTCAGACTAGGTGACGCCCATATGATGGTCAATTGCGCGGAGGGCGCTCCTTCAGCTAGCGTCAAACCAGCTGGAGCGGTGATTCAAAACCAGTTCGTGCAACTGAAACACTAACGAAACATTTCGGCCATATGATTCGCGTCACCGAAACCTAGGAGGGTTGAAGATGAATCGGCCATCAAGAAGCATGCGCAAACTACTCGACGCCGTTGCCACCAACAATGAGGCAGCGGCGCTTGATGTGATGCGTGCGGCTGAGCAGCTCAAAGACGAGGTGTTGCGCCAACGGTTGCTCAACCTCATTCATCGGCTCAACCAAGACGCCAATGACTTGCGAATGGCGAGGGACGATATCCAAGGCGGAGCCATCAAGCTCGCGTGACCCGCGTCCACCACTTTCATGCTCGCTCGTCTAAGCCAGGCATTGGGTGGCGCCATGAGCGGCTTTATCTCAATCCAGACGATGCTTCAGCTCGACTCTACTTGAAGCACTAAGACCTCAGTTGAGCCTCGACTGATTTATCTTCTGGAATGCCTTGCATCATCCACCGTGGTGGTCGAACAGATCACTCGGGTGCCATGAGCACCGCAAGCGTCATGTTGATGAACTCTTCATTTGTTCTGATCGTGTCTAGCGCACCGCGCACGTTGCCTCCAATCTCACCCGATCCACGCTGCTCGACCCAAAGTGTGAGCTCCATGATGGCAGCCTCAAGGGCTTGCTGGTTTTCGTTAATCTTGAATAGCAGGGAAGGGAGCAGGTCTGAATTTGGCATCGCGATTCCTCCTTGAGTGAATTCACAGGATGCGTGCTGCCGATGACGCCCCGCCTAAGCAGCATGCAGCGTTATTTGGACAAGTCAGGCTGCCTGAAACGGTTTTTTTCGTGCAGCATTGCGATCTGATCTTGCCCTTTCGTAGACCTTCCTTCTCTTCGCGGCATCGCCAATGAGCTCGACAGCGACCTGGACATCACGTAGTAGTTGTTCAGGGGGCGGGATGGGTAGTTGACGCTCTGCGGGCGTATCGTGAGCTTCAATTGCCTCGCATGACCGGTCGTAAATATCGATTAGTGTTTCCCACTCTGCTTGGGTGTGTCCGATGACTGCTCCAAAGGACTCAACAGACACGACATCGCTGAAAGGCTGCACTGTGTTGTTCATGAACTCTTCGCGGACAGCCCTTTCAATGGTGCCGCGTAATTTGCCGTATGCCCTCGTCACAACCTGTGCGCTGTCGTCGTTCATATACGTACCAATAGTCGCTTGTATTTCTTGCGCAACCTTAGCGATATCTTCCAAACGCATTTTGCAGTTCATAGTTTCCCAGGTAAGACCCTCGACTATCTGGCCTGGCGCGTTATCCCATCGAACGGATTTGTAGCTAGCCTCTACTCCCGCTTTCCGTTGAGCGGTATTTAGCTCTGTGAGAAATACTGCGTCATGGGTAAGCACAATGACTTGTCGCTCCATTGCCAACGATGCGAGTCGTTCTGCCATTTTTCGGCGATAGCGATGATCCAACGATGTGGACGGGTCGTCAAAAATGACAGCAGAGTGATGAGGCAGTGAGCGGATTTCGGCTAAGAACAGTGCCAATGCAATTGCTCGCTGTTCACCCTCTGAGAGCACATGGTGAGCGTCAAGGTTTGAGCCTTTGATTTTCAATGTGACCTTGGTTGTCCCTGCGCTCGTTCGCCCAGCGAGTTCAGGTTGAACGTCACGCCGGTAGCCTAGAAGCTGCAACTCGGTAGTCATGGCCTCGGCCAAAGCAGAAGTGACGTACTGCCTGGCGAGGTTAGTCATTTTTGTAGAGACACCAGTCGGGCTTAGTGCGGAAAGGCACTTATCGAGGTTTTGCCGCACGATGCTGTCTCGAACATATTGCTCCGCTTGTGGCAGCAACAATGCGAACGCCTGACGAGCCTTGAGCTGCTTAAGCTCCTCCTGAAGTCGCGCTCGATTCTCCGGATCATCCGTTTGGCGCAGTGTTTGGGCAGCTACTTTGTTTGCTTCTATTAACCGGCGTAGCCGGATTTCCAGTCGGTCGCCGTCAGGGAAGGCCGGAATCGCTGGAGTCCAATCATTGGTTTCGACGGCTGTTGTCAGCCATGTTCTGCGTAACTGCCAAGCATCGCAAACTGCTACCAAATGAGCATGCTCATCCGGTGCAACTGCCTTCAATTCGGCCAATGAGGGCGCGTCGAACGGCGTAAAGTTTGCGTTGTTCAACACAGCTAACGCTGCACGAAGTGTGTTCGCAGCTGCGGTTGCATTTGCGGCTGCATGTTCGTTGACAAAGGTTGAAAAATCTCGCATGCGCTGCTGTGCATCAGGGGCCAAAACTGTCTGGCATAAAACGCATTTCGCTCCGTCCTCTGTGTGTGGAAACGAGTGACCTGGGTATGCATCCGTAGTAGAAAAGCGTTCAGCAGCTTCAAAAAGTAACTTCCAAAGACCATTACCTGTTCCAGGAAGTGTTGCTTCATCCACCTCACGTAGGTTCTTCTGTGCAGCCTGGTAGGCCTCCTCGGCAGCTATGTTTTCAACATGAAGGCGCCTGAGTGTTTGAAAGGCTTCATCAGTCACTACCGCATAAGCCGATACGGCGTGCTGAGCGCCAACCTCCAACCGCTCAGACTGTCTGTCCAAGGCTTGAGCCTTGGGTTCCGGATTCATGTCCTGTAGGACTTGTGCGAGTTGCTGCAAACGAACTTCGTCTTCTTCGCTCAATGTGCCCAGCGTTTTCATGACATCCACGTCAGTCCCTACGCCCAGTCCTTTGATGAGATCACCCACCACTGTCTCACCCCGTATGGGGTCAAACAGCCCAGCATTAAGGGCTACTGCGTCACGCTCAGCGGTGATGATACGGTGCAGCTCTCGTTGTGCGACAACTAGGCGATTCATTTGCCCCAAGCCGTACGGTAAAAAGACGGGTGTTCCTTCTTCCTCTACGTAGTCCATAGCGCAAGCAGCGTCATACACGGAGATCATGCTCAAATCTGAGTTTGACGCTTCACCCTGAGTCCATGTGGCTTGTTGAGGATTACCGTCGACAAGAAATGAAACATCCGCCGCAGGTACTCCCGCTACACCGAACGCGTTTGGGCGGACATTGTCGCGGCGCCGAGCTCGACAGGTGTTCTTGAGCAGCCTTGCGTAACCCGACTTACCGACACCATTTTCGCCAAACAAGACGGTCAAACCGTTGGGCTGCAGGTCGACTCTACGCCCGGCCGGGAAGCCATTGATGTTGGACAGGTTGGAGAGCCCTAGAAGTTGGACAGTCGCACCACTACCAGCTCCAGCGACGTGAGCTTGGGCGAGTGGGGTCGGCGGTTCAGGGGAAGCGGAGCCATTTCCATGAGCTTCTTTAACCATGACTACTAGGCTGGCAAGGTCATCGGCACTCAACGCATCTTGGGTGAATAGGCGCCTAAGGGCGTCTCTTTGCCAACCTTTAAGTTCGGTAGACCACACCAATAGGTCATTAACCAGAGTCATAAGCTTTGCTCCATCCGTGGTGGAGCTTGGCGTTAGGCCGACCCCACAATCGGGATGAAGCATAGTCAACAGTTGGCCGCTTCACTCACTTGAGGCATCGGTTGATGTAGGCGCGGTTGGATTACTCATGAGCTTACTGGTGGCAAACCGCGCACGGAAACGAACGCGATGAGGCCTTCTTTTGCTTAGGCTGAGAGCTCATTCAGTAGACGCTCAAGCTGCTCACGCTCCCATCCGCTCAAAAGCTTAACTGGGTCGGTGCCATAGCATTGCCAGGTTTCAATAGACCCGATACGACCGTCAGGAGACCTGCAATCCTCGCAGTAATCCAAGGTGCCGCCGTCATTGAAAAGCGTGAGACGCCAGCCATCGATCTCAGCAGTCATGAGGCCGTTGTAGATTTCGCTCAAAGACTGGCTGCTGGTTCTTCTCATGATGCGTGTGCCCAACGCAACGTCTTTCAAGACCTGGTAGACCTCGCGGGCGGTGAGAGGGGAGGTTGTGTTCAAAATCTGGCGTCCTATGGATGTTCCTTTTTCGCAGCCTTTCCCGCTTGATCGTAGGGCGACTAATACCCGCTATACGACATCCAGCGAGCGTATCCATTCGCATGCTAGAGCATGGTGTACATCCTTGTCAGGGGGGCGTGGCAGACTGTCCGGATCGGAGATTGCCAAGCATGTGCTGGCTGCGCGTAGGTTTCCTCACTAGGAACAGGGAGCTTTGCTATATTCCTTTGATCTCTAAATGCCATGCAGGCCTTTTACAAGGATGTATTGATGCGCATTCCCCTGACACTCGCCTTAATTGCCGTGCTCTCTGGTTGCGCGGACTCACACCGCTGGTCACCACAACAAAATGGCTCAGCACGTATTACGACAAGCGAGCGGATCTTTGTCACGACGCCTGCTGACGGCGAATACGGTGATAACGTCTATAGCGGCTCTGGTCGTAACACTACGAAGATCATTTACAACGCCACAAGCGCCAAGTCCCGTCTGGTGCGCATTGGCGGTTTGGCTGAAAATTTTGAAGATGCCATCGCCCAAGCTCAGCGCGAAGATCAAGACATCTTGATCTTCCCAACCATCCTGCACTGGGAGGATCGAGCGACAGGATGGTCGATGATCCCTGACAACCCTCAACTCATGCCCCTTTGCGTCATCGCTAAGTCGATTTCGTTGTCCGGCTCGGTGCTTTGAACTCGCATGATTTTGTTGCCCCCGGTCTACGCAACTTGGCATCCACTAGCAAAGGCATCGCATTGCGACGCTGGTAACGCAATTCTTCGAGGAAGTGATCTTCTTTGATGGCGCCCCCTTCGGCGAAGAACCAACGGACACGATTGGAGTAATAGGCTGCAAGATCGCGCATGGCGCCATAGATCCAAGGCGATGAGTCCATTGTCAGGGCGACGGTGCCGAACTGCGGATAGTTCGGACAGCCGTCGCTGGCCATGCCATCGCTGTTGCCGAAGTTTTTGCTGATAAACGCATATACCTCGCAGGATGGGGGTGGGGCGCCTTGCCACATAGGACTGTCATTCGCCCCATTTGGTGTGGTGCACGCATGGCGTACGATTCCCTGGCAATTTTTATTACTGCCTTGGCTGCAGGCGTCGCTGATGGATTGCAACTGAACCCGCATCGACTTCGTCCCCAAGGCGGGTTTGATCAAGAACAGGTGAGCGGCGTACTGATCTTTGATGAGATTGGCGGGAAGGTTCTCGCAGTCCGAATTGGCCAGCGCTGTAGAAACGATACAGCCGACCAATACCGGGTGCTCCCAGGCGTAGATGTCGTAACCGGTGAGTTCGTACTTCACGATTTTGCACTGCTTATCCAGACTGCTCAAACCAGGCAACAGCAGGGTCAGTCCTTGGTCTGCGAGTCCATCCTTTAGTCGACAGATGTCAGCCATCCAACCCTCGCGGTCTTGCGCATGGTCGGAAATGATCAGGTTGGAGACGCCTCGGCGCACCAGAGCGTAGGCGCCAAGATTCTCTGACATGCCGCCGTCTGACAGGTGAATGAAGGTTGAATGTTTGGCGTCGCCCAAGCGCTCGACATGGTAGAGCGGGAAGGGCAAAAGGTAGTGCATTCCATAGATGGTTTGGCTGCTGTTGTTTGGATTAGGAAATGAAAGACCCCAGTCCAGCGCTGCAATTTTTTGTAGGGCATTTAGGACGTTGCGCTCGGGCGGCTCGGTCAGCACCTTTTGCTGGGAATCGAGGAAGGCTGCGGACGACACGACGGCTTTGGCAGGTGTCAGGCCCGCTAAAGTACCTGGCCGATGCCCGTACAGCCCTGAACCGTATTGATAAGAGTTAACCTCGAAGGCGGAAAGGAAAAACTGCTGCTGCTTACCAACGTCGAACACGCTGCGATCCTCCCCAGCGGTAGCGTTGATGATCCATAGTGGCGCGCCCTTTACCTCATAAGCCCTCTGAAGTTGGGTATAACTTAGAGATCTAGCTTGCTCAATATCGCCTTCCAATCGGACGCTGGTGCCGTACATCGTCGTAATGCAGGCGTCATCTTCTTCATCACAATTAGGTGGGCTGGCACCATAGGTGCGTGCGATGCCTTTGGCGTAAGCGTGCTGCGTGCTTGAGAGATTAATGTTCCAATCAAAGACAATATTGGCTAACGCGTTAAGAACAATCGAGCCGATTTCTAGTGGAATCATTTCCAGCGTTTCATTAGTAAAGCGCTGGTCATCCTCGGTGGTGGTATAGTCGAAGGCATGGGCGCCAAACATGTTCAGCCCTGTGCTGAAAATGTCCTGGTAGCCCCGTAAGGCATTTTGGACGCGGTAAGGATCTTTGCCTAATTCAGGTCGATTTAACGCAGTCAGGCGTAGGTCATATTGATGTTGGGTATGCTGGCGCTTTTCGTCGGTCTCAAATTGATCATCCCCTGCAATTTTAAGCAGATTCGAATTGTTTTGAGGCGGGCAGGGTAGAGGTTGGCCTACAAGCCAAGGTTCCTCCGATGTTCCGCTGACACCCAAGGTTTCCATGTAACGCGAAGGGAAACAATCAAGAAAGAGTGCTTGTTGGAATGCAACGGGGGTTGGCTTATTTTGCTCAAACGTCGGATCGTCGAAAACCAGGCGGGCGTAATACCAGTAGGCGGCGTAGCTGCCACCAGATACCGAGGAAATAACATCCACGTGTTCCATCTGGCCGGATGACACCAGCCCCTTGAGTATACCAATGGAAAACCCCGAAGCCTTGGTGCCACCGCCCGCGAGCGCTAAGCCAAGGTTGGGGGTGTGGCCTGCAACAGGTCGTCGCTCGACACCAAATTCATGATTTAGGTTTTTACTGCTGAAATCCAGGTTAGGTGCCTTGGGCGGGGTGCCACAGCCTGTGGTCAACAAGCCGGTGAGCACCAGCCAAGTCCACCACGACGAAACTACTGGAATCTTCATTTCAATCCCCATCCTTGGTTCGATGCTGGCCTATTGTCAGTACTCCCAGCGTAGTAGCTACTTCCATGCACCGCTACGGAGTAACGGTTAATCATGTTCGACTGCTTCGTCCGACATGGATATTGGTACGCTGCCGTCGGCAAATCCAGGTTGGCCTGGCGGAATGGCATTAGTTGAAGGGTGTGTGCTGCTTTGACGCCAAAGCGATGGACGTCTGACGTGCTAAAGTGCACGAGGATTGCTGTCCTTGGCTTGCGTCTTCTCAAACCGCGAGGGAATCGTGGTAATCGAGTTGTCATAGACATTCTTTTCAGGAATCAAGCGTCAGTCTGGCTATACGAAAAGTACGCTTTCACCGCCTGATGAAAAACACCGCGCAAAGCCACGCTATTTGCCCTGTCAAACCTGTGGATGATGCGAAAACGGCTTCTGGTCGCGTGCGCCTGTAATGCGATAAAAGCGCCTTGAAAAACGTCGTTCAAGGGTGAAACGATGAGTTAAGGACAGGAAAGGTCTGATTTCTGACCAAGCCAGCGCTTTTTGAACCTCAACCAAGGAGGGCATCAAAAACCGCTGACTACTTCAGGCCCTCCCTAACGGATAAGGCGCCAACGCAGTGTTGAAAAATGCCCAGTACAGACTGCAAGGACTAAAATCCAAGCAAGTCGGTAGAGCGCTCAAGGCTTCTTTTTGGCTGACAACACTATAAATCACGCAGCACCTCGGTCTGCGAACAAAAGTGGCGTTGATTGCTCTGAAACACGTACTTGCCAAGATAAATAAATCTACTACGCTCCGACCTGAGGGATCCGCCCGCGTAATGATAATTAGTGTTTTTCGGAGACTAACATGAAAAAAATTTTGCTACTTTCGATACTTTTGCTCTCTGGATGCGCTACATCAAACGTGTATCTTGACATTCAAGGGGCTGCATGGCGAAAGACGGAAGCTTTCTCCGCGAAGCAATTTGGAGTTGGTGTTATCGAAACGTCTGGGCGTAATAGATTTGATCCTAAGGGAAGTATAGTGGTGTCGGATTTTCCAGTAGTAGCCCAGACTACTTACTTCTCAGAAGAGACTGCTAAAGCAGCCCTTGATGCGGGCGTTAAGTTTAAACCAAGTGTGGTGGATGTTTCTGGTGGTTTTAAATCGCAAACGGAAAGTCGACTGAATAGTCGCTATGTGGTTTTTAGAACGCTAGATTCTTTTGCACTCATTGAGCGCATGAATGATCCGAAGAATTTAAAGATTATGAATTTGATAAAAGGATTAAAGGATCCAGTAATAGTTACCGGCACAGCCGTTGCGTTCGACAACGAAATGTTTAAAAAGGTCGATTCAGGCTTAAGGGCAAATGCGTCCATCAGTGCTGGTGGTTCTTCTCCTGCAGTGACACTGGGAGGCAACGTAAGTACAGAGTCAAAGACGAGCGTCAGCAATGGAACCGTCTTCGCATATGAATATTCAGCCATCGAATGGGACGAGACGTCAAAAGACGCAAAAGTAAAGAACTTGACTATAGATAGACCTGCAAATCCATGGTTCTGACCCTCAGGATATCCCTCCAGCTAGCGTCAAATGAGCCGGAGCCGGTGATTCAAGCCAGTTCGTGCAGCTGAAATACTGACGAAACATTCTGGCCATATGAGTCGCGTCACTGAAATCCAGGGAGTTGGAGATGAATCGACCATCAAGAAGCATGCGCAAACTGCTCGACGCCGTTGCCACCAACAATGAGGCAGCGGCGCTTGATGTGATGCGTGCTGCTGAGCGGCTCCAAGACGAAGTGCTACGCCAACGGTTGCTCAACATGATTCACCGACTCAACCAGGACGCTAATGACTTAAGAATGGCGCGTGACGATATCCAGGGCGGAGCCATAAAGCTCGCGTGATTGGGCTAGATGACGTTTCCTTAGTCTGTATGCCGCACTGGTCTCTTGGGCCAAGAGCGTGTTGACCCATCCCGAGCTATCCCGGTGGGTCAGCCGGGTAGTTGGGTCGATGTTCATCTGCTTCGGAGCAGCCATCCTGACCATGCGTCGACAGGCTGCATAAGAGGAGGGCGGCTAGGTACCGATTACCGCAGCACCGGCGCCAAACAGCCGGCTTCTGAAAATGCGAGTCCCACCTAGCGCTGGAGGCCGGCTTGTAGCGAATGAGTTGACCTCGGTCAGGATAAGTCGCCCAGTGGTGGCAGGTTGATATTTGTCCGGGGTACTCTCCCAAAATCCCTACATGGAGAGACCGCAATGGATGTTGTTAGTCGGGTTGAGCGTGCAAGAACTAAAGCTTTTTATGAGCTGCTCGTGGACAGGCTTGGAACTGAGGCTTGGGCTGTGCGCAAAGCTGCATATTTGAAGCGCATACGAGAGCAGGAGTCGAAGTTCAACATCAAGCTGCCGATCGAGCCCCAGCTCTTCTCGCCGGCAGAAGACGACATCGACTGGTACATCCTAGCGTCGTATCTGTCCCATGATTTTCCGTATAGCGACTCTGCTTACAGCAGCAGGCGGATCTATCCCTATGCCATGGCCATCGGAGCGGTCGCGGAGCAGCTTCGCAAAGTCCCCTACGTCGATGATGTTCTGGACAAAATGCTGGCGAATAACAACAAACCAGAAACCCTGCTTTTTGAGCTGCTGACGGCCTCGTTCTACTTGAAGAACGGCTACGAGGTTGCCTTCATCCCGGAAAACAGCATTGTCTGGCCCGACGGGAAGACCAAGAAATCACCTGATCTGCTCGTCAAGTCAGGTGATCTAGAGTTCTACGTTGAGTGCAAACGGTCGGATAAGCAAACCAAGTACTCAAAGACCGAAGAGCAGGCCTGGGCCGAAATCTGGAATGAGTTGAGCCATCACATGCTCAAGGTCGCACCGTGGAGCATTGTCGACCTGGTTTTCCATGAGCAGGTCGCCGCCGTGACACCGGAAGAGGTAATCAAGGTTGTGAATCTCGCCATTAGAGGGGGAGCTGAAAAAGCAAGGGAGGGTTCAATCGGTGCGGAAATACGAGCCATCGACAAAATGGGGCTCAAGCGTCACTACCGCAAATTTTCAGTCAGACCCAATAGCCCTCAGCAAGAGTTGCTGGTATTTGGTGACATGGACAGCAATGAGAAGCGCAGCATCTCGACTATCGCTGAGCGAGTCATTCGGCCTGGTACTAATGGCGACATTCTTAACATGTTCGTAAAGGATGTTGCCAAGTGCGTGGGAGCTCAGTGGCGCTGCGACCATGAGGATTCGCTCGGCCTGCGCTCCAAGCATTTCAAGAGTTTGCTCAACGATGGCGTCAAGCAGATTCCCCCCGACCGTGCTGGCGTGGTGCACATCTGGTATGAGACTCGCGACGGCATAGAGATCGAGGAGCTGCGTAGGGATAAGAACATCGAGAATATCTCCGCCTACGATGCCTCCAAAACATCCGTGTTGGGTGCTTTCGTGCATGCCGTAAATTACTACCCATTCGAGGAAAACTATGAGTGGGCTGAGACCGTACAAGACTTTGCCCGCGTGCCGCATTTGATGGAGCTCTTCCCTAGGCAGTCTTTGATGCTAGCGTCTGACTCGACACACGAGATCGAAGACATCACCCATTGGGAGCAGGATAAGGCCGCAAAAAACACGCGGTGACTGTTGCTCGGGCAGGGTGGTGCTGGGGGGAGCCACCCTCTCAGGGGGCTGTGCTTTAACTCAAAACTGGCGTTGTAGATCAGCTTTTCGACCGTCAGACATTGTCGGTATCCACTTCCCCGGTGCCGCCGCAGTTCGCCGGCCAGGCGAGCTCGTTCCAGATAGACGCAATGAGGGACTGAGGTGGCACCAGGCCAAGAGCGCACAACAGGGAGGCTTGCTGTTCACGGCGCTGATCGAGCTTGGTTACCCGTAGATGATCCTGAATAATAGGCGTCAGATGCCACCTGCAGTTTGCTCATGCATGCAGCGGTTTCAGGTGCGAACAGGCCGGTCGGGAAAGTGGTCTACGTTACAAGCACGCCTCCTCTAGCCATATCGACGAAGGAATCGAATCGGGGAGGGCCGGTTTAAGGCATTCATTCTGCTGGCCTTCTTCGCACCTCGGTTGAAAGCAATCCGAATACCGCTGCAGCTGGCGTCCTTTTACGAAGGTGGCTGTCCATCCTCAATGGTGCTTAGACTGTAGGGCCCGAATGGATTTCGCGGCGATCTATGTCGAAGGCTTATTCAACACAGGAAATCTAAGCAATCTCGTCTCCGGCTTCAGGGCGGAGGAGATTGGAGCAATCCTAGTGATGTCATGAGCATTCAGTCGATATTCGCGAAGCACTTGTACTTCCACTCACCTGTCACTGGTTACGACTTGAAAACTGAGGGAGGTAGGTAAGCCTTTCCGGAGCAGCAGTGTCATCTATTGGTAACCGTAACCTTGGCTCGGGAGAAGGCTCGCAAAATGGAAAGGCTAAAGGAGCAAAGCGGTGCATTTCAGTTCGTGGGAGATACGAATACGCCTAAGCTAGGATGACAACGCTGCCCGACGATATCGCGTGTCCCCATGTCGGATGTTCCACGCAGCGGGCAATGGAGATGTCGCTGGTTCGGGCCACCAGGCCCGGCTTAGTGGTAGTTTTTTCAGATGGAGGTGAAAGTGCTGTCATCGATCAAGGAATACCAACCAGAGCCTCAGATCCCACAGAGCATTTGGATGACACTCGGGCTGCCGTCACGCGGTACCAGGCTTCATGATCTAGTTCGCGAAGGGTTGCCTTTCGAATTCCTTGACCGGATAGCGAGCCTACTTCAGGTACCGCGAGGGGATATCTCCAAGGCTATTTGCGTGTCGCCCGCAACAATGGCGCGAAGAGTCAAGGCAGGGCGGTTCAACACCTTAGAAAGCGACCGCTTGGTCGCGTTGGTAGCTGTCTTTGAGGAAGCCTTTTATCTGTTCGAGAACGATGTCGCCGCAGCAACGGGATGGATGAGCACACCGGTGCGGGGGCTCGGTTCAAAGCGTCCACTGGATATGATAAATACGAGGGTGGAGACGAACGCTGTGCTCGACCTTATTGGTTGCCTAGAGAAGGGTATTCTTGTGTGAGATTCGATAGACGACTTGTTGGGTGCTGCAGGCTGCGGAGCTAAAGCTACTTTTGCTATCGCTCCTTCGGGCTTAAGCCCGGCTCGACCCCAAGTCTTCACATGCCCTGAGCGAATCACTCCACAGTTGGCCCGTCATGATTGATTCGGGATGCCTTATTTCACCTCGACGTTGCCAAGCTGTCCGCTATCCCAGGCCTCAGTCAGCTCGTCTATTCGATCCGCAATCTGAGGTGTTTTTGATAGGACGAAGCAGCGCGTGTTGCCGACAAATTCCTCTATCAAATACAGCGTGTCGCCAACATCAAGCTCCAGTTCCTGCAACGCCTCATCGGGAGTTCGAATCGCCCCGTCACCATCCCATTCTTCGATCATGATTTTCATTGGTGGCTTTCTCACGTGTGATCTCCATTGCTTCTGAGTCGGCAATGGTAACGTGCTTTGAGTGAGCGACTGAGCGCGCGGTGAGCAAGCGCGCGAGTTGTAAACGTTCCCAGGCGGTTAGTACCGAGGCTTAGACCACCCCGGGAATCCGTCTAGCTCGTCCAGAAGACCGTCGTCATCATCTCGAGAACTGCGATAACCAGTCGATACAGGTCGCTCATCAAGCTCTTCGAAAATGAGGATCGACTGAGTCTGCTTGGCGGGAGCGTAGTAGATCGCCTGCTCGTAGCAGGCGAATCGCCGGGCATCATCACTGTTGCTCCAATCCAAACCCTCAGAATCTGCCTCATGAAGGCCACTGATACCTGAGTTGAAAGCTTTCGCTGCAGCGGAATTCCGGGGAAGCGGGATGTCTTTGCTGATCCACACTCGCGACTCTTTGAGTGCCTTTGAGACGATGGAGTATTTGACGACACCATCCTCGGCCACCACGAATGCCAGGTGATCATTCGAGGCTTGAGCGAACCTGGATGCGATACAAGCCCGGGATGCCTGGAACTGTTCAGCCAACTCGGCGAGATGCTCCAAAGTGAAATCCTTCTCTTCTGCGAGTGGTTGAATCAGTTCCCAAGGAACCAGGCACTCTGCAGCAAAGATGTCGCAGAGAACCTCTTCCGGATGGCGCCCAGTAAAGCGCTCAAGCTCATCAGCAGGTACCTTCTCACCGTGTTTGGACGGGAGCTCAAGTACGTGGTGTGCGATCTCATGGAGGACGGTGAAACGCTGCCGAAGCACACCGTCTTTTTCGTTGACCAAGATGTGTTTCTGTCCACGTCTTTCAAAGGTGCTGCCCGCTTCACCATCCGGGAGCTCCTTGCGAGAGACCTTGAAACCCAAAAAATGAGCCAGCGCCTCGACATCAACGGGCGCTGTCTTTAAGCCGGCTTCCCTCAACAGCTTTCGAGCCCGTGTGACCGCAACATTTTCGTCCATGAAATTCCTCGTCGTTACATCTGCTGAATGAGTTCGATCCGCTTGAGCCAGGCCTCTTCGCTGTTCGGACGCTCACCTCGGAAGCTCATCGTTGCTACGTCCTCAAAATCTTCCCACGGTATATCGATGCGAGAGACCATGAGGTGGTAGAGCGCATTGTCTACGGTCACTGACTTGGCCAGCAGACGAAACACATCACCTTCTCGGTCATCCAGCTCGAGCGCGTGGCTCAGGCGCGTGACGACATCTTCTGATGGGGCTGCACGGTCTCCTTTCTCCAACCTCCAGATATACGCGTGATCCAGGTCGCCTGCACGTTTCTCCAAGTCACGAAAGCTCAGCTCTTTTCGTTCACGCATGGTTGCGATGAACTCGGCCAAATCCATTTTTTTCTCCAACCTATTGCATTGCCCAAACGGGCGGGAGTAGTCTGTTGCCTAGCCAGACAACAGCTCGCGATTCATGATCCATGATAAGCGGCTTTTTTTTGAAGTCCACTGTTGTCTGGCTAGACAACGACCTCTGGGTCGTTTTTAAGATCGGTGGTGTTGTCTACGTAGGCAACAGCTCATTTGGTTCCGATACGAGGATTTTATCCCATGTCACAGTTGAACGATTTTGAGGTTGAGGACGTGGCCGCCGCCATCTTGGCGGGCCGCGAAGTACGTGATCACGGCCCGTACAAAATCCAGATCGGTAATGAGGGGCTGGATTACCGTACGCTGGTGATCGCTGATCCTGTCCCCACCGGTCAGCAGGTACTGGAGATTGCCGAACTCCGCCCTGTGGACGATTACCTGTTGTTCCAGGTTCTCAGCAACGGCCGCTTGGAGCTGCTCAGCCCCAGCGAAACGACTGACCTGCGCCAGGCTGGCATCGAAAAATTCCTGGCGTTCAAAAGTGACCGCTCGTTCCGGTTCTTTATCGACGGGCACGCCCAAGATTGGGGTGGCCAGCGCATCTCTGGGCGCACCCTGAAACAGTTGGCCGGCGTGGATGCGCAGAAGTACGACATCTTCCTAGTCATTCCGGGCGATGACGATGAGCTGATCGAAGATCGTGACTTGTTCGACTTGGCGCGCCCTGGCGTCGAGCACTTCGCGGCGGTGGAGATCAACATCAAGGTCTTCGTCAACACGCTGCCTGTGTTCGTCCACTCTCGCAACCTGAGCTACTGGGATGTAGTGCGGCTTGCTTTCCCGGACGCGGAGCCAGGCCCTAACTCCCACTTCACTGTGACCTATGCGAAAGGTCATGAAGGCAACTCGCTCACAAACCTGGTAGATGGCCAACACGTCCGTATCAAGAAGGGGATGCACTTCAATGTCACACCAACTGATAAGTCGTAGTCCTCACCTCCTGCGCTTGCGCAACGAAGGGTACAACTTGGACACCAAGGAGGGTTACCTCCTGGTACGGGACGTCCCCTATGTAAACGCTCAGCTACAGGTATGTAAAGGCGTGTTGGTCATGGCGCTCAATCTGGTGGCTGATGTTGCGGGCCAACCGAGTGACCATACGGCACATTTCATTGGTGACTGCCCTTGCGATTCGCAAGGGCGTCCCCTCGAACAAATCATCAATAACAGCCAGCCGAATCCGCTGTTACCGGATTTGGTCGTGAAACACTACTTCTCGGCAAAGCCCCGGTCTGGCAACTACTCCGATTACTACGAGAAGGTCTCGATCTACGTTTCGATCCTGAGTGGCCAGGCTGAGGCCATCGAGAAAGGGGTCACCGCGATGACATTCGCACCATTTCGGTCGGAGGTTGAGGAAACGGTGTTCGCCTATACCGACACGGCGTCAACACGTGCCGGCATCGGAATGCCCACCGAGAAACTCAAAGGACTGAAGATCGCAATCGTCGGGCTCGGAGGTACCGGCGCCTACATCTTGGATCAGGTTGCGAAAACCCCGGTGGCGGAGATCCATCTCTTTGATGGTGATGCGCTCCACCAGCACAACGCCTTCCGCTTCCCAGGCGCTGTCACCTTCGCCCATCTCGAACGGGGGATGAAGAAGGTGGAATACCTGCAGGAGGTCTTCGGGCAGATGCACCGCAACATCATTCCGCATACGTGCATGATTACAGCTGAGAATGTCGCTGAGCTTCGTGCCTTCGATTACGTGTTCCTCAGCGTCGATAACACCACGGTGCGAGAGTTAGTGGTGCATGAGCTCAGTGGTACTCGTACCTCGTTGCTTGACGTTGGGATGGGGGTTCACCTGGTAGGCGAAACGCAACAGGTTTGGGGTACGTGCCGGGTCACGACTCTCACTCCTGGGCATTATGACCACGCTGCCCGCACCATGCCGCTGACCGAGAATGCTGGTGAGGACGTATATCGCTCGAACATTCAGATCGCCGACCTGAATGCCCTCAACGCGGTACTGGCTGTCGGTACGTGGAAGCGACTGTGTGGCTTCTACGTCGACAACGTACAGGCCGACCACTTCACCTACTCGACCAACCTCAATGAGATGGGCAACAGCGAGGATCGCCCATGACGATCAAACGTCTCACGCCGCAATTTGTTGAGCACTTCCCGGAGAAATTGGAATCCGGTGAGCTCTACCTGGCCATGGAGTTCGCAACTGCAGCACACCTGTGTGCCTGTGGTTGCGGCAATAAGGTGATCACACCTTTCTCTCCAACCGACTGGCAGGTGTCATTCGATGGTGAAACGGTGTCTCTCAAACCGTCCATTGGCAACTGGACATTCCGATGTCGCTCGCATTACTGGGTACGGTCTGGCCGTATCGAGTGGGCAGGTGACATGTCTCAGGAGGCGATCAACGCTGGGCGCAAATGGGATGCCCAAGCAAAAGCACGACTGCAGGCGAATAGGTCGAGTGGTTTAGAGATTGCCCCACCGAAACCAGAAGCCCAGGCGGAAACTCAGGCACCATCGCTGTTTGGCAGGCTAAAAAATTGGCTAGGGCTCTGATGGCTCTGCCAAACATGGCCGGTGTAGCGGCTGTTGTGTGGGTAAAGCCCCGCCTCGAATGGGAGAGGGGTGTGTGCCTCATCGTCGATTTTGTATGAAGGGGGCGGTTGGCTAATTCCTTTGCCGCCACAACTCAGTTAGTTACACGGGAGTATGGATTATGAGCTATTTGGTCTACTGCACTTTTGACTTGAAGAATGCTTCTTCGAAGGACTACGAGAACGCTTATACGGATCTGCTGCGTCTCGGCTTGGCGAAGGTTGTTAAAGCCGATGCGGGGCATAACGTAGTAATCCCTACAACATCAACGATGGGTTTCTTTAACGGCAGTGGTGCCACTTCTGTTCGAGACTCTGTGCAGAACTCGGTGAAAAGTGCCTTTGCCGCTCGAAGGCTCACATCCGAAGTTTTCATAGTGGTTGGAGGCGACTGGGCCTGGAGTGTTGCTACCACGTAAGCCTGTAGGGGTAGCTCCAATGATGGGGATCTTGCTTCTTATTTAACTGCCGTGATCGGGAGCAGTGGTTCGGCTATTTGCCCATCTATATACTCATAATTCATTCAACTAGCTGAGATGGCCCAGAAAAAAGAGGAATGAAGCGCGTATCACTTGCCAAGGTGCCACCCCTTGGGTTGACCAATACCTATGCTATGCGAGATAAGTCATTTTCAAGTTCAACTGAATTTTTTAGTAGGAGCAAAATATGGAGTTTCTATTCAATAGCCGGGGGCAACACATCGCAAATTTTGTAAACGGTCAATTACATTCGCCGCGTGGGCCAAATATTGGCCACTTTTTAGAAGCTCAGAATATTTTTATCGACATGCACGGGCGATATCTCGGTGAAAAAATTATGAAGAACCGGCTAATGCTTAATAAGGCAAGCATGCACAGAGGTGTTAATTACGGAAACTATGGAAATTATGGCAACGCGGGTAACTACGGAAACCCTGGAAACTACGGGAGTATTGGATCAATCGCAGGCTATCAGGACATACCTACGCCTTGGCTCTAGCTTGGGACAGGTAGGAAACCAAGAGACCAATCACGTAATGTTCGAGCCGTTGAGCGCCGCGTGTTGAGCGCTTGTGTCAGCTCCGTTAGCCCCTGACGTTAAGAGGGGTAATCGCCCATTCGGGTCACGCCCGGCTTGACTTAGGTCTTTCGGAAGGGCCCCCCTCATATTGAGGTGCCAGTGAGCCAGTTACGCAGTGGGGTTTGAATGACAGTTTTGAGCTCTTGACGCTGTATTTGTTGGCTTGTAACGCACTTTTCTGGTTGTAACCCTACGACTGTTACGATGCATAAAATCACGTTACACCGAAGCTACCGGGCTTGCTGGCGAAAGGTTAAAACTGACGAAATTGGAGAGCGATCGGCTGAAATCGTGGCTCCGAGAGCGCTATTTTGTGCAGAACTCGTCGATAAATCTCTCTTGATCATATGAGTCGATCTGGCATTCGACTATCCAACGTGCTTTTGCGTGCGGGCTCAGATAGAGAGGAGCCGTTGATTCAAGCAAGCCTTTCCACAGCTATCGTCGAAAAAATGTTGAGCTGATGGGCGGATAATGGTGTTTTGACCACCCGGCCAATGCACTTTGCTAGAGCTTGGGGATCCTGTTGGGAAAGGAGACAATACCGCCATCGTAGCCAACGTAACGGCAGATTCTCCGGAGTACCTGTGCGCATGAAGCAGAAGCTGTTGAGGCTCCCCCGCAATGAACACGGTCGTGACTTCGTTGTCGGTGACATTCACTTCAAAACCATCGACCTCCATAAAGGGCTCAAAGCACTTGGCTTCGACAGCGCGGTTGACCGGGTCATTGCCGTGGGCGACTTGATCGACCGTGGGCCAGGTGTGCTGGATGGCTTGAAGCTTCTTGGTGAACTATGGTTCTTCTCCGTCCTGGGCAATCACGAGCAAATGCTAATCGACGCCTTTCGGGCGAACCCTCATGCCGCCTATACAGCGAATGGGGCGAGATGGTGGATGACGATTGCCGATGACTCCAAAGAAATGATCATCGAGAAGCTCGAAGGCCTTCCAGTCGCCATCGAGATCGAATCAGCTCGTGGGATTGTCGGTGTCGTCCATGCTGATGTGCCAACCGCCATGTCATGGAAAGAGTTTGTCGCAAGTCTTGATAACCCTCAGATCGAAGAGTTGGCTCTGTGGGGAAGAGAGCGGGTCATCAAGCACTATCGGGCTGGCGTCCAAGGCATCTGGCGAGTATGCACGGGCCACACCTGGACTCCTCAACCGTTACGTCTAGGAAACTTTCTAGGGCTGGATTGCACGGGAGGCGGGGAGGGCCCACTGGCTATTTACTGCGTCCAGGACGACACCATTTACGTGGAAGGCAGATCCGTTTCACTGGATACCGCTGAGGTGATTACAGAACAGCTCCACGCTCTCGAGCAGACGCTAACCGGCCTAAAGACCATGACACACAGTAATAAGCTGATTGAATCGCAGACCCTGAGTCTTGAAGCTGAGAGTCTCGTTAAAAAGGTCAACTCTGCCTGGCTAGCAATGAGGGGTGAGCTGACGGATTCTCAGCAGCTGATCAATGCGCTCCACGGCATTAGCCTTCTCACTGGCGAACGTAAAGCGGCAAAGTTTGAGGAGCTGAAAGCACGGTATGAGGGGACGCAGATCGAGCAGCTACTAGATCGCCTTCTTGGACAAGAAGAGGCTTAGAAGAGGCTTATAAGTAACCATTGACCGCGATCCCTTCTAGTGATAGCGCTCACGAGAGACGCGCAGCGGTCGATCACAACATTTCGATCTTGTCGATCGATAGGAGAGGGAGGGGGCGGAGGACGGGCACCAAGCTGTTCAACGCCTACTATCTCAACGACATATTTTATAAATCCGGATAGTCATCAAGCTTAAGGCTAGGAGCGCCTCCGTCCTCCGGCTCGCGCTTAGGCGTATGTATCACTCCAGCCTCGGCATCTGCACGCATCTGCTCGAGCTCTTTGTGAAATGCCTTGTCCTGAACCGTGGGTTTGCTGGTGTACGGTTTTCTGTCTGGTACAGGTTGGGCCGCATAGGTCGTTACCGCTTCTGGGTCGTGCTGTAGTTTCTCTTGGACTTGCGACTCCAGCAGTGCACGGAGCGCGTCTTTGTCGGGACGGGTAAGCAATTTTTACTCCTAATTGGCAGTTAGCGATCGGCTCATTGGATGATTGAAGAAGGGCACCCAAGCATTAGCTGCGACCGCCTGTGGTGAATGACTTTATCAGATGAAAAAAGCAAAAACAGGGCGCATATGCCAGTCACATATTGGGTGCCGGCCTCGGTTTCGCAAGGCCGGGCTTCAACGAGAAACAACTATTTGCAGTTGCCTGCTTTGCGATATCCCGCCGCCTGAGCTTCAGATTCTGACGTGAAGGAGATCTGATTTTTCGCAGACACCTGCCCATAACCAGGGCACCCCATCGAGAGGTGGTAGACCTGGCTTTTCCGATTGCCAATGATCGAACCTACTCCGCTCGCGCTCGCTAGGGTTGGCTGAGCTGGCGCGCGCGGGGGATTAACAGGAACGGCGCTAACCACACCGTCACCAACTGCCTTGTATCCTTGCGACCATCGACGCTCGCCAGTTACGAATGGATTGGAGTGCCCCATGATTGCCGCGATGCGCCTATCACGCTCTTTCTCCCAAGACGAAACTGGGTGCTGCTTGTCCCAAGCCATCAGTAGCTGTTGCTGCTGACGAGACATGCTCAGCTTGTATCTGTCGAACATGTAAAAGGTTGTTCTCGCGACAAGCCCTTTGACTTCGTCACGCGGTTCCGCTGCGCGTTGATCGAAATCGACTCGCGTCTTGCACTGCCCATACTGCGGCGCTACCCCAGAGGCCATGCCGTAGTTGAAATTGCTACGGTCGCCATTCACCTCCCCAACAGATGGGTAAAGGTTGAACAGGTCTGCTTCCATTGCTCGGAACACAGGATCATCGTCCACACAGTGCTCTCTACCACCATTCTTCCAGCATTGACGTTGGTTGCCGAATGTCCAGGCTGGAACTATGTGTTCCCACTCAGTCCGCTCTGCCCGATTCTCTTGCTTTCTGGCCTTAAGGCCACATGACTCAGCATCGATACGACCACCTGATTTGCCAACCCACGTCCATTTGCACCCGCAATAAAGTTCGCCCATGGAGCTGTTCGCTTGGTCGAGGTAGATCTTTTGCTTTGCGACGACCTTGGCTTCGGAAAAGGTCGAGGGAGGGCTTGAGAAGGCGGGGGTAATTACCGAGAGGGCCAGCGCTACTACGGAAAGCAGTTTTTTCATTGGAAAGCTTAAGCAATTGAGAAGAAGCGAAGTATACGCACGACTCAATGTCCACCGAAGGGCAACTGCCTAATGCGAAGATGCATGTGCGTCGTGGAGCGTAGGTTGGGCCGTGTCGGCACTGGTCATGCCGAGCACCATGCGTATGTGGTGGGGGGGAAGATGGCCGGCTGCCGCTTCGGCACAAGGGCGCGGAGCCAGCACTTTGAGCTAGGAACGAGTGGCAGCACCGTCTGATTCAGTTAGCGATAACACAGCGCCTGGGAGTCACCCAAATAATATTTTGGCAGTGCCCCCTTGAATCCAAAAAAAGAAATCGGAGTTCTTATTTGATAGCAAAACAAAAGCAGGGATCTTGGAGCCTCCACCCAATTTTGGCATTCATAGTTTTCAGGTCAGTCGACTCGATTGACTTCTGCTGCGTCTGCCTAGAATCCGATTTTTTCTACTGAAAAGTGACGGCCGGAGTGAATTGATTCTTGTCTCGTCGATGGACAAGGGCAACTCGCATGTTCGCGACGTGAGTCGCGGCTAGCTTTTCAAGCCACTCGAAAAGTCAAAATCAGAAGGGTGTCTGAGAACCTCCGAGATTTGTTTTTCGTAGGTACCACTATCAGTGACGCTGTATGGCCGAGAGGGCCGACGACGTACAGGAAGAAGCGAATGACCAATAATGACAGTCTCAGAGGTAGGTTTCATTGGCGCTTGGATCTGGCGCAAGAAGGTAATCTTTGGGAAGTAGCCAGGTCACATCTTGGCGCTGCTGCACTTCAACAAGCAGTGGTAGAACTTCTTCTCAGCCATGGGCCGCTGAAGGCGCGCAGTAAAGTGGAGTACCTCAGCCGAGAATGGCTGGGCGACGAAAATGTTCATCTGTTGAAGAATGCCTTGGTAGAAGCTGGCTTGGCACTCACCGATGTCGATCAACCTCCAGAAAAGGTCGCCCTCTTGTCGTGCTACAGCCATCACATCGCACAGGGGCTTCTGCATCTATTGCCTTTACGTAAGCTTTCTCGAGATCTGCGCGGTTTTCGGCTTGAGGACGCCTTGGGCATTTGAAACTGTGAGTGCTCGTTGGTGCTCCTAGTGGAAAATGGTGAATTTGCCCATCATTGGGTCTCTACATTCGGCCAGGGATTGTTCGGGTTTTTTACGTGCAGCCTGGTGGCTGGCCATGTTGGCTTCTTCGCTTCTCGCTGGATCCCGTGGGCCCAGAATTCCCTAGTCGCTAAGTAGATTTTGAATGCTTCTCAGAAAGTAAATGTTGGGAGTGGGCGGCGCATGCCCCTTACTCGATGAAGCGGATGCCTGAGTCATGCAAGGTGGCTGGGGCAGACGCTTACCCTTAATGCCCTTCAGCGTATTGGTGGTCGCCAACGCATCGCATCCTGCGAAGCATGACCAGTACAAGAGGCAACTGATCTCCTCATTTGGTGGGGAATGCTGAGTTTTTGAATTCATCGATATCGATGATGGCTTTTTGCCTTACAATCACTGAACCTCAAAGCAACCTGCAAAACACAGAATACCGAAAAAAGGATTGCTCCAATGTTCAAACACCACATCAATCGAGTCGCTGCTTGCGCAGTCCTGTCCATGATGTGCTCCGGCATTGCTCTGGCGGACAGCCGAACCTGCTCCGACCCACAGGTCAAGGAGGCGCTGGCTCTCAAGGCTCAAAATTCCCGCAACAGCTACGTCGACATGCTCAACCGACAAGGCCGCAACGTCTGGGCCAAAGTTTCAGGCATCCACGAAGTCGAGAGCCTTTCGACCAACAAGGAGTCGGGGCGCAAAAAATGCTTCGCCAAGGCGTCCGTGGAGTCCAACATGGGCATGCTGGCGCAGCCTGTGTGGATGACCTACACCCTTGGCCAATACGATGACGGCAAGCAGTACACGGACATTCACGTAATGTCGGCAGACGAGCGCCAAAGCTTCTCTCGCGATCGCTGATTTATCGGGCACTACCATGGAATGGCAACCTTCCTTTTGGGCTCGGCTATTTAGAAAAGCTGGGGCGATGGGGGACTTCAATCATAACTCTGTACGCTCGACTCTAAACTGAAAATCCAGGCAGAGAAAAACTAAAATAACCAGGGACGATACATAATGGGTAGCAAGGATCCTAAGGGCTTCTACGCCATTCTTGGAGTAGATACTGAAGCTGATGGGGCATCGATCAAAGCGGCTTATCGCCGACGGGCAATGGAGCTACATCCAGATCGAAACACTTCAGCTAGTGCTACCAGCCAATTTCAACACCTTAATGAAGCCTATGCCGTACTGAGTGAACCAGAGTCTCGAGCCGAATACGACACGATGTCAGTAGAGACGGCCGAGGAGGGCACTGCCGAAGCGGTCGAGATTCCCGAGCCAATTGTCTGCTCACGTTGCGGCAAAGTATCTGCGCAGCCTCGCTATGTGATTTTTTTGAAAGCTAAGAGCTTTTTGGTCTTCACACTACGTTCGATGAGCCAAGGGATTTTTTGTAGCCCTTGCGCCGAAAAGAAGGCACTTAAGGCATCTGCAATTACCTGGGCTTTTGGTTGGTGGGGTGTTCCGTGGGGCCCAATCTATTCCATCCATGCTCTTTGGGTGAATTTGCTCGGAGGTAATCAACCCGCATTACCAAATGCCCGATTGGCTGCACATCAGGCATGGTATTTCGCTGCCTCAGGCCGGCCAGATATGGCCCGTGCGGTCGCCATGGACGCGCTTCGTTTGGCGCAAAAAATTCCTCGCAAGAAAAAGTCCGGCGGTGGATACGTCGATGATGAAGGGGCCAAGTTACGAGCGACTATCGAAGCGTTTTTAACCGCACTCGGCGGCAACAGTGTCCGCCTCAGGAATGCCTGGAGGCTTACGCAACGTCGGTTTTTTGTGCAATTAGCTGTCGTGGCTGCGGTGGCTGGGGGCATTACCTTCTCAGTTATGAACGCGCAGACGCACTCGTATTCACCCCCTCGAGGCCCGAAGCCATATCTCTCTGAAGTTCCTGCGAATGGCAGCCAGGCCAAGCTGGCTTCGCCCACTGGACTGCCTGCATCAAATGCCGCCGGTACAGCCACGCGCCAACCTATAGCTCAAGCTTCCACTACGAATGCTGGCGCTATAGCTAAGCGATCTTGGACGCGACCTGCGAAGGCGCCAAATGGGCAACCATGGCCAACACTGGCGTCTTATGTGAAGGGTTACCCTCAAACCAATTCCAACGGGCTTTCTACTGTCACCATAGACAACGGGCAAAACAATTCAGACGTATTTGTAAAGCTCGTATCTCTAACCGGAAACTACGCCAAGCCAGCTCGATTTGTTTTCATTCCCGCACACAGTCGTTTCACGATCAAAGCGGTCACGCCTGGTAGCTATGATGTGCGCTATAGAGATCTTGTCGCCGGCTACCTGTCCCGCTCTGAGCAATTCACGCTTGAGGAGAAAAAGACGTCCAAGGGCACGCAGTACAGCGACCTCACGCTCACCCTGTACAAAGTCCAGAACGGAAACATGACGACCTATAATCTTTCCGAGGACGAATTCTAATCAGTTGACGGCCTGTAGTTTTAATCCGCTGACTAAGTCAGCGGAACGGGGCGATTAATGGTGATATCAATCGGGACTGCGAGTCGCCGGAGGTGAGTAGTCGTCTACCGACAACTGGCTTTTCACTGGCCATTGGGTCTCTACCGCTGTAACTCCATCAGGCGTAGGTACGAGCGACCAGATGCGTGCCTCAATCCCATCGTTCTGTAGCTTACGCATGAAGTAGCGAGCCTGAAGGGCATCATGGGTGGCTATCACGACCTGGAAGCCATGATCGACAATGTAATCCCGAAGCACATCAAAAACCGCCGCTGCGTGCACCATGTCATGGTGTTGGGTGGGGTCATCGAGAAGCAATCCCCGCCAGGAAGACCATGGATGATCCAGCGCCATGGACAGTAGGAAAGTCAGCTGCAAATCTGTCAGTTGGGCTTCGCTTGCTATGGCTGGTACGTGCACTGAGCCTCCGTGCATTGGAACTGAGACCTCGGCGCGCTCACTTCTGTAAGCTGTTCGAAAGTCTAGGTTCGTTCCGGTAAACCGTGGATCTCTAACTACCCGTTTTAAGAGCGCCTGCCAACGGGGTACAACAGCTAGCACGTGCTTTTGAACGTTAGCGATTTCATTGGAAAGGTATTGGCTAAGCGTCTCCATTGCCTTGGACAGCATAGAGAGGCGTTCTAGGTTTGACTGTGTTGCCTCGATTCGCTGACGAAGATCAGTAGTAAAGTCAACTTCAGAGAGCTCCCCACGCCGCCGATCCAACATACCTTGGGCGACACGCGCTTGTTCCAATTTGCTCCACGCATCGATCTCGATTTTGATTGTCTGAAGCACCACGGTGTGTCGAGTCAGCTCACCGACCTTGGACTGCAATTGCGTCTCGTGACTGCTCGCAACCTCAGCAATGGGATCACCCTCGAATGAAAGTTGGCGCCACGAAGCCCGGACATTGGCAAGGCGCGATTCGGCCTCGGTTAGCTGTGTTTGAAGAGCGGCTACGGTATCCGTCAGTACGGCCAGCTGAACCTGTTGTCTGCTCAACGCAGACTGCTCAGCCGTCAACTTAGCTGACAAGTCAGCGATCAGAGCGGCATTCTGCTTTTCAGCCAAAGACAACTCTTCCAGAGTCTGAGCTGGCGGAGCATCTGCGGTAATGGCTGCCAGCGCCGCAGTCGCTTGCTCAAGTCTAATGGTTGCCTCTGAGCGCGTTTGTCTGGCGGCATCCACGGCACGAACTGCTGCACCGTAAGCGTTCTTGGCCAGATCAAATGCCTCCAAGGCTATCGGTGGTGCGAGATTTCGCTGCTTTTCATCAAGTTGCCCCTTCGCGACAGTATTTGCATCTCCTCGACGGCGAATGGACTCTCTAGCGAGAGGTAAGGTATCACCGCCGAGCAGGGTGTTGGACTTGAGGTCGTTAAGTTCCACCTCAAGACCAGATAACTGCGCAACCAACTCGGCAAGCACTCCTCCGCACGCGGTAAGTTCTGCTTCGGCAGTTATCAGGGCCTTTTTGCGCTCATCCAACAGATTTCTAGAGGTTTTCAAACGTTCTGCTGCTTGCACAACCTCTGGATCGAGAGACTGCAAAGCCTTGGCCACCCGCTTTTGAAGAGCTTCGGCACCATGTTCGAAACCGCACAGAGGGCAGTCAATGCGATCAGGGGGGAGGTGAGCCGCTATGGTCGCGACTGCGCCGCGTATGGCGTCCGCCGCCGAAGTTAGGGATTCGTGCCGAGTTGTGGCGGCCAATACCTCAGCTTCAGCTACAGATAGTGTCGACTGAACAGTTTCCAGTTTTTTCTGTAGTTGACCCTCTTCTTCCTCTTTATCAATGATGGCCTCAGAAACTTCTGCATTGAGCTTGAGCAGCTCTTCCCAGCGCCCAGCTAGCCGTTGCGCCGAGAGCAAATCAGCGTCCACCTGCAAGAGCGCCTTACGCTGTTCATTAATGAGGCTGTGTTGAAGGTTGACCTGCTCATTGCCCTCATTTTCGGTACGCGATGCCGCAGCCTTGGTCTCAGCCTCGACGAGAGCCTTATCCGCACTCTCTAAAACTTGGCCACGTTCGGAAACTAACACTTTGGCCTGGGCCTCACTCCTATACCGGGCGAGCTGCCGGACAATGGAGTCACGTTCACGTTCCGCACTGACAAGCTCTTGCTGAACTTGCTCATGACTGACCGTGGCATTGCTTCGATCCAGCTTCTTGCGCGATAGCTCTTCGGCACCAGACTTAAGCTCACTACTCAGTTGGTCGATACGAGTTTGCTCGGAAACGAAGCGTCCAATCAGACCATCTACCTCAGCCAACGCCTTAATCTGATCTTTGAGTCGTGCGAGCTTTGCTTGCACCAACTGCTCCAGCGCGTTGTGAACAGTTTCCAACCCGTCCTGACCCAGCGGTGGGACGAGTAAGCCAGCGGGTAGTTGTTCTAGAGCTTGCGACTGGTTTGCGATATCTGTAATGGATTCGCCTATGTGTTCCCTGCTTCGAAGTGCACCTTGTGACTGGGAAGCAGCCTGATCTCGATCATGCTTCAAGCTCTGCCATTCGCTGAATTGAAATTCTAGTGCTTGTAGTGAAGTCTTCGCCTGGTTCAGTTGCTCTGTGAGCGACCGACGAATGCCCCCGAGCGCGCTAGTTACCTGTGAGCCGTCCCTTCCTATTGGAAGTCGGGCCAGCTGTGAGCCCGCTACTTTCGCATCCGCTTGAACGAGCCAGTCTCGCTCCCGTTGATCCAGTAGGTGGGTGAGCCTTAGGAGGAACGGAATGTCTTCTGGGTCGGTTTCCGGGAACACCGCGCTTACATCACCCGACCGCTCAACCTCACCAAGCTCTCCGATGTGAGCAGAGGCATGTGTATCACCAAAATCGAGGCTTACTCGAGCGGTGGTTTGTGTGTCTCGAATAATAGGGAAGAGGTTATCACCCAGCCGAGAAACCTTACCGGTAAGGCCAAGCTCCAAGGCTTCGAAGATTGCGGTCTTACCGGTGCCGTTGGGCGCCAGAAGGATGGTCGCTCCACGGCTAAATTCGATTGTGGTATCTACGCCGAATCGGCGGATGTTGGATAGAGTGAGGGACTTGAGCTGCTTCATTGGGAGTCCTCTTCACCGTACGCTGCACGTTTCAGCGCATCAGCAATATCAGCGCCTGTCATCCCGGAAAGCAGCAAGCCATGCCACTCAGGAAGGTGCGGCTCAACCCATGATTGGGCTTTTTTTAACGACTCCAAGGCTGCTAACAGAGGGTCGGTGATACCGTCCGAGCTGCCAGCGGGCGCAAGAGCTGCCAGGAAGCTTCGGTCAAGAAATGAGCTGACATCCTCTTGTTCCCTTGCCACGACCTTTCTGCAAAAGCGATCATCTGCCTCTAGACGTGCTGCGTCTTCGGAAGCGATATCTTCAATGAGCAGGAACATATAGAGGTCAGCTGTTTGCGGCTCAGGAAGCATGTCTCGCACGTCTGCAGCCCATCGGAAAGCCCCCTGAATCTTTAAGGTCTCAAAAGGAAAGGCGGCGATCAACACCGTTCTCCATCCCGCACTTTCTCGGTTCACTCGCTTCAGCTGAACGGTTTGAAACTCGATCTCTGCTAAAGGTGACGCGAGGCCGACCGTTTCGGACGGGGAAACTTCATAGCGACCATCTGCTCGCTGTCGAATAGCTGAGACCACCTCAGTGATTCCTATCATTTCAGATTCCTTACACGTACGACTGGATGGCTAACTGGCGCGCAGCAACCCGCTCTTGCCACTGCGTTGAAAAGTGCAGGCGTACGGAAGCTAGCGTCCCGTTACGCAAATGTTTGAACAAGCCCGACCGGGTGACGACCAGTAGAGGTTGGCGCTCAACGGCCATACTGTTGAATGCCTCAGCATCGTCCGCCATGCCGGCATCCATCAAATCTGAGGGAGAGGCGCTGACGCCTGACAGTATTACGACCGGGGCTGGCGATGGGCCGACTACCGTCATCAGGTGATCATCAGATAGTTCGCGGACTAGAGGCGTTTTCCCGGTAGGGCCAGACCAATACCGGAGTGCGATACTTAACACAGGGCCTGCACCTGGGAATGAGTTCCAGCCAGTGTTCGTACCGCCCATTCCAACGGCAACCAGCAGCATAGTTTCGACAGCCGTGACCAGCAGCTCCAGGGTGCGAGGGCCCAAGCGCAATGCGTGCTTCGCGTTCTTACCCTCGGTTTCGGGATAAAGTAATTGCTCCAGGAACTTCCGACGACTGTCAGGGGCACTGACGAAGGCGGCTAGCCAATCCAACCAAATCGTCTCCATAGCGTCCGCCAGATCTGAGTCAGAAATGAAAGCGAGCTTATCTGCGACCCCCTGAATCAAACGCTGCCACACCAAGTCGTCCATGGCATTTGCGAGCGCATCAGCTTCATCGCAAGCAGCGCGAAGCGTTTTGAATTCCTTATCTAACGCGCACGTAAGACCCTCAGGATTTTCATTCCACGGCAAATTGCTGAGATCGGTCTCCGTAGACCCGAAGGTGAGGCCAAGCTCATGTCCAGCACTAGCGCGCCACGTTGCCTCGCCCAACATCAGACTTTGGCTGCCGTAAGGCAGGTGCAGCGCCATGCGCAGAATCGCTGATGGAAGAGTGAGATTGGCACCGCTTGGGGGTTTGTAAGGTGCGTAGATTCTGAGCTTTCGATTTCCGGGCTCACTGCTCCACATATGCTCGACGACGCCTGCTGCAGATCTTGGTACAAGACCACCTAGGTCATGCGTGCCTGCAAATGACCATACCTTGCCGCTGAGCTTTACCTCATCGCTCAACAAATACTGAGCCCACGTTACGATGTCCGGACGGAGGCCGTCTTCGACTTCTCTGATCACCGCATGACATCCCAACGCCGAAACATCAGAGGTATGCCCTGTGATGTAGGTAATGAGCCGCTCAAGCGTCCGCTTGGGGTCAGTGAAATGGCGACCTAAGGACGCGTGACAGCGTTGCTCCAAGGCTGCATCGTTGCCAACACAGACGATGGTAACTCGGCGCAGTGTGTTGCAGATCTGAGTCCAATTCTCAAACCCACACCAAGTCGTCAGCCAGCTATAAACTCGCTGTGTTGGCCCGTCCTTTCGATTGGCAAGCTCAGTCAGATTGAGCCCGTCTTGACGGCAGAGCTTACAGAGCTCATCCAGGTGATTGATCGTGAGACCGTCCTTGATTTTGAGTTCTGCGCCTACGAGCGTTAACTGGAAAAGCCGATCAGGTAAGGCTTCGAAAGTACCCTTCCGAGCATGTTTGGCCAGACTGGCGAAAGCGGTGTCGAGGACGGAGTCAGGATCCTTAGGTTTCGGAGCTTTCTGGGGTGCATTGGACGGGGGAGGGTTTGGCCCATCGATCGGCTGCAAGGAAATCTTACCTTTCGCGCAATTGGCCAGATATTTCGCCTTGTTAGCATCTTTGGTGCAGAAATTAGTGGTCTGCCGTTTGATCTGAAGATGCTCCTGACAGCGCTCATCATGCTGGATCACCACGTCATCCCATTCCTCAATGCCGCCTGTTTCGGCACCAATTGAGAGAGGGGCACGACGCCCGTCGAGGAATTTCTCCAGCATTTCCGACAACCGCTGAGCAATCACCAACTTCTCATAGTGAGATTTTTGCTCTAGCCGGAACCTTCTGATCATACTGACATCCCTTCAGCCAATCTTTGCTTTGCCAGCGGCGCTGGCAGTTAGCCACATTCTACCAATTTGTATGGGGCACAAGGACGCAGAGTTGATAATTTTCCGAGTATTGCAGTGATTTTCGTGGTGTCGGGTCTAGCCTCTGTTGATCCCTTACGCGACGAGCTATCACTTGGTTAATATCCGCGAAAATTTTTGCAGCCTCTGTCTCGGCCTTAATCCTTTGGCCATCACGCTGCAGAGCCTGCTGTTGCTTTGTCTTGGCGGTCGACGCAGACTGACCCCGGGTTGCTTCAACTGCTGCCTTACGTGCGGCTTGACCATGCCTTGCCACTTTATGCATTTCTCACGTATGCGACTCTCTCAGCCAAGTGGTGCATTGCTGGTGATTGCGCAGCAAACTGCGATAGTGATTTGAGCTCAGGACTTCCCGGAGCTTGGCTCGTAGGCGCTTCGCTTGACCAGTAATTTACAAAGGCGCCGACCTTCAAATCGAAGTAGGGCAGACGGATACATCCATGGACGAAACTCTTGCTTACTTGAAAGACCGCTACAAGGACGAGCAGGCTCGGTTCGACCACTTCGAGAACAAATGCGTAAAGTTCTTAACCGCTGTGTCTGTGGTGATTGCCGCTCTGACAGCCTTGGCTAGCGCCAAGGGTAGGGTGCTCTTCACTCTCAACACCCCCCCGGACTTCATAGCATTGGGGTGCTTTTTCGCCGCAGCTATCTGCGTCGTATGCTCTTGGGGGCACGCGCTGAGCGCTCTTAGGATTCGGGACTGCCCTACATTGCCATCAAGCCGCCAGACAGCGGAATGGATGAAAGCGGTTGATACCTCAGCTCACCAGCAGCATCTCTACAACTGCTACATAGATACGTTGGAAAAATTAAAGTCGGCCATCGACGAGAAATCCAAGCCTCTAGATTTCGCCTACGAAGAAATTGTCTACGCCGCCTGGGCGTTATCACTGTTGGCAGTCATCAGCGTCGGGAAGGAGCTATTTGTATGAGCAACGACCAGAAACCAAAGAACCAAGAAAATAAGACACCTCCGCCACCACCGACCACTGAGTATCACCGACGCTCCGAGGAACGACCGCTAAATCATAAGGATCATAATGGCCGCCGTTAGCCTTGGCTTATCGGGCGTACATGGAGTTTTGGCAGGTGATTGAAGTCACGGGAGTGCTCATACCCTCAGTCTCACTTCATTTCCCGAATGCCTGCGACATACGTGGTAGGCATCATGAACTCACCTTCTGAAAAGCATCGGCAAGTGGAATGCAGATTGGAGAATGGCAGGTCGCAGGGTCAATGCGCGCCTCCACGAAGCCTGGCTATCCACTTGCTACAACTCCAAGGCCTATGAGGTTGCTGCTGCACAGAGGCCTCCTTTAGCGTCCATTTTTTTGCCGACCTGTGCCGGTCATCTTTCGTGCGCGCATTGGTTAACCGGAAGCAAAGGAAGGCCTCCACGAACGCAAATGCCTGATCACTAGCACTGCAATTTGGTATTTATGTGCAATGCAATCATGCTAACGGAGCGCGCAGACCAGGAGGTCGAAGGGCATGAGGATCGAAGCCTAGCGGGCCAAGACCCGCGGGCTTGGTTCACGACAGCAGCCCCCTCGGGGCATGCCTCAAACAGAATATATAAAAGCTATTGAGCTGCACGCTGATCGAGCGCGCGAGGCGCTAAACCCTGAGCGTAAAGATCATACGTTTTGCGCAACTCCAGCTCATCGTCGCAGCAGATGCTTGAATGCGCGAAGATGGCTGAAAGGAACCGCTTGCGCTCGACATTACCGAGCTCCGACCATACTCGCGGCAGACCTTGAACGTCTGGAATAGCTAGCCTATCCAAAAAATATTCTTCCAAGCTGTGTAGGCGTTGCTGTCCGTCCAGAACGATTTCGCCGTTTTCCAAGAGCGCTCTGCCCACACCTGAGCTGCACCATTCATTCGAGACATAACTCCCAAGGTCTTGGCCCGACCAGATGGCAGAAATAAAACGGGCCTTCTGACCTACATTCCATACCAAGGGACGCGCCCAGATTGGAACTGGAATACCCATCACGAACCGCGCGGCCCAAGGATAACGATCATGGGTGCTCGACGGATCGGCTTGGTACTTTTCGAATCGGCATGCAAGCACATCAATCGAGTGCTGATGGGTCGTTGTGGGCAAGAACTGTTGAGGCATCTGGATCCTGTGATCTGCATTTTCTTCATCGCGGCGACGCTGAAAAATGATCGACATGTATTTCCTTTGAAAAGAGTGGTGCTACAGGTAGTCGGAGTGTTCACGTAAGCGGTGCAGTCGCCACTCCATACGGTGTCGATCTGCTTGCTGTGCTACAGCATACTGGCCGCCCGAGCCTCGTCGCAGACAAACCCAGGTAGGGAAGAAAATGACTCCGTGTAGCCGCTCGAACGCTCACTGGCTCTGCGCTTGCGATTACCTGGTTTCGTCGGTAAACAATAAAGCGGCGTTCAAGCACTGGGCGAACGTGGATACTGTCAAGCTGGTTCCTTGTCACGTTCATACAGATGAAAAACGGATGGTTCTCAAAAACCTTGAGCGCGATCGAAGAATTTTTTGCCGTAACGGGATGTGAGGTGATGAATCATCGCCCCTTTTAAAGTCCCCAAAAAGGGACATTAACCTCGCTTTTGGCACTTAATGTCCCATTTTTGGGTCATTAACGGATGCCCGTTTTGAGCTCAGCAGAGTGACGACCATCCAATGGCGCTGAATTGGGCAGTGGTAATATCTGTGGAGAAAGGTAGTCGTGATGACTTGGGAAGTGTCCTGAATTTCGTTCAGCCATCAGCTTTGTGATCGAGGCAAGCGGAGCGCGCAGGCCAACGGCCGAAGGCGTGCGGATGGAAGCCCACCGGGCCATGACTGGCGCTTGCGCCAGGCTTGGTTCACGACAGCCGTCCCCGAACGGGCACGCAATCTTAGGTGAATTGATGCAGCCTTTTGTTGAAGAGTATTTACCAGGCGCGCGTTCCTCCGCGGGCTTATGGGCTAGCCTCGGATTACCTAGTCGTGGCTCCGAGCTAAATGAGTGCATCCGTAATGGACTGCCATTTTCTCTACTTGAGAGGCTATCGTTCAGCGCAGAGATTGAGATGAGGGTGCTCAGTGAGAGCTTGGGCATGTCTCGTTCCACGCTGGCGCGGAGAGCTAAAGATGGCCGTTTCACAAGCGTCGAAGGCGATCGCTTGTATTCGCTGGCAACGGTTTTAGACGCAGCTTATGAGCTGTTCGAAGGCGATGTTTCGACGGCGCGAGACTGGATGATCTCACCGGCGCGTGGGCTTGGTAGGAAAGCTCCGCTGTACATGCTGCGCACCAGGGTAGAAACGCAAGCAGTGCTCGACCTCATCGGTCGGCTAGAAAATGGAGTACTCGCGTAAGTAAAGCCATGGCCAATAACTCCAGCACCATTAAGGCCAACGGTCTCACTGAGAATTCGAAAAGTATTTTGCCTCGATAGCTAAAGTTTTTCCGTCAAAAAACCGTTAGGTATAGAAACCACGCGGAGTGTTGGCGATGAGCCCAGTTTCAAGCAAAAAATCTCGATCATTTTATGTCCCGCAGAGCGCTGACTTTTCACACGAAGCCGTAAGCTCGGTGTCTGTGAGGACGGAAGATGGACGCTCTGTAGTTATGACACTTGGGGATTCCCATCATCAATTAAGTGCCCGACAGGCCGACGCTATCGCGCAGGGGCTGTTGATGTCCGTGCTGCGCACTGACCTAGAAATAACCAACATGCCATGGGATGGTGGATGTCATTTGAATGTGGCCTCTCACAACGGAGACCGGGCTGCCCTCAGGTTTCCGGACGACACGCTCTATCATGCCAATGCGACGTTTCGTTATTTCGGAATGTGCTGGTTGTTCGAAGGCACTGGTGAAGACCCCGATTATCCCGCAAACGTGCTGTGTGTCCGCACGCTACATGACGGTGGAATTCTGTTCGGTAAGGGCAATGACAAATACCTGCTATCAGCTCAGCAAGCGCTCCAGCTCTGTCACGATCTCAGCGGCTCTGCTTATTCACTGGAGAACAGGTCATGGAGGGTTTGGGACAAAATGATCGATTGGCAAGCTAGGTCGGACGCCGATGTGACTGATCAAACTCCCGAAGAGAGAGCTCTCCTCAATCACCTCAAAAGCTACAAGATTTGTCGAAAGGCAAAACGCAACGCTAGATAGTTCAGCCAGACTTTAACCTCGGGTGCCTAGCTCTAACAGCACCTAGGTACCACGTGGTATGGCCGAGCAAGTCCCTCCGGGAATGCGAGTAACTTGCTGCGCAGCATCGGTCGATTATTTTTTTCTAGGCTTTCCAGCGTCATCACGCTTATCGCGAACGGAACCGTCCTGATTGCGCGAGCGTGGCTGCACGCCGCCGCCTGGCTTCGGAACGGTTACATTAGGGTTTAGCGGTCGTCTGTCAGTCATGTTGTCGTCCTTGTATAAAACCTTGAGCATTGTTGGACTGGCTCAACCGTGAACGCACATGCCCTTGGGGCTATCTCAGCGTTGATGGCGCCGAAATCCAGCGTAGCAGAGAGTTTCCTTTGAGGACGTGGCTAGACACCCAGCAGCGAAAGGACAGGGGAGGTGATGCCTACGGTTTTCTCACGAAATGCTTAAGCGCATGACGACTCTCAATTACGCGCTCGCGTATCTCCTGGGGATCTATTGACATGCCGCCGTCAGGCGTGACCTGTAGCGTTTTCAATCCGTTTACAGACGCGATAAACGCACGCTCACGTCCTTGTTCAGATAGCGATCTCTTGTCTCGCCAAAACCACGCGATGCACTGCCCAAGCCTGTTCATGTCTTTCTCTGAGCGCCCAGAGTTATGGAAGGCATCATCGACGATGGGAAGAGAAATGTCCTGAGCTTTTTTGCGGCGCCCCTAAACTTTCAGTGAACAGCTACTGCCGGTGACCAGGGCCTGTGACTTCTCCGGCTAGCTGGAGGAGAACCTACAACCTCATGTCTCATCATCAGGGGCGGTTGCAACTCTGCTCCCGCGCCTGCACCGAAGTACCCCTAATACAGCACTCACTCGGGACGTTTGATGCTATCCATCAGATGATCGATATTTCGGGCCCTCGCAGCCCGGCTCAATGTCTCGTTCTGACTGATAGCCTGGCTTGATACGAGTAATCGAGTCCGCATCCCGCTGGGATGCAATTTTCTCAATCCGCTTTCTGCCATGAACCCTTCAATTGTTGCTGGCGGGCAACACGTTGTCATCGTCAACCAGGTAAGTGTGATTTAAAGGCCTGTAATTTTAGTATAAAAAAATATTTAACTTTTTCGCTAAAGTTTTTCGTCCCAGCATCCGTTGTTATTTTTAACAATAAGGCGATGGTGAAGTTTATGAGCAAAACTAAAATGCAACCGGCAGCGTTTTTTGCAGAACGCGAACTCATATACTGGCGTGGGCGTGAGGATGACGAACAGTATCCGTGCCAAGTATCCAGGCAGGTTGATCACTATGTCAGTTTAAATTTAGACATCATGCCTTTTAGATTTGCCGACGCCGTAGCTGAAGATATCGCACACTGTCTTTACGATGCAGTGCTCATAACCGTGGGAAATCTCGCAGGTTTTGTACCAACGCCAGCCTATCGCGACAGTATTCTTGACAGGACATATCGAAAAAGAGTGTCTGGAGAGTGGAGTTTCAGTGCCATTAGTCGGTTCAGCTGCTATGAGACAGAAGGTGACGTCTATGTTGTTGAGCTTGCGACGGATGAAAGCGAAAAAACTGGAAAGGTGAGCGTCTACACAATTGAAGACGGTGGAGTAGAGCTTGTTTTCGATTTCATGTGCTATTCGTTCAGCATGCACGACGCAGTGTGGCTTTCTAACGCTTTGATGGAGGCCATGGGGCGTGACCCACTGGATGCATTGGAAACAGTGAGTGCGGGTTGCAGGCCTTGAGCGGGCATTGGCGTTCGGTGAAACGGTGGCCAGTGTCGACCAGAGAGGAGCAAACAAGGCGTCTTACTCACCCTCATACCGAGTGAGACATCCCGGCTCCAACAGCCATGCGATCGATGGTCTGTAACGTAATTTTGTGCTCTGTAACACTGCTTACGTTACAGCGCATAAAATTAGGTTACAGACCCCAGAAGGCGAAGGGCAGGCAAGCGGAGCGCACAGGCGTGCGGATGGAAGCCCGCAGGGCCAAGACCGGCGCCTCGCGCCAGGGCTTGGTTCACGACAGCCATCCCCGAGCAGGGGCACGCCCAAAACCATAGGCGCCTTTCTACCAGAAGTCTTATCAAAGACCCTCGCCCAGATGGTCTCGCTAACGCTGAACAACCATTGAGTACTGGTTTGATCTAGGATGGCTAATCCCCTGGTCAGTAGGGCTCAGTACGCAGGATTCGCAGCTTGTTCGCTCAGTGTCCGATGGCGGGTCAGATATGACGAAGCAGTTCTTCTAGCTGACGGTGCTCGTCAGGAGATAGAAGTCCGACTGGATCAAAAGCGTCTTTTGCACTGAAGTCATACTTTCTCCCGTCCGGTGAGAAGCAGCTGTCGCAGTAATCTAGGTCACCACAATCGATGAAGAGTGTGATCTCCCATCCGCCGACATCCACGGTCATTAACCCGCAGTAAATCTCGTCCCAACCAGTCTTGGTTATTCGACGCATTGAGCGGGTACCCCTCGAGGTATCACGCAGTATCTGGTAGACCTCATGAGCAGTGAGCATTTTTACCTGCATTTCGACACATGGAGTGGACTGAGCGGGGAAGCCCTCAGAATTTTCACCTCGCCTCCTATTGCTCACTGATTCAGCTTGATTAAAAATATTTTTGTCAAGCCCTTGAAATCAAAAAAAATAAACGGAGTTCTTATATTTGTTACCAAAAAAAAGCAAAGAACCTTCGAGTCGTGCATTTTCAATGCAAAGATGAGGTTTGTTTCGGAGCGCTCTTAAATCAAAAGCTAGCAGCGACTTACGTCGCAAAATAACGAGCATCATTGCCAGAGGTGGCCCTTGCCCGCATCATTCTGCCAATCAGGACTATGTACGAGTTGAAATTGATTCGTGTCAAGCTTGTTCAATCCTTTGCCCGGAATGTATTCGATGTAGTACCTTTCTATATTCGATTCTTTTGCTGTAAAGCCACCACCAAAAATCAGCTCGATAAGTTTCATAATGGCCTCGACAATTTTCATGACTTCGATTTGTCGGGCAGTGAACTTGATGTAGATTCCTTGGTTTCTGCGGCGGAACTCGTAGTAGTAGATTCGGATAGCTCTTTCTTGTTCCTCTGAATCTCGGCGTTTAATTTCTGCCTGAAGTTGATGAATGGTTTCTGAGTCATACGATATTCCTTCTTGCGTAGTGAGTTTGTGCCAGGTAAGTCTTGAGCGCTTGAGCTGTCTGCCGGAGATATGTTTGCCCTGAAACTCAAACGAGATCCCCTTGGGCTGACCTTCGTCGTTGAGAGTCAGATGAATGAAGACCTTCTGTTTCCTTAAGAGCCGTGTGAACGTGAACATATCGCCGTTCTGAGCGTTCGTGGCTTCAATTGCACCGGCGATCTTCGCGATCATTTTGTGCTTTAGCGGGAAATCGTTGTCACGGATCGAAGCTTGAAGTTCAGCGTGAGTAATCGAGACGCCCCATGTGTCTTTCGGCCTTGAGGCTTTGGTGAGGCCGAAACGGTCTTCCAGCTTAGAGACGGAGTCCATGCTGGTGGAGCGCTCGTTGCTGTCCTTTACCACGCTGAAGGTGTCGTCCAGGCGTATTCGGTTGGCGACGATGTGGACGTGCAAATGATCCTTGTCCTGGTGCATTACAGCCACGAATTGATTCGTCTCATCAAAGCCCAATTCAGTCAGGTATGTCTGGACTGCTGAGCGCCATTGAGCTGTCGTCAGGGACTCGCCAGGGCTTAGGGACAGCATTGCGTGGAAGACAGGCTTGATTGGCTTGTCTGAGTCGATAGAGAGTCGTCTGAGAGTCTCGACCTGGTCGAACTCCCGGATCATCTCCAGCACGTCTGTCTCGTCGCCTTGGAGGATTGCAGGAAGGGGATCGCGGCTCATGGTATTGAAGCCAATAGTACGGATTCCGCTGATCTCGTGATCGTGCTTCGTGCAACCAAACATATAGCGGATTCGGTTTTTGAAGGAGCCTGCAGACTTGGGAAAGATCTTGCCGATCATTTCACACCTCCCAGATTCACTTCGGCGATGTACTTCACCTTCTCAAGCAACTCGCAGCCTGGACGGTCGGCGTTGATCATCGAGGCGAGCTTCATGAGCTCACGGGCGATCTGAACAACGTTTTGGCCGACTTTGGGCTTCACCTGGCCGTTAGCTACGAAGTCTCTAATGAACGCGCCTGCTGACTGGTAGCCAGCTTCAGCGATCTTGGTATTCAAGGTTTCAAGCTCAGATTCGTTAAGCCTGAATGTGATGCGAGACTCCTTGTTCTTCTTTTCATTTGCTTTCATTTTGGCCCACCTTTATTGTTTTGATTGTCGAGCCTATTAACGCAACACCCGGAGGGGTGTGAGTATCCAATCGCCTTTTGTCTGACATAGACACAACTGGCTAAAAAAAAGCTCTAAGATCATTATGGGAAATGAGCAAAAGGTGATTCAAGTGTTTTGTTATTGTTTTTTGATTATTTATTTGTATGCCTAATGTTTCGTAATGTGTGAATGCGAAATCGCAGTATAAGAGTGCGAAGTGTTTTGTTTTCGCATTAGGGTGGTGCGGATTCGCAATAGGGGAGTGTGCATTGAACTGATGCTTGCACTAGGGGAGTGCGAATTCGCATTATGGGAGAGCGACAATCACAAGGCGTGACTGTGGTTTCGCTATGACTTAGTGCGAATTCGGCAGGTGTTGAATGATAGGTTGGGTGTTAGTAATTACAGGCTAACGGATTTGGTGCTTAGTGTCCGTGAATCAAGATCGATCAAAGTGGAAAGTAGGCCGCGACAAACATAGTCCCTCTCAAGACCTGCAGATGTAATTATTTCTGCCTCTACTTTTGAGGTTGCGTCTCTGATTTCGGACAGGTAAGCCATTTTATAACCGTCGGTTACATCGACAGACTGGCCGCTACCATCATGATTGCAAAGTACTTTAATGTAAAAAGCACCTACGCCCGCTCGTTCAGCAATTGAAATGAAACTAGCGCGCATGATTTTCCGTGGAAGATTCTTGCCAATACTTGACGAAATCCTTTGCAGAAAATCTCGAACATTGGACTCACTGACCTTTTCTTGCTGAACCCCTGGAAAAACGTAGTCACCAGTTGAGTGTTTCATTGAGTAAAGTAGCTGGCAGTAGGCGGAGTCATTAAGCACCAAATGAAACTCGTGTCCATTTTTCAATGTGTCATCTTCGTTAGTCTTGTTCCGTTTTGGAAAAATCACCGAACGAGTTTTGTGGCAGATGTAGCTTCGTCGGATTTTGCTGATCTCACCTGGCCGCACACCTGAGAACAACATAAATAGTATGGCAGCCGAGACGCTCTTAAAAGAAGTTGGAACATCTCTAAGCGGTGGGGTGTCGGCAATTCTAATACAACCATCAATAAAGCTGCCTAGCTCGTTGGGGTTGATCCGAATCTTATCCCTGCTACTCTCGTGCCATTGATCGGTTTTTTTCATGATGTCTACTGGGCTAAATTTATATATCCGCGCCCCTTCATCATCATGATAAAACGCCATCGAAAAAGAAAAAATCAGTCTCAGTAAGCCAACAGCCTTATTTGCTGAGCGCTCTCGTGGGGCTGTAACGCGACCGTTAGGCCTAACAGCTGGCTTAGTGGTTTCCTCGTGCAAGTTAAGAACGTCTGCTGTCGTGATACTTGAAAGTGGGCGATTACCATATTTCGGTTTAATATGGTTTCGGTAGCTTTTTGTGTAGTCATCAACTGTTGTTTTAGTAAGTTTCTTTTTTCTCTGTATTAAATTATCAAAAGCCATATCCAAGGTGACGCTGTCACGCACAGACTTAGCCTCCTTGGCGTCCAAAATCACGTCAAGGTTGGCATATGTCTTTGTAGCAGACTCCCTAACCATTGGTAATTTGGTAGTCTTGCCGTGGAATGCTCCCATCTTAATCCGGTGGTCTTTTCCCCTAACTTTACGAACGACGTAGAAGGTCTTGCCTCCGGCCTTAGTGACGCGGATTACTAGGCCTTTAGTTTTAGTGTCATAAACGTACATGTCCGCTTTGCCTTCGGGGCATACAAGCGCCTCCAAGGCTTCCTTTGTGAAGTTGATTCTCATAGACATGGGGAGTCCTTACGGTCTTAACCTGTTGATTTATTCTGTCTTTTCGTGTCTAATCGCCGCCTGCTTGCACCGCCTCGATGGTGAAATTGGTAGACACATCGCACTTAAAATGCGCCGCCGAAAGGTGTACCGGTTCGACTCCGGTTCGAGGCACCATCACTCCCCGCACCGCTATCAGATACAGCCTCCCACCCAAAACCCCAAAACTGTCATCTGCGTCTAACGCACCATGGATGATTTTCGTGTTCGGCTTCGCATTTTTTTACCAATTTCAGCTCGTGGGCGCTTGGTAGCTCTTGGGAGCCGCCTGGTAGCTGCCACAAAAAGCCGCCAACATTCTTACCCTGCCCAGCTCAGCTCTCGCCATCCGCTGACTGCCCGGTAAGAATCGAGCTAAGTGATTGATTAGACAAGTTATTAAGCTCAGAAACACGGTCAAAAGCGTTGCTCAGCTCTCGACTGCTTTCACCTGCTGAAGTAGCCCACGGTGACTTAAAATCCCCCGCTCGTAAGGGCGTGCCGGTTCGATTCCGGCTTCGGGCACCATGAATATCAAGGGCTTGCGTGATAAACCTCACGCAAGCCCTTATTTTTTTCCGCGATAATAAAATCCTTTCCGCAATTCGCCGCCGTCGATCACTTTGTCGGGGTTACCTTCATGCCTTTGCGCATTCGAATGTACTGCTCAGTCATGCCGACGATTGTGTGTTTCCGGTTGATCGCGCGCTGCACGAATATTGCCTGTTGATTTCCTCCTTGTCCGTCGCAGCCTTCGCCCGTAAATCGCCGCATTTGAAATGCCTTGGGGGATGCAGTTTTTCGCGCCAATTACCAGTTCGCCGATGATCTCGATTCTGCGCTTTGCCCCTGCCTTTCCTTGCTGAACGAAAAGTTTTCCATCTTTTATGTCACGTTCGTCCGTCTTCGATGCATCGGCCGCCCTGGGGTCTTCGGCGGTCGCAAAAGTATTGATGTGAAAAGGATGGCACTTTTCTGGAAATGGCCTACACCTGAAAGCAAGGAAGAACGGCAAGAGATCGACAGGAGTCGATAGGCAGTATCCCTCGCATCCCCTGCGCACAATCCGTTTCCTCTCTTTTTATCATTCCGGGCAAATCGGCGGGGGGGATTGAGCGCATTCCTCCGGCGCTGCCGAGGAGGTAGAACACCCAATACCCGGTTCACCCGTGAAGCCGGTCTCGGCTATCAAACCGAGCCCCTGAACAAGAATAAAGGAAGCCCCGCATTGACGGGCAAAAGCCCAAACGATGCCAGGCGTTTTCGCTATCAAGGAGATCATCGATGAACCAGCCCCAAGGAAAGCTCACAGCATTCGCGGTGACAGCCGCGTTGTTCAGCGTCGCAGCCCAGGCCGGAACCTACCCTGACTATGGCTACGCACCACCCGACAGCTATACCGGCGCCAAATTCGTACTCAGCCAGAACTATCCCACCACACCGCCCAAAGGCCAGCTACCGGCGTTCTTCAAGAACCTGCCGGCCAAGCAGGACAATAATTTTGAAACCTGGCGTGCCTACATGGACGAAGTGAAAAACTATTGTCTGGAAGGTAATGTCGACGTTAATTGGGACGTCCAGAAAAACAAGGTTCGTCATTGGTATCATATGCCGTGGCAGCACTATGGCCCACTTGGGCGTGAGGGCATTCATGGCTTGACCAAGGAAGCACAGATTCAGAAGCAGCAACTGGCGCCTACCCAAACCGCCACCGGCCAGACGTATGCCGTGGGTATTTACAACGACATTGGCGCCTACACCATCGGCCAGGTCTGGAAAGACCCACAGAACCCTGATCCGAGCTACACCTCACAGCCCAAAAGCTTCGCCAACGGTACAGTCGTGTGCAAGGCACTGTTTGCCGACATCGACCGCAACACCGTGCCGTTCCTGGTCAATCCGGTTTTGTGGCAGGGCTATATCACGGAGACCTTCACGTCCGCCAAGCGCCAGGTGAAGGAAGTCGCCCTGATCCAGATGGACATCGCCGTGCGTGATACCCGCATGAGCGCTACCGGCTGGATCTTCGGCACCTTCCAGTACAACGGCGCCATGACCGGCAAGGCCGGTTGGGACAACCTGATACCGGTGGGGATCATGTGGGGCAACGATCCGAAAGAAACCGGCAATGACTTCACCAACCCGACACCGACCATCACCAAGATCAACACGGCGCTGCAACAGACCGCCATCAACACTAACACCAAGGAACTGCCGCCGACCCACCTGGGCTGGAACGGTCGCCTCAACGGTCCTGTGGACAATCCCAACAGCTCCTGCCAGAGCTGCCACATGACGGCCGAGTCACCGCAAGTGGCGATCATGAATCCGCTGTTCCAGAAAAATCCGCCAGCGGTGGGCTCGTCTAAATGGATGGAGTGGTTCCAGAACATCCCGGCAGGTCATCCGTTCACCCCGGGCAGCCAGAGCACGGATTTCAGCCTCCAGATGTCGGGCGGACTGGTGAACTTCTATCAGTGGAAGTGTGACATGAGCGGGATCTACGAGGACGGCTTCAACGCTTGTACGAAAATTGCCAGCATGAAGTCGAAGATGATGAAGTCCGGCAATGCGGCGCCGCAGCCGATGCAGCGAGTGATCCGCGATCCAAGCCTGGAACAACTGCTCGAGTAATATGCGACAACCTCCGGGCACTTGTTGCCCGGAGGCTTACTCACGCCATTGGCCGATTTAATATTCCCCTTTATCGTTCGAGGTGTTTGGCTGCTGCGTGCCCGTCTTCCCAACGGCGACTTTATTCTCAGGGTTGAGGGCGTATTTCAGGGCCCGTTTCTGCATGGTGCCGGCATCTGGATAACCTACGGTCTCCGGATTCCTGAAGCCGGTGGGGACAACGAAGTTGATCGTATGAGGTTTGGCCGTAGGAGGTTTGATCGCATCAAACAGGAAACTGAAACCTTGTTTCAGTACGGACTGGGCGATGCCGTGACATCCCATACAGCCGCCCATGGTCTCGCTTTGAATGTTGTGATCATAATCAGGCACCCTGATGTTCTTCATGTCGCGCGTATTGGTCAGGATGTGGTCTTTCGGAATGGGGAATGAGTTCCCCCCGCGAAACAGTTGAATCCCCGGCTGGCTGCTTTCGACCATGATATTGGCCAGGTAATAATCCGGGTCGGTTTCAATGCTCGACGGGATAGCCTGCACCCCTTTAAGCCGGTAGTACTTCCAGACCGAATTGTTGAATTCGCTGCTGTCGTTCATTAGCTGCTTGACCTGGTTGTTGACCGCAGTGACTTCGGAATAGATGGTTTGTGGTTGCACTACGCGTATCGGGCCGGCCTGCCCTTCATGGATCCCGTTGCTGCCGGAGTAGACGGGCGGATTAAGGTTCGAACCTACAAAATCGCTCTTGGGCAGGGTAACCTTATGGGTTGTAGTGCCGTCAGAGAAGGTAGCGACCGGTGGTTGCGTCGATAGGGGGTTGGCAATCTTGTCGTAGTTGGCCGGGTAGGTAATCTTGTTGTAGTTGGCGAAATAGTAGAGGCCAGTCGGCGAGTTACTGTCGGGCAATTGCAGGGAATCCTGCTGCTCGAAAGTGGCGAATATGAAGGTCGGGTAGTTGGGCGTCTTATGGATGATATGCAAGGCCACCAGAGCGTAGTCTTCATTGTACGCCACAGGCGCATCATCGCTGCCCTGATAGGTCACCACCGTCGCCGTATGGTAGCGCTTGCGCTGCATTTCCGGAATGTCTGCCAGCTTGCGCCATGCTGCCTTGACCTCCACCGCGCCGTCGGGCAGAACGATATGATCCGGGTAACTGCCGAGGCTTTTCGCATACTCGTAAACGACGGGATTCGCCTTGGCCTCAAACAGGATCTGGCTGTCTTTTGAAGGGGTATAGTCGGTCCCTGTCATTGCCGCTTGCGGAGGGTTGACCGGGAAAAATATAGCGTTTTGTCCTATTTGGGTCGCCTCGTCCAGATTGTTGTAATGAGCATAGCTGGCGCCTGATGCCAAAGGCGCACCGTTGGGGAACTCGATATAGCTGTATTGCGGGTCAGAAGCAAACGGACGCGTAGGGCCGCCTACGGGGTTTTGCTGTTTTTTATCCCCTGGAAACAACTCGGTGCGGTGGGCGAAGGTTTGCCACAACAAGGGGATGGAAGACGCCAAGGGGCTGGACGCCTTGCCCGAATCGGCAAAGCTGCTGCCTGGATTGCCGACGCCGCGGTTAGCTGGTAACGGAGTGTTGGCCGCATTGTTCAGTGCGATAAAACTCCGCCAGGCGAAGGTTGCATAGTCGGTATGGCTGAGGCCCGAAGCCAGATCCGCAGGTAGCTGCGGGTTGTCTGCGGTTAAATCGTTTGCGGTAATGGCATAGGAAACGCCCAGTCCCGACGGGTAGGCAGAATGCCCGGGGAAACTCTTGGAGAAATACGGACTCCAGTTAAGCCCATCCTTTGAATAAAAAGTATTGGAGCTGCTACTGATGAACACGCGCTCGCCGATCATCGTTGCACTGTTCAGAAACGTCTTGCTGGTTATACCCGCCAAGTCTTTCTTCACGCCCCATTGGCGGGCCCGGTCGTAAGTGCGTGCGAATTGGCCGCCATTATAAAGAGAGTAATAGACCCATAAATTACCGTTATAGACGACGGGAACCAAATTCAGAATCGTGTCGGCGCCTTCCTGGAACGCTACATTTTCCCGGTCCCACAGAACGCCGTCATTCGAGGTGACATAGTAAACAGCTTTACCTGCGTTTTCGTTATAAAAGACAAACAATTGCCCGTTATACACGACAGGTTTGTTATTGATGGCCCTATGGAGGGCGGTATCGACAAGATTAACCTTGGACCAAGCGACGCCGTCTTCGGAGCTGATGGTCTTTAAGTGACGACTCTGGGCATCGGCAAAGGTCAATACCAGTTTTTGCTTGAATACGGTAACGGAGACATCACCCAAGATGCTATCCACTGCGAGGGGTTTTGGGGTGGACCAGCTTTTTCCCTCCGCTGAAGTGGAAAAATAGATATGACTTTGATCATTGTTGTTGGACCAAAACATATAAATTTTGCCCTTGAACGACTGCACCACGGGTGTATATAATCCTGTGGGGCGGAATGGCACCATGCTCGTCGAAGAAGGCTTATCGCCTGGGGTATCTGGACTGTCAAAGACATCGACTGCGATCCCCACACCTTGTTGGGGCGTCGCGATGATCACGCTCTCCGCATAAGCCGATGAGACTGCCAATAAACCCCATAGGCACAGCATCAGACGGCTAAGTATCGCTTTAACGTTCATATATCCATTCCTTTGAATGATTTGCTACTACGGGCCGTGGGTGCGCCCTGACAGATGTAGTTGTTCCATTGCTGAAGCGCGATCTGCATTCGCAGCGAGATGTCCGGGTTCAATAGGTTTGCATTCCCCTCCGTTGTAATTCATGGGATAGCGTGTGAACTGGAAGTCATTGACTGCGTTGCGATAGGCAAGCTTCCTCGGAATGGCGACGTCATCGGCAAAGGCCGATGACGTCAATCACGCCAAGAATAGAGGGTATTCACTCATCTGCCGCTACCGCCGTTGCGTTGGCCATGTTTTCGGCGGTGGCTTCGGCCGAGTTCCCTGCAATGGTGTTTAGATAAAGTGCCCTGACGAACCCGGGTGCGGTTCCTAGGGCAACGTCGACCGGAGCGCCAGAGTTATCCGGCACCAACTTCCCGCTTGTATCCTGTTCTTCGTTTAGCTCCTGTTCTACCTGCAGGCCATAGCGGGTAAATTGGATAAGCTGAGGGTCGGTTACCGCGATGGCCGCCAATGGATCCCAAAAATACAGATAGGTGCCGATACCGGGCGCGATGGTCGAGCTTTGCAGCACTTGTGTGAGGAATTGAGCAATCGGGTTGGAAATGCGGGAGAGTTGGCGCAGGAAATCCTGCGTAATGGGGATCTGGTTACATGCGTTTAGCGCAACCAATTGCACTGGGATCCCGCCATTAAAAACATATTGAGCAGCAAGCGGATCCAGGAAGATGTTCCATTCGGCAACATTGTTGGTGTAGTAGGGGGTGTCACCCAGAGCGTCAATAATATTGCCGGCCGCGCCGGGCTGGGCGTATTGCGGCAACAAATTGCCCCCCATCATAACGATGCGGTCTATTTTGGTGAGCAACAAGTCTTGCAATGCGTCGTCGGTTTCAGCTTGCTGGAACAAATGCCCCCACGTCGTACCGCCGCCTATCATTAATACGGTAAAATTATGATCGGCATTTTCCAGTGTTTCCCTTAAGAAAGCGACCGCATCTGTTCGCGCGGGATTCAGGTTTGTTCGCGGAAACGGGGCGTCGTAATGTTGATCCGATGCCTGGCGTGTTTCAAAGGGAAAGGTATTGCTGTACACCATGGGGCGCTGAAAACCAGCGGCGACGGAGATGCGCTCTATCTCAGGGTCATCGAACAGCGTGAGGAAGTTACTGATGTTTTCAACGCCGTGACTTAAGTGAACAGCGCCCACCCCCGTCACTGTGATGCCTTCGACCTTTACCGCGTGATGCTTTAGCAAATACGAGATGGCCATGTAGTCGTCGAAATCGACATCGGTATCTATGAGTAGGTGTGTGAGGGGTTGTACAGACATATGGTCAGCCTCCTGGCTAATGAAGAATTTACGTCCGATGTCAAGTATAGGAAAAATCACCCAGTTCGCCCAAAGATAGTAGACGCCTGTTTAATATCGTCTAGTGGTCTGAGCGATTAATCTATTTATTTACTTATAACGATATGCTATGGATTCAGTGTGATGGATTTATTATGTGCATCACTATTGAGTTGTGGACTCTAACGATGGCACAAGTGATTTTCTGAAGGGATTGAAGGGGTCTGCTTTATCGGTGGGGCTACTGCATAAAGCGATCCCGGTGCTGGGGTTGTATATGCACCTGCCACGCCAACTGAAAGACAAGCCCTTGGTGCTTACCCACCATATCTATCAAAGGCCCGCATGAGAAAATTCATGCAGGCCTTTGTCGTTTCTGTCTCGTAATTTCTGCCAGGCTCCACCCGCTGCGATTCAACCCTCACCGCCCCAAACACCCGTAGCCGCCGTGCGCCGAACATAATCGGTGAAGTCCCGCGCGGGCCGGCCCAGTGCGCGCTGTACACCGTCGGCAATCGGGGTGTTGCGACCATCGAGCACCGTTGTGAAGAGATACAGCACCAGGTCGATCAGCTGAGCGGGCAATTGCTCCTGTTCCAGCGCCTGGCGATAGGCTTGCGGCGGTACGGCGATGAACTGGATATCACGTTGGGTCTCGCGGGCGATTTCATTGACGGCTTCGGCAAATGTCAGCGCTCGTGGCCCTGTCAGTTCATAGAGCTGGCCTGAATGGCCGGGTTTGGTCAGCGCCTCGACGGCGATTTCGGCGATGTCTTCTACGTCGACGAAGGGCTCTGCGATATTGCCGACGGGCAGTACCAGTTCGCCCTGAAGAATCGGCTCCAGAAAGTGCGCCTCGCTGAAGTTCTGGCTGAACCAGCTGGCACGCAGGATAGTCCAGTCGACGCCGCTGTTTTGTATGACACGCTCCGCTTGTTCCGCTTCGACTTCACCGCGTCCGGACAGCAGGACCAGTTTGCTGACGCCGCTTTTGACTGCCAGATCGGTGAACGCCTGAACGGTTTCGACAGCGCCTGGGACGGCGAGGTCTGGCTGATAGGCGATGTAAACGGCGTGGATTCCATCCAGCGCGGCATCCCAGGTGGCTCTATCGTCCCAGTCGAAGGCTGGATTCGCCGCGCGCGATCCCTGGCGTATGGGGTGTCCGGCAGTTTTTAGTCGTTGGGTGATCCGCCGCCCGGTTTTGCCGGTGGCGCCGAGGATCAGGATTGTGTCTTGGGCAGTCGTCATCGCGTTCATCTCCATCGGTTAATGTGAGTGATGCTCACGTTTAAAAGATGATAAACGCTCATGTTCTGCCGTCAACCGACAACATCGAAGAAGCCGACGTATGGCTACTGCCTATTGGGCGCGGTGGTAGGCGGTGCTAAGGTGAGTCCTTGTCATGTTTATTAATCGGGAAATCCGCCAGTGCAAAAGAAAGCAGCCGCTGGGCTCGAACAATCTGTTTCAGAGCAGACCCGACGCAACCCCACGCAGCAACGCAGCCGCGAGCGTCAGGAGCGAATCCTGGGCGTGGCGACTCAACTGATCGCGACCAAGGGCAGCGATCAGGTGAAGATGAGCGAAATCGCCGAACGTTCGGAGATTTCGATCGGCTCTCTGTATCAATATTTTCCCGATAAGAGTTCGATCATCCGCACGCTGGCCGAGCGCTATAACGCCGAGAGTCGTCGCTGTATCGAAGGGGCACTGGCTGCGGTCGAGGATGCGCAAGGATTGCGCGAAGCCTATTCGGACTTGCTCGATCAGTATTACGAGATCGTCCTGGCTACGCCTGCGATGCGGGATATCTGGTCCGGCATGCAGGCGGACAAGCAGCTTCTGGCGCTGGAGCTGGAGGAGAGTCGTGTCGCCGGCGGTTTGTTGGCCGATGCGATGCTGCGGGTGTTTCCCGGCAGCGATGCGCAGCAAGTAACCGATGCAGCCTTTTTGATCTGGCATCTGGGTGAGGCGACCATGCGATTGGCCATCTCTTGCGCGCCCGACGAGGGCCGGCGCCTGGTCGAGGCGTTCAAGCGCATGTCGCTGGGTGAAATCATGGCACCGGCGACCATGAGTACGTTCGAGTCATAAACCGGGCGGGGCCAAGCGTGTCAGCTACACGAATGGCTGGCCGGTAAAACCTCGTGGCAGTCTTTGCAACCCGGGCATTTCGATCAGCCGTTGGGTCCAGGCTGCGCGCCAGTCATTGGCGGTGTGGGTGGCTTTGGCCTTGCGCGCGGCCCGACGTGCAGCGTTGCGTTCGGCTTTGCGCGCTTCTTTGAACGCATCGGTGTTGCGGCAGCTTCTGCATTTCACGCGGGTCAGTATGCTGCTTGAGGTCAGGTTGCTGCCTTTGTGTCCGCAGGCCAGGTGCCCGCCGACTTTGAAGTGAGTGACCATGGGACATCTCCTTCGTGATGTGTAATCGTTCGACAGGCGGGCGAGGGCGTTCGTTCGCTCTATACAGCAGGCAAAAAAAGGCCCGCATGCGGGCGGGCCAATGGGCATTCTTGAAAAGGAGTGGATGCACTGTAGGGGGGGAGTTGTGAAGGCGGTGTGAAATGGGAAAGGGCTTAAACAAAAAAGCCCGGCAAACCTGGCCGGGTGGGTGTGTAGCGCAGACAGGGATAAGCCTGGTGACGATGATGTCACCGATCAGGCGTCCTGACTCAGGCTCTGTCCCTGGTTTGAGTACCGTGGTCGACTCATCTGAAGCGAGGCAGCGGCGGCTCGACAGGTTTGAGTGAAGAGAGCGCGCTGCGAATCTGCGGCGTGTCTTTCTCGATGTCGTTCAGACGATCGCGAATCCTGAGGGCTGTCGGATGCCCCCCTTGATTATCAACCCAATCGGCGATTTCCTTGCACGCGGCGGCAAGGCGCGCCTGACGGGAGTCAAGCAGGGTGAGCAGGGTGGTGATGGACTCTTTCTCGGACATGACATACACCTCCGTTCAAAGAAATCGGGTAAAGGGCAACAAAAAGCCCGCGGGGAGCGAGCTTTCTGCCGATGGGTCGCTGATCCTTCAGCTCCTTTGAGTATAGACCCGGAAATAAAACAGGTCAGCTTCAGGCTTGCTGCCGGTCAGTCAAGTCAAGGCGCCAGACACAAACCTGTGGCGAGGGGGCTTGTCGGAATGCCGCATCACCCCGTTCGGCTGCGAAGCAGTCGCAATTCGGTGCATGCGGTGTGCCTGGCAAAACAGGATTGCAGGTTTTAGGACTGCCTCGCAGTCCAACGGGGGCAAGCCCCCTCGCCACAGAAGCCTCTCGCCGCAGGTTCTTCGCTTGGCATGTCCTTTTCTTGACTGACTGGCTCAGGCTTGCTGGGGCTTCGGCGAGCTGACCGCGTTAAGCCGCCGACATTCGCGCGCGGCGTCCTCTTCAAGATCGAAGCCGTCACCGATGAAGCCACGGGTGCGGGTATCGGTAATGCGATACCAGATGGCAGCATCGGGTGGTGGGTGATCGGGCTCTCCGGCCCGGCGGCCATGAATGATGATCTTGTTGCAGCGTTTCACAACGAAAATGTCTTCCATGGCGTCACCGAAGCTATTCGTATTCAGATCAAGCATAGAAGCCCTTTGAAATCACGCCGGTCAGTTCGTCGGTTTGTTCGCCTCGAAGAGGTCCTACGGTGTTTCGGCCGTTTCGATAAGCTTTTCGAGAAACACAGCCAGCGCGACTTCTTCGGCCCTGAGCCTTTTACGTCCCCTCGATCGCGGCAGTTCGGCCAACGCCCCCTGCATGAAACCATCGACGACGGCCGGGTGGATGTAGCACTTGCGGCAAACCGCCGGGGTATTGCCCAACTGCCGGGCGACATTCTTGACCATTTCCACCACATGCCGCTTCGCGTCGGCTTCCGATTCCCACTGCAACTCGCGCAACACCGCCAATGCCAGTGCGCTGCCGGCCCAGGTGCGGTAGTCCTTGGCGGTGAAATCGGCGCCGGTCAGCGTCTGCAAGTAGGCGTTGACGTCGGAGGAACTGATGGTGTGCCGCTCGCCGTTTTCGTCCAGATACTGAAAGAGGTTTTGCCCGGGAATTTCCAGGCAACGCTTGATGATCCGCGCCAGCCGCCGGTCTTTTACGGTGATCTGGTGCTCGATGCCGCTCTTGCCGCGAAACTGGAACAGGATTGCGCTGCCGTTTACCTCGACGTGACGACTGCGCAGGGTCGTCAGGCCGTAGGAGCGATTGTCCCGGGCGTATTGCGTGTTGCCGACCCGGATCAGTGTCGCATCGAGCAAGGTAATCACCGTGGCCATGACCTTGTCGCGGCTGAAACCGGGCGCGGCCAGCAGTGTTTCCAGTTGTTTGCGAAGTTTCGGCAGGGCCAGGCCGAAGTCCCGCAAGCGCGAGTATTTGTCGGCATCGCGCACTTCCCGCCAGCGCGGGTGATAACGGTATTGCTTGCGGCCACGAGCGTCGCGGCCGGTGGCTTGCAGATGGCCGCGCGGGTCGGGGCAAATCCATACATCGGCGTAGGCGGGCGGCACCGCGAGTGCGTTGATGCGTTTGATTTCATCCGGATCGGTGATGCGCTGGCCCGTCGAGTTGAAGTAGCAAAACTTGCCGCGCAGGAGCTTGCGGGTGATGCCGGGCTGGCTGTCATCGACGTAATGCAGGTCGGGCGGCAATCCGTCGGGCAATGCAGTGTCTGGCATGGCGGCTCATCCTGGGCGGCGAATCATGGGGCGTTAAGCCATTGACCGCGCGCCAACGTCGGGGTGCCGACGGATTCAGGCCAGCACCGCCACCGCTTTGATTTGCGCCCAGAGTTGCTGTCCGGGGTGCACGCCCAATTGATCCCGGGAATAACGGGTGATCCGCGCCAGTAGCGGTGTACCGGCCGCGTTCAGGCGGATCAGTACGTGAGCGGCGTTATCTGCACCGATTTCGCTGATCACCGTGACTGGCAGACGATTGAGAATGCTGCTTTGTTCGGCGCCTTGCAGGCTTAGGCTGACATCCCGCGCCTGGACCTTGCAGCGCAGTGCCTGGCCTTCAGCCATCGGCGAATGAGCGACTCGAATGCTCAGGTCCGTGTTGGGTAGTTGCAGGGTCAACAACTGATAGTCGGCGTCATAGGTGCTGACGTGCCCTTCGATCACCACGCCGGCGTCGTCGCCCAGCGCCAGCGGCAGATCGAGCCGGGCCAGGGTTTCGCCGATGGGGCCGCTGGCCAAAGCCTTGCCATTGCTGAGCAGAACGAGGTGGTCGGCGAGCCGCGCGACTTCATCCTGAGAATGGCTGACGTACAGCACGGGGATGTCCAGCTCATCGTGCAGCCGTTGCAGATACGGCAGGATTTCGTTTTTACGCTGGGTATCGAGTGCCGCCAACGGTTCGTCCATCAGCAGTAGTTTCGGGCTGGTGAGCAGGGCGCGAGCGATGCCGATCCGCTGGCGCTCACCGCCAGAAAGGTTCTGCGGATCACGGCCCAGCAAATGGCCAATCCCCAGCAACTCAGTGGCATGCGCCATGTCGACTCGGCGCTGTTGGCGGGGAATACGCCTGAGGCCGAACTCCAGATTGGCCCGCACCGATAAATGTGGGAACAGGCTGGCTTCCTGGAACACGTAACCGAGGGCGCGTTTATGCGGCGATACGAAAATCCCCTTGTCGCTGTCTTCCCAGACTTCATCGTTGACCTGAATAAAACCCTGCTCGGCCTGTTCCAGACCGGCGATGCAGCGCAGGCACGTGGTTTTGCCCGAGCCGGAATGGCCGTAAAGTGCCGTCACTCCGCGGCCGGGCAGTTGCAGGTCCACATCCAGGGAGAATCCCGAATAGTTCAGTTTCAAGCGCGTGTGAATCATCGATCAGCTCCAGACCGCTTTGGTTTTACGGCTGGAGTAGAGCGCCAGCAATACTGCAAACGAGAACACTAGCATTGCCCCGGCCAGCCAATGAGCCTGGGCGTATTCCATGGCTTCGACGTGATCGTAGATCTGCACCGAGACCACGCGGGTCTTGTCGGGAATGTTGCCGCCGATCATCAGTACAACGCCGAACTCGCCGACGGTGTGGGCGAAACCGAGAATGGCTGCGGTGATGAAACCAGGGCGGGCAAGCGGCAGAACGACACTGAAGAACGTGTCCCAAGGATTGGCGCGCAAGGTTGCAGCCACTTCCAGTGGGCGAGTGCCAATGGCAGAAAAAGCATTTTGCAGCGGCTGGACCACGAACGGCATCGAGTACAGCACCGAGCCGATCACCAACCCCGCAAAACTGAAGGTGAGGGTGCCGAGCCCCAGCGATTGGGTGAAGTGGCCGACCCACCCGTTAGGACCGAGCGCGAGCAACAAGTAAAAGCCGATCACCGTGGGCGGCAGCACCAGGGGCAGGGCGACGATCGCCCCGATCGGGCCGCGCAGCCAGGAGCGGGTGCGCGACAGCCATAACGCAATCGGAGTGCCAATGATCAGCAGGATGGCCGTGGTCAGGGACGCCAGTTTCAGGGTCAGCCAGATCGCGGAATAATCGGCACTCGATAGCGTCATTTAGAGTTGGTAACCGTAGGATTTGATGACAGCGGCGGCTTTCGGACCTTTGAGGTAGTCAACCAGTGCCTGGGCGGCCGGGTTGTCCTTGCCCTTATTGAGGATCACCGCGTCTTGTTTGATCGGATCATGCAGATCGGCCGGAACGATCCAGGCCGAACCGCTGGTGACTTTGCCGTCTTTGTAGATCTGCGACAAGGCCACAAAACCGAGTTCGGCATTGCCGGTGGACACGAATTGGTAGGCCTGGGTGATGTTCTGGCCTTCAACGATCTTGTCTTTGACCTTGTCGGTCAGGCCTTGCCTGGCCAGCACCTGAGTGGCGGCCAAGCCATACGGGGCAGCTTTCGGGTTGGCGATGGACAGATGCTGATACTGATTGTCGCTCAGAACTTTGCCCTTGGCGTCGACGTAACCTTCCTTGGCCGACCACAGCGCCAAGGTGCCGATGGCGTAGGTGAAGCGCGAGCCTTTGACCGTGTCGCCTTCGGTTTCGAGTTTTTTCGGGGTGGTATCGTCTGCCGAGAGGAACACTTCGAACGGCGCACCGTTTTTGATCTGGGTGTAGAACTGGCCGGTTGCACCAAAGGAGGTGACCAGTTTGTGCCCGGTGTCTTTCTCGAAATCGGCCGCAATGGCCTGGATTGGCGCGGTGAAGTTGGCAGCAACGGCGACCTGGACTTCATCCGCCTGGGCGGACCCGAAAGCGAACACGATGAACAGGCACGCGGGGGCAAAACGTGAGGCACGAATGGTCATGGAACGGCTCCGTGGTAGGCGAGATGAAACGCTATATATCGGAATATATAGCGAATTGCCTGTAAACGGAACTTGTTGGATGCAGAGAGCAGGTTTGGCACCGGATTTGTGGTGAGGGCGCTTCCTGTGGCGAGGGGGCTTACCCCCGTTGGGTTGCGAAGCAGCCTCAGAATCTAGAAGTTATCGTAGATTTTGCGAGTGCTACGCACTCGAACGGGGGCTAGCCCCCTCGCCACAGGAAGCCCGCTCCCACAGGTTTTGTGCCTAGTGAGTCAATTTGGCCAACGCCTCATCCGCCAACCGCCGGGTCAGCTCTGCCGAAGTCATTTCAACCCCCAACGTGAACGCCTGACCGGCCCAAAGGCTGCTGAAATCCGCTTCCCCCTTGGCCCGCAGCGGCATCAACGCACCGCCCGCCAGGGGAAACGCCGGCGCCTTGGCGCTCATCGGCCCCAGTTCACGCATCACCCGATTGAGAATCCCGCGTGCCGGGCGGCCGGTGAAAATATTGGTAACCGCCGTTTCGCTTTCCTTGGCCGTTCGCAACGCCTTTTGGTGAGAAGCGCTGACCTTGGCCTCCGGCGTGAACAAATAAGCCGTACCCACCTGGACCGCCGAAGCGCCCAGCAGAAACGCCGCCGCGACACCCCGCGCATCGCCAATCCCGCCCGCCGCAATCACCGGCACATTCACCGCATCGACAATTTGTGGCACCAGGGCAAAGGTCCCCACTTGGCTGCTCAGGTCATCACTGAGGAACATCCCCCGGTGGCCGCCGGCCTCGTAACCCATGGCGATGATCGCGTCGCAGCCATGTTGTTCCAGCCAGACGGCTTCTTCGACCGTAGTCGCCGAGGAGAGGATTTTCGCCCCGGTGGCTTTTACCCGATCCAACAGAGACTTTTCCGGCAGGCCAAAGTGAAAACTCACCACTGCAGGACGAAACTCTTCGATCACTTCGCAGGCCGTATTATCGAACGGAGCGCGATTGCACACCGGCGTCGGCGCGTCGAAATCGACCCCCAGTTCCCGGTAATACGGTTCCAGCAGATTTTTCCAGTCCCGAGCGCGTTGCTCATCGGGTGCCGGAGGTTGATGGCAGAAGAAATTCACGCTGAACGGGCGCTGGGTCTGTTGGCGAATCGTTTTCAGCTCCTCGCGCAACTGCTCGATGCTCAGCATCGCGGCGGGCATCGAGCCCAGGCCGCCAGCGTTGCTCACCGCAATCACCATGGCCGACGTCGTCGCGCCGGCCAAGGGGCCCTGGATGATCGGCAGTTCGATCCCGAGCAGGTCAAGAATGCGGGTGTCTGGCCATTGACTCATGTGCAGTGTTCTCCGACGTCGGTAGAAGCGAATTTGTATCAGCAATGACTGACCCAAGGCCAGTCGAGTTTGAGGATTGGCTTAAAGTCGGCTACGGCGATGTGCTTTCATGTGCTATTTCAACAGCACGACAACTGAGTGATTCCATCGGGAGGCAGTGATGTTCAAAGGCATTTTGATCGACAAGGACGACAACGGTTACCGGGCCACCTTGCAAGAGATCAGTGACGATCAATTGCCTGAAGGCGATGTGACGGTGCGCGTGGCGTACAGCACGCTGAACTTCAAGGATGGCCTGGCGATCACCGGTAGCAGCCCGGTGGTGCGCAAATTCCCGATGGTGCCGGGGATCGATCTGGCGGGCACTGTCGAAGTCAGCGGTCATCCGGACTACAAGGTCGGTGATCAAATCCTGCTCAATGGCTGGGGTGTGGGCGAAGGACATTGGGGCGGATTGGCGCAGAAAGCTCGCCTGAATGGCGACTGGCTGATCCCGTTGCCCAAAGCATTCACCGCCGCGCAAGCGATGGCCATCGGCACGGCCGGTTACACGGCGATGCTGAGCATCCTGGCGCTGGAGCACAACGGCGTGACCCCCGATCAAGGCGAAGTGCTGGTGACGGGCGCCAATGGTGGCGTAGGTAGTTTCGCCATCGCGCTGCTGAGCAAACTCGGCTATCGCGTGGTGGCGTCCACCGGCCGCACCGCCGAGCACGACTACCTCAAGCAATTGGGTGCCAGTGAAATCATCGATCGCGCCACGTTGTCGGAGCCGGGCAAACCATTGGCCAAGGAACGTTGGGCTGCAGTGATCGATTCGGTCGGCAGCCACACGCTGGCCAATGCTTGCGCAAGCACTCGGGCCAACGGCACTGTCGCTGCCTGCGGTCTGGCACAAGGCATGGACTTTCCAGCCTCCGTCGCGCCGTTCATTTTGCGCGGTGTGACCCTGGCCGGCATCAACAGCGTGACCCAACCCAAAGCCAGGCGGATACTGGCCTGGAATCGCCTGGCCAAGGATCTGGACTTCGCCTTGCTGCCGCTGATCAGTCACGAAATCGGCTTGAGTGAAGCCATCGACGCGGCGCCGCGCTTGCTCGCCGGCCAATTGCGCGGTCGGGTGGTGGTCGACGTCAATCGTTGATCATTGATCGTCTCGGCGCCAATCAAACAGACAAACTGTAGAAACAAGGAACTAGCGACAATGGATGTAAAGCTGCGTGAAGTGCTGCCCTTTAGCGTCTCGGGATTGCAGGTGCGAACCCTTAATGCCGCAGAACAGCAGCCAGATACCGCGCGTATCGGCCCTATGTGGGAACAATTTTTCGTTGAGGACGTTTTCGACAAGATCGCCCACAAACAGCCGGATTCCTTTATGTACGGCGTCTATTCCAACTACGAGTCCGACGCATCGGGCCACTTCGATGTAACCGCGGGTGCTGCGGTCACTGCGCCCTCCGAGGACTTTGCGCAGATTCAGATTGAGGGCGGCGATTACCTGGTGTTCAGTGCCAAAGGGCCGATGCCCGACAGCGTCATTCAGACGTGGGGCCTGATCTGGGCTTACTTCGAGGATAACCCGCAAGTTCGCCGCAAGTTCGCCACGGACTTCGAGGTCTACACCGGTCCGGAGTCCGTGGCGGTCTACATCGGCATTCAGGACTCAGCCGCGTTTTCGCGTTCCAGCAACTGACGCTTGCGCTCCACGCCCCAGCGATAGCCCGACAGGTTGCCGTCGCTGCGCACCACGCGATGGCAAGGGATCGCCACCGCCAGGCTGTTCGCGCCGCAGGCCTGAGCCACGGCGCGTACGGCTTTGGGCGCGCCGATGCGCTGAGCGATATCGGCATAACTGGCGGTGCTGCCAGCGGGAATCTCCCGCAGGGCTTGCCACACCCGCTCCTGGAACGCCGTGCCGCGTACGTCCAGCGGCAAGTCCAGGCCAAGCGCCGGGGCTTCGATAAAGCCCACCACTTTAGCGATCAACTGCTCGAACTCATGATCGGCACCAATCAGGTTGGCGCGCCGAAACTTGTCCTGCAGATCACAGACCAATTGATGCGGATCGTCCCCCAGCAGAATCGCGCAGACGCCGCGCTCACTTTGCGCCACCAGAATCGCTCCCAGAGAGCACTGGCCGACGGCAAAACGAATGTCGTTGTTCTGCCCGGCCGCGCGGTAATCGCCAGGTTTCATGCCCAGCAGTTGATCGGCGGCCTCATAGAAACGGCTGTTGGAGTTGAATCCGGCGTCATACAGCGCGTCGGTGACCGTGCCGCCGTCCGCCAGGCGTTCGCGAACCTTGCGTGAGCGATGGGCAGTGGCGTAACCCTTGGGCGTCAGGCCGGTGATGGCCTTGAACACGCGATGGAAGTGGAAACTGCTCAGGCCGGCAGCGTCCGCCAGTTCATTCAACGCCGGTAGCGTCTCGGCGGATTCAATGTGACGGCATGCGGCGGCCACGGTCGTGGCGTGTTGTGCGGCGACGTCGCTTTGATCCTTCGCGGCCCGTTTGCTGGGACGATAACCCGCTGCCTGGGCTTGCTCGGCGGTGTCGAAGAATTCGACATTCTGCGGCTTCGGCAAACGTGCCAGGCTGCTGGGGCGGCAGTAGATGCCGGTGGTTTTCACCGCATACACAAACTGCCCGTCGGCGCGGGGATCGCGCGCGACCACGGCGGCCCAGCGAGGATCGTTCTCGGTGGCGATTTTTGTCGATTGAGTTGTCATGGCTTCATCTCCGTTGACCCGTTTCATGCAGATTAACCAGCCGACAGAGGCGCCACACTCCGGGTCTTGCGGTTGAATTCAACGGTTTCATCCCGCGGTACGAAAGGTGAAGTTGATCCGTTGTTCGCCCAACTGAGGGTGATAACCCTCCTTGATCGGTAATATGCCGTGATAACGCAAACGATCCACGCCGCCCCACACCACGATATCGCCATGCAACAGCGGCACCCGCTGACTTTTGGCACTGCGTTCGAAGCCACCGAACAGGAACGTCGCCGGCAACCCCAAGGACACCGACACAATGGGCGCCGCGTAGGAATCTTCGTTTTTGTCCTGATGCAACGACATCCTGGCACCGGGAATATAGCGGTTGATCAGGCAGGAATCCGGTACGAAATCGATAAACCCTGCCTCTCGCGCCGCCGCTTGCGCCAACTCGAAAAACACCTTAGGCATTTCCGGCCAAGGGTCGCCAGTCTGCGGATCATTGCGGGTGTATTGGTAGCCGCTGCGGTCGGTGGTCCAGCCCCAGGTGCCGCAACTGCTCAGTGCAACCGACATGGTAAAGCCGCCGGGCGTGACCATCTGCCGAAAGGGCGCGGCCGCCAGAACCGACTCCAGGGCCGGTAGCAACCGCTCGAGCCAAGGCAGGGCGAAGCCTCTGAGAACGTAGGATTGTTCGCCGATTTGCTCGCGCCTGGGTTGTTGCTCGGGTTCGGCGTCGGCAAACAGATCGAAGGTGATCGGGCTCATGGGGTCATAGCGCATCGTGAAAGATGATTCCAAGGGTATGCCGTTTTCCACTGTGCAGGCGACTCACCCCGTGACGCATGGTCACTCGGTAATAGCCGCGAACGCCTTTTACCGGGCGCTGATTCACGGCAAAAATCAACGCGTCGCCTTTCTTCAGATCGATGACTTGCGGGCGCGACTGCATCCGTGGACGTTGTTCAGTCAGCACAAATTCACCGCCGGTGAAATCCTCGTTCGGTTCTGACAGAAGAATCGCTACTTGCAGCGGGAAGACGTGTTCGCCGTACAGATCCTGATGCAGACAGTTGTAGTCCTGAGGCCCATATTGCAGCAACAAAGGTGTCGGGCGTTCCTGACCGGCGGCATGACAGCGTTGCAAAAATGCTTCGTGTGATTCGGGGAAACGGGTCGGCAGGTCCATGCATTCGTACCAGCGATTGGCGATCGGAACCAGTCGAGGGTAGAGCGCGCTACGCAACCGGGCCACCGGATCCGGCAGCGGGTACTTGAAGTACTTGTACTCACCACGGCCAAAACCATGGCGAGCCATCACCACTTTCGAGCGAAAGGGTTCGGGCCGGTCGTACAGGGCGCTTACTTCATCGCAAGTCTCATGGCTTAAAAACGATCTGATGACTGCGCAGCCGTCCTGATCGAGTTGCTGCGCAAGCGCGCCCCAGTCGAGGGCATCGTGGTGAATAGGGTCGGTAAACAAGGGTTCTGCCTCCTTGACCAAAAGGTCGAGGCGGCCAGTTTAGTGAGCGTTGCGGGAGTGGACACTCCGGCGCTTGCGGTCGAATTCGAAAGGGGAGCAGACGTCCATGTTGTCGCTCCAGATCGCTTTACAGCGCTTTGCTCACGCTGATCTCGCTGATGACATCTTCAGTCTGGCCATGAATAACGTCCAGTGCAGCCTTGGCTTCTTCTTCGGTGCCGTTTTCCAGCTGGGCGAATTCGAAGCGGCGCTCGCCGTTGAGTTTGTATTTGATGACGTACTTGGTCGTCTGGGCCACGGTCATACCTGCCTGTTTTGGTGTGGGCTCAGCTCAGTTTCGAGCTGGAGCGGCGGATGATTTTGATCGAGTGGGTCAGGGTCGGTTTGCGGGTCACGCTGATCGGCCGGCGATTGACCGTGTCGATGGTGATGTTCCAGAAACCGGTGCTTGGCGCAGTGATGCGGGCCGGGAAGGTGTCGAATGCGCCGCCGTGGTAAGTATGACGGCCGCCATTCTTGAAGCTGCGGAAGTTAGCGTCATTCATCAAGCGGATGTTGCACATTTGGGAGCACTGGATGACGACGATGTCGTCTTCGTTGAGGTGCTCGCGCTGGTGGATAAATTTCATGAGGCGCCTCCAGAAGGGCTTTTTCTACAAAATCAAAACGATAGCATGGGCGATTGGCGCAGTTTATCAGCCCGAACAGGTTATTATCCGGCTGTCGGGGTCCGCTTTGACAATTAAAAACAGTTATTCGGAATTCTATGAGCGATAAAAGCAATGAGCCTCGGAGAAAAACAGTATTTGTGCTGTCGGAGGGTCTTTATCGGAGGTTTTGTATGAAGTGGGGTGTTCTGGTCGTGCCGTTTGCATTGGCAGTGGGTGGATGTGCGACTGTCTCGGACATCAATGAGTCGCTGCCTACTATGAGCGTGATTTCAGGCAAGAAACCCCATGAGTACGCGCAGTGCCTGGTCGAGAAACTGGCCGATAGCCGTGGAGCCCTGCAAGTCGAGCCGCAGAAGGACGGTGTGCGGGTTATCGTGCCGCAGAAGTTCTCGTCGGGGCCGGCAGCGGTGTTTGACATCGAAGATCGCTCCGGCGGCAGCAGCATCAAGCTGCATGAACGCATCTCCAATGTGCCATTGCGCCCATGGGATGTGCGCAATGCCGCCACCGCGTGCATTTCCGGCTGATAAACTACCCCCAGTCAGCATCGATGCCGTCAAAGTCGCGCTTTGACGGCATTGTCATTTCTGGAGTCAAGCATGAAGCGAGAGCAGGTGCGGGAGCGCCACGCAGAGGGTCATATCTGTGCCACCCACGTGATTCAGAACCCGGCGAATCCGGGGGAGTGGATCGTGTTTTTCAAGAAAAGCGCCGGGCGCAGTTTTTTCCTGGTGGATGACAACGATGAAGTCGAGTCCTTCAGTCGCCTCGACGATTTAATCGAGACCGTGCGCGGGCTCGGGATCAAATTCGCCGAAATCCATATGTAGGGGCAGCGAGAAACCTGTAGGAGCGAGGCTTGCCCGCGAAGAACGATGACGCGTAATACCTGAAAAAACGCGGTGCATTCTTCGCGGGCAAGTCGGATCGCCGCACCGCTCGCTCCTACAAGATTTGTGTAGCTCAAGTTTCTCGACATGGGGAGAGTTACTTGCAGACCACCACCACGCTGCGGTTTTTGTAGTTCCCGACGTCGGCCCCCAGGGTCTTGTCGCTTTCCTTGGTCGAAGGTGTGCCGTCGGTACCGACAATTCGATAGCCGGTGCCGGCGCACGAGGCATCGGCTTTTTCGTAGCAACTGGCCCAGGCGTTGGCTTCCCCGGAGCAATCGATGCTCAGGCCTTGCTCGCCATTTTTCAGGTAAGTCGTCTCAGACGTGGCACACCCGCTCAGGGCCAGGACTGCGATCAGTGGCAAAAATTTATTCATGTCGTGATGGTCGTCAGTGATGGTGGCTAAAAGCTGTGACCGCGGCGGCATCGAAAGGTTATAGCCAATGGCCATTTCTTTGCAGGCAATCACAAAAAAGCCCTGCGCAAAGGCAGGGCTGCGTCATGTCAGGCTCAGCTCAAGGCTTGTCCTTGCCACGCCGCTTGGGGGCTGCGGGTTGATCTTGCAACACCGATGCCACTTCGATCGCCAACGCTTCCGTAGGGAACGGCCCGGCAATATTCTCGCCGCCGACGCTGTCTACCCACCACTGGCCGTCTTTCGCCTGATTGATCAGGTACCCGTTAACGCTTTTTGCTGCCGACATCTATCTGCCTCGTTGGCTGGTTCAATCGCACAATGATAGCGCCAAATGCCCTCAACAGGTGCCGATGGGTGTAGGGTGGGGCAGATTGCCTTTCGGCTGATGGTCATGCAGATCTGTCGATCTCTGCTATCTATAAGAGGTTGTGCAATGTATCTGCGGAACTATCCATCAGAATATTTCTCTATGATGGCATCGGTTAGCCAGTGCAGGGCATTGTAAGGTGCCCGCCGCCTGATTAGACTGCGCCGAAACTCGAACACACAGCCCTTTCAAGGACTTATATGATCAAGAAATGCTTGTTCCCAGCAGCCGGTTACGGTACTCGCTTCCTGCCAGCGACTAAAGCCATGCCCAAAGAAATGCTGCCGGTGGTAAACAAGCCACTGATCCAGTACGGCGTCGAAGAAGCACTGGACGCCGGGTTGACCGAAATCTCCATCGTCACCGGTCGCGGCAAGCGTGCTCTGGAAGACCACTTCGACATCAGCTACGAGCTGGAAAACCAGATCAAGGGCACCGACAAAGAGAAATACCTGGTCGGCATCCGCAAGCTGCTCGACGAGTGCTCCTTCTCCTACACTCGCCAGACCGAAATGAAAGGCCTGGGCCACGCGATTCTGACGGGTCGTCCGCTGATCGGCGACGAACCGTTCGCCGTGGTGCTGGCGGATGACTTGTGCGTAAACCTGGAAGGCGACGGCGTACTGACCCAGATGGTCAAGCTGTACAAGCAGTTCCGCTGCTCGATCGTTGCCATTCAGGAAGTCGACCCGCAAGAAACTCACAAGTACGGTGTGATTGCCGGTGAGATGATCCGCGACGACATCTACCGCGTTCACAGCATGGTTGAAAAACCAAAGCCTGAAGATGCGCCGTCGAACCTGGCGATCATCGGTCGCTACATCCTGACCCCGGACATCTTCGACCTGATCGAACAAACCGAGCCAGGCAAGGGCGGCGAAATCCAGATCACCGACGCCCTGATGAAGCAGGCACAAAACGGCTGCGTCATGGCCTACAAGTTCAAAGGCAAGCGTTTCGACTGCGGTGGCGCCGAAGGCTACATCGACGCGACCAACTTCTGCTTCGAGAACTTCTACAAGACTGGCAAGGCTTACTGATAGCGCCTGAGCTGCTTGTATTGAAAAGCCACCTTCGGGTGGCTTTTTCATTTTCCGGCCCCACATAGTTTGCAAAGCTTGCCCAAAGGCCGCCCGCAGGTATGCTGGTGGCCTGCCGAGGAGATAGAAATGGCCTACGATTTTGACCTATATGTGATTGGTGCCGGTTCCGGCGGTGTGCGGGCTGCGCGGTTTGCGGCCGGTTTTGGTGCGAAAGTCGCCGTGGCCGAGAGCCGTTATCTGGGCGGTACGTGTGTGAACGTCGGCTGCGTGCCGAAAAAATTGCTGGTCTATGGCGCGCACTTCGCCGAAGACTTCGAGCAGTCGCAAGGCTTCGGCTGGACCCCGGGTGAGGCGAAGTTCGACTGGGCGACGCTGATTGCCAACAAGGATCGCGAGATTAATCGCCTGAACGGCATCTATCGCAATCTGCTGGTCAACAGCGGCGTGACCTTGCATGAAGGCCACGCGAAAATCGTCGATCCGCATACCGTCGAGTTCGATGGCAAACGCTACACGGCCAAGAACATTCTGATCGCTACCGGTGGCTGGCCGCAGATTCCTGAGATTCCGGGGCACGAGCACGCGATCAGTTCCAATCAGGCATTCTTCCTTAAAGAGCTGCCAAAGCGCGTTCTGGTGGTCGGCGGTGGTTACATTGCGGTGGAGTTTGCCGGGATTTTTCACGGGCTGGGTGCCGAGACCACGCTACTGTATCGCGGTGATCTGTTCCTGCGTGGCTTCGACAGTGCGGTGCGCAAACATTTGCAGGAAGAGCTGACCAAGCGCGGCATGGACCTGCAATTCAATGCCGATATCGAGCGCATCGAAAAGCAAGCCGATGGCAGCCTGAAAGCCACTCTCAAGGATGGTCGTGTACTGGAGGCGGACTGCGTGTTCTACGCTACCGGTCGGCGTCCGATGCTCGACAATCTGGGGCTGGAAAACACCGGCGTCAAACTCGACAAGAAAGGTTTTGTCGAGGTCGATGAGCAGTATCAAACCGCTGAATCGTCGATCCTGGCCCTTGGCGATGTGATCGGTCGGGTACAGCTCACGCCGGTTGCGTTGGCCGAAGGCATGGCCGTGGCGCGGCGTTTGTTCAAGCCTGAGCAATATCGCCCGGTGGATTACAAGATGATCCCGACCGCCGTGTTCAGCTTGCCGAACATCGGCACTGTCGGCCTGACCGAGGAAGAAGCGCTAGAGGCCGGGCACGATGTGGTGATCTTCGAAAGCCGTTTCCGGCCGATGAAGCTGACCCTGACCGAATGCCAGGAACGGACCTTGATGAAGCTGGTGGTGGACGCCAAGACCGACAAGGTCCTGGGCTGCCACATGGTCGGTCCAGAGGCTGGCGAGATCGTTCAGGGGCTGGCGATTGCGCTGAAGGCGGGCGCGACCAAACGTGATTTCGACGAAACCATCGGCGTGCACCCGACGGCCGCCGAAGAGTTCGTCACCATGCGCACGCCAGTCGCGAGTTAATCGTCCTTGCGCGAGGCTGATGCGTCTGGCGCTGTCGCAACGACAGCCGCCAGGCGCACGCTTTCATCCAGGCTTGCCTGCAACTTGATCAGTTCAACTTCCAACGCTTTGTTGATATGCGACTGCTCGTCGATGTTCTGCTTGAGTGACTGACTTTCCAGCAGGGCAATGCGCAAGCGTTCCTGGAGGAGGGTGCGCTCGCTGTCGATCCGGTTGACCTGTTCCAGCAGCTGATCCTGTCGGCTGTTGGTGTGCTTGAGCTGCTCTTGCGACAGGCTCAACTCTCGCAGTGTTCCACGGTTTTCCGTCAGTAAGCGCTCGTTGTCACGATGCAGCTGGGTGATTTCATCCTGACGAATCAGTGCGCTCTGCTGCGCCTGACGCAATTCCATCTGAAGCTGCTGCACCTGACCTTCGTGACGACGCTGTTCCTGCTCGCGCTGGTCTTTGACGGCGTTGCGGTAGTGTTCCAGCGCCTCACGGGCGTGCAGGTGCTTTTCTTCCAGCGAGCGGATCTGCTCGTCCTTGTCCTGCAAGCGTAATTCGAAATCTGCCAGCGCCTGATTCAGTCCGGCGTTGCGGGTTTGCTCGGTCTGCAGCATGGAGCGGGTGTCTTGCAGTTCTGCCGACTCCTGGGTGAGCGCCAGGCTTTGAATTTCGTATTGCTGGTGCAGTTCGATATTGGCCTCGCGGGCCTCGTGCAACTGGGTTTCCAGCTCTTTTCGTTGTTGCTCGAACTGTGCGCGTGCATGGTCGATGGGTTCTTGCGCCTGTTCTTTCAGGCGTTGCGCCAGGCGCGACACCAGGCTTGTCAGCTCATCGTCTATAGGCTCGGAAGGCGCTTGCTCGGGCTCGGCGCCGTCGTCGAGCTCCTTCATATAACGATGGATCGTGGTTTTTGAACCGGTATTGCCCATCTCGATCCGCACCGCGTCGATGCTCGGGTGTTCGCCCCGGGCGAGGATTGCCAAGCGTGCCGCCTGCACCAGTGCCTTGTTTACGCCGCCACGTGCCATGTGTTCTCCTACGATTTGATACTGTGGTACGTACCACTAATATGCGCAATGTACCACGGCACTAATAAAGTTAAAATCTTGATATTTATCATGCGGGATATACTGGTATTACCCCGTGTGATGCGCTGTAATCCAGGTTTCACCCGCTACAGCGGTACGTTTTCGAGAACTGAGCCCATGACCGATCTGGATCGCTACCTGCAAGCCGCCACCCGCGACAACACCCGTCGCAGCTATCGGGCAGCCATCGAGCACTTCGAAGTCAATTGGGGTGGGTTCCTGCCGGCGACCAGTGACAGTGTGGCGCGCTATCTCGTGGCTCATGCGGGCGTACTGTCGATCAATACCTTGAAGTTACGTTTGTCCGCGCTGGCGCAGTGGCACAACAGTCAGGGTTTCGCCGATCCCACCAAGGCGCCCGTGGTGCGCAAAGTGTTCAAGGGTATTCGCGCGCTGCACCCGGCGCAGGAAAAACAGGCCGAGCCGTTGCAACTTCAGCATCTGGAGCAAGTGGTGGCCTGGCTGGAGCAGGAAGCGCAAACCGCCAAGGCGCAGGGCGATCAACCGGGATTGCTGCGGGCCCGGCGTGACACAGCGCTGATCCTGCTGGGCTTTTGGCGCGGTTTCCGGAGCGATGAGTTGTGCCGGGTGCAGATTGAACATGTGCGTGCCAGCGCTGGCTCAGGCATCACCCTCTACCTGCCTCGCAGCAAGAGCGACCGCGAGAACCTCGGTCAGACGTACCAGACGCCAGCCTTGCAGCGCTTGTGTCCGGTTCAGGCTTACATCCAATGGATCACTGAAGCGGCCTTGGTCCGCGGGCCGGTGTTTCGGGGTATCGACCGCTGGGGACATTTGAGCGAGGAGGGCTTGCACGCCAATAGCGTGATCCCGTTGTTGCGTCAGGCGCTGGAGCGGGCCGGTATTGCGGCCGAGCACTACACCAGTCACTCCTTGCGTCGTGGCTTTGCCACTTGGGCCCATCAGAGCGGTTGGGATTTGAAGTCGTTGATGAGTTACGTGGGCTGGAAGGATATGAAGTCCGCCATGCGCTATGTTGAAGCCAGCCCGTTTCTCGGGATGACCCGCATCGCTGAACAGCCGTTGGCGCTGTAGATCACGTTTTCTTCTATTAATACTGTCGACTAATAGCGAAAACCAATCAGCAGCATCAGGTTTGCCAATGAGCCAGCCGGCGATCGACTGGGTAGGATCACCCATCAACTTCTTAACCCCCTGACGGAGAGTCATCGATGCCTATCATCAACAGCCAAGTTAAACCGTTCAAAGCTGACGCCTTTAAAAATGGCGACTTCGTAAAAGTGTCGGACGCTGACCTGAAAGGCAAGTGGTCTGTCGTGTTCTTCTACCCAGCTGACTTCACCTTCGTCTGCCCGACCGAACTGGAAGACCTGGCTGACAACTACGCCGAGTTCCAGAAGCTGGGCGTCGAGATCTACAGCGTTTCCACCGATACCCACTTTGCCCACGCTGCCTGGCACAACACTTCGCCAGCCATCGGCAAAATCCAGTACACCATGATCGGCGACCCGACTCACGCTATCTCCCGCAACTTCGACGTGCTGATCGAAGAAGCTGGCCTGGCTGACCGTGGCACCTTCGTGATCAACCCTGAAGGCCAGGTCAAAATCGTTGAACTGAACGACGGCGGTGTTGGTCGTGACGCTTCCGAGCTGCTGCGCAAAATCAAGGCTGCTCAGTACGTTGCTGCTCACCCGGGCCAGGTTTGCCCAGCCAAGTGGAAAGAAGGCGAGGCCACTCTGGCTCCGTCCCTGGACCTGGTCGGCAAGATCTAAGTCTGTGACGCGCTTCACCAGGGCGGAACTCCGCACCTCCTAAGTAAGCTGCACCGCCCTCAAAAACGCCCGGGCGAGATTCGCTCGGGCGTTTTTTTTCGACACGAATAAAGGAAATCGCCCGTATGTTGGACGCCAATCTTAAAGCCCAGTTGAAATCGTACCTGGAACGGGTCACCCAGCCGATCGAGATCGTTGCATCCCTCGATGACGGTGCGAAATCCCAGGAAATGCTCGCATTACTCAAAGACGTTGCCAGTCTTTCTACCCAGATTACTTTGCTCGACAACGGTGACGACGCACGCAAACCATCGTTCTCGATCAACCGCCCGGGGGCCGACATCAGCCTGCGTTTCGCCGGCATCCCGATGGGCCACGAATTCACGTCCTTGGTGTTGGCCCTGTTGCAAGTCGGCGGCCACCCATCAAAGGCCAGCGTTGAAGTGATCGAACAGATACGCTCGCTCAAAGGCGAGTTCAACTTCGAGACTTACTTCTCGCTGTCCTGCCAGAACTGCCCGGACGTGGTCCAGGCATTGAACCTGATGGCTGTACTGAACCCGAACATCCGCCACGTCGCCATCGATGGCGCGCTGTTTCAGGCTGAAGTTGACGAGCGCCAGATCATGGCCGTCCCAAGTATTTACCTGAACGGCGTCAACTTCGGCCAGGGCCGCATGGGCCTCGAAGAGATCCTCGCCAAGATCGACACCAGTGGCATCGAGCGCCAGGCCGAGAAAATCAGCGCCAAAGCTGCCTTTGATGTATTGGTTGTCGGCGGTGGCCCAGCCGGTGCTTCGGCGGCGATCTACGCTGCTCGTAAAGGCATTCGCACCGGTGTGGCGGCGGAGCGTTTTGGTGGTCAGGTGCTCGACACCATGGCCATCGAGAATTTCATCTCCGTGCAGGAAACCGAAGGGCCGAAACTGGCTGTGGCGCTGGAAGAACACGTCAAGCAGTACGACGTGGACATTATGAACCTGCAACGCGCCGACAAGCTGGTGCCGGGCAAAAATGGCGAACTGCACGAAATCCATTTCGCCAGCGGCGCCTCCTTGAAAGCCAAGACCGTGATTTTGGCGACCGGTGCCCGGTGGCGTGAAATGAACGTACCCGGTGAGCAGCAATACCGCAACAAGGGCGTGGCGTACTGCCCGCACTGTGACGGTCCGCTGTTCAAAGGCAAGCGTGTGGCGGTGATCGGTGGCGGTAACTCCGGCGTCGAAGCGGCCATCGACCTGGCTGGTATCGTATCTCACGTGACCCTACTGGAGTTCGACGTACAACTGCGCGCCGATGCGGTGTTGCAGCGCAAGTTGCACAGCCTGCCGAACGTCACCGTGATCACCAGTGCGCAAACCACTGAAGTGACCGGCGATGGCCAAAAGGTCAACGGCCTGCGCTACAAGGATCGTCAGTCGGACGAGTTGCGCACTGTCGAGCTGGAAGGGATCTTCGTGCAAATCGGTCTGTTGCCTAACACCGATTGGCTCAAAGGCACCATCGAGTTGTCACCACGTGGCGAGATCATCGTCGATGCCCGCGGTGAAACGTCGATGCCCGGCGTGTTCGCGGCCGGTGACGTGACCACCGTGCCGTACAAGCAGATCGTGATTGCGGTGGGCGAGGGCGCCAAGGCTTCCCTGAGCGCATTCGATCACTTGATCCGTACCTCGGCGCCTGCATAAGCGCTGACGCTGAAAACACAAAACCCCATGAGTGATCATGGGGTTTTTTGTGTCTCACACATTCCCAATTGTGGGAGCGGGCTTGCTCGCGAAGGCGGCCTGCCAGCCAGCATCACTGGTGAATGACACACCGCTTTCGCGAGCAAGCCCGCTCCCACAGGGGATCTGTGGTGGTGCTTACAGCGGTGCCGGCTGAATGATCTCGACCCAGTAACCATCCGGGTCCTTGATGAAGGCCAGGCTCTTCATGCGACCGTCGTTCAGGCGTTTCTGGAAATCGCAGCCCAGCGCTTCGAAGCGCTCGCACGCGGCACGAATGTCCGGCACCGAAATGCAGATATGACCGAAGCCGCGTGGGTCGGTGTTGCCATTGTGATAGGCGAAATCCGCGTCGTTCTCGGTGCCGTGGTTGTGAGTCAGTTCGAGAATGCCGGGGATCGATTTCATCCACTCGGTACGAGCCGCGGCATCGGCCGGGATCTGGTTTTTATCGACCAGCGCCAGGAAATACAGGCTGAACTCGGCTTCCGGAAAATCGCGTTTCTCCACCAGCGAGAAGCCCAGGACGCGGGTGTAGAAATCCAGGGACTTGGTGATGTCCTTGACCCGCAGCATGGTGTGGTTGAAGACGAACTTCTGGGTGGAGGTGTCGGGTTGGGCGGTCACACCGGGAAATGTATTGAGTTCGTGCAGGCTCATGGGGCCCTCCGGAAAATCCAAGAATGGTCACAATGATACGCAAGGGCTCTGGCATCGCCAAACCAAAACCGCAGGCTTGCCTGACAGACGGGTGAGGCTCAGACTTTACGGCTCTATTCGTGAGTGTTCATTGCAATGACCCGATTCTGTCAATCGATGTTCGTCCTGATGTGTCTGCTTTCAGGTGTTACCACTGCTCATGCAGAGGCTCCGGTCGTGACCTGGCCAAACGGATGGGCCGTCGAGGTCGTTTCGCAAGATGAGGCCAACCCACAGGTTTCCCGGCAGCGCGCGGTAAAAAACGACCAGGACGGTACACCGGTGATGGTGATGGAGTTGACCATGACTCAGGTAGAAAGTGGTCACCAGGTGAATCTGGAAGGCGTGTTGCTGGAAATGCGCAAGTCGGTGCAAAAGGACTTTTTTCAGGGTGGGTATCAGAGCGTTTGCACTAAGATTCACCCGACTACCTTGAGCCGGCTATCGGCGCTGGAAACTACCTGCACGATTACGCAGAACGGTCGACATGTGCTGTCTCAAACATTGGTCGCTGCGGTAGACGCCGATAAGGCCTATGTTCTTTCCTATGCGGGGCAGGCAGAGGTTTATAAGGCAAGTCAGGACGACATAGCGGCTGCTCGAAACAGCTTGAAACTTTAGTTTAAGGTTTGCGTATCAGTAGGTTTCTGCGTGTTCGGCATTTTTTAGATAGCCAAAGGGATTAAGCATAAAGTTGATCAGCATGTAACGAGTTTATCGGCGACTATCGTTGCATTTAGACGCCATCCATGAAAAAGCCCTGCATTGGCAGGGCTTTTTCATGACCGCGAGTGCTTAGCCACGCAGCCAGGAATCAACGGTGGCGGCACCGTATTGTTCCTTCCAGGCTTTCAGGCCGCGATGGTTGCCACCCTTGGTTTCAATCAGTTCACCGGTGTGCGGGTTCTGATAGACCTTGACCACGCGAGCGCGGCGGGTTTTAGGCGCTGTTGCCTGCTGCAGGCCGGATTTCGCCGGGTTCGGATCGAGGATGGCGATGATGTCGCGCAAGCTCTTGCCGTAGGTTTTCATCAGCCCCTGGAGCTTTTCTTCGAATTCGATTTCTTTTTTGAGCCCGGCATCGTTTTTCAGCGATTCCAACTGCTTGAGCTGTTCTTGAAGGGCCTTTTCGGCTGCACGGAATTCAGCGAGTCTGGACAATATCTTTACTCCAATAGTGTGTTTGGCTGATACCAACCGCAAACAAAGCTATAAGCCAAGAGCCTTGAAGCGACTCGGTGATAATGACTCACCTGCCAGTTCTGCACAGGTATGAAAAATTGTAGTAGTTAATTGGCCAAGAGTAAATCCTGACTTTTTCTTCATGTAACAAGAGTAGTCTTTTGATTCAATTTGGTGCGCATCATCATGATCTCGGTGCTTAAGGTGGTTAGTTAATGATCACTTAATGCACTAATGAAGTCTGCGCCGGGCATCGGTCGACCGAACAGATAACCTTGCAGGAAGTTCACGCCGTGGGCGGTCAGATAGTCACTTTGCTCCTCGGTTTCCACGCCTTCGGCGACGATACCCAGATCGAGTTTGGCCGAGAGTTCGATGATGCTGTCCAGAATGTGTCGGGAGAGGGCGTCGATACCGATCATGGCGACAAAGCTCTGATCGATTTTCAGGAAGTCCACATTGAACTGACGCAAATAACCCAGGCTTGAGTGACCGGTGCCAAAGTCATCGATTGCGATCATCACGCCCAACCCGTGAAGCTGTTCGAACAATTGCAGGGTGATGGCTGTCGGCTCGATGAGTTCGCGTTCGGTCAGCTCCAGCACCAGGTTGATACTGCCCGGGGCGAAAGCGCTGAGGAACTCACGGCAGTCCTCGACCAGCTCCAGATCCCGGCAGTGGCTGGCGGTGATGTTGATGCCAATGTGAAACGGCCCCTCGAATGAGGCCGACAAGGGGGCCAGTAATGCAGCGGTTTGTTGCATCAACGAGCGAGTCATCGGCACGATCAGCCCGGAATGTTCGGCAAACGGAATGAACAGGTCAGGGCGTACCAAGCCTTCCTTGGGATGTTTCCAGCGCATCAATACTTCGGCACCGGACCACTGCTTATTGTCGCCATGCACCACGGGCTGAAAATACGGAATGAACTCTGCTGCCTCCAGCGCTCGCTGCATTTCACGACTAGGCGACGTCGAACGCTTCTGCAGGACATGCCCGATCGAGCCTGACACCACGCCGAAGAACATCAACAGACTGAACAGCGGCGGGTACTCACTGCGCATGTAACGCCAGATTTCTCCTTCGGGGAAACCGGAGGCCACTGTGAAGGCATATCGCGCAGACCTCAGCGTGTTTTGCGCCACCGGCAATATGGGCAGGGCGTCGTTGTGGACTTTGCCGTCGGCGGACAGCCAATTAGGGCCTACTCGCAGTAACAATAATGTTTTGCGACCAATCAGGCGCAGCACATTACTCAGGTGATAACCGTCCAGCGTGGTCAATGCGCCCTGGTTTCCTTCATTCAGCCGATACACCAACAACGCGGTATTGGGCGTGACCGGATTGCCGTTCATGAGCCATAGCTTGCCTTGTGTGTAGTCGCCGGGATTGATCTTTTCCTGATATTCACCGAACAACGAACTGCAATAGAGGTTGTTGTCCCACACAAGGTTGGTCGAGCGCACGAACGGCCGGCGGGTGACTTGTTCACGCAGGGCCAGTTTGACGCCGTTGCAGTTTTGACCGGCCAGCGGCAATAGCTCTTGCGCCGCTTGGGCGGTGTTGTCGAGCATCAACTCGAATTGGCGAATGGCTTCTTCGCCAGTCAGTTCAGTACTTTGCTTGAGGGTACGTTCAGCCTGCAGATAGAGAATGGCGAACCCCAGCAAAACCGGGAGTAGCCCGCTCAGAACAGTCACAACGATCCGGGCGCCACGTTTACGGCGGCTTTTGACGTTCAGTGGCATTCGCAAATCCATCGCGATAAAAAGAGGGCTCTCAAAGGCTGGCACGACACGCCTCCCAGAAGAGTTCAGTCATGATAGTTGGCTGTCGGCGCTTATGTCGCTCAACGATCATTCAAACCTGAGGCCAGTTTGATAAAGGCCAGCGTCGCAGGTGATGACTGACGCTGATCGAGCACCGCCAGACCGACCTGGCGGCTGATCGGTGGCGACAGCGGTTTTTTCACGTAGCGCTTGTCGTTGTCCTCAGGCAATGAGCCTTCGGCGACAACGGTCAGGGCATCGCCACGGCCTACGGTGTCCAGCGTGCTGAGCAACTGCGAGCAGCGATAGCGAATGTTCGGCGTCAACCGCGCTGCATTAAACAGGCGCGACACCAGTTCCGAAGAGCCGGCTTCGGTCAGTACAAAAGGGTCGTGGCATAAATCGCTCAAGCTCAAACTGTCGCGACCGGCCAGCGCATGGTCGGCCGGCAGCAGCGCGACCATCTGGTCCTCGATCAGCCTGAAAGTGTCGAAACGCTCCAGGGGCAACACCACGAAGCCGATATCGATACGCCGTTCTTCCAGCCATTGGATCACCTGGCGATCCGGCCCTTCGTCGATGTGAACCTCAATGCCCGGGTGTGCGGCGCGGTAGAGCTGCAGGATCCTCGGCAGCAATTTGATCGATGAGGTTGGGCCGAACGAGCCGATGCGCAGGGTGCCGCGTTTCATCCCGCGAGCATCGGCCGCTTCCTGGCGCAACGTGTTGGCCAGCCCGAGCATCGCCCGAGCGCGCAGTAACAGCTGCTGGCCGATGTCACTCAGCTCGACCTGGGACTGATGCCGACGCAGCAGTTCAACGCCCAATTCCTGTTCCAGGGATTTGAGCGCGTGGGACACCGCGGATTGGGAAATCTCCAAACGATGGGCCGCTGCCGTGAAGCCGCGCAGTTCGGCCACCAGCGAGAAAATCTCGAGTTGAGTCAGGGTCATGAGTATTTACTCATTTTACGATGATGGGGAATTAGTCGAATGATACGCCATGTACCCGATTTCTGATGGTGGAGACTTATGACTGCGTGTGAACAGACCCTGGCGAATTCTTCGGATGTACCGGTTTATCTGAAGCTTGCCGCCGTCACCATGATCTGGGGCGGGACGTTCGTCGCCGGGCGATTTCTGGCCGACAGCCTCAGTCCGTTGTTGGCCGCGAGCCTGCGGTTCTTGCTGGCGAGCGTGGCGTTGCTGCTGTTTCTGTTGCTGGCGCGGGTACCCTTGGTGCGGCCCAGTCTTCGGCAATGGCTGCAATTGATGCTGCTGGGATTCTTCGGAATTTTTTTCTACAACCTGTGCTTCTTTTATGGACTGCACTACATCAACGCCTCACGGGCGTCCTTGATCGTGGCCTTGAATCCGGCCGTGATCGGCCTGGCGTCGTGGCTGCTGTTCAAGGAACGACTGAGCCGGGCGAAAGTGGCCGGTATTGCGATCTGCATAGCCGGAGCCAGTCTGGTGATCGTCAGTCGCAATCCGCAATTGCTGGCCGGTGGTACTGATGCCTGGATCGGCGATCTGTTGATCTTCGGTTGCGTGGTCGGCTGGGGCATTTATTCGCTGTTCTCCAAAGGCCTGAATCAAACGCTGGGGCCGGTGCAGACAGTCACGTACTCGATTCTGTTGGGCACGCTGATGCTCTGGGTGACCAGCGCCGTGCGTGGTGAGTTGAGTGTCGCGGCGCTGGCCGAACTCGGTACGCAACAATGGTTGAGCCTGATGTACCTGGGCATGCTGGGTTCGGCATTGGCCTATATTGGTTATTACGACGGTATCCGCAAAATCGGTGCAACGCGTTCGGGTGTGTTTATCGCCTTGAACCCGCTGACCGCCGTTCTTTTTGGCGCGTTGCTGCTGGGCGAGCAATTGACACTGGTGATGTGCCTGGGTGGCGTGCTGATCCTGACGGGGATTGTTCTGTGCAACAAACCGCTTGCGCAGGCCACAAAAAGGGGGATTTTATAAGAAGGCGGACAAACTGATTTACGCTGTGTAGAATCGGTTTACGCATATAAGAATAATCGTCTTCTGGCAGCAGAAGCCTCGCCCGCAAGAGCCTTGGGTCGACAATGAAGAGTTTCGGGTTTCAATTGATCTACGGTGACTTCCTCGCCCGCAGCGTGCGGGGCATCTCCTGCGCGCCGCCCGCCAGTCTCAGCATTGCTAGCAACTAACGATCCGTTAATTGACAAGAAAATGATGAGGCGCCAACCATGGCAGATTTATACGAAAACCCAATGGGCCTGATGGGCTTTGAGTTCATCGAATTCGCATCGCCGACCCCTAACACCCTGGAGCCGATCTTCGAGATCATGGGCTTCAGCAAGGTTGCGACCCACCGTTCCAAAGACGTGCACCTGTATCGCCAGGGCGCGATCAACCTGATCCTCAACAACGAACCCAACAGCGTGGCGTCGTACTTCGCGGCAGAGCACGGTCCGTCGGTGTGCGGCATGGCGTTCCGGGTCAAGGATTCGCAAAAGGCCTACAAGCGTGCCCTGGAACTCGGCGCCCAGCCGATCCACATCGAAACCGGTCCGATGGAACTGCATCTGCCGGCGATCAAAGGCATTGGCGGTGCGCCGCTGTACCTGATCGACCGTTTCGGTGAAGGCAGCTCGATCTACGACATCGACTTCGTGTTCATCGAAGGCGTGGACCGCAACCCGGTCGGCGCCGGTCTGAAGATCATCGATCACCTGACCCACAACGTATATCGCGGTCGCATGGCTTACTGGGCCAACTTCTACGAGAAGCTGTTCAACTTCCGCGAAATCCGTTACTTCGATATCAAAGGCGAATACACCGGCCTGACCTCCAAGGCCATGACCGCGCCGGACGGCATGATCCGTATCCCGCTGAACGAAGAGTCGTCCAAGGGCGCGGGGCAGATCGAAGAGTTCCTGATGCAGTTCAACGGTGAGGGCATCCAGCACGTGGCCTTCCTCAGCGATGACCTGATCAAGACCTGGGATCACCTGAAAAGCATCGGCATGCGCTTCATGACGCCGCCGCCGGACACCTACTACGAAATGCTTGAAGGCCGTTTGCCGAACCACGGCGAGCCGGTCAACGAATTGCAAGCACGGGGCATTCTGCTGGACGGTTCGTCCGAGTCGGGCGACAAGCGTCTGCTGCTGCAGATTTTCTCGGAAACCCTGATGGGCCCGGTGTTCTTCGAATTCATCCAGCGTAAAGGTGACGATGGTTTCGGTGAAGGCAACTTCAAGGCGCTGTTCGAATCCATCGAGCGTGATCAGGTTCGTCGGGGTGTGCTCTCCACCGATTAACCCGTTTCAGGCGTGAAAAAGCCCGGTCAGCAGTAATGCTGGCCGGGCTTTTTTTGGATCGTGAAAAACCATTTTCGGATCACGCAAAATTATTCTGGATCACACAAAACCACTGTAGGAGCGAGGCTTGCCCGCGAAGGGGACCTTGAAGACGCTAAAAGCTTCGCGGGCAAGCCTCGCTCCTACAACTACATCGGCCGGCGTCGTTGCCGGACCAGGTGCTTGAACCCTTCAAACACCAACACCACCACCGCCAACCAGATCGGAATATAGGTCAGCCATTCGCCGGCCTTGATACTTTCCCCCAGCAGCAACGCAACGCCGAGCAACAGCACCGGCTCGACGTAACTCAACAACCCGAACAGGCTGAACGGCAGCAGTCGGCTGGCAATGATGTAGACCACCAGCGCCGAAGCACTGATCACCCCGAGTATCGGGATCAACAGCGACAGCCACGGATGTTGATCAAACACGCCGAAACCTTGTTCGCCGCCCTGCACGAACCAGAACGCCACTGGCAGCATCAACGCCATGTCCAGCCAGAGCCCGCCGAGGTTGTCGGTGGCCAGGCGCTTGCGCACGATGAAATAAATCGGATAACCGACCACCACCAGCAAGGTCGCCCAGGAAAAACCGCCGACTTGATACAACTCGTTGAGCACGCCGAGGCTGGCGAAGAACACGGCTATTTTCTGCAGATAGGAAAGGCGCTCGCCATAGGCGATTCGACCGGTCAGGACCATCGACAGTGGCAACAGGAAATACCCCAGCGACACGTCGAGGCTATAGCCGTTGAGCGGCGCCCACATGAACAACCAGAGCTGCAGACCCAGCAGCACTGCAGAGCCGATCAGTCCGACAAGCAATTTCGGCTTGCTGACCAGCCGTCGCACAATCTCCACCACGCGTTTCCATTCGCCGGACACCACCATGAACACGGTCATGCACGGCGCGGTCAGCAGCATCCGCCAACCGAAAATCTCTACGCCGCTCAAGGGGGAGAGCAGCGAAGTGTAGTAATACATGACGGCAAACAGCACCGAGGCTGTGACCGATAGAGCGATACCTTTAGACAAACTGTCCTCGCGGGTTGAAGGTCAAACGGGGCGCGCAGGATACGTGGTTTTTGTGCTGAATATTGGCCGAGTGATCAATATTTACAACATCCTGGCTGATCCTCAACCAAAGCATAGTCAGCAGACCGACACTGGGAGCTGGCTTGCCTGCGAAGAGGCTGGTACATCCAACAGCCCTGGTGACTGACCCACCGCTATCGCGGGCAAGCCCGCTCCCACAATGACCGTGATCGCTAATAGATCTTGTGAACGACACAAAACCCTGTGGGAGCTGGCTTGCCTGCGAAGAGGCCGGTACATCCAACAGCCCTGATGACTGACCCACCGCTATCGCGAGCAGGCCCACTCCCACAGTAGACCGTGATCGCCAACAGATCTTGTGAACGACACCAAACCCTGTGGGAGCTGGCTTGCCTGCGATAAATCTCAAGCCGTATGCGGTTTACGCCCCGGCACAAAATGGCTCACGTCATTGAACCCCGGCGTCGACGCGTGCCCCGGTGTCACCAGCGAATCGATAAAGGCTTCATCTTCCGCTGTGATCTTCACCGCCTGCGCCTTGGTGTACGCGTCCCACTGTTCTTCGGTGCGCGGGCCGACGATGGCCGAGGTGATGGCGCGATTGTTCAGCACCCAGGCAATCGCAAACTCGACGATGCCCACGCCACGGCCCTGAGTGTATTCCTGGATCTGCTGGGCAATGCGCAGGGACTCAACCCGCCATTCGGTTTCCAGAATGCGTTTGTCCTGACGGCCCGCGCGGCTGTTGACGTCCGGTGTTACGTCGGGTGCGTACTTGCCGCTGAGCACACCACGCGCTAGCGGACTGTAGGGCACCACGCCAAGGCCATAGTTTTGTGCAGCAGTGATCTGCTCGGTTTCCGCCTGACGGTTGACGATGTTGTACAGCGGCTGGCTGATGACCGGTCTATCGACACCGAGTTTGTCAGCCACACGAATCACTTCAGCGATGCGCCAGCCACGGTAGTTCGACAGGCCCCAGTAGCGGATCTTGCCCTGGCGGATCAAATCGCCAATGGCCGACACCGTGACCTCCAACGGCGTGTTGTGGTCTTCGCGGTGCAGGTAATAGATGTCCAGATAATCGGTGCCCAACCGGGTCAGGCTGGCATCGATGCCGTTGAACAGATGCTTGCGGCTCAGGCCACTGCGGTTCGGCACACCGTCCACCGGACCGAAACCGACTTTGGTGGCGAGTACCCATTCCTGACGGCGACTGGCAATCGCTTCGCCGACGATCTCTTCGGAGCGGCCGTTGGTGTAGACGTCCGCGGTGTCGATGAAATTGATGCCCTGGTCCCAAGCCTTGTCGATGATCCGCAAGGAATCTTCGGTGCTGGTCTGTTCGCCGAACATCATGGTGCCCAATGTGAGGGTCGACACCTGTAAACCCGAATGACCCAGCGTGCGATAGCTCATGACGAAATCCTTTTACCGGTGAGAAAGCTTCAATCAAATACCAAGAACCGCTGCTCGGAGCAATCGGAATTATCGACTCACTTTCCTGTGGGGGCTGTGGCGAGCGGGCTGTTGTGGTTAGGGGGTGGTTGTGGTTAGAGGGCTGTTGTGGCGAGGGGGCTTGCCCCCGTTGGGGCGCGTAGCGGCCCCGGCATTTCAAAATTAAACCGCATGTAACGGATTTACGACTGCTTCGCAGCCGAACGGGGGCAAGCCCCCTCGCCACAAAAGTATCTGTGCATGCGCGTGAGCGTTAAACCTTACGCCCGCAACGTGCGCGTCATGCGCAACGCCAGCAAACTCCCACACACAATCACACCCGCCAGCAGATACAGCGCCGCATCGGTCGACCCGGTGCTGTCCTTGACCCAACCCACCAGATACGGGCTAAGGAAACCCGCCATCTGCCCCATGGAGTTGATCAACGCCAACCCGCCGGCAGCCGCACCCGCGCTAAGCATTGCAGTCGGCACTGGCCAGAACATTGGCAAACCGGTGAGGGCGCCCATAGTGGCGAGGGTCAGCCCAAGAATGGCGATGGCCGGGTTGGCGGCGAAGTTCACCGCGATCAGCAAGCCCGCCGCGCCCATCAGCATCGGCACCACCAAGTGCCAGCGGCGTTCTTTGCGCAGATCCGCCGAGCGACCGACCATCAACATGAACACCGCCGCCAGCAGGTACGGGATCGCACTGAGCCAACCAATCACCAGGTTATCGCTGAAACCCAGGTTTTTGATGATCGACGGCAGCCAGAAGTTGATCGCGTAGACACCGCTCTGAATGCAGAAATAAATCAGGCCGAAAGCCCAGATCGCCGGGTTCTTGAACACCGCCAACAGCGAATCGGTGGCGGTTTTCGGTTTGCTGGCCAGGTCTTGCGCGTGATCGGCCTCAAGCACCGAACGCTCGTAAGGGGTCAGCCATTTGGCGTTGGCGTAACTGTCGCTGAGCAGGAAATAGGCGAGGGCGCCGAGGATAACGGTCGGAATGCCTTGCAGCAGGAACATCCACTGCCAGCCGGCCAAACCGGCCTGGCCGGCGCCGAAGTGGTTGAGGATCCAGCCGGAAAACGGACTGCCGAGCAGGCCGGAAACCGGGATCGCCGACATGAACAGCGCCATGATGCGGCCACGACGGAACGTCGGGAACCACTGCGAGAGATAAAGCACCACGCCCGGGAAGAACCCGGCTTCGGCCGCACCGGTAAACAGGCGCAGGGTGTAGAACTCGGTCGGTGTGGTGACGAACAGCAGGCAGGTCGAGAGCGTGCCCCAGGTGATCATCATCAACGCGATCCAGCGGCGCGGGCCGAATTTGGTCAGGGCCAGGTTGCTCGGTACACCGCAGAGTACGTAGCCGATGAAGAAAATCCCGGCACCGAGGCCGTACACGGTTTCGCTGAATTTCAGTGCGTCGAGCATCTGCAGTTTGGCGAATCCGACGTTAACCCGGTCGAGGTAATTGAACAGGTAGCAGATGAAAATGAAGGGGGTCAAACGCAGGGTAATGCGTTTGTAGACGGCATTTTTGTCGTCAGCGTTGGCCAGGGTAGCTGTGGCGCTCTGTGACATGGCGGGCTCTCTCTTTATTATGATTTTTTGCGGCGCAAGGGTAACGTTGGTCGCCCGGTGAGTCTCGGTCACCCCTTGGGTAATTGTCTTTGTGCTTGAGCACAGGGTTTGCAACCAAGGCCTGTGCGGGTGAACAACCCGTCCCATCACGTTTTCAAGGAATCGCGCTATGTTCGAACTCGATCACGACCTGGCCCAGGACATCGTCGACCGGGCGATGGCCATCCTGCCGTACAACGTAAACGTCATGGACAGTCAGGGACTGATTCTCGGTAGCGGCGAACCGGAGCGCATCAACACCCGCCACGAAGGCGCGCAACTGGTGCTGGCCAACGGGCGCGTGGTGGAGATCGACGCGCAAACGGCGGTTCACCTCAAAGGCGTACAACCGGGGATCAACCTGCCGCTGTTGCTCGATCAGCGATTGATTGGGGTGCTGGGCATCACCGGCGAACCCGAGCAATTGCGTACTTACGCCGAACTGGTGCGCATGACCGCCGAGATGCTGGTGGGCCAGCGCAACCAGCAGGCCGAGCAGCAATGGCGGCGACAGCGTTGCGACGATCTGCTGGCGCTGCTGCTCAGCGAGGCGGGGGATTCGCCGCGGTTGCTGGACGAAGCGCAGCAGCTGGGACTCAAACCGCAGTTGACACGAGTGCCGTACCTGTTCGAATTGGGCCTGGAACACGGCCCGGGGCAGACCGTCGAAGCGCTCAGCGCCTGGCTGATGTCACGTTATCCGGACAGTTGGTGCGTGAGCTCGGCCAAGTCTTCGTTGCTGTGGTGCCGACCGGCGACACCTGCGATCGAGAACGATCGGTTGCTGGAAAAGCTCGATGGTCTCGGCTGGAATATTTTGCGCATTGCCGTGGGCGGGCAGGCCGATGGATTGTCGGGGCTGCGCCGTTGCTATCGTCGAGTCGGTGATTTACTGGCCTATGGACGCGATGTGTTGCCGCATTCGCGCCTGCTGACCCTGAACCGTTATCGGCTGCCGGTGATGCTCTGGCGGCACCGCAACGACGATGCGCTGGATGAACTGCTGCGGCCGCTGCGCAAAGTCATCGCCAAGGATGGCAACGGCCAACTGCTGGCGACCCTGCGCAGTTGGTGCGAACACGACGGCCAGAGCCAGGCCTGTGCCGATGCCTTGGGCATCCATCGCAACAGTCTGCGTTATCGCATGGAACGAATCGCTGAACTCAGCGGTGTCGACCCGCTAAAGCTGGACGGCATGCTCGCGCTGTACCTCGGCGTCCAGCTCCTGCCCCAAACCGACGCGCCAGCAACCCTATAGCGAAAAGGCTTGGGGTAGTGGCGTCCTCAGGATGCTATCGCGAGCAGGCTCGCTCCCACAGTGGTCCGTGGTGAAGCACGGATTTGTGAGCGACGCTGATCCCCTGTGGGAGCGAGCCTGCTCGCGATAGCGGATTGACAGCTCACATCAACGCCGGATCTGAAAATCTGGGTTTTGTGGAAATGAACAATAATCCTCATACCTGCTTGTGCAGCGGACCGGCGTTTTTGTTCATGGCGGCTGGCAGCATGGACGCATTGGAACTGGAGAATTCGCATGAAAATCGTCATCGCCCCCGATTCGTTCAAGGACAGTCTGAGTGCCCAAGGTGTGGCCGAGGCCATTGCGCTCGGGCTGGCGGAAGTCTGGCCGGACGCGCAATTGCTCAAGTGCCCGATGGCGGACGGCGGGGAGGGTACGGTCGAATCGATTCTGGCCGCGTGCCAGGGCGAACTGCGCCGTACCCATGTTCGTGGGCCGCTGGGTGCCACGGTCGATGCCGCTTGGGGCTGGTTACCGCAGAGCCACACCGCGATCATCGAAATGGCCGAGGCCAGTGGCCTGCAACTGGTTGCGCCGAACCTGCGCGATGCCTGCACCAGCAGCACCTACGGCACCGGTGAATTGATCCGCGCCGCGCTGGATGCCGGAGCACAACGGGTGATCCTCGCGATTGGCGGCAGCGCCACCAACGACGGTGGCGCTGGAGCGATGCAGGCTTTGGGGGTGAAACTGCTGGACGCTCAGGACCAAACCCTGGTGCCGGGTGGTCTGGCCTTGGCGCAACTGGCCCGCCTCGATCTGAGTGAAATCGATCCGCGTCTGGCCAAGGTGCGCTTCGACATCGCCGCCGACGTCAATAACCCGCTGTGCGGCCCTCATGGCGCCTCAGCAATTTTCGGCCCTCAGAAAGGTGCATCGCCCGAACAAGTCGAGCAACTGGACCAGGCCCTCGGGCACTTTGCCGAACTCTGCGCGCAAGCACTGGACAAAGACGTGCGCGACGAACCGGGCAGCGGCGCGGCGGGTGGCCTGGGGTTTGCTGCCAAGGCGTTTCTCGGTGCGCAATTTCAGGCCGGGGTGGAAGTGGTTGCTGAACTCGTCGGTCTGGCTGAGGCGGTCAAAGGTGCCGACCTGGTGATCACTGGCGAAGGTCGTTTCGATGCCCAGACGTTACGCGGCAAAACCCCGTTTGGCGTGGCGCGCATTGCACGGCAACACGGCGTGCCGGTCATCGTCATTGCCGGCACCTTGGGCGAGGGGTATCAGGCGCTGTACGAGCATGGCATCGATGCCGCCTTCGCGTTGGCAAGCGGGCCGACGACGCTGGAGCAGGCCTGCGCCGAGGCGCCGCGTTTGTTGCGCGAGCGCGCCTGTGATATTGCGCGGGTGTGGCGGGTGGCGGCCCGCAAGGACTGACCATAATCTGTGGCCAAAAGATTACTGTGGCGAGGGGGCTTGCCCCCGTTGGGCTGCGAAGCAGTCCTAAAATCTGCAACCTCGTTCCGCCAGGCACACCGCAGGCACCGGATTTGCGACTGCTGCGCAGCCGAACGGGGTGATGCGGCATTCCGACAAGCCCCCTCGCCACAAATGCAAGTCACAAAATTGCTTGAGTGTTTCACCGCTGAAACACTCATGCCTCCCTCAAAAAATATTTCTCCAACCCCTGCAAAAAACCTCAACCCCGGCCGATATAGCTGACAGGCGCACACAAACCAATTACAACAGTGGCGCCAAGCTGAAAGGTGCGCGCCATCGCCCGCCCGACAGTGATCACGGCAAGGATGCTCGCCGCCTCAATTACCGAGATCATCCTATGTCCCTGCGTAATCTGAAAATCGCGCCTCGAGCTTTCCTGGGTTTCGCCTTCATTGCCTTGCTGGTGATCGTGCTGGGTGTGTTTGCAGTGAACCGCATGTCGATCATCCGCCAGGCCTCTGTCGATATGGAAATGACGCAGTTACCCAGCATCGGGTTTCTGGGTAACATGACGGAAAACGTCCTGCGGCTGCGGATTCTCTCGTTCCGCGTACTGGTCAACCGTGATCCGGCGGCCCTGCAGGAAGCCCAGACCCGCATCGGCGTGCTCGTCGACAAGGTGCGCAGCGCCCAAACCAGTTATGCCGCCTTGCCGGCCGGTCCTGAAGAAGCGGCGCTGTACAAAACCTTCGCGGCAACCCTCGACAACTACATGCAAGCCCAGAGTCAGATGCTGGAGCTGTCGCGGCAGAACAAGCTCGATGAGATGCGTACCCTGATCAACACGCGGATCAAGGAGGGCACCGATCAGATGGGCGAGCAACTGAACAAACTGGTAGCGCTCAACGCCGCCGATGCCAAAGCCGCGTCGGCCAAGGCGGGCGAGCACTACAGCGAAGCCTTTATCGGCATCGTGACGGTGTCGGTGATCGCTTCGTTGCTGACCGTGCTGCTGGCCTGGCTGTTGACCCGCAGCATCCTCACACCGCTGAACCGTGCGGTGCTCGCGGCCGAAACCATTGCCGGCGGCAACCTGAGCAAGGTCATCGAAGTCGACGGCAACGACGAGCCGGCCCGTTTGCTTGGCGCCTTGTCCGCCATGCAGATCAACCTGCGCAAAACCATCGAACAGATCGCCGGCTCCGCGACGCAACTGGGCGCCGCCGCTGAAGAACTCAGCACCGTGACCCAAGAAGCGTCCCGTGGCCTGCAACAGCAAAATAACGAAATCGAACAGGCCGCCACCGCCGTCAACGAAATGACCGCCGCCGTGGAAGAAGTGGCGCGCAATGCGGTATCGACCTCCGAAGCATCGAACCAGTCGACACAAGCCGCTCGTGAAGGTCGTGACCGGGTGGTGGAAACCGTCGACGCGATCCAGACCATGACCCATGACGTGCAGAACACGGCGTTGATGATCGAGGGCCTGGCCGCTCAGGGCCGCGACATCGGCAAAGTGCTGGACGTGATCCGCGCCATTGCCGAGCAGACCAACCTGCTGGCCCTCAACGCCGCGATCGAAGCGGCCCGTGCCGGGGAGGCCGGACGTGGCTTTGCGGTAGTAGCAGACGAAGTTCGGGCGCTGGCTCATCGCACCGCGCAGTCGACCCAGGAAATCGAGAAGATGGTCGCCGGCATCCAGAACGGTACAGGCGAAGCGGTCTCGTCGATGCAGCAAAGCAATCAGCGCACCCAAAGCACCCTGGAAATGGCCCGTGCGGCGGGTGTTGCCCTGGAGCAGATCACTTCATCGATTCACCTGATCAACGAGCGCAACCTGGTGATCGCCAGCGCCTCGGAAGAACAGGCTCAGGTGTCCCGTGAAGTCGACCGCAATCTGGTAAACATTCGCGACTTGGCCACCCAGTCCGCCGCCGGTGCCAACCAGACCAGCGCCGCCACCCATGAATTGTCGCGATTGGCGGTTGATTTGAACGCGATGGTGGCGCGTTTCGTGATTTGAGATAGGGTTGAAACTGGACCTCGCGCGTTAGGAGAAGTACATGCGCTATTCAGCCTTGACCCAACGAATCGATGGTGACGGAGCGGCAGCCTGGAAGATTCATGATCGAGCGCTGGAATTGCGCGAGCAGGGCGTCGACGTGCTGCTGCTGTCGGTCGGCGACCCGGATTTCGATACACCGCTGCCGATCGTTCATGCCGCGATCGACAGCCTGTTGGCTGGCGACACCCATTACTCGGATGTACGCGGCACCCGCACACTGCGCAGCAGCATCGCCAGCCGTCATCAGCGGCGCAGCGGTCAGGAGGTGGATGCCGACCATGTGATCGTGCTGCCCGGTGCGCAGTGCGCGGTGTATTCGGTTGCCCAATGCCTGCTCGACCCAGGCGACGAAGTGATCGTTGCCGAACCGATGTACGTGACCTATGAAGGCGTGTTCGGCGCCTGCGGGGCCAGCGTGGTGCCGGTGGCGGTGCGTCCGGAGAACGGCTTTCGGGTTGAACCGGCGGATGTCGCGGCGCTGATCACCCCGAAAACCCGCGTCATCCTGCTCAACAGCCCGAACAACCCTTCCGGTGCCAGTCTGTCGTTGAAGAGTTGGCAGGCGTTGGCGGCGCTGTGTGTGCGGCACGACCTCTGGCTGATCAGTGACGAGGTCTACAGCGACCTGTTGTATGAAGGCGAGCACATCAGCCCGGCCAGTCTGCCGGGTATGGCCGAGCGCACGGCTACCCTCAACAGTTTGTCCAAATCCCATGCCATGAGTGGCTGGCGGGTGGGCTGGATGATCGGCCCCAAACCATTGGCTGAACACTTGATGCATCTGTCGCTGTGCATGCTGTTCGGGATTCCGGATTTCGTCCAGAAAGCAGCGCAAGTGGCGCTAGATAAAGATTTGCCGGAAGTGGCGCTGATGCGTGAGGAATATCGCCAGCGTCGCGATCTGGTGTGCGCGAGGCTGAGCGGTTGTCCGGGCATCCGGCCGATCAAACCCGATGGCGGGATGTTCGTGATGGTCGATGTGCGCCAGACCGGGCTCGGCGCGCAAGATTTTGCCGAGCGGCTGCTTGAAGTGTATGGCGTGTCGGTGCTGGCCGGCGAAGCCTTCGGGCCTAGCGCGGCGGGGCATATTCGCATTGGCCTGGTGGTGGATCAGGTGAGGCTGGCGGATGCGTGTCAGCGGATTGCGTCGTGTGCGGCGGAGTTGCTGCAGGTGCGGCGGGCCTGATCGATTTGTGTTGAATTTGATGGCCTCTTCGCGGGCAAGCCTCGCTCCTACAGGGGATTTGTGGTGTTCACAAAACCCTGTAGGAGCGAGGCTTGCCCGCGAAGACTGACTCACAGACGCCAAATGTCCTCAGCCCTTCCACGCCCGCCCATTCACCAGATTAGCCGGTCGCTCCCCAGCCAACGCCGCCAACAGATTCTCCACCGCACATCGGGCCATCGCCTCCCGCGTCTCATGCGTCGCCGACCCAATATGAGGCGTCGCCACCACGTTGTTCAACTGCAACAACGGCGAGTCATTCCCCAGCGGCTCACGCTCGAACACATCCAGCCCCGCCGCGCGAATCCGCTTTTGCTGCAACGCTTCGATCAGCGCCGCTTCGTTCACCACCTTACCCCGGGAAATGTTGATGAAGATCGTCTCGGGACGCATCAGGGCGAACTGTTCGGCGCCGATCAACCCTTCGGTTTCAGCGGTCAGCGGCAACGTCAGGCAAACGAAATCGGCCTGCTGCAGCAATTCGCCCAGGCTACGGTATTGCGCGTTGAATCGCTGCTCCACCGCCGGTTTCGGTGAATGGCTGTGATACAAAACCGGCATGCCAAAACCGAAATGCCCGCGTTGCGCCAATGCCTCACCGATCCGCCCCATGCCAATGATGCCCAGCGTCTTGCCGTGCACATCGCTGCCGAAATGCGCCGGGCCGATGTTGCGGTTCCACTGGCCGGTACGCACCATGTTCGCCAGTTCCACCACCCGCCGCGCGGTGGCCAGAATCAGCGCGAAACCGGTGTCGGCGGTGGTCTCGGTCAACACGTCCGGTGTGTTGCTGAGCAGAATCCGCCGTTCGGTCAGGTAGTCGATGTCGTAGTTGTCGACGCCGACGGACACGCTGGCAATGGCTTCCAGGTTTGGTGCCAGATCCAGTAACCCGGCGTCCAGTTTCAGACTGGCGCCGAGCAACCCTTGGGCGCGGGGCAGGGCCCGGCGCAGTTGCGCCAGGCCCTCGGCGTCGAGGCTGTCGATCAGCGTCACCTCGGTGTGCTCATGCAAGCGAGCCATCAGCAGCGGCGAGAGTTTCTTGTACAGCACAACCTGCTTTTTCATCGTCGTCATCTCTACATCAAATCAAGAATGAGCCGCCACCGGCCGGTGCACAGCGACCCGGTCACTGGCGCCGGGCTTGAGGAAAATCGTCAGCACCACCGACAGCAACAACGCGCCGCTCATCAGCAGATAAGAGGCACCGGGCGATCCGGTGGAGCTGTTCAGGTAACCGACCAGATAAGAGCCACCAAACGAACCGAGCGCGCCCATGCTGTTAATCAGCGCCATGGCCCCGCCTGCAACGTTGGCCGGAAGAATCTCCGGGACGATGGCGAAAAACGGTCCATAAGGTGCGTACATGCAGGCGCCGGCAATCACCAACAGCGTGTAGGACCACCAGAAATGTTCCGCGCCCAAGGCATAGGAGCCATAGAACGCAATCGAGGCGATCAGCAGCGGCGGCCAGACGAAGCGTTTGCGCTTTTGCAGTTTGTCCGAGCCCCAGGACACCAGCAGCATGCCGATCACCGCCGCCAGGTACGGCAACGCCGACAGCCAACCGGCTTCGATCATGTCCATTTTCGCCCCAGCCTTGAGGATCGACGGCAGCCACAGCACGAAACCATAGACGCCGATGCTCCAGCAGAAAAACTGCAAGGCGAGGATGATCACCTTCGGCGAGCGGAAGGCTTCGGCGTAGTTTTTCACCGCTTTGATGCCGACCTGTTCGGCGGCCAGGGCGCTTTCCAGGTCGTGCTTCTCCTGGTCGCTCAGCCACTTGGCCTGAGCCGGACGATCATCGGCCAGACGCCACCAGATAAATGCCCACAGCACCGCCGGCAAGCCTTCGATGATGAACATCCAGCGCCAGCTGAAATGCTGGATCAGGTAGCCCGACACTACCGACATCCAGAGCATGGTCACCGGGTTGCCGAGGATCAGGAAAGTGTTGGCGCGTGAGCGTTCGGCGCGGGTGAACCAATGGCACAGGTACACCAGCATCGCCGGCATCACCGCGGCTTCGACCACCCCGAGCATGAAGCGAATCACGATCAGCCAGTAGGCGTTGGAGACGATCCCGGTCAAGGTCGCCAGGCCACCCCAGAGGATCAGGCTGACGAAAATCAGTTTCTTCACGCTGTGCTTCTGGGCGTAGATCGCGCCCGGAATCTGGAAGAAGAAATAACCGAGGAAGAACAGCGCACCGAGCAGGGACGACAGCCCGGGGGTAATCATCAGGTCCGCCGCCATGCCGGAGGCGGCGGCGAACCCGTAGTTGGCGCGGTCCAGATACGCCAGGCTGTAGGTGATGAACACGATCGGCATGATGTACCACCAGCGGCGGGTGGCCAGTGTTGCGGTTTTCATAGTGATGCTCCTGAGCTTGTTGTTTTTGTCGCAGCAGGTAACGGTTTTGAATCGGTTTTTTGCGGTGACTGTCAGGGCCTCTTCGCGGGCAAGCCTCGCTCCTACGGGATCGCGCAAGACCTGTAGGAGCGAGGCTTGCCCGCGAAGACGGCCTCAAATTCAGCATCCATTTCGGCCCGATCGGGCAACCCCTCCATATCCCCACGGCTCTGCACCGCGCGGCTGCCGATCCAGTTGGCACGCTGCACGGCTTGGGCAATGCAGTGGTTTTCCAGCAGGGCACTGATCAGGCCGACGGCAAACCCGTCGCCGGCACCGACCGTATCGACCACCGTTTCCACCGGCACGCCTGCAACGAAACCTTCATCCAGATGGGTTCGGTAATACGCGCCGTGCGGCCCTAGTTTGATCACCACGGCTTCAGCGCCTTGGTCGAGGTAAAACGCCGCGATGTCGGCGGGGTCTTCGAAACCGGTGAGCAAGCGTCCTTCGCTCAAACCCGGCAGCACCCAATGGGCGAGAGCGGCGAGGCGGTTGATCTCGGTGATCATCTGTTGCTCGCTGGCCCACAGACTCGGGCGCAGGTTCGGGTCGAACGACACGCTACGCCCGGCATTGCGCATGCGGATCATCAGTTCGAAAGACATTTCCCGGGCCGATGCCGACAGCGCCGGGGGAATGCCCGTGGCGTGCAGATGCCTGGCCTCGAGCAGTTGCGGCGCAATGGACTGCACCGACAAATGACTGGCGGCCGACCCGCGTCGGAAGTACTCGACAACCGGATCGCTGCCATCATCGCAGCGGGACTTGAGCTGAAAACCGGTGGGGTGCGCCGGGTCAATGTCGATGTTGCTGCAATCCAGGCCTTCTTTCTCCAGCGTATCGATGACGAACCGACCCAGAGAGTCAGCACCCACCCGGCTCAGCCAGGCGACGTTAAGCCCCAACCGCGACAAGCCAATGGCGACATTACTGTCGGCGCCGGCAATGCGCTTGTGGAAGTGGCCGACGTCAGCCAGTTCACCGTTCTGCTCGGCGACGAACATCGCCATGGTTTCACCGAACGACAGAATATCGATCTCAGACATGAGCAGGCTCCAGGCGGGATTGACCGAGGCGGGCGAGGGTGGCGACGTGCTCGGTAGTCAACTGCACCAGGTCATCGCCTTGCAGCGGATACTCCGCCGCGCGCATCACGCCTTGATCCATGTGCCGTAGCAGTTGACCCCACAGATGCAGGTCGCTGGCGGCCGGCGGCACCGCTACCAATTTGCCGTCGGCCCGGCGAGCCACCGCTTTGCAGTGCACGTAACCGACGTGTCGGCCGAGTAAGCGCGCGGCACTGGCGGCGGACTGGTCATGCCATTGCCAGTTGCCGATGTCGAAGGTCATTTTGATCGGCAGCTGATGTTGTTCGACGTCGGCGAAGAAACGCTGGAACGGTTCGATGCGACCGCCGTGCAAGGTCTGGTCGTTTTCCACCAGCAGCTGCACCGGGCTCTGTTGCAACTGCAGCGCCAGTGTTTGCAGATCGTTGTTGTCGGTGAAATAGCCCAGGGAGACTTTCAGCCATTTGGCGCCGAATGCCTCGGCGCGCTTCAGGGTCGAGAGCAGTTCAGGATTGGGGGCCGACTGCCCGGCCAGCCACAATTCCATCGGTGAGGAATAGACGCTTTCGAGCCCCAGGGCCTGGCTGGCGTCGGCCAGTTGCGTGGGGCTTTCAAGGGTCAGCAACTCTTCGCGCCATTCGATGCGCGTGGCGCCAGCGGCGGCCAACACGCCGATAAACGAGCCCTGACCGCGTTCACGAACAAGGTCGGCGCCGTAGCTGGAAAGGCTGATGGAAACGGGTGGTTTGTTCATTGTTCTACACCTCTGAAACCGGTTTCATTTTTGGTCAAAAAAATATTGATGTGAGTTATGTGGTGATCTTTGGGGCCTCTTCGCGGGCAAGCCTCGCTCCTACAGGGATCTGTGGCGTTCACAAAACCGTAGGAGCGAGGCTTGCCCGCGAAGAGGCCCGAATATTCACCGAAGATTCCCCAGGGTTGACCCCCGAACAATCAACCGCGCCGGAAAATCCAGGGTCCGCACCGGCCCGTCATCCCCGCGCAGTCGCTTGAGCAAACACTCAAACGCACTCGCCCCAATCTCCGCCGTCGGCTGGGCCAGCGCGGTAATCCCGTTCCCCACCAGCGGATACCAATCCAGATCATCCAGGGCAATCAACCCGACATCCTCGAACAGATTGCACTTCAACTCACGCAACGAATGAGTGCTGGCCAGCGCGGCGATACCGTTGGCGCAAAACAGTGCTTTCGGACCAGGGCCAGGAGTTTGCAGAAAGGTTTTCAAACGAGCGGTCAGATCGCCGCCAGTTTCAACCACCGCCCCCGAGAGCGCCGGACGCTGCTCGATCTGCGCCTTGAAACTGCTGACCCGCTCGATCCGCGAACTGGTGCCGTCATACGGCTCGGTCACCAACAGCACATCGCGATAACCGCGTTCTTCAAGGTGGGCAACCGCCATCTCGACGGCGGCCGGATTGTCCAGCCCCACCAGATCGCTATCGAGCTGCTCGACCTTGCGATCCACCAGCACCATGGGCATTTCTTGATGTAACTCGCGCAGCTCATCGCGGTGATGGCCGAGGGTGTTCACGATCAAGCCTTCGATGTTGTACGAACGCAGCAACGCCAAGTGCTGGCGCTCCTGCTCATCATCGCGATCGGTGTTGCACACCACCAGGCTGTAACCGTGCTGACGGCAGGCGGTTTCCACCCCGTGCATCACGGCAATCGAATAAGGGTTACGGATATCGGCCACCAGCATACCGATCAGACGCGTGCGCCCACGTTTCAGGCCGCGGGCCATCTGGTTCGGGCGATAGCCCAATTCGCTGATCGCCTGCTCGATGCGCAAGGCAATGGCATCGGAGAGCAGGGCACGGTCGTCGCCAATGAAGCGCGAGACGCTGGCCTTGGACACGCCGGCGTGTTCGGCGACGTCGAGCATGGTCACGCGGCTGCGTTGGGCGGCGGAGAAGTCGTTCATGTTGGGCGACCTTGTTATTGGAATTATCAGGAGTCCAGTAATGTAAGCCTGAAACCGGTTTCATGAAGCACCAAATGCAAGGCCTGCGTCAAGTCGTCGCGGGATGATGCCAACCTGAACTGCCGTCACAATCCGACGAACGGCATTTATACCTGTCAGATCTGACAGTAGCCAATAAGAACACCCTCGGCGCCTAATCGATATCAAAGGACTGTGTGTTTTCAAGAGCGTGGGCATTAGCAACTTGTGCCATTCACTGAGGAATTTCCAGATGTCTATGGGCACTCAATCGACTGAAGAAAAATGTTCGCCCACGGCAAGCGAAGCATTGGCGGTTGAGATCACCGTGGATGGCGTTACAGATCCTGACGGCCTCATCCCTCTGCCGATTCTGATTAGCGGCACCATTGCCCGAATACCACGCTGGGCTGAAACGTCGTTTGATGACCATCTCGAAGTGTTTTGGCTTCAGGATGGCAGGGAGGAACTCCTGTTTGAGGACGAGTACCCGACGGGAATCGTTCCGCTGGAGATTGAAGTACCGATCCCGGCATCACGGATGGCCATGAATGGCATTGCATTGCTTTATTACATTGTGACTGCGTTCGGGATGCCCGATCCATCGCCGCGCAAACAATTGATTATCGATCACACTCAAGGACCTGAAGAGATACTTGTGAAGGCCATTTTTACCAACTTGACGGGAAATGGGTACTACAATTGCTTAACTCTTCCACCCTTGACATCGGGCATTATCATAATTATTCCAGCGCAGCCATTATCTCGTCCAGGTGATCAATTTTTCCTTCGCTTACAGGGCTATCGAACACTTAACGGGTCCCCAGGGGAAGATGGAAAAGACATAGTGCCAGAGGCGGTGGATACATTCGCCAGAGACTTGAATGCTAAGGAAGTTGCAGAAGGCTTTACTGAACTTGTGCCTTTTTCCCCCTGCATAGCGCCATTGCTCTATGACGACTCAATTACGGCGATCTATACCATTGCCAGGGGAGGTCGAATAATTGGAAGGTCTCGAGCCGCTCTGGCAAGGATAGATAGAGGTATTCCTGGCGACGCACCTTGTTACTCGTAAACAGTTTGTAGACGTTTCATTAGTGTGTTGGTGGCCAAAATTTAATGAGTATATAGCAAAGCACCATGAGCAATAAGCAAAGGGAAGTTTTTCATATTTGCTGATTCAGTCTGTGTTTTAACATTGCTTTCGCAGGAAAGCGGGCAAGTAGCTGTCGGGCTGATGGAGCAGGTCAAGCCATTTGGCTTAATGCGTAAAAGGAGAGCGTTAAAATGACTGCTAAAGAAAATACGGAAAATGATGATGAACGCAAAACGACTCGAACTGGGCTTTTTGCCGATCCGCCGGAAATTGTCGGCCAGATTGCCGGCGACGGCAGAATCCTGTTGGCAGAGTTGAATAAGCCCGCTATCAAAGTGACGTTAACTGAACTCAAAGACGGATTGTTTGGTGGCGGCATAGCAATGGTCATGGGAAATAAGGCTGGGCAACCTGAAAAAGAACTCGGAAAGATCAATATACCAGACGACTTTACAGACTTCTTTCCCGTTGATATCCCTGTGCTAAACAGTTTGATTCCAGATGACCCGGACATTCCGGGTCCAACGGAATATTACTGTCGCTTCCATATCATCGATGGGCTTGGCATTGAAGACTCCTCGACCCCTACTACATTTTTTGTCGACAAGAATGCACCCTATTATGTAAAGAAACCCTTCAGCAGAACGCCGCCGCCTTTCGCGATTTTTTTCAATCTGAATGTGGCTGGAGGGGAGGTGATTAACGAAGCCTGGGCCACTGCCAACTCTGGGGGGCTAGTGGTTCGCGTTGCAATAAACTACCCCAACCGTCAGGCCAATGATGAAATTACTTTTTGTATCGCTAATAGATCGGGCACGACCACAACCATGCCCGTCTTTTACCGCGGTCCGGTTACAGCTTCGGTGGATCCGCTTTTCGGAGAGTTCACGATTCCTCTCGTTGAGCTGAGGAAGCTTCCAAACGGAGGCTTGTTCCATCGCTATATGTGGCATGACGCGCCGAAAAACCCATCGCAGGACTCTGTTATCGCTGGCGCCCCCACGTTGCCGATCGCATTTCTGCCTCCCCCGGTGCTTAAGCCGCTTAGAGTTCCGGCGGCCGGCCCGGGTCATACGGAGGCCATCAGTCTTGGCACCTTTTTGCCTATTGGCACAGAGATTTTTGTCGAGATCGACTATCCAGATAACGGAGATCCGAAAGACCTTATAACCGTGACAGTCAAGGGAGACAAAGAGGTAGTGCTAGGTAGTGAAGAATTAGGCTCTCCTCCCGATCCGTTCAAAATGAAACTTACCTACGACATTCTGGATGAAGTGACTCAAGGTGCTACGGGGGAGAAGACCGTAGAAATCGCTTACACGTTGAAACGCGGCGCAGATGCTGCAATCCCATATCCAGAAACGACAATATTTGTCAATTTTGTATTTCCGGGGATACCTCCTGATCTGTTGCCCGAACTGGACAACGATAATCTGCTCCCGGTCGAAGTTCGCGGACGCGCGGGTGCTGGCGCCCCGAACCATCTGACAACGCTGGACATTAATCAGCCAATACGCTTCACCGCTACAAGGTGGGCAGGTGCGCCGAATCTAATAATGGATGCACTAATCACTTTCTACTGGGACGACAAGCCAGTAGGAACGAAGGAAATGAAAAATGCTGACGCAGCAGTCTTTATAGATGTTGAATACTCATTGATCTCGCCTACGGTGGGAAGCACCGAGTCTTATTACACCATTGAATACCCTGGTAATCCCAACATCATGCGGCAGTTGCCCAGGACTGACGTACTGGTCGAGACATTCGAGATCGCTCTGGATCCGCATAAAGGTCCATTTATTGTGCTGGGTGCCAAGCGGTATATCACCTGCAAAACAATGGTGCCTCGAACTGAAAACGCAGGGGTTACGACTGTACCTCCGCTCAAAGTGTCGGCGCCTGGCGGCCATCGCGATCTTCCGCCAGGAAGACCGGTCACCATGAAAATGGTGGGCTGGAAGGAGGAAACGCCCGTCACCCCGATCACCGGCGCGACTTTCACCGAAGCTAAAAACATGCCGGTAGGAGGAGCCGATCTTGACTACGATTTGCCTTACAGCCTTTTCAAGCTGATTCAGCAGGAGACACCAGAAGGTTCTCCGGTCACCTTCTATTTTGCGCAGATTTGGTACGAGATAGTGCTGGGTGGAACAACGTTCTCATCACCTAAAGAGATGCATCCTGTAAGGGTGCGTAATAGCAGTCTTGAGTACTGTGACGACTTGGGGGCGGGCAGTGACGGTTAATTAGCGGTTGGGCACCCAATCAATATGACTGACAAGATTTATGTTGGTTGGGTGTGATTTTGCCTACGGATTTTTACGATGAAGGCCACCAGAGATGAGTGTTCTGGAGACTTGTCCGTCGATATATGAAGATTAGTCCTACAGAGAAGTAACGGTTTCGCCTGTAGTCTTCGGCGCGCTTTCCATATTTATTGTCCGACGCTGGATTCGAGCTATTTCTTCTTTGGCGCTGGATATTACTAAGGGCTACTCGCATGCGTACCACGCCATCATTCAAATTCGACATTTTGGGTAATAAATGGGGGATTCCTTCCTTCACGCTGCTGATGTTGTCTGTCTCTGCCACTCACGCCGGTGTTCTGAATCCAGGGCAAAGCCAGACGATTGATAGCACCACTCCGTTTGAATCCTGGACGTTGAACCCAGGCTCCGAGCTGATTGCCAATGATGCACTCACTGGTGATATCGGAGCGGTAGGGGCGACGCTCGTGGTCAATGGGGGAAGCAATCAACAGATTGGTCTTGAACGACTGTCGGTCATGAACATGGTCGGGGGGACTGTTGAAAATACGTCGGGTTCCGGCGCGGCGATCCGCCTTGCCAGTAGCAGTGCGCAGATCACCAACAGCACAGTGACGAGCAATGCTACAGGCCTGTTATTGACACGTAACATTCAGGATCAATCCGGCTCCAGCGTGAAGTTGGTGAACAGCACCGTGACGGCTTCCAGTGTGGGGGCGCAGGTCAACGGTCTTGGTGTGCTCGATTTGATTGACAGTACCATCAACGCTACTGGTGCGACGTCGGACGGTGTCAGACTCCTGAATGGATCACTCTCGGCGATAAATAGCTCTATCAGCGGAGGAGACGCTGGTTTGCGCATCGGGAGCGAACCCGCTCGCGGGGAAGTTTCAACGGTAGTCCTGGATAACTCACGGATTGAAGGTCGAACTGGCCCCGCGATCTCTACCAGCTTGTTGAATTTGCAAGGCGCAAAGGCCAGCATTTATGTGCTGAACGGTTCCACATTGGTGGCAGGTAACGGCAACATATTGGAGATTAACAATGGGGCAACCGTCGGGCTCACCGTTGACCGCAGTTCACTTGTGGGTAATGTGGTGGTCGACTCCGGCAGCGCAGCCAGCACCCGTTTTCAAAATGGCGCCTCATTGACCGGTAATTTGCAAAACGTCGTTCAGGCCACACTCGATACTCAAAGCATTATGACCGGTGATGTACTAGCACAAGCCGGCAGTGGTGCTGCGGTAATGATCGACAATGGCGCTGTACTCAAGGGTAATGTGAACAAGGTCCTCAGTCTTTCGCTGGATCATGGTGGCAGCATGACTGGTGATGTCCTGACTGATATCGCTGGCACGGTCGTGCTGGACAATGGATCCACGCTAACTGGCCGAATTGATAATTCAACGGCTGTTCAAATCAGCAATGCTGGCCAGTGGGTGACCACAGGTAACAGCTCGGTGCAAAACCTGGCGCTTGAAGCCGGCGTTGTTCGCCTGGGGGATAAAGATGCTTTCCACCAACTGGATGTGGAGAATCTGTCGGGCAAGGGCATCTTCATCATGCACGCCGACGTGGATATCGACCGTACCGATTTCCTGAATGTCACGAAGAATGCCAGTGGTGAGCACACCCTTCAGGTGACGGCGAGTGGCACCAATCCGGCGAGTCCCGATGTGGTGAAGATCGGTAACATTGCTGGCGGCGATGCGAGCTTCGCCTTGAGTGGTCTGGTCGATGCAGGCTCACGCACTTATGGCTTGTTGAGGGAGGGTGAGGGACTGTTCCTTCAACCCAATCAGACTGTCAGTACGTCCACCAATGCGGTGCTGGCTATTGCAGGCAGCGCGCCGAGCATCTTGTATGGGGAAATGACCACACTCAACAGTCGCCTGGGTGATCGCCGTCTTGGTAGTGGTGGTGAAGATACATCGACCATGGCACGAAGCGATGCCTCGGTGAAAAACCTGAGCAACAGTGTATGGATGCGTACCTACGGCAACCAGTACAACGTTGCCAACGCTTACGGTGGTGGTTACACCCAGAACCAACAAGGTTTCGCGCTGGGTGCCGATACTCAAGCGCAACTCGGTGGTCAGCAATGGCTAATCGGGGCGTTCGTGGGATCGGGGCGCACCGACATAGACCTCAAAAACGGTTCCACGGCAACGGTGGACAGCCTCAATGCGGGTATCTATGGCACGTTGCTCGACATAGCCAGTGGCATGTATGTGGACGTGGTGGGCAAGGTCAACCAGTTTGACAACAAGGCCAAGGTCACGATGAGTGACGGCACCCGCAGCAAAGGTAACTATAAAAATCGGGGAGTCAGTGCAACTGTGGAAGTGGGCAAACACATTCGTTTTGATAACGGTAACTTTATTGAACCGTTTGCTCAGATGGGTCTTGCGGCAGTCGAGGGCAAACAATACCGGATGGATAATGGCCTGGAGGTTGATGCGGATGCTGCGCGCTCACTGCTGGGTAAAGTGGGGATGACCGTGGGCCGTGAGATCGCTCTGGATAACGGCAGCAAACTACAACCAAGGGTGCGAATGGCAATAGGGCACGAATTTGTAAAAAGTAACGATGTGCAGGTTAATGATGATGACTTTAACAGTGACCCTTCCAGTACCAGCCTTGAATATACAGTGGGAATGAACTGGATCCCGGCGCAGAAGAACTGGCAGGTCTATGGCGAATTGGGGGGTAGTAAAGGTAATACTATCGATCAGAACTGGAGTGGTAGTGTGGGCTTAAGCTACAACTTTTAATCGCGGCTTTCAGCTGCCGAAACTAAAACTCCCCGACTAATCTCAGGGTGTTTTTTTGTGGTGCGCCCAGCATCGGCGCAATCTTGTTGGTGAAAGTCCCGCCGTGAGCTGACCGCAGCGAACGAAGTGAAGCGCAACTGCATGAGGGCGACCGAGTGTGGGGAGCAAGCGTGAATCGAAGCCGTGATGGGACTGGTGCGGCTCTAATAACCTCAATCTCTCGAACCGCCCGGTGCGGACCCGCATGCCAGGGGAGCGGCCTATGAAGGCCGCCCCTATGCCGATTGTTGTGGTGAGTCATGGAAGCAACATGTCGAAGCAACCATCAACCTTTAGTGTTGTATCGTGATTGTCATCCTCGACCGTGACGTCGAACGTAGCGGCCACGGAGGTGGGCTCGCTAGATTCGAAGAGCGTGATAGAACCTGAAATCCCTACATAGACGACGTTGTTTTCGCTACGGGCATCGATGTACTCGAAATGCACCGGAAAGTCAGTATCGGTCAATGAGTAAGTTTTGTATTCCAAAGCTTTCGGAAGAATTATCCGAATTTCCCTATAACTCAAATCCACTTCGCGCTGAGTGGCTGAAAAAACAAGATGTTCATCAAATGGTGGTGGGAAGTCAGCGTCCTTTACTTCCCTTTGATTAGCTTCGAAGAAGGCTTCATTAATGGTGCCGATAAAATACGGTGCCACGGGCTTTAGTTGGGCATTTGTTCTCATAATATAATCCTCTATGCAAGTGTGAGGTATCCAAAGGCCTGATCGGGACCCTGCTTATGGATAAGCTATCAGAGCTGATTACATCGTGGCTGTAAACTGTCATACCTGATAGTTTACAGCCACCTTGAAGTGTGATCCTTTTCCGCTATTTTGATGGGGTGTTAACAAACAGCTAACCGACCCGATTTCATATGGCAGAGAGTTCGGTGATCAGTGCCCCAGCCCATGTCGACCCTAATAACAGCCAGTTGGTTAGCGTTGCGGAAAACGTGCCGGTGGTTTCTTTCGGTTGATTGTTCGGAGGCAGAGAAAGCTTTTTCATGATCGATCCTTCGGTGACATCGAGAGGGCCGGCAATAGCGTGTCGGCGACATGTCCGATCATTTATCAGGGGAAACGCAAAATCTACTGTCATAAATGACAGCTATAAAAGCCAGGTTTGTTATCGCGAGTCAGAAAAATCAGCCGAAAAGCCCCGCCGCAATATTGATCGAAAACCCCAGAATCGCCGTATTAAACACAAACCCGATCAACGATTGCGCCAGCACGATCTTGCGCAGATCCCGCGTCGCTACGCCGACGTCGGCCGTCTGCACCGCCACACCGATGGTGAACGAGAAGTACAGAAAGTCCCAGTAATTGGGCGTTGTCAGCCCCTCGGCAAATCGCAGCGCCGGTTCCTTGCCGTTCCAGGTGTAATACAACCTTGCGTAGTGCACGCTGAAAATCACCCCGATCAGCAGCCATGAACCGATTACCGTCAGCGCCGTGAAGCCGTAACGCAGCAGTTTGCGGGTGGTTTCCAGATCCCTGCTGCCGGCGAGTTCGAAGGTGATGGTGGCGAGGCTGGCCAGTGCCGCGATGCTCACCAGCAGCAACACCAGACCGGCGTTTTCGTCTTCGACTTCGGCAATGCGTTTGACGTCCGGAGCCTTGGCACGCATGGTGAGCCAGAGCATCAGCACCAGATAGGTCCAGACCCCGGCGTTCCAGCCGATGAGGATTTTGCTGATGATTGAGTCTGCGGGGGCCAGAATGCCGACCGCGACGCCGAGTGTGGCTGCGGCGGACAGGCGTGGGTGGGTGCGGGCGAGTAGGGGCATGAGAACTCGATGGGTCTGGGTGTCTAAACACCTTAGCCCAGGTTGTGACCACAACGATAATCCCTTGTAGGAGCGAGGCTTGCCCGCGAAGGCGGTGTGTCAGTCGACATTAATGTTGAATGTGACGGCCTCTTCGCGGGCAAGCCTCGCTCCTACAGGGATGGGTTGTGGGTTAGATGTTTTTGTGGCGCTTGCGTACGAGCTTCATCACCACGACGAAGAAGACTGGGACGAACACCACCGCCAGGGTCGCGGTGATCATTCCGCCAATCACCCCGGTGCCGATGGCTTGCTGGCTCGCCGAGCTGGCCCCGGTGGCGATCGCCAGCGGTACCACGCCAAGGATGAACGCCAGCGACGTCATGACAATCGGCCGAAGGCGCAGGCGCGCGGCTTGCAGGGTGGCGTCGATCAGGTCGTGGCCTTCGTCGTACAGGCTTTTGGCGAATTCGATGATCAGGATCGCGTTCTTCGCCGACAGACCAATGATGGTGATCAGCCCGACTTTGAAGAACACGTCATTGGGCATCCCGCGCAACGTCACCGCCAAAACCGCGCCGAGTACACCCAGCGGCACCACCAGCAGTACAGAAGTCGGAATCGACCAACTCTCATACAGCGCCGCCAGGCACAGGAACACGATCAGCAGCGACAGCGCGAGCAGAATCGGTGCCTGGCTGCCGGACAAGCGTTCCTGCAACGACAGCCCGGTCCATTCCTGACCCAACCCCGCCGGGCCTTGCGCCACCAGTCGTTCGATTTCCGCCATGGCTTCGCCGGTGCTGTAACCGGGAGCCGGTTCGCCGGAGATGCTGATAGCCGGGTAGCCGTTATAACGGGTTAACTGCGCCGGCCCCTGGGTCCAGTTGGCCCGAACGAAGGCCGACAACGGCACCATGTTCTCGGCGTTGTTGCGTACGTGAATCTTCAGCAGGTCGTCGACCTGACTGCGCTGATCGCCTTCAGCCTGGACCACTACTCGCTGCATCCTTCCCTGGTTGGGGAAGTCATTGATGTAGGCCGAACCCACGGCGGTGGACAGCACGTTGCCGATGTCGGCAAACGAAATGCCCAGGGCGTTGGCTTGCTTGCGGTCGACTTCCAGTTGCACCTGCGGTGCTTCGGCGAGGGCGCTTTCGCGTACGTTCATCAAAACCGGGCTGTTCTCGGCGGAGGCCAGTAATTGGCTGCGCGCCTGCATCAGCGTGGCATGGCCCAGACCGCCACGGTCCTGCAGGCGGAACTCGAAACCGCTGGACGTGCCGAGGCCATCGACCGGCGGCGGCAGGACCGCAAAGGCCATGGCGTCCTTGATCTGACTTAGTGCGATGTTGGCGCGGTCGGCAATCGAACTCGCTGAGTCGTCGCTGCCCCGATCCGACCAATCCTTGAGCGTGGTAAACGCCAGTGCGGCGTTCTGCCCGCTGCCGGAGAAGCTGAAACCGAGAATCACCGTGCTGTCGCCGACGCCCGGTTCGGTGGCGTTGTGCGCTTCGATCTGCTCGACCACCTGCACCGTGCGGTTCTTGCTCGCACCCGGTGGCAGTTGAATGTCGGTGATCGTGTAACCCTGGTCTTCCACCGGCAGGAACGAGGAGGGCAGGCGACTGAAGCACAGCCCCAGACCGATCAGCAGCACGCCGTAGATCAACAGGTAACGCCCGGTGCGTTTCAACGCATACGCGACCCAGCCCTGATAGCGCTCGGTCAGTTGCTCGAAGCGCCGGTTGAACCAGCCGAAGAAGCCGCCCTTGGCGTGATGTTCGCCCTGGGCAATCGGTTTGAGCAGCGTCGCACACAGCGCCGGGGTCAAGGTCAGGGCGAGGAATGCCGAGAACAGGATCGACGTGGCCATGGAGAGCGAGAACTGCTGGTAAATCACCCCGACCGAGCCCTGCATGAACGCCATCGGAATGAACACCGCCACCAGCACCAGGGTGATGCCGATGATCGCCCCGGTGATCTGCTTCATCGCCTTGCGAGTCGCCTCCTTGGGCGACAGGCCTTCGGTGGCCATGATCCGCTCGACGTTTTCCACCACCACAATGGCGTCGTCCACCAGAATGCCGATGGCCAGCACCATGCCGAACATGGTCAGCACGTTGATCGAGAAGCCCAGCGCGAGCATGGTCGCGAAAGTCCCCATCAACGCCACCGGCACCACCAGCGTCGGGATCAGCGTATAGCGTATGTTTTGCAGGAACAGGAACATCACCGCAAACACCAATATCATCGCTTCGCCGAGGGTGTAGACCACCTTGGTGATCGAGACTTTGACGAAGGGCGAGGTGTCGTACGGAATCTTGTATTCCACGCCGGCCGGGAAGTAGCGCGCCAGTTCATCCATCTTCGCCCGCACCAGCGTCGCGGTGCTCAGGGCATTGGCGCCCGGCGACAGTTGCACGCTGACGGCGGTGGACGGCTTGCCGTTCAGGCGCGTGGAAAACTGATATTCCTGGCTGCCGATCTCGACCCGCGCGACATCACGGATGCGCACGGTCGAGCCGTCAGGGTTGGCCTTGAGCACGATGTCGGCGAATTCTTCAGGCGTCGACAGCTGACCTTTGACCAGAATGGTCGCGGTGATTTCCTGAGTGGTGCGAGTCGGCAAGTCGCCGATGCTGCCCGCGGAAACCTGAGCATTTTGCGCAACGATGGCGGCGTTGACATCGGCCGGGGTCAGGTTGAAGCCAATCAGTTTCTGCGGATCGATCCAGATCCGCATCGCCCGTTCGGCACCATACAACTGGGCCTTGCCGACGCCGTCCAGGCGCTTGATCTCGTTCATCACGTTGCGCGCCAGGTAATCGCTGAGCGCCACGTCGTCGAGTTTGCCGTCGCTGGAGGTGAGGGTGATCAGCAGCAGGAAACCGGCGGAGACTTTCTCCACCTGCAAGCCCTGTTGAGTCACCGCTTGCGGCAAGCGCGACTCCACAACCTTGAGGCGGTTTTGCACGTCGACCTGCGCCATTTCCGGGTCAGTGCCCGGCTGGAACGTCGCGGTGATGGTGGCGCTGCCGAGGCTGCTCTGGGATTCGAAATACAGCAGATGATCAGCGCCGTTGAGCTCTTCCTCGATCAGGCTGACCACGCTTTCGTCCACGGTCTGTGCCGAAGCGCCCGGGTAGGTGGCGTAGATTTCGACTTTCGGCGGCGCAACGTTCGGGTACTGCGCCACCGGCAACTGCACAATGGCCAACGCACCGGCCAGCAGGATGAACAAGGCGATCACCCAAGCGAACACCGGGCGGTCGATAAAGAACTGCGGCATAAAAAGCGTCCTGCTTACTGACCAGAAACCTGGGCAAGTGGAAGAGGGGTGTTGTCGATCTGGACTTTTTCACCGGGACGCGCGTGTTGCAGGCCCTCAGTGACGATGCGGTCGCCGGGCTTGAGACCGCCAGTGACGATCCAGCGATCGTTCTGCACCGGGCCCAGTTCGACCGGTTGCTGGCCGACCCGCTGCTCGGCGTCGAGCAACAGCACTTGGGCAACGCCGGCGCTGTCACGCTGAATGGCCCGTTGCGGCACGCTGATGCCTTGCTGATTGAACGCTTGCTCCAGACGCACGCGAACGAAGCTGCCCGGCAGCAAGTCGAGGTCCGGGTTGGGGAATTCGCTGCGCAGAATGATCTGACCGGTGCCCGGGTCGACGGTGATGTCGGTGAACAGCAACTTGCCCGGCAGCGGGTAGAGGCTGCCGTCGTCCTGAATCAATGTGGCTTTGGCCTGGCCCTGGCCCACTTCCTTTAACTGGCCGGAACGGAATGCGCGGCGCAGTTCGTTGAGTTCACGGGTCGATTGCGTCAGGTCCGCATGGATCGGGTTCAACTGCTGAATCAATGCCAAAGGGGTGGTTTCGTTCTGCCCGACCAGCGCGCCTTCGGTCACCAGTGCGCGGCCGATGCGTCCGGAAATCGGCGCCGTGACGGTGGCATAACCCAGGTTCAGTTTCGCTCGCTCCACGGCGGCTTTGTTGGCAGCGACATCGGCGGCGGTCTGCCGGGCATTGGCCCGGGCGTTGTCATAATCCTGGCCGCTGATGGCGTTGCCTTCGATCAACTGGGCGTAACGCTGCTCTTGCAGTCTGGCCTGGAACGCATTGGCCTCGGCCTTGCGCAGCGCCGCCTCGGCGCTGTCCAGGTCGGCCTTGAACGGTGCCGGGTCGATACGGAAGAGAACGTCGCCTTTTTTTACATCGCTGCCTTCACGGAAGGCCTGCTGCAACACCACGCCGGCAACACGGGCGCGCACTTCGGCGATCCGTGGCGCGACAATCCGCCCGCTCAGTTCGCTGCTGATCGATAGAGGGCGGGCTTGTATGGTTTCGATCCGCACGGTGGCCAGTGGTGCCTGTTCTTCGGCGGTCGAGGACTGGTCACAAGCGCTCAGCGTCAACGCCAGTGCAATCAGGCTGAGCGTGGCAAGCAGGTTCTTTGACATGTGAATACCCCAATAATGACCTCCCGCATCCTACGGGGAGCCGATCAAGCTAGCGGTGAAGCTTTGTAGGCGCTGTGTGAAATTGTGTAAGGGTTTTGCTCATGGGCGTGTGAGGGCGTATATCCTTGGCGACTTGATTCCTTTGCGCCTGGTAAATCGCTATCGCGAGCAGGCTCGCTCCCACAGTGGTCCGGTTGTGCTCACAGAATTTGTGTTCACATGAAATCCCCTGTGGGAGCGAGCCTGCTCGCGATGACGATCTATCCGGCGCCACAGCACTTTTCTGGAAACACCCCATGCCCAACATCCTCCTGGTCGAAGACGACACCGCGCTCTCCGAACTGATTGCCAGCTACCTGGAACGCAACGGCTATTGCGTCAGCGTGATCAGCCGTGGCGATCATGTGCGCGAACGGGCGCGGGTCAATCCTCCGGACCTGGTGATTCTCGATCTGATGCTGCCGGGGCTCGACGGTTTGCAGGTCTGCCGCTTGCTGCGGGCCGATTCGGCGACCTTGCCGATCCTGATGCTCACCGCCCGCGATGACAGCCACGATCAGGTGCTGGGCCTGGAAATGGGCGCCGACGACTACGTCACCAAACCTTGCGAACCACGGGTGTTGCTGGCCCGGGTGCGGACCTTGCTGCGCCGCAGCAGCCTCAGCGAACCGATGACCGCCAACGACCGCATTCTCATGGGCAATCTGTGCATCGACCTGTCCGAGCGCACCGTGACCTGGCGCGAGCAACTGGTCGAGCTGTCCAGCGGTGAATACAACCTGCTGGTGGTGCTGGCCCGGCATGCCGGCGAAGTACTGAGCCGAGACCAGATACTGCAACGCTTGCGCGGTATCGAATTCAACGGCACCGACCGCTCGGTGGACGTGGCGATCTCCAAGCTGCGGCGCAAGTTCGACGACCACGCCGGCGAGGCGCGCAAGATCAAAACCGTGTGGGGCAAGGGTTACTTGTTCAGTCGCTCCGAGTGGGAATGCTGAGTCGATGTTCAGAATTCTGTTTCGCCTCTATCTGGTGACCATTGTCTCGTTCAGCGCAGCGATCTACCTGGTGCCGGACCTGGTGATCCAGGTTTTCCATGAGCGCTTCGTGACCTATAACCTCGATTATTCCCGAGGCTTGCAAACGCTGATTGCCAAGCAGTTTCGCGCCGTGCCTTCAGAGCAGTGGCCAGCGCTGGCAGCTGAGATGGACAAGGAATTCCAGCCGCTGCACATCGTGCTGAACCGCAACGACGACGCCGAATTCACCCTCGATGAACGGGAACGCTTGCGGCGCGGTGAGAACGTGGTGCGCATCGGTGATTGGGGCTGGCGTACTCTGGCGGTGGCACCGTTGAACGAGCAGATGGTGGTGAAAATGGTCGTGCCGCCCGACCCGACGGACGTCAGTTGGCTGTACTGGAGCATCAACGTGCTGATCGGCGCGACCATGCTCGCCTGTCTGTTGCTGTGGTTGCGCCCGCACTGGCGCGACCTGGAACGCCTCAAAGGTACCGCCGAACGTTTCGGCAAGGGCCACCTGAGCGAGCGCACACAGATTTCCCCCAGCTCCAACATCGGCAGCCTGGCCAACGTGTTCGACACCATGGCCGGCGATATCGAAAACCTGCTCAATCAGCAGCGCGATCTGCTCAATGCTGTGTCCCACGAACTGCGCACGCCACTGACGCGACTGGATTTCGGCCTGGCCCTGGCGCTGTCCGACGACTTGCCGGCCACCAGCCGCGAACGTCTGCAAGGCTTGGTCGCGCACATTCGCGAACTGGATGAGCTGGTGCTGGAATTGCTGTCTTACAGCCGATTGCAAAACCCGGCGCGGCTGCCGGAACAGGTCGACGTGTCGCTGGATGAATTCATCGACAGTATTCTGGGCAGCGTCGATGAAGAGCTTGAGTCACCGGAGATCGTTATCGATGTGCTGCTCAACGGCCAGCTCGAACGCTTCTCGCTGGACCCGCGACTGACCGCCCGGGCGCTCCAGAACCTGCTGCGCAATGCGATGCGCTATTGCGAAAAACGGATTCAGATCGGCGTGCAGGTGTGCCCCAAGGGCTGTGAGATCTGGGTGGATGACGATGGCATCGGCATTCCGGAAGAAGAGCGGGAGCGGATTTTCGAGCCGTTTTATCGGCTGGACCGCAGCCGGGATCGCGCCACTGGCGGGTTTGGGTTGGGCTTGGCGATCAGCCGCCGGGCCCTGGAAGCACAGGGCGGCACACTCACCGCGCAACCGTCGCCGCTGGGTGGCGCGCGGTTTCGACTCTGGTTGCCGACACCTGCCTGAGTCTTACGACTTCCCTGTGGTGAGGGGGCTTGCCCCCGTTCGGCTGCGCAGCAGTCGCCAATCCGTCATCCGCGATGTGAATGAAGAAATGCAGGGGGCCGCTTCGCGACCCAACGGGGGCAAGCCCCCTCGCCACAGGGAATCACCCGTCACAGATTGTTGAGCGTTCAGCCGAGTATTTCGGTTGACGGAATCAACCCGACACCAGCCACTTGCATCCGGTCGATCGCTGCCGCCAGCGATCCATCCAGATCAATCGCCCGACATGCATCCATCACCACAAACGCATTGAACCCCGCCGCCCGCGCGTCCAGCGCAGAAAACATCACGCAAAAATCCAGTGCCAGCCCGACCATGTAAACCGTGTCGATGCCGCGCTCTTTAAGGTATCCGGCCAAGCCTGTGGTCGTGGTTCGATCCGCTTCCAGAAACGCCGAATAACTGTCGATGTCCGGATTGCAGCCCTTGCGGATGATCAGTTGGGCGTGGGGCAGGTCCAGTTCCGCGTGGAACTCGGCGCCGGGTGTGGCCCGTACGCAATGCTCAGGCCAGAGCGTTTGCTCGCCATAAGGTAACTGAATCACATCGTAAGGTTTGCGCCCCGGGTGGCTGGAAGCGAATGAGGCATGGCCGGGCGGATGCCAGTCCTGGGCAATGATGACCTGCTTGAACTGGCGACCCAGACGATTAATCAGGGGCACAATCAGGTCGCCCTCCGGCACCGGCAGTTGGCCGCCGGGGATGAAGTCGTTTTGTACGTCGATAACCAGTAAAGCTGCACGTGAAGAGATTGGCATGGGTGGGGTTCCTCCTTGGAAAGTCAGGTGCAAGCATAGTGATAACTTTGCTGGTGCGCTAAGTCGGGTTCATGAAATGGCTGAGTTTGTGGCGGTGAAGGGCAGTTGGGTCGGCGGTGTGGCCTTCGCGGGCAAGCCTCGCTCCTACAGGGGAATGGTGTCGGATACATAACACCCGTAGGAGCGAGGCTTGCCCGCGAAGAGGCCCGTCCAGACACCACAAAACCCGGAGCAGTCCCGCATTTGGCCGAACCGCTGCCTTACTGCCGGCACGGATGCCTTGTTATAGTTCTGGCCTCATATTCTGCCCGGTAAAGGATCACTGCCATGTCTCAATACACCGCCTTCAGCGTCGAATTGGCCGATAACATCGCCCATGTGCAGATCAACCGCCCGGAAAAGATCAATTCGATGAACGCCGCGTTCTGGAGCGAGATCATCGAGATTTTCCAGTGGATCGACGATACCGATGAAGTCCGGGTGGTGGTGCTCAGTGGTGCCGGCAAGCATTTTTCTTCGGGCATCGACCTGATGATGCTGGCCGGTGTGGCCAATGAACTGGGCAAGGATGTCGGCCGCAATGCGCGCCTGCTACGGCGCAAGATCCTCGCGCTGCAAGCCTCGTTCAATGCCGTCGACAATTGCCGCAAACCGGTGCTGGCGGCGATTCAGGGTTATTGCCTGGGTGGCGCCATCGACCTGATTTCGGCCTGCGACATGCGTTACGCCGCCGAGGACGCGCAATTTTCCATCAAGGAAATCGACATCGGCATGGCAGCCGATGTGGGCACTTTGCAACGCTTGCCACGGATAATCGGTGACGGCATGCTGCGTGAACTGGCTTACACTGGTCGCACCTTTGGCGCCGATGAAGCGCGCAACATCGGCCTGGTCAATCGCGTCTATAGCGATGCCGCCAGCCTGCTTGACGGCGTGATGGGCATTGCCCGCGAGATCGCCGGCAAGTCGCCGATTGCTATCACCGGCACCAAAGAGATGATCAGCTACATGCGCGACCATCGCATCGACGACGGCCTCGAATACGTCGCCACCTGGAACGCCGCCATGCTGCAATCCACCGATCTGCGCGTGGCCATGGCCGCCCATATGAGCAAACAGAAACCCGAATTTCTGGATTGATTAACCATGATTTCACGCTGGACCACCGCAGTACTGGACACCGATCAACCCGGCGGCTGGGCCGTGGCGCGCAGCCCCGAAGGTTTTTTGTTCGATGACAATGGCGCGCTGTTTCCACGGGAATGGCTCAAGCGTCAGGACCTGTCGATTCTCGCCGAGCATGGCATCGGTCACCTGGATGGCGAACCGGTCTATTTGCTGGAGCTGCGCAGTCACTGCGAAGTGCCGGGCTGCAACTGGAAAGGCCTGCGAGCGTTCATGCTCGAGGACGATCACACCGTCTACAAGGTGCTCGGCTATGCCGCGCAAATCGGTACCTGGGCCCGTGAACACCGTTTTTGCGGCAATTGCGGGCAAGTGATGAGCCAGGTGCCGCGTGAGCGGGCGATGTACTGTGAGCCGTGTGATATACGCCACTATCCGCGCATTTCACCGAGCATGATCGTGCTGGTGACCCGTGGCGACGAGGTTTTGCTGGCTCGTTCGCCGCGTTTTGTCGCCGGGGTCTACAGCACGTTGGCGGGGTTTGCCGAGCCGGGTGAGTCTGCCGAGGACTGCCTGATTCGCGAGGTCCGCGAAGAGGTGCGGATCGAGGTCAAGAACATCCAGTACATGGGCAGTCAATGCTGGCCGTTCCCGCATTCGATGATGCTCGGTTTTCACGCCGAGTACGCCGGGGGCGAGATTGTCTGTCAGGAAGACGAGATCGAAGACGCCCAGTGGTTCAACGTGCACGAGCTGCCGCCGTTGCCGGCGTCTCGCTCGATTGCCCGTTACCTGATCGACGTCTACGTGGCGCGGCGCTTAGGCCACGCTGAACCAGTGCTGCCAGGCTAACCGGACGGTCAAGCCGAGCACCACGGTGATGAACACCGGGCGAATGAACTTCGCACCGCCGCTGATGGCGGTGCGCGCACCGAAGAAGGCGCCGACCATCACCGACAGGCCCATGCTCAGGCCGATGATCCAGTCCACTTGGCCGGAAAATATGAACACCGACAGCGCTGCGATGTTGCTGACGAAGTTCATGCTGCGCGCCACGCCGCTGGCCTTGACCAGGTCGATGGGGTAGAGCAGCAGGCTGCTGACGGTCCAGAACGCTCCCGTTCCCGGACCGGCCACGCCGTCGTAGAAGCCGAGGCTGAAGCCTTGGGTCGATTGCCACTTTTTCTTGATCGGTGCGTCGCTGTCCAGCGGCGCCTTCGGTGTGCCGCCGAACAACAGGTACAGGCCACAAGCGAAAACGATCACCGGCAGCATCTTGTTCAGCCATTCCGCCGGCAAGTAATGAGCGACTACGGCGCCGGTGAGCGCACCCACCAACGTGCCGACGATCGCGTGCGTCCATTGCCGAGGATGGAACAACTTGCGCCGGTAGAAAGTGAAACTGGCCGTGGCTGAGCCGAAGGTCGAACTGAGCTTGTTGGTGCCCAGCACCAGATGCGGCGGCAGGCCGGCAGTCAGCAGCGCCGGAGTGGTCAACAGACCGCCACCGCCGGCGATGGCGTCGATGAAACCGGCAATGAAAGCGACGAGGGCCAGGACGGCCAGGGTAGTGAGGTCAACGCTGAGTTCGAAAGGCATGGAATGGGCTTATTCGGCAGGGCGCAGAAGAGGGCTGCGAGGAAGGCCGGTATCTTACCTATAACCACTTCTTGCGGCGACCTGTCTGGCCCTTTCGCGGGCAAGCCTCGCTCCTACAGGAGCGATGGTGAGCCGATCTTGGGCACGCCTCGTTCCTACAGAAAATCACGCGATCCTGTAGGAGCGAGGCTTGCCCGCGAAGGCGTCCCGCCCCGACGACACATTATTTGTGCTGCGGCCCATTACCGATCTGCCATACAAACGGCGGTTCAGTCCCGTTAATCGCCCAGTCCCCGACAATCCGCGCCTTGTAGATCACCGGATTGTGCGATGACACGGTCCGCGCATTGCGCCAATGCCGGTCCAGCGATTTGCCTTCGCGAACATCCGAAGCGCCCAAGGCATTGAACAACGACGTGGTCGCGCGCTGGATCAATTCCGAGACCACCACCTGAGCCTTCGCCGACTCGATCTCCGCTGCCACATTCGCCGCGCGCTCCAGCGCTTCATCCCCCGAGAACCGCGCCAGATAAGCCCGTTGCGCCGGTTGCGCAGCCTTCAAGGCACTGGCTTCGGCGGCATACACCCACGCGGCCACTTCACCGACAACCTGCTGCACTTGCGAGTCCTCGCTGACCCGTTGTGCATTGCCGTGGCTGTAGATGCGTTTACGCTCGCGTACCTGATGCGCCACATCGCGCAACGCGGCGCGGCCAATCCCGGCCAGGGTCGCCAGCAGCACCAACTGATAAAACGCCGTCTGGTATTTGAATCGGGTGGCGAAATCGATGATGTTCTCGGCGTCCACTTCCGCCTCGATAAACCGCGAAGTGCCGCTGCCCGTGGTGCGCTGGCCGAAACCGTCCCAGTCATCGCTCTGCACAATTGCCGGTTGGCGTGTGCGGACGGCAGCGATCACATCGCCGCCGGTATCGCTGCGTTGGGCATAGACATCGATCCAGTCAGAGAAAATGCTGCCGGTGCTGTAGAACTTCTCGCCGTTGAGCCGCCACCGATCGCCGTCGGGCGAGACCTTGGTAATCACATCACCGATCGCTACGCTGCCGATTTCGGTCCAGGCGCACCCGACGATATCGCCCTCCACGAAGCGTTTGAACCAGACATCCCGAGCCGGCCCCGGTGCCGCGTTCAAACGATCCTCGGCAAAGGCGAAATGCCCGCGCAAAGCCTGGGGCACGTTGGAATCGGCTTCGGCCAGTTCGATCAGCAGCTCGAACAGCTGCGGCAGAGACGCGCCGCCACCGCCATATTCAACCGGCACCCGCACCGCACCGAAGCCGGCGTCCTTAAGCCATTGAATCGGTTCGTAAGGCAGGCTACGGGTTTGCTCGCGCTCAACGGCACCGGCGGCGATGCGCTGGAAGATCGGCCGAAAACGTGCGGCCAACGCTTCATAGTCAGTGCCGGTGGACAGCGGGTTGATTACTTGATGTTCGGTCATGGGACAGCTCCTTGGAACGGCAGTGAGTGCCATAGGGGATTGCACGGACCATGCCGAAGCTCGCAGACCCTGGTTTACTGGATGTTGTGGATTTCGGTGTGGCCTGAATTGTTGTTGTGCCAACAGTGCATCAGCAAATTGCTCCAGCACATCACATACCTGTGGCGAGGGGGCTAGCCCCCGTTGGACTGCGCAGCAGTCCCTTTTTTGGGGCCGCTACGCAACCCAACGGGGGCAAGCCCCCTCGCCACAGTTCGCGCGCGCCTCAAGATTCAGCACTGGCACGGTTGCTGCTCTGGCCTCAGGACTTCCCTGAAAACCCGAGGACACGCCAATGAGTCAGCAATCCGTCAAATTTGCCTACTGGGTGCCGAACGTCAGCGGTGGGCTGGTGGTCAGCAAGATCGAGCAGCGCACCCACTGGGGCATCGACTACAACCGCAAACTGGCGCAACTGGCCGAAGAAGCGGGGTTCGAATATGCCCTGACCCAGATTCGTTTCACCGCCGGTTATGGTGCCGAGTTCCAGCATGAATCCGTTGCCTTCAGCCATGCACTGTTGGCCGCAACGACCCAGTTGAAAGTCATCGCGGCGATCCTGCCGGGGCCATGGCAGCCGGCGCTGGCGGCCAAGCAACTGGCGACCATTGATCAACTCACCAACGGCCGGGTGGCGGTGAACATTGTCAGCGGTTGGTTCAAGGGTGAGTTTCAGGCCATCGGTGAACATTGGTTGGAACACGACGAACGTTATCGCCGCTCCGAAGAATTTATCCGCGCATTGAAGGGCATCTGGAGCCAGGACAACTTCACCTTTCGCGGCGACTTCTACCGCTTCGACAACTACAGCCTCAAACCCAAGCCGCTGGGTCAGCCGGAAGTCTTCCAGGGCGGCAGTTCCCGTGCGGCCCGGGACATGGCGGCGCGGGTTTCGGACTGGTACTTCACCAACGGCAACACCCCCGAAGGCATCAAGGCCCAGGTCGACGACATCCGCACCAAAGCCGCTGCGAACAATCATTCGGTAAAGGTCGGGGTGAATGCCTTCGTCATCGCACGAGACACCGAAGAAGAAGCGCGGGCGGTGCTGGCGCAGATCATCGATCAGGCCGACCCGGAAGCCGTGAATGCGTTTGGCGATGCGGCAAAGCAGGCGGGCAGGGCGTCACCCGAGGGCGAGGGCAATTGGGCAAAATCAACCTTTGAAGATCTGGTGCAGTACAACGATGGTTTCAAGACCAACCTGATCGGCACACCACAACAGATTGCCGAGCGGATCGTCGCGTTGAAAGCGGTGGGCGTGGATTTGGTGCTGGCGGGGTTTCTACACTTTCAGGAAGAAGTGGAATACTTCGGGAAGCGGGTGTTGCCGTTGGTGCGGGAACTGGAAGCGAAGGCGGCTGTAACGCCGCAAGCCGCGGTCGCCTGAACACCAAAAAAACATTGTGCGAGCCTGCTCGCGATGACGGTTGAACATCCAACAAACAAGTTGACTGTCAGATTGCTATCGCGAGCAGGCTCGCTCCCACATTTGGATCAGTGTTTACAGGCCCAGATCGGACAAGCCCGGGTGATCATCCGGCCGGCGGCCCAGCGGCCAGTGGAACTTGCGGTCGCTTTCCTTGATCGGCATGTCGTTGATGCAGGCGTAACGGTTGAACATCAAGCCGTTCTCGTCGAACTCCCAGTTCTCGTTGCCGTAGGAACGGAACCAGTTACCCGAATCGTCATGCCATTCGTAGGCATAACGCACGGCAATACGGTTATCGCCATGGGCCCAGAGTTCCTTGATCAGCCGATAGTCCAATTCCTTGGCCCATTTACGGGTCAGAAAACCTTTGGCTTCTTCGCGGTTGTGAGCGAACTCGGCGCGGTTACGCCACTGGGTGTCCAGGGTGTAGGCCAGGGACACCCGTTCCGGGTCGCGGGAGTTCCAGCCGTCTTCGGCCAGGCGAACTTTTTCGATGGCCGATTCACGGGTGAATGGCGGCAATGGCGGACGAACTTCGGCAGTAGACATATTAAGTCTCCCTATCAAATTAACGTACAAGCAAGTTGTCGGGCTTATTAAAAGTGTTACAGGTCCAATAACTTTCGCGCCATGCATTGCGCATTATCGGCGGCACTGTGATCACCCATCACAAGCGCTACGGTAATGGCACCGTCGATCAGGATCAGCAGCTGTTTGGCCAGCGTCTCCGGGTCTGTTGCGCCATGTTCGGTACAGAGCTCGCGCACGTAGTCGAGCAGCTTCTGTTTGTGGTCTTTGGCGACCAGGCGAACCGGGTCTTGCGCATCACCGGTTTCGCCGCTGGTGTTAATGAATGCGCAGCCGCGGAAGCCTTCGGAGGCGAACCAGGCCTTGAGCACGGTAAACAGGTTGAGCAGCCGGTCGGCCGGGCTCTCGGCCTTGCCGACTTCGCTTCGATACCAATGCATCCAGCGCACATCGCGGCGTTGCAGGGCCGCGACGGTGAGCTCCTCCTTGTTGGCGAAGTAGCGGTAAATACTTTTTCTGGAAACGCCGGCGGTTTTCACCAGAAGATCCATGCCCGTGGCAGCGATGCCACTTTTGTAGATCAACTTTTCGGTGACATCCAGAATGATGTCGCGTGTGTCATTGCTAGTGATTTCGTTCATGCGGCCAACAGTAGAATGATCGTTCTCCTTGGTCAAGCAGTTATTTGTGGTGACTGTGAAATTGTCTTCGCGGGCAAGCCTCGCTCCTACGGGATTTGTGCAGTCACAATTATCCCGAACGATGAAAAACCGTAGGAGCGAGGCTTGCCCGCGAAGAGGCCTTTACAGACACTAACAAGACCCAAACCGATCCATGGTGTAAGCTCTCGGGTTCTTCGGATTCGACCCTTTTGCGAGCCCTATGCCGTCGCTTTTCAAACGCTCTCTGCTGCCTAAACTGCGCAGTTTTCCGCTGACCGCCGATGCTGTCACCATCCTTTCTGGCGCCGCCGAGTTCCGTCGTTGCCTGCTGGAAAAAATCGCCCAGGCCACCCAGCGCATCTATATCGTCGCGCTGTACCTGCAACAAGATGAGGCCGGCCAGGAAATCCTCGATGCCCTGCACGCGGCCAAACTGGCGCGCCCGGAACTGGACGTGGTGGTAGTCGTGGACTGGCTGCGCGCCCAGCGCGGTTTGATCGGTGCGGGCAAGCAGCCGGGCAACTCGGCCTGGTATCAGGAAACCACCCGCACCCACGAAAGCGTCGTGCCGGTGTACGGCGTGCCGGTGCAGACCCGCGAGCTGTTCGGCGTGCTGCATTTGAAGGGCTTCGTGATCGACGATTGCGTGCTCTACAGCGGCGCGAGCCTGAACAACGTTTACCTGCATAAATTCGACAAGTACCGTTTCGACCGCTATCACCTGCTGCAGAACCACGCGCTGGCCGATTCGATGCAGCACCTGATTCAGCACGGTCTGATCGCCTCCAAAGCGGTGCATCGCCTCGACCTGCCGAACCTGCCGACCACTCGCAGCCTGCGCAACGACATCGGTGACCTGCGCAGCCGTCTCAAGCACGCGGCGTACGACACCACGGCGGGCAGCACGGCGAAGGGCGGTTTATCGGTCAGTCCCTTGCTCGGCGTGGGCAAGAACAACCCGTTGAGTCGAGTGATCTGCGAGCTGATCGCCAGCGCCCAACATCAGCTGACCATTTGCACGCCGTACTTCAACCTGCCGCTGGCGGTGACCCGGGAAATCAACCGTGCCCTGGCCCGTGGCGTGAAGATCGACATCATCGTCGGCGACAAAACCGCCAACGACTTCTACATTCCGCCAAGCGAACCGTTCAAGGTGATCGCGGCGCTGCCGTACCTTTACGAAATCAGCCTGCGGCGCTTCGCCAAGCGTCATCAACGCAGTATCGACAGCGGCAAGCTGAACCTGCATTTGTGGAAGGATGGCGATAACACCTATCACCTGAAGGGCATGTGGATCGATCAGCGCTATACCTTGCTGACCGGCAACAACCTCAATCCACGGGCGTTCCGTCTCGACCTGGAAAACGCGCTGCTGATCGATGATCCGAAAGGTGAGTTGCTGGAGCCGCGTGGCAATGAACTGGCGGAGATTTTCCAGCACACCAGCCGCATCGAGCGGTATCAGGATCTGGAAACATTGCCGGATTATCCGGCGGGAGTGGCCAAGTTTCTCAAGCGTGTGAGCCGGGTAAGGATCGAGCGGTTGTTGTATCGGATTTTGTGAGGATTAACACGGCGTGGCGGGTGTGGCGCCAGTAAGGACGCCTTCGCGGGCAAGCCTCGCTCCTACAGAGGAATGCAATCAACCGTAGGAGCGAGGCTTGCCCGCGAAGAGGCCCGCTCAGACGCTACAAAAACTCAGTTCAACCCCAACTTCCCCCGCAACATCGACAAATCCTCGGCCAACGTATTCACCGGCCCGACCAGCGCCTTGCGGTCACTGTCCTTCACCTTGTCATACGTCTCAAAACCACCCCCCGTGGTTTTGTACTTGGCCAACGTCTTGTTCACCGTGGCGAAGTTCTTGTCGACCTTGGCCATGAACGCCGCGTCCTGCTTCTCGATCTGCGGACGGAACAGGTCGACGATTTTCTTCGCGCCGTCGATGTTGCCCTGGAAGTCATAAAGGTCGGTGTGGCTGTAGCGGTCTTCCTCACCGGAAATCTTGGTGGCGGCCACTTCTTCAAGCAACGCGGCAGCACCACCGACGACTTTTTCCGGCGGGAAGGTCAGGCCGGCGACGCGGGTTTGCAGGTCTTTCACGTCTTTGTTCAAGCCGTCGGCCAACTCGTCCAGGCCCTTAGTGCTGTTCTCCGAGAACAGTGAATATTCGAGGCGATGGAAACCGGTGAAGTCTTCAGCCTTCACACCTTTTTCGTGGTCGTCGACACGGGAGTCGATGGACGCATCGAGGTCACTGAACAGCTCGGCAATCGGCTCGATGGACTCGTAGTAAACCCGGGTCGGCGCATAGAGTTTTTTCGCGGTGGTCAAGTCGCCTTTTTTCACCGCATCGGTGAATTGCTGGGTGTGGCTGGCCAGTTCATCCAATTGTTCGGTGACGTAGATCTTGTAGTCCGAGATCGGCCCCACCAACTCCAGCGGCGCTGTTGCCGCGAAAGCTAAAAGCGGGGTATTGAGCAAACCAAGGGTCAGCAGTAACGCGAGGGGCGACTTTTTCATGGGGCGGTTCCGTAAGGGCCTATGCAGTGGTTTTTTGCTGTGTGGCATTCAGAAGCGAGCGACCGATGAAATCCTTGTCATCGGTCACACCAGGCAAGGTGAAGAAGTACCCGCCGCCGACCGGTTTGAGGTATTCCTCCAATGGCTCGCCGTTGAGTCGGGTTTGCACGGTGATGAAGCCTTTTTGCAGGTCTGCCTGGTAGCAGATGAACAACAAACCCATGTCCAGCTGACCGTTCTTGTTCACGCCGTTGGAGTAGTTGAACGGCCGGCGCAGGATCAGGTTGGCCTGGGTCGCGGCGGTGCGCGGGTTGGCCAGGCGAATGTGGGCATCGAGCTTGGTCAGCTTGCCTTGCGGGTCCTTGGCGTAGTCCGGGACCTGGGTTTCGTGTTCGCCATCCATCGGTGCGCCGGTGCTCTTGACCCGGCCGAGGATGCTTTGCTGTTCTTGCAGCGGCGTGCGGTCCCAGCGTTCGACGAAGTTGCGGATGATCCTCACCGCCTGATAACTGCCGTTGACTGCCCAGGCCGGTTCGTCGCTGCCAGGCTGGACCCAGACGATGCTGTCCATGGCCTTGGCGTCGTTGGAATCGGGGTTGGCAGAGCCGTCGCGAAATCCCAGAAAATTGCGCGCGCTTTGCGCCGGTACACCGGATTTCGCCGGGGCTTGGGGCGGCACGCTGCCTTCCTGTTTCCAGCGCACCAGCAACAGGTCCGGCAGGTTTTTCACGATGTCGCGCAGGGCATGGATGTTTGTGTCAGCGGTGTTGGAACAGAACTGCAAGCTCAGGTCGCCATGGCAGCAGTCGGCCTCCAGCGCATCGTTGGGGAAACCGACCATGCGGCTCAGCCGCTTGGGCTTGGCGCCGGCCAGACCGAAGCGTTCGTCGAACAGCGACTCGCCTACCGAGACGGTGATGGTCAGGTTGTCCGGCGTCACCACCGGGCCAAGAATCCCTGAATCCAGTGGCGGCAGTTTCGGATCAACCTGGGCCACCGGGCCGCCCTGCATCAAAAACGCGATGCGTTCGTTGAGCGTGCGAAACAGCCGCTGCAGATCTTCACGGTCGCTGGCCAGCACGTCGAACGACACCAGCATGCCCGATGCCGGACGCGGGGTGACAATGCCGGTCTGGTGCTTGCCGTGGAACGCGTGGCGGTCCTCGGTTTTGTCGCTGCTCGGCGCTTCGGTGACTTGCGCGGGGTTGGCGGCCATGGCCGGGCAACTCAGCGCCGAACCGGCTAATGCCACACCGACGGCACCCATGCCCATCAAGACGCGACGGCGTTGTGCTGAAAACTGTTCTGAGTCGTTCATGTGAAAGTGGTCTTCTGCTTACAGGCCGGAAAGGCCAAGGGCGGGATCGATTCCATCGAGTGCATCGGCCAGAACCTTGGCCTTGTCGGCGATGTGCTTGCGTTGCTCGGCGCTGACGGTGTCGTAGCTGGCGTAGCCATCCTTGACCTTGAAACCGTTGAGTTCGGCATCGAAGGCAGTGATCGCGCTGTCGATTTTCGGCAGCAATTGGGCAGCGGATTTGCTCAGCAATGGCCGCAACAGGTCGACGACTTTGCGGGTCGCGTCGAGGTTGGCGGCAAAGCCGTTCAGGTCGGTGTGGCTGTAGCGTTCTTCTTCACCGCTGCTGGCCCGAACATCGGCGAGGCTGTTGAGGTTGCGCACCAGAATGCCCACCCATTGTTCTGGCGGCAGCGACTGGGCCAGCAGTTGCTGTTTGAGGGTGGTGACATCGCTGATCAGGCGCTGGGCAACGGGCGTCAAACCGTCGAGGTTGCGTTGCTGGAACAGTGCGTACTCAAGACGGTGGAAACCAACGAAACCCGGATCCTGCTCGCGCTTGTCGAAGTAATCGGCGCGGGCGTTGATCGCATTGTCCAGCTCCGCCAGGCGCTGGGCCGCTGGAGCCAGCCGTTGATAGGCGGCGCGCGCCGGCACATACAAGGCTTGCGCCTGGCTCAGGTCGCCGGCGTCGATCGCTTGCTCAAGGACAGTGACGGCTTTGATCAGCGCCGTGCTCTGGCTGTTCAGGTAGACGCGGAACTCCGACAGCGGACCAATGAACGCCACCATCGATGGGCGTGCTTTGGCCGCCGCATCGGAGGCGGCAGTCGGGGTGACATGCAAGGTGCCGCGTGGATTGCTCAGCAGGCCACAAGTGATTGCATAGTCGCCAGGCAGCAGGTTGGCGTTGATCACCTGGCTCAGGCCGGGGGCGATGTTCTCGCGCTCTTCGACCACCAGCACCCCGTCGAGGATTTCCCATTCGACGGCACGGTCCGAGCGGTTGACGATGCGGAAACTGGCGCGACCAGCCGGGACCGTCAGCGCATTTGGCTCGCAGCTGTGCGGGTGAATGATCACGACCACTTCGTCATGGTTAGTCTGGCGCTTGGCCGCGGCCATTTTCGAGGCGTAGTAGAACAGGCCGCCGGCAGCGATCATCACGATCACCGAGCCGGCCACCGCCCAGCGCAAGGCGCGGGGAGGGGAGGCCTGGGGAGTGGCTTGATTTGGCATGGGTGCCCTTACTGACTGGAAACGGAAGAGGGTGTTTGTGCGGGCGCGGCAGCCGGCAGAAAAAACATCAGCAGCGCCACCAACAGATAAATCAGATACGCCCCGAGGGTGCTGACGGTTGGCGTGTCCTGATAGCCAAACATCCCCGCCAGCACCGAGCCCAGCGGGCCGTCCATCGGCAGCATGGCGCTGAAGTCGAAGAGCACGGTTTGCAGGTGATTCCACACGCCGGCTTCATGCAGCGCCTGCACCGAATTGGCGAGAATCCCAGCGGCCACCACCAGGATGAACAGCCCGGTCCAACGGAAAAACGCCGAGAGGTTCAGGCGCATGCTGCCGGTGTAGATCAGGAAGCCGATGATGATCGCCAGGACCAGGCCGAGCAGGGCGCCAATGGGTGCCGCCGGGCCTTCGCTTTGCTGGAACACCGCGAGCAGGAAGAACACCGTTTCCAGACCTTCCCGGGCTACAGCAAAGAACACCATGGCGATCAGCGCGGTGACCTGGTGTTTGGAACCGGTCAACGCGTGATCGAGGGAAACGTGCAGCGAATGCTTGATTGAACGCGCCACCTTGCGCATCCAGAACACCATGGAACTGAGGATGCCGACCGCCACCAGACCGACCACACCTTCAAACATTTCTTGCTGCTTTTGCGGGAATTCGGCGCTGACCAGTTCCAGGCCTCCGCCCACCAAAAGGGCCAACGCTGCTGCGAGAAATACGCCGATCCACACGGCCGGCATCCACTGGCCGCGACCGGTCTGTTTGAGGTAACTGGCGATGATGCCAACGATCAGCGCGGCTTCAATGCCTTCGCGCAGCATGATCAGAAAAGGAACGAGCATTCAGCACCGGAGGGGAATTAGATAGGGTGCTAATTTGTAACATGATGAAACTTATTCTCATATGGCACTGATTGCCATTTGGCTGAACCTAAGCTGAACAACCCTCGATATCCTGTAGGAGCGAGGCTTGCCCGCGAATCAGACAACTCGGTCTTTCAATGACACCGCGTCATCGTTCTTCGCGGGCAAGCCTCGCTCCTACGGAATCGGTTCGCTGTGCGCTAATATGCCCACCACTCAAACTCGAACAAGGCTCACCTCGGTCAATGTCGGAAAAAGACACCATCTCCATTCAACTGGTGCGTGAAGCGCTGTTGCAAAGTTGCGCCCCGGGCGCTGCCACCGAAGAGGTGTTGAACAAGGTCGGCATCGATCCGGCGCTGCTGGAAACCACCGACGCCCGTGTTCCGGCCACCGCCTATGCGCGGTTGTGGCGCTTGCTGGCCCGGCGCGGGGACGATGAGTTTTTTGGCATGGACCCGCGCAAGCTCAAGTCCGGCAGCCTGGAGTTTCTCTGTCGTTGTTCGATGGTTCAGCCAAGCCTGGCTGCCGGGCTGACCGCGGGGCTGAGCTTTCTGTCGTTGATGCTCGAACGCATGCCCGCGCAATTGGTTCGCCAGCAAAGCCTGGCGGAAATCGTTCTGCTGGAGGACGACGAAGACCCGCGCCGCGCCTTCACCTATTTCACTTACTGGATGATCGTGCACGGCGTGGCCTGCTGGCTGGCGGGGCGGCGGATACCGATCCTGGCCATCGAGTTGCGTTGCCCGGCGCCGGATTTTTGTGATGACTATCGGGTGATGTTCTCCGAGAACCTGCGGTTCGACCGGCCGCGCACACGGATGATTTTTTCGGCCGATTGCCTGGATTTGCCGATCAAGCGCAGCCCTGAAGAACTCAAACGCTTCCTGGCCCATGCGCCGGCGAACATTCTGGTCAAGTACCGCGATCCCGAAAGCCTGGCCAGCCGGATCAAGCACGATCTGCGGCAACTGCCCGCCGAGCACTGGCCGGAAACCGAGGCGCTGGCGCAGCAACTGTGCATGTCGGCCTCGACCTTGCGCCGACGTTTGGCTGAAGAGGGCCAGACGTATCAAGGGCTCAAGGACAGCGTGCGCAAGGAGTTGGCCATCGTCTGGCTGGCCGAACCTGCCATCAGCTTCGCCGAAATCGCCACCCGTTTGGGGTTTGCCGATGCCAGCTCGTTCTACAAGGCGTTTCGCAAGTGGTCGGGGTCCAATCCGGGGCATTATCGGAGTTTGATTCTTAACGAGGCTGACTGATCCGGACCTTGTGTCGATTGGTCTGGCGCCTTCGCGGGCAAGCCTCGCTCCTACGGGGGGCAGTGGTGAACCACTTAACGGAGCTGACTGAACCGGATTTCGTGTCGATTGGTCTGGCGCCTTCGCGGGCAAGCCTCGCTCCTACAGGGGGCGGTGGTGAACTTGGCGATCCGGGACCTGTAGGAGCGAGGCTTGCCCGCGAAGGCGTCCGTCCAGGCGACGCATCCCTTGAACCTTGGCCAAACCAGTCACACAACTTGATAGCTTTGACCATTGTCCCGCTCCCCCCGCAGAGCGAGTATTTCCCTGTTGTTTACGGTTCCCCCAACCTAATAAAAACACACAGGGATTCTGGCAATGCGCGATTACTTGTCTGCCACGTCACAGTTCAATTATCAGCACACCGTCGATGCCGCGCTCACAGGGTCGTTGAGCGCGCTCAATGCCTGCGTCGAGTGTTGCGACCGGCATGCCTTGCCGGGGCGCATCGCGCTGTTCTGGGAAGGCCGCGACGGCGCCAGCGCGACCTACACCTTCAGCGACTTGCAGGACAAAGCCGCGCGCTTCGCCAATTTCCTGCTGGCCCAGGGCGTGAAGAAGGGCGATAAAGTCGCCGGCCTCCTGCCACGCAACATCGAATTACTGATCACCGTGTTCGCCACCTGGCGCATCGGCGCGGTCTATCAGCCGCTGTTTACTGCCTTCGGCCCGAAAGCCATCGAACATCGTCTGAGCAGTTCCGGCGCCAAAGTAGTGGTGACCGACGCGGTCAACCGCCCGAAACTCGCTGAAGTGGCCGACTGCCCGACCATCGTTACCGTTGGCGGCGCCAAGGGCCAGGGCATCGTCCGTGGCGACTTCAGTTTCTGGGCCGAACTGGCCAACTACTCCAATGTCTGCGAACCGGTATTGCTGACCGGTGAAGACCCGTTCCTGCTGATGTTCACCTCGGGCACCACCGGCCCATCGAAAGCGCTGTCGGTGCCGCTCAAAGCGATCGTCGCGTTCCAAAGCTATACCCGTGACGCGGTGGATTTGCGCCCCGAAGACGCGTTCTGGAACGTCGCCGATCCGGGCTGGGCCTACGGCATCTATTTCGGCGTCACCGGGCCGATGGCGATGGGGCATCCGATCACCTTTTACGATGGCCCGTTCACCCTCGAAAGCACCTGCCGGGTGATCAACAAATACGGGATCACCAACCTCACCGGTTCACCCACCGCCTACCGCTTGCTGATTGCCGGTGGCGACGAGTTTGCCCGCTCGATCAAGGGCAAGCTGCGCATCGTCAGCAGCGCCGGCGAGCCGCTGAACCCGGAAGTGATCCGCTGGTTCGCCGATAACCTCGGCGTGGTGATTCATGACCATTACGGCCAGACCGAACTGGGCATGGTGTTGTGCAATCACCACGGCCTCGATCATCCGGTGCACGTCGGCGCTGCCGGTTTTGCCTCGCCGGGCCACCGCATCGTGGTGCTCGACGACGAATACAAAGAACTGGGCGTCGGTCAGCCAGGGATTCTGGCCATCGACCGGACCCAGTCGCCGATGTGCTGGTTCGGCGGTTACGAAGGCGCACCGACCAAGGCCTTCGTCGGCAACTATTACCTGAGCGGCGATACCGTCGAGTGGAACCCGGACGGCAGCATCAGCTTCGTCGGCCGCAGCGACGACGTGATCACCACCTCCGGCTACCGCGTTGGTCCGTTCGACGTGGAAAGCGCGCTGATCGAACACCCGGCAGTGGTCGAAGCGGCGGTGATCGGCAAGCCCGATCCGGAGCGCACCGAGCTGGTCAAAGCCTTCGTCGTGCTCAGCCCTCAATACCGCGCCGAACCTGCACTCGCCGAAGAGCTGCGCCAACACGTGCGCAAGCGTCTGGCGGCACACGCGTACCCCCGTGAAATTGAATTTGTCAGCGAATTGCCGAAAACCCCAAGCGGCAAATTGCAGCGCTTTATCTTGCGCAACCAGGAAATCGCCAAGGCTCAAGAGGCCACCGCGAAGAACGTTTCAGCTTGAATCCAAGGAAACAATGATGCAGATCGAAAACAAGGTTTTTCTCGTCACCGGCGGTGCGTCCGGCCTCGGTGCCGCCACCGCTGAAATGTTGGTGGCTGCCGGCGCCAAGGTAATGCTGGTGGACATGAACGCCGAAGCCGTCGCGGCCCAGGCTTCACGTCTGGGCGCGCAAAGCGTGGTGGCCGACATCAGCAATGAAGCGGCTGCGCAAGCGGCGGTGCAGGCGACGGTCAAAGCGTTTGGCGGCCTCAATGGCTTGGTCAATTGCGCCGGCATCGTCCGTGGCGAGAAGATCCTCGGCAAGAACGGCCCCCATGCACTGGCCAGTTTCAGCCAGGTGATCAACGTCAACCTGATCGGCAGTTTCAACATGCTGCGCCTGGCGGCGGCGGCCATCGCCGAAACCGAAGCCAATGAAGATGGCGAGCGTGGTGTGATCATCAACACCGCTTCGGCCGCAGCCTTCGACGGCCAGATCGGTCAGGCCGCGTATTCGGCGTCGAAAGGCGCGATCGTCAGCCTGACCTTGCCCGCCGCACGTGAACTGGCACGCTTCGGTATCCGCGTGATGACCATCGCCCCGGGCATTTTCGAAACGCCGATGATGGCCGGCATGACCCCGGAAGTGCGCGAGTCCTTGGCCGCTGGCGTGCCGTTTCCACCTCGCCTGGGCAAGGCGAGCGAGTACGCCGCGCTGGTCAGGCATATCATAGAAAACAGCATGCTCAACGGCGAGGTGATCCGTCTCGACGGTGCTCTGCGCATGGCCGCCAAATAAGGAGGATTAGACATGACACTTTCCAACGATCCGATTGTTATTGTCAGCGCCGTCCGCACCCCGATGGGCGGTTTCCAGGGCGAACTGAAAAGCCTGACCGCGCCGCAGCTGGGCGCCGCGGCGATTCGTGCTGCCGTTGAGCGTGCCGGTGTTTCCCCTGAATCCGTAGAAGAAGTGCTGTTCGGCTGCGTACTCTCCGCCGGCCTCGGCCAGGCCCCGGCGCGGCAAGCGGCACTGGGCGCCGGGCTGGATAAATCGACTCGCTGCACGACACTGAACAAGATGTGCGGCTCGGGCATGGAGGCCACGATCCTGGCCCACGACATGCTGATCGCCGGCAGTGCCGATGTGGTCGTCGCCGGTGGCATGGAAAGCATGTCCAACGCGCCGTACCTGCTGGACCGCGCCCGCAGCGGTTACCGCATGGGCCACGGTCGGGTGCTCGATCACATGTTCCTCGATGGCCTCGAAGATGCCTACGACAAGGGCCGCCTGATGGGCACCTTCGCCGAGGATTGCGCCGAAACCAACGGTTTTACCCGCGAAGCGCAAGACGCCTTTGCCATCGCTTCGACCACTCGCGCCCAACAGGCGATCAAGGACGGCAGCTTCAACGCCGAGATCGTGCCGCTCACCGTGACCGTCGGCAAAGAGCAGGTGCTGATCAGCCACGACGAACAGCCACCGAAAGCCAAACTGGACAAGATTGCCTCGCTGAAACCGGCATTCCGCGACGGCGGCACCGTGACGGCGGCGAACTCCAGTTCGATCTCCGACGGCGCGGCGGCATTGGTGTTGATGCGGCGTTCCGAAGCAGAGAAACAAGGCCTGAAACCGCTGGCGGTGATTCATGGCCACGCCGCATTTGCCGACACGCCGGGGCTGTTCCCGGTGGCACCGGTGGGCGCGATCAAGAAACTGATGAAAAAAACCGGCTGGTCGCTGGACGAAGTCGAGTTGTTCGAAGTCAACGAAGCGTTCGCGGTGGTGAGTCTGGTGACCATGACCAAACTGGAAATCCCCCACGAGAAGATCAACGTCCACGGTGGAGCCTGCGCCTTGGGCCACCCGATCGGTGCGTCCGGCGCGCGGATCCTCGTGACCTTGCTCTCGGCCCTGCGCCAGAAAGGCCTGAAACGCGGCGTTGCAGCGATCTGCATCGGCGGCGGCGAAGCCACGGCCATGGCTGTTGAGTGCCTGTACTGAAACTGACGCTATCCCATTGTGGGAGCGGGCTGTGGCGAGGGGGCTTGCCCCCGTTGGGCTGCGCAGCGGCCCCAATAATCTGCGAGCGCTGCGCACTCGAACGGGGGCAAGCCCCCTCGCCACAAGGCGCTCCCACAGGTTCAGCGTTTCAACCAGGCATTTTGTGCGTTAGGCTCATTTTTAAGGACTTGGCATGATTCCCAATGACGAACAACTCCAGATCAGCGACGCGGCCCGGCAGTTTGCCCAGGAACGGCTGAAACCGTTCGCCGCCGAATGGGATCGCGAACATCGCTTCCCCAAGGAAGCCATCGGCGAGATGGCCGACCTGGGCTTCTTCGGCATGCTGGTGCCGGAACAGTGGGGCGGTTGTGACACCGGTTACCTGGCCTACGCCATGGCCCTGGAAGAAATCGCTGCCGGCGACGGCGCCTGCTCGACCATCATGAGCGTGCACAACTCGGTGGGTTGCGTGCCGATTCTCAAGTTCGGCAACGACGATCAGAAAGAACGCTTCCTCAAGCCTCTGGCCAGCGGCGCGATGCTCGGTGCGTTTGCCCTGACCGAACCGCAAGCGGGCTCCGATGCGAGCAGCCTGAAAACCCGCGCCCGGCTCGACGGCGATCACTACGTGTTGAACGGCTGCAAGCAGTTCATTACCTCCGGGCAAAACGCCGGGGTGGTGATCGTGTTTGCGGTGACTGACCCGAGTGCCGGCAAGCGCGGGATCACGGCGTTGATCGTGCCCACCGATTCGCCGGGCTATAAAGTCGCGCGAGTCGAAGACAAGCTCGGTCAGCACGCCTCCGATACCTGCCAGATCCTCTTCGAGGATGTGAAAGTGCCGGTGGCCAATCGACTGGGCGAGGAGGGCGAAGGCTACAAGATCGCCCTGGCCAACCTCGAAGGCGGCCGTGTCGGCATCGCCTCGCAATCGGTGGGCATGGCCCGTGCCGCGTTCGAAGCAGCCCGCGACTATGCCCGTGAACGCGAGAGCTTCGGCAAGCCGATTATTGAACACCAGGCGGTGGCCTTCCGGCTGGCGGACATGGCGACCCAGATCGCCGTGGCCCGACAAATGGTGCATTACGCGGCGGCGTTGCGCGACAGCGGTAAGCCGGCGCTGGTGGAAGCATCCATGGCCAAGCTGTTCGCCTCGGAAATGGCCGAGAAGGTCTGCTCCTCGGCGTTGCAAACCCTTGGCGGTTACGGTTACCTGAACGACTTCCCGCTGGAGCGGATTTACCGCGACGTGCGGGTGTGCCAGATCTACGAAGGCACCAGCGACATTCAGCGCATGGTCATTTCGCGCAATCTTTGAGAAGGAACCCCGATAGGAGCTGCCGAAGGCTGCGATCTTTTGATCTTGCTCTAAGAAAATCAAGATCAAAAGATCGCAGCCTTCGGCAGCTCCTACGGGGATCGAGTGTTTATCAGGAGTCATATATGAGCTACGAAACGATTTTATTGGAGATCAAGGACCGCGTTGGCCTGATTACCCTCAACCGTCCGCAAGCCTTGAACGCGTTGAATGCGCAAATCGTCAGCGAGCTGAACCACGCCCTCGATGGCCTGGAAGCTGATTCGAACATTGGTTGCATCGTGCTGACCGGCTCGAAAAAAGCCTTCGCCGCCGGTGCCGACATCAAGGAAATGGCCGAGCTGACCTACCCGCAGATCTACCTCGACGACTTGTTCAGCGACAGCGATCGAGTGGCCAACCGCCGCAAGCCGATCATCGCCGCGGTCAACGGTTTCGCCTTGGGCGGTGGTTGTGAACTGGCGTTGATGTGCGACTTCATTCTGGCGGGCGACAACGCCAAATTCGGTCAGCCGGAAATCAACCTCGGTGTGCTGCCGGGCATGGGCGGCACTCAGCGTCTGACTCGCGCGGTGGGCAAGGCCAAGGCCATGGACATGTGCCTGAGCGGGCGTTTGATCGATGCGGTGGAAGCGGAGCGTTGCGGCATCGTTGCGCGCATCGTGCCGGCGGATGAGCTATTGGAAGAAGCGCTGAAAGTCGCGGCACTGATTGCCAAGAAGTCGCTGCCGATTGCGATGATGATCAAGGAAAGCGTCAACCGCGCGTTTGAAGTCAGCCTGTCGGAAGGCGTGCGTTTTGAGCGTCGGGTGTTCCATGCGGCGTTTGCGACGCAGGATCAGAAGGAAGGGATGGCGGCGTTTATTGCCAAGCGTGAGGCGGAGTTCGTCGGCAAGTAATGCGGCGTCCTCGCGGACGTCATCGCGGGCAAGCCTCGCTCCTACAGAGGATATGTATTCCCCTGTAGGAGCGAGGCTTGCCCGCGAAGCTTTTTAGCCATCACACCAAGTAGTTTTTCAACTCCCGGGCAATCACCATCCGCTGTATCTCGCTCGACCCTTCATAAATCTGCGTGATCCGCGCATCCCGGTAGTAGCGCTCCACCGGGTAATCTTCCAGATACCCATACCCGCCATGAATCTGTATCGCCGACGAGCAGACCTTCTCGGCCATTTCCGAGGCAAACAGCTTGGCCTGTGAAGCCTCCGACAGACACGGCTTGCCGGCACTGCGCAACCGCGCGGCGTGCAGGATCAGCAAACGTGCAGCATTCAGACGGGTGTGCATGTCGGCCAGCATATTGGCGATGCTTTGGTGCTCGATGATTGGCTTGTCGAACTGCACCCGATCCCGCGCATAAGCCAGCGCCGCTTCGAACGCTGCCCGGGCGATGCCCAGGGCTTGCGCGGCGATGCCAATGCGGCCGCCTTCGAGGTTGGAGAGGGCGATGGCCAGGCCTTTGCCGCGTTCGCCCAGCAGATTGGCCTCGGGAACAGTGCAATTGTTCAAGGTGACGGCGCAGGTATCGGAAGCGCGGATGCCCATCTTGTGTTCACTGCGGTCGACGATGAACCCCGTGGTTTCGGTCGGCACCAGGAACGCTGAGATGCCGCGCTTGCCCAGCTCCGGATCGGTCACGGCGAAGACAATCGCCAGTTTCGCCCGTTTGCCGTTGCTGACGAATTGCTTGGCGCCGTTGATCACCCACTGGCCATCGCGCAATTCGGCGCGGGTGCGCAGGTTATGCGCTTCGGAACCGGCCTGGGGTTCGGTGAGGCAGAAGCAACCGATGGCCTGGCCGCTGGCGAGGTCTGGCAACCATTGCTGTTTCTGCTCTTCGGTGCCGTAGTTGAGCACCGGCCCGCAGCCCACGGAGTTGTGGATGCTCATCAGCGCACCGGTGGCGCCGTCACCGGCGGAAATCTCTTCCACCGCCAAGGCGTAGGCGACGTAGTCGACATACGTGCCGCCCCATTCTTCGGGCACCACCATGCCCAGCAGACCCAGTTCACCCATCTTCGCCACCAGACCGTCATCGATCCACCCGGCCTTTTCCCAGGCCTGTGCGTGGGGCGCGATTTCGCCACGGGCAAAATCCCGGGCCATGTCGCGGATCATCACTTGCTCTTCGCTCAATTCGATATCGTGCATGGCTCAGCTCCCGCTCTGGTCGAACCCGGTGAAAAAACTCGCCACGTGCCCGGCGTCCAGCGCCTGCAGAGTCGGCGGGTTCCAGCGCGGGCTCTTGTCTTTGTCGATCAGCAAGGCGCGCACGCCTTCGATCAGGTCGCCGCGTTCGAACCACTGGCGATCCAGGTGCAGTTCGAGGGCGAAGCACTGTTCCAGGCTCAGGCGCCGACCGCGCCGCAGCATTTCCAGGGTCACGCCCATGGCCAGCGGTGAACGGCTTTCCAGCAAATCGGCGGTGGCCATGGCCCACTCGTGGCTATCGGCGACGGTCACTGCACGCAGTTGTTCCACCATACTCGGCACATCGGGCAGGGCGAAGAAGTGATCGATGGCCGGCCGCAATGCCGCTAATGGTGCCGCCGGCAGTTGTTGCACGGCGAGTTTCGCCAGCACACCTTGAAGGTCCTTCAACGGCGTTTCGTGCCATTGGAGCTGATCGAGTTGCTCGTCCAGAGTGCCCAGCTTGTTGCTTTCCAGGTACCAGTCGGCCAGGCCGCAATAGAGCGCATCGGCGGCGCGAATCTGCACGCCGCTGACACCGAGGTAAATACCCAGTTCACCGGGAACGCGCGGCAGAAAATGGCTGCCACCGACATCCGGGAAATAACCGATGGCCACTTCCGGCATCGCCAGACGGCTGCGCTCGGTGACCACGCGCAAATCGGCGCCTTGCACCAGCCCCATGCCACCGCCCAGCACAAAACCGTCCATCAAGGCCAGGACCGGTTTGCGATAGTGATGGATGGCGAGGTCGAGGGCGTATTCCTCGACGAAGAAGTCTTCGTGCAGGGTGTCGCCGCTTTTGAAACTGTCATATAGCGAGCGAATATCGCCGCCGGCACAGAACGCTTTCTCACCAGCGCCGCGCAACACCACCGCGTGCACCTGCGGATCCTGTGCCCAGGCATCGAGCTGCTGTTGCAGGCTGCGAACCATGTCCAGGGTAATGGCGTTTAGGCCGGCGGGGCGATTGAGGGTCAGGTGACCGATGTGATTGCGAACCTCGGCCAACACTTCGTTTTGCGTGGCATCCATGGACTGTGTTGCCGGGGATGAAACCTGAGCAGTCATCACTAACTCCCTGCTTTTATTGTTCTTTATAGGACGCTCGCGCGCGAGCGATGCTGGATCGTAACAGTGCAAATTTGTGATGTACAACCGGGATATGTGCAGCGTTAGTTTGCGTTTTTGCCTTAAGGCAAGATCAAAGGATCGCAGCCTTCGGCAGCGCCCGCCAAGGCGCGTAGGAGCTGCCGCAG
>NZ_AKJK01000101.1 GCF_000282375.1 Pseudomonas sp. GM50
AAGCCTCGCTCCTACGGGGGATTTGTGGTGTTGATGCATTTAATGTGGGAGCGAGCCTGCTCGCGATGGCGGTGTGTCAGTCAACATGGGTGTTGGTGTCATTCTGAAAGCCGGGTTGTCCGGGTTGTAACCCCGCTCGGCAATCGCTTTTCTCAGTTTGCTCTCCAATGCGCCGTCGCTTTGATCCTTCAACGCGGTTTCAATCAGCGTGGCGCGCGAGATGCCATGACTGCTCGAGTCATTCTTCATCGTCTCGGCATAGTAAAGCCCCTTGGCCAACGGCTGCATGCCCGCCGGTGCATGGTCGATCAAGGCATCCCGGGAAAGCATGGCCTGGAGCTTGCGCCCCAGTGCCTGGGTCGTTGCGTAGTCAGCCTTGATATGGAGAACGGCAGAGTCCGGCCGGGCTCCCATTTCGCTGGGGCCGGCTATCTTGGCAGCGACAATAGCGTTCTCACTCTTGACCAGTGTCGCGATGACTTGCGCCAATTCACCCGAAAAGCGCGGTTCGATATTGACGGTCAGGCGCCCCGTACTCAGCTCGTGGGAAGTCCGTCCTTTCGGCTCGAACCGGTAGAAATCCATGCCCGGGTCGGGATGCCCCTCGATGAGCCTGTCGAGGGTGACGACTCTTCTGTATTCGGCCGGCATCTCATCGAACGATTGCGGCGTTATATCGACACCTTGCTCGCGGTCGAGTCTTACCAGCTCATTCAAGACGGCCTTTTGTTCTGCAGGCTCGAGGCGCTGAACCTTGGGGTTGTCATCCAGATAAAGGGTGTAAATGTCTTCCGTGGTTATGGGCTGTTTGAGGTGTTCAGCCTTTTTGGCCCATTCATGCAAGCTGGCAAAGGCCTCTTTGCCGTCGGGCACGCCCTGGTCTTTTACTTCGGTCACCGGGCTGCTGCTCTGGCCTTTTTCGAGGATGAGCGGGTTGAGCTGGAAACGTCCCCCCGGGAAAGGTTCTTGCCGTGGATTTGTCGGGGGATTAGCGGCTTTCTCGTTCAGTGTCCGGGCGATATGCGAATCCTCGCTCTGCCCATTTAGGAGGGCGTAGACGCTTTTAAAGAAGGTCCACTGTGTGGCTTGATCGTCCGGGCGTTCGACCTGAAATTGGCCATCCGCCGCACTACTGATCCGATAGGTATTGCCGCCGACCTCGATCTGGCCATGGGCCTTGAGCGCCGGGATATCGACGGGCGCGTTTATCAGTGCCTCGACACTGGGGAAGCGAAATTGCAGAGGATTCATGGCGCAGAGGCGTCCTTGTTCAGCGGGTGGATGGTTGCCTGAAAGCCGGGTTGTCCGGGTTATAGCCTTTCGCGGCAAGCGCGGTTTTCAGCTTTTTCTCCAGGGAGCCGCTGCTGTGATCGCTCAGCACGGTCGCAATGATGTCTGCTCGTGACAGGCCATGACTGCTCGAGTCACCCTTGACTGTTTCGGCATAGGCCAGACCTTTGCCCGCCGACTGCATGCCCGCGGGGGTATGGTCGATGAAGGCCTGCGCGGGCAACATGCTCTGTAGTTTGCGGCCCAACGCCTGGGTCTCTGCGTAATCGCTGCGCACATAGAGAATGGCCGAATCGGTTCGTTGGCCAAATATTTCCGGCCCGGCTATTTTGCCGCTGAGGACATTGCCCTCGTTCTTGATCAGCGTCGTCATGGCCTTTGCCAATTCGCCGGCATAGCGCGGCTCGACACCGATGGTCAGCCGTCCCGTATCGTCTTCCTCTGTGCGACGAGAGTGTTCAGGCACGATCCGGTAGAAGTCCTTGCCTGCACCAGGATGCTCGGCCATGTAGACGCCGAGTAGGCGGTCTTCCTTGTTCATGCCGTCCAGCCCTTGGGGCCACAGATCGATACCCACCGTGCGTTCGAGCTTTTTAAACCCCTCCATGTAGGCTTTCTGCGCGTCGGGCGCCATGAGCCTGGACTTGGGTGTTTCCTGCTTGAACAGCTGGTAGATGGTTTCCTGCATGGGCTGTTTGAGCTTTTGCGCTTTTTTCGTCCAGGCGAGCAGGCTGGCGAAGGCCTTCTTGCCGTCGGGGATCTCGCCTTCTTTTGCCGTAACGGCGGTCGCCGAGGAACTGCTCTGGCCTTGCTCCAGGTTGATCTGTTGCAGATTGAGGCGTCCACCCAGTTGGCGCGTAAGCTGCGGCCGTGCAGAGGCTGCGGCGGCTTTCTCGTTGAGCGTCTGGGCGATCCGCGTGCTCTGGCTCTGTCCGCCGAGAAGATGGCTGGCACTCTTGAAGAACTTGTCCACGGCGGCCTGTTTGTCCGGGCGTTGCACACTGAGTTGCCCATCCGCCGCGGCGCGGATTTCATAATGCTTGCCATTGACCTCGATCCGGCCGTGGGCCTTGAGCGCCCGCACGTCGACAGTCGAGTCTTTCAGCGCTTCGACACTGGTAAAGTGTGATTGCACGGGATTCATATACGCGCCTCACGCCAACCCTTGATCCAGTCGATCAGCGTCGCGATTTCGCGCATCAACACCGCTACGCTGGCTTTTTCCCGGGCGATGCTTTGATAGGCAAAATACAAACCGCTGCCAGCATCCCAACCGAGTCCGGGACCGGCACTGACGAGGGGATTGAGCGCACCACCCAACAAGCGCTGCAGCGGCAGGTCTTTTGGCGTCTCGAGCAAACCGATCAGCAGCAGGCGCTGGTGAGGGTCATTGCACGCCAGCTTCAGCGGATAGGTGTCATCGATGATCAGATCGCACATCCCTCGGGCATCGAACGCCAAGGGCTGCATCTCGAGGGCGGTGGAAAGATCTTTGAGCAAGGTTTTGTAGAAGAGGCCACTCATGGCTTAACCCGTAAATGATGGACATAGGGGCTAAGTGGTGTGGCGGGTGCTGGCGGTTCCGTTATTGCGACAAATAGCTCTGTTGTATACGCGCCAGGGTGCCGTCATCGCGAAGCGTTTCAACCGCCTTGCGCAAGTCTTGCACCAGTTGCTCGGAGCAAAGCCTGGAGCAAGCCAGATAGAGCTCCGCGCGGCTCATGACGGGGCTCATGAACAGCTTGCGTTCAGACATCTTCGGCCAGATGTATTGACTCTCGGGCACACCGTTGAACCAGGCATCAAGGCGACCTTTCAAGAGCATCTGCGCGGGATTGTCGCCAATGGTCAGCGGGTAGATCTGCTCGTCGCTGAAGCCTTGTGCACGCAGGATTTCCTCCTGCGCACTGCCCAGGCCGACGCCGATCACCCGGTAGGTTTTTTTCGCTTGCGCAAAGCTGCTCACTGGCCGGTCGAGGCTGAAAAAGGCTCGCTCCATGGGCATGATCGACGCGATCCAGGTGAAGCGATCCTCGCGTTCTGGCGTACGTGACAAGGGGGCTATCAGGAGATCCTGCTTCTCGCTGACGTACTTCTGCGATCTGGCCCAGGGAAGCCCATGGACATGAGCGACATAACCCGCGTTGGCAATGGCCGTCAGGACGGCTTCTCCGACCATTCCGTGGCCTTTGGAACCATCGACAAACGTCAGTGGCGGAGCGTCCGGGATATACAACTCAAGCGGCAAGGAGGCGCCCTGCGCGTTAAAGGTGATCAGCAGCGATACCCACAGACAAAGCCTGCAAAGCGCTTTTGTATTGGCTATTGATACCCATGAGCTCTCGCTCATGGTTGATAGTTCAGGCATTGAACGTAAAAGGGCGCCACAAGTCACCAGTGGTGTTGATCACAGGGATGATGAGTCTGCCGACCGTCGTTTGTTATTGAATCCGGTATCGGCCCGGCATTCTACGCAGACTTGAGGTCAGGACACATCCTCCCAGGGTGACAGGGGCGCTTGTTGCTCTTTATTCAAGCCTCTATTTGCGCGATCAGCGCGCACAAATACGCTGCGCCCCTGTCACCGATTGCATTACGCAATGTCCTCTCGGTTACCGTGACAGCGTTATGGCTGGCCGCCCGGCAGAATCGATAAACCAGATCAACCACTTGTTGCCGGTCCGGCGCCTGCCGTGTGTCGGCATCACAATGGGCAAGCAGCAGGTGGCGTAGCGTCAAGGTCCGGATGGCCAGTGTGGCCGCCCACTCGGTAAGGCTCGCCCCATAATCAAGCCCGGCACTGGTACTGGAAATGAACGGGAATCCCGTGCGGGTCATTTCGGCGGCAATGAAACGCTTCAGGATCGGGTCGAGCGTGCCATGAATCTTTTCCCGGTAAAGGTCTCGATAGGCAGGCTTCAGCATCCATTGAGCCTGTTCCGGCGTTTCACCGGGCTCGATGAGCGAGGCGCCGAGGATTTGTTGACGCAATGCCGGCGGCACACCGGATGCGTTCAGAATGTTCATCAGCACGATCAGCAACGGGTCCGCAATGATCGGCTCGCTGCTGGCTATTGGCGGTTCATACCCTGCCGCCTGAAAGGGGAGCTCTTCGGCCCAACAGGCATAGGGCAACGCGTTCAGCCTGGCGGCGATCCAGTGCAGGCGCAGCAATACCTGCCCGGTGGACAGTTCCGTCGACAGCGCTATCTGCAGAAGAAAGTCGACCACTGAACGCCAGTGGGACGCGTCGATGCCAGCAAACGCCAGGTTGCTTGCCCCGTAAAGGTGGAAGTCGTCTTGCCGGCTTTCCTCGATACGGTACGGGTCGTCGCCAAACAGCCCCAGGCGGGCGATTTCCGGGCAGCTCATGGTCGCCGATTTCACCAGCGAACCATTGATCCGGCGATACATGCGCGGGTAGTTGGCACAGGTATCCGTGAGTACTTGTTCGCCCTGTTGCGCGTGTATCTGGCAACGTCCGCCCTGAAGCGCTCCACACTGACCGCCAGCCCGGCTCATTTGATAGCCCGAATCGTCTTTGACGATCAGGTTCAAGAGCTCAGGGTAGGTTCGGCTATACAAATCCTGACTGCGATCACTGACCGCGATACGCCAGTCGCCCTTGCAGCAGTTGTCTTCGCAGCGTTCGGCCAAGCACGCGAATTGCTGCACATACCTGAAAGCCCTGGTGGACTGAATTCCCATGAACAATCTCCAGCGTTCGTTTCAGACTGAGTGGACGTTGTGCTGGAGTTGTTCCATGGCCGCAGCGCAAATAGCGAGGGAACTTCTGATTGCCTTGATCGCGTTGCAATGGAACTGAATCGCTTCGGGCAGCCACTGAATTAAAACCGCTGGCTTGCAGGAGATCGTTCGGTTTTTGTTTTTCGCCAACGACGGAATTCTTATTTTAATAAAATAATGCGCATGGAGATCAACATGGGACTGAAGCTGAACGTTGGGCAGAAACTGGGGTTGGGCTTTACCTTTGTATTGATACTGACGCTTGCTTCCATACTGCTGGCCATGAGTCGCGTGCATGAAATCAAGGACACATTGACGCGAATCAATGACGTCAACAATGTGAAAACCCGCTATGCCATCAACTTCCGGGGAAGTGTGCATGATCGGGCGATTGTTTTGCGTGACATCCTGCTGATAAACAACATTCAGGATGTCTATCCTGAACTTGAAAAAATAAAACAACTCGCGGCGAACTACGCTGAAGCGGCCATCGCCCTGGACAAGATTTTTGCGTCGCGCACCGATATTACCGACGAAGAACAGCGAGCGCTTTCAGCGATTAAAGAGGTTGAGGTCAATACCTTGCCGTTGATTGAAAAGGTCATCCATTTACGCATGAGCGAACAAGCGCCACGCGCGGTAGAGGTCTTGCTTGCCGAAGCCCGGCCTGCTTTTGTGGAGTGGTTGCGCGTGGTCAACCAAATGATCAACCTCGAAGAAAGGATGAACCAGAAGGCTGCGGCGCAAGCTCGCGATGTCGCGACAAGCTTTGACGCACTGATGTGGGCGCTGGCACTCGGAGTGATTCTGCTCAGTGCAGTGATGGCATGGCTGCTGACGCGCAGCATCACGCAACCACTGCGCCAGGCTTCAAAGCTGGCTCAGGATATTGCTTCCGGTAATTTGTCCGGGGTGGTCAATATCAAGGGGACAGATGAGCTGGCAGGGTTGCTCAATGCGCTGGTCGGTATGCAGTCGAGTCTGAGTGGCACGATCAGGCTCATCTCGGACACGGCAGACAAAGTAGCCGTCTCCGCAGAACAGATGCAGGTGGCTACCGAGAAAAATACGCAGCACATGCACAAGCAGAGTGACGAAGTGATCCAGGCTGCAACCGCCGTCAATCAAATGAGTACGGTCGTCGATGATGTGGCACGCAATGCCGCGTCGACTTCAGATTCATCAGTCATCGCCAATCGTTCTTCCCGGCAAGGGCGGGACCAGGTGCTTGCCACGGTCGGTGCGATTCAGAACATGGCCGATGAATTGGGCCATACCTCGGTGTTGGTCCTGGGGCTGGCCGATAAAAGCCGGGAAGTCGGCCGGGTGCTGGATGTGATCCGTAACATCGCCGATCAAACCAATCTGTTGGCACTCAATGCCGCCATCGAGGCCGCCCGTGCCGGCGAAAGTGGTCGCGGTTTCGCCGTTGTGGCGGACGAGGTAAGGGCGCTGGCGCACAGAACTCAAGCATCGACGGTTGAGATTGAAGCGATGATTTCCAGTATTCAAACATGCGTCGATGGTGCCACACACTCCATGAGTCAATGCACGAGCAGAGCGGAAAGCACGCTCGAAGTCGCCAATTCTGCGGGCAGCGCCCTTGACGAAATTGCCGCTGCGGTCGAGCTGATCACTGAACGTAATCTGCTCATTGCCGGTGCCGCCGAGCAACAGGCCCAAGTGGCTCGGGAGGTCGATCATAATCTGGTCAACATTCGTCAACTCTCGATGCAATCCGCTGAAGATGCAGGTCGCTCCAGCGTGGCCAGTGGTGAACTGTCCAGGCTGGCTCAGGGCTTGCGGGAGATGGTGCTGAAGTTTTCGTTATGAAAGAAAACTTCAGCGATAGAACACGCCCAGGCTGATATCAACGACCCAGGTGCCGTAGGAGGAAGGCGCTGATCTGGTCCAGTGCCCGGCGGGCTTCTTCGAGTTGATCGCTCATGGTCTGGAAGACATGAATCATTCCCGGCCAGACGTCCAGGTGGACCGCCACTTCGGCGCTGGCCAGGCGGCTGGCGAGCCGGGTTGAATCGTCCAGCAGGCATTCCCGACTGCCCACCTGGATCAGCACTGGCGGTAAACCCTGAAGGTCACCGTACAGGGGGGAGGCCAGCGGATTCAGTGGCTCGGCGCCCTGCAAATAGGTGTCGGCCATAAGGGTCTTGCCAGCAAGCGGGCCGAGCAATGGATCTCGAGCCTTCTGCAAATTCCAGGACTCTCCTGTCTGAGCCATGTCCACCCAGGGCGACATCACTACCGCAGCCGCGGGCAGCGGCAAACCAGCGGCCTTGGCAGCCAACATCAGAGCCATGCACAGACCGCCGCCGGCACTGTCTCCGGCCAGCACCAGATGCTCGGCGTTCACACCGTTTTCGAGGAGTGCACGGTAGACATCCAGAGCGTCGTCTACGGCGGCCGGGAAAGGGTGTTCCGGGGCCAGGCGGTAATCGATGCACAGGGTACGAATCCGGCTGCGGGCTGCCAATTGGCTGGTGAGCGGGCGATAGGCCTGGGCACTGCCGAACGAGTAGCCTCCGCCATGCAGATACAACAACACGAAGTCAGGCCGGGCATCCGTGGGAATAGCCCAAAGCCCGCTGACGCTGGCCAGGTTGGCGGCCTCAAAGGTCACGCCTTCGCCACAGGAAGCGCTGCCGAAGAGTCGTTCGGCCTGTTGACGTTGTTGGTCGATCGTCAGCGAGCCGAGGGGCGGCAGTTGGCTGAGTTGTTCGATGAGGCCGTCGATATTGTTGTGGGCCATGTGGTTTCCTGATCGTTGTACCGCGATGGATGGGGTCTTCCGCCAAACAAGTTAACTTTCAACATAGTTAATGTTAATAACTATATTGGCAAGATAATTTCGTTTCATCCCCAGGTCGGCCTGCATCAGGCCGATGCTTGTCGGTACTTCTTCAATCGGTACGCAAACTGCGCACGACTCAACCCCAGCAACCGCGCGGCGGCCGCCAGGTTGCCTTCGCTCTTTTGCAGTGCTTCGTCGATCAGGCGCGACTCCAGTCCTTCAATGGAGAAGCCGTGTTCCAGACGAGCCAGGGTTTCCAGCAAGGCCGGCCGAGGCTGTGTGCTGGCGGGGCAGGGGTCAGTGGCTGCGAGGCTGCCATTGCCGTCCAGAGAGTACGCCTCCTGCGGCATGGGTTCGTTGCGAAACAGGTGGACCAGATCGATGGCTTGACCGTCTTCGCTGGCGATCAGGCCGCGCTCGACCAGGTTCTGCAATTCCCGCACGTTGCCGGGAAAGTCATAGCGCAACAGCACCTTGAGCGCGCGCATGGTCAGCCCGGCGGGCTTGCGCGCATAGGCCTGACAGAAGCGTCGCAGGAACGCGTTGACCAGCAACGGGATGTCATCACGACGTTCGCGCAGTGGCGGCAACGTGATGGGGTAGACGTTCAGGCGATAGAACAGGTCCTCGCGAAAGTCTCCGGCCGCCACGGCTTTGCGCAAGTCGACGTTGGTTGCCGCCACCACCCGGACATCGACCTTGATCGGCTGGCTGCCACCGATGCGCTCGATCTCACGCTCTTGCAATGCACGCAGCAGCTTGCCCTGCCCGGGCAGGCTGAGACTGGCGATTTCATCGAGAAACAGCGTGCCGCCGTGAGCCCGTTCGAAGCGTCCTGGGCGCGAATGGGTCGCGCCGGTATAGGCGCCGCGCTCGACACCGAACAGTTCGGCCTCGATCAGATTGTCCGGGATCGCGGCGCAGTTGAGGGCCACGAAAGGTGCTTGATGGCGTGGGCTGAACTGATGCAACTGACGGGCGAACAATTCCTTGCCGACCCCGGACTCGCCGCTGAACAGCACCGTGGCCGGCGTCGGCGCAACGCGCTGCAAGGCGAGGGTCGCGGCGTTGAAGGCGGCGCTGGCGCCAATGGGTTTTGGCCCGCCGGGTAGTTCGCTGTCGTCATCCTGGGGCGTGGGCGCCGGGGCTGGACGCTGCTTGGGGGCGACGCTGGATGGCGTGGCGGTGAGGTAACTCAGGTCCTGTTCGACATCGCCCCATTGCTCGGCAGTCTTGCCGATCACCCGGCAGCTCTCATGGCCCATGCCGCGGCACTCGGTCTCACGGAAGATCACCAGGCGGCCGAACAGCCCGCTGACGTAACCGATGGCATAGCCCAGTTCGGTCCAGCACACCGGATCCTGGCCGATCCCGTAGGCGGCGATATGTTCGTCGGCCTCACAGGAGTGGTGCCAGAGGAACTCACCTTCGTAGAAGCCTGAGTCGGCGTCGAATTTGAAGTGCAGGGGTTCGACCTTGGTCATGCCTTCAAGCGTGTGCAGGCGCGTGCCGGCGGAGAAAACCGCCGCAGCATCGGCGTCTGGCCAGCGCTCGCGGATCAATCGCGCATCGCGAGCGCCGGACAAATACCCGGTGCGGGTAAACAGACCGCGGGTCTGTTCCAGTCCCTGGCGCTCGATAATCTCGCGCCGCAGTGCGCCGAAGGATGAACTGTGCAATAGCAGCATGCGCTGGTCGTTGAGCCAGATGCGCCCGTCGACAGGGGAAAAGAACAGGCATTCGGTCAACTCGGCCAGGGTCGGTGAGTTGCCCTCGGCCAGTTGCGTACTGTCTCCCCGGGGCGAGAAATGTTCCTCCTGCACCGCGAGATGAGGAAGCAGCGAATGGGGATTATTCATTGTTATATGCCCCTGAGCGAGTCGACTGATCGAAATGATCAATTAGCAAAACAGTTATTAAACATAACTTTATCATTTGGACAAGTGGCCGGGTGTCGGCCGAGGGCCGAACGCTTTGCTCTATTCGTCGATGCTCCTCTCAAGCCCTCAGGCCAGAGCCTTCGCTACCTAAAACGCAGCGCAACGCTGGAAGTCGGCACAGCCCTTGCTCTAGTGCTTCAAGACGCAGACGACCTTCATCGCTTTAGCAAGGCCGCGTCAGGCAATTACAAACACAAGAGCCGGGAGACCGAAATGTCGGTAAGTGAACCATCTGATTTTCTGCGGGACGAGCTGTGGTGCGAACGCATCTTCAATGGCGACTGGATACGTCCATTGGGCGGCGTCAATAGAGTCATCGAGCCGGCCACCGGAGAGGTACTGACCGTCACAGGATTGGCCGATGCGGCGGACATCGCGTTTGCCAGCCTGATCGCTGCCCGTGTTCAACCGGCCTGGGCGGCATTGGGGCCACGGGAACGCGCAGAGATCTTTCGCAACGCCGCAGCCTTGGCCCAGCAACACTTTGCCGAATTGGCGCTGTACATCGCTCGAGAAAGCGGCGGCAGCCTGTTCAAGGGTGAGCATGAGGTTCGTGAGGCGATCGTGTTGCTGCATCAGGCTGCCGGCCTGCTGTCGCAACCCCATGGGTTGGTCCTCCCAAGCGAAGCGGGGCGTTTGTCCTATGCGCGCCGGTTGCCCCATGGCGTGGTCGGGGTGATCTCGCCGTTCAACTTTCCCCTAGTGCTCTCCCTGCGCTCGGTGGCACCGGCGCTGGCGGCCGGCAACGCGGTGGTGCTCAAGCCCGATCCGCAAACCCCGGTGAGTGGCGGTTTCATCATTGCCCGGTTGTTCGAGGCGGCCGGTCTGCCCAAGGGACTGCTGCAGGTTTTGCCGGGCGCAGCCGTGGCCGGTGAGGCCCTGTGCCGCGACCCGCATGTTCGGATGATCGCGTTCACTGGTTCTACCGCCGCCGGGCGCAAGGTCGCGGAGCTGGCTGGGCGTCATCTGAAAAAAGTCGCCCTGGAGTTGGGCGGGAAGAACTCGTTGATTGTGCTCGAAGATGCCGATCTTGAGTTGGCGGCGAGCAATGCCGCCTGGGGTGCCTGGCTGCATCAGGGGCAAATCTGCATGGCCACTGGACGCATCCTGGCCCATGAATCGATCGCGCAAGAACTGGTCCGCCGGCTGGCAGAGAAAGCCCGGGCGATCACGGTCGGCAATGCCGCTCGCGGCGAGGCGGTGCTGGGGCCTTTGATCAACAAACGACAGCTGCAACGCGTGCATGAAATCGTCACGGAGAGTGTGACTGCCGGGGCAACGCTGGAAGCCGGCGGCGAGTTTGAACGGCTGTTCTACCAACCTACGGTGCTTTCCGGTGTGCGCCCGGGCATGCGCGCATTCGACGAGGAAATCTTCGGCCCGGTGGCCACGGTGGTGAGTTTTGCCAGCGACGATGAGGCCATCGACCTGGCCAACCGCACCGAGTATGGCTTGTCCGCGGGGATCATTTCGCCTTCGGTCGGGCACGCGATGGCGATTGGCGAGCAGCTTAATTGCGGTCTGCTGCACATCAACGATCAGACGGTGGCCGACGAGTGCATCAACCCGTTCGGTGGGCGCGGCAGCTCGGGAAATGGCGGCAGCGTTGGCGGCCCGGCCGACTGGGACGAATACACCCAATGGCAGTGGGTGACGGTCAAGGATAAGGCGCCACGCTACCCGTTCTGACGGACAGGACCAGACCGACGAGGTCGGGCGAGTACACAAAAATAATAAGAGGACTCAACATGAAACTCGACAACAAGATGGTGCTGGTGACCGGGGTCTCTTCGGGTATCGGCGCCGCCACTGCAAGCCTGCTGCGCGCCCACGGCGCCCACGTGATTGGTATCGATCTGAAGGCCCCGCACATGACCCTGGACGGTTTTGTTCAGGGCGATCTGAGCAGTGCCGAGAACATCGACCGGCTGTTGCCGCAGCTACCGGCACGGGTCGACAGCCTGTGCAATATCGCCGGGGTGCCGGGCACCGCAAACCCGCAACTGCTGGCGAAGGTCAACTACCTGGGGTTGCGTCACCTTAGCCAGGCATTGCTGCCGCGCATCACCGCTGGCGGCAGCATCGTCAATATCGCCTCGATCCTCGGCGCCGAGTGGCCGTTACGCCTGGAGTTGCACAAGGCGCTTGCGCGCATCGAAGGTTTCGCCGCCGCGCAAGCCTGGCTGGCCGAGCACCCGGTACCGGATGAGACCTGCTACCAGTATTTCAAGGAAGCCTTGATCGTCTGGAACTACCTGCAGGCCCAGCCCTGGTTTCTCGAACATTCAGTGCGCATGAACAGCGTGGCGCCGGGCCCGGTCTTCACCCCCATCCTCGGCGACTTCGTGAGCATGCTCGGTGAAGCACGAACCCAGGCCGATGCCCATCGCATGAAGCGCCCCGGTTATGCCGATGAGGTGGCGGCGGTGATCGCTTTCCTGTGTGCCGACGAGTCGCGCTGGATCAACGGCGTCAACCTGGCGGTCGATGGCGGATTGGCCTCCACCTACATCTGAAACCCCGTGGCGAGGGGGCTCGCCCCCGTTCGGCTGCGAAGCAGTCGCAAACCGGTACACGGGGTCTGCTTGAGAGAACTCGTTGCCTGAATTCAGGGCCGCTGCGCACCCCAGCGGGGGCAAGCCCCCTCGCCACAAATGCAAAGCCATGCCAAAAATAAAAATAATGAGGAGCGTCCATGGACAACGTTAAACGTTGCTTTCGTTTCAAGCATTGCGCCCTGTTTCTGGCGTTATGCAGCACAGGCGTAATGGTCGAAAGGGCCGAGGCCATGCAAATGGACCTGGGTGATTCGGACTGGAAACTGCGTTGGGACAACACCATCAAGTACAGCCAGGCCTGGCGTCTGCAAGGTCAGGACAGCCGATTGGTCAACGCACCGACCGCCAACGGCCTGTACCCCTCGATCCAGAGTCAGGGCGATAAAAACTTCAGCAGCGGCCTGGTCTCCAACCGCCTGGACCTGTTCTCTGAAATGGACCTCAGCCGGCAAAACTATGGGCTGCGTGTGAGCGGCGCGGCCTGGTACGACGATATCTACAACCAGGACACCGACAGCAGCGAGCAGCCGCATTTCCTCAGCGAAACCCGCGAACTCCACGGTCGCGACGCGGAAATTCTCGACGCCTTCGTGTTCCTGCGCGGTGACCTCGGTGACGACTCCCAGGGCGTGGTGCGTCTGGGCCGGCACAGCCTGATCTACGGTGAAAGCCTGTTCTACGGTGGCAACGGCATCGCCAATGCCCAGGGCCCGACCGATGTGGTCAAGTTGCTCAGTGTGCCGGGGACCCAGTTCAAGGAGATCCTGCGTCCGGTCAACCAGATCTCCGGGCAGTTGCAGATCAACCCGCAGTTGTCGGTGGGCGCTTACTACCAGTTCGAGTGGGAACGTTCCAATCTGCCCGGCGCCGGCAGCTACTTGAGCGATGTCGATGCCATCGGATATGGCAGCGGTTCGCTGCGCGAAGTGTTCGGCAACGACACGGTGAATGGCGGCGATGTGAAGCCACGAAATTCGGGGCAGGGCGGCATGCAGATTCGCTTCAAACCGACCGGGACCGAACTGGAGCTGGGTTTCTACGCCGCGCAGTATCACGACAAAACCCCGATCGGCCTGTATGCCTACCTCGACGGTGCGGCCGCGGCGGCCACCGGGCTGCCGATCCTGGGTTCTTATCGTCAGGTCTACGCCGAAGATATCAAGACTGCCGGCGTCAGCTTCTCCACTGCCTATGGGCCGTTCAACTTTGCCGGTGAAACCTCCGTGCGCTGGAATGCGCCGCTGGTGAGCAACCTGCAAGTGGTGACCCCAGGCATGGAGGCCGATGGCGGCGATGACTCACTGTTTGCCCGAGGCAAAACCGCTCACGCCAACCTCTCGGCGATTTACCTGTTATCGCCTGGTGCTTTCTGGGATGGCGGTTCGGCACTGGCCGAACTGGCCTGGAACCGAACCCTGAGCGTCACCGAGAACGCCGCGGCGCTGGACTCCAACACCACCCGTGATGCCACGGCGCTAAGGGTATTGGTGGAGCCTGCGTACTTCCAGATTGTCGACGGGATCGACCTGACCGTGCCGATCGGCATGGGTGTGGTGCTCGACGGGCGTTCTTCGGCCGTCAACAAGTCGGGCTTCGGCAATACCCATGCTGGCGACTGGAGTGTCGGGCTCAAGGCCACGTATCTGCAGCGCTGGGATGTCGGCCTCAACTACGTGAACTTCTTCGGTGCGCCAAAAGCCGGGCTGCGCGAGGACGGCAATTTCAGTTACGGGCAATCACTGGCCGACCGTGACTTCGTTTCGCTCTACGTGAAAACCTCATTCTAATAAGGTGGATTCGCCATGCAGAACAACGCTTTCCTGAACACTTGCGTCCTTACCCTGGCCCTGGCCGGAATCAGCCTGGCGCAGGCAGCGGTGTCGCCTGAACAGGCTGCACGCTTGAAGTCTGAACTGACGCCCCTTGGCGGTGAGCGCGCCGGCAACGCCGATGGCAGCATCCCGGCCTGGGACGGCGGTTACACCAAGGTCGCGCCGGGCTACAAACCGGGTGACAAACGTGCCGATCCATTCGCCGGCGAGAAACCGCTGTACTCGATCAAGGCCTCGAACATGGAGCAGTACGCCAGCGGATTGGCCGAAGGCACCAAGCTCCTGCTGAAGAAATACCCGGACTATCGCCTGGACGTATACCCGACCCATCGCTCGGCAGCGGCCCCGCAATGGGTGTATGACAACACCGGCAAGAATGCCACCCGTGCCACACTGGATGTGGACACCGAGAAAGTCAGCAGCGCCTATGGCGGTATCCCGTTCCCGATCCCGGACAACGGCGCGCAAGTGCTGTGGAACTACCGGTTGTCCTGGCAGGGCGGCGAGACCATCAGCGCACCTTTTGATACCTGGCTGATGACCGCCGGTGGCAAGAAGGTCCAGGCCACCCGAGCCCTGTTCAGCTATCAGTTTCCCTACTACTCGGAAAGCGGCAGCCTGGAAAATTTTGCCGGCAAGTACCAGATTGGCAAGCTGCTGACCGAACTGCCGTCATCCAAGGCCGGCGAAGGCCTGATGACCCATTGGGACATGGACCCGGCCAACCGTGCAGCCTGGCAGTATCTGGTCGGCCAGCGCCGGGTACGGCGAGCGCCGAACATCGCCTACGACACCCCGGACTTCGTCACCTCCGGCGTCGGTCTGTTTGACGAAGCGTTCATGCTGTTCGGGCCTACCGACCGCTACGATCTCAAGCTTGCGGGCAAGAAAGAACTGATCGTCCCTTACAACAATAATCGCGCCGGCCTGGCCAAGAGCGACGACCTGGTCAAGCAGAACTTCCTCAATCCTGATCTGGTGCGCTGGGAGAAGCATCGGGTCTGGGTGGTCGAGGCCACGCTCAAATCCGGCAAGCGCCATGTGGTGCCGCATCGGACCTACTACGTCGACGAGGACTCCTGGCAGATCCTGATGGTCGACGGGTATGACGCCCAGGGCAAACTGGGCCGGCAGATGTATTCGCTGACGCTGTTGGCACCGGACCTGCCGGCGCTCACTGCGCAAGTCATGTGGGGCAGCTACAACCTCGATACGGGCGCCTACTTCCTTAACTCTTCGAGCAACGATCTGGCGGTCCAGTACCAGACGATCGCAAAACCTTCGGCTTCCTTTTACACACCGGATGCCATGGCCAACGAAAACATGCGTTGAACCATGGAGCGCCGTGACGAGCGAAAAACTCGTCGCGGTCGCTGGCGATTTTCCAGGCGGGATAAAGACATGAACGTTGAAAAAATCTTTGCGAGTTTCGGTCTGCGATGGAGTGCCGGCGCGCTGGCGTTGTGTCTGTTGGCGAGCACGTCCATGGTTGCGCAGGCCGCGACGTTTGCTGTGCTACAGCAGCCGGCACTGCCGACCGCCAAGGCGGCACGTGCGGTATTGCTTGGGTTGGCCCGGGCCGGCGAGCGTCTGGTGGCGGTCGGCGAGCGCGGCATCGTGTTGCTCTCGGATGACTCTGGAATGAGTTGGCGCCAGGCCCGTGTGCCGGTCAGCGTCAGCCTGACCGCGGTGCAATTCGTCGACGCGGAGCAGGGCTGGGCGGTCGGTCATCTGGGGGTGGTGTTGCACACCGAGGACGGTGGCGAAACCTGGCACAAGCAACTCGACGGTGAGCGTGCCGCCGCGCTGGCGGTGCAGGCCGCGGAGCGCGATGCCGATCAGCCGGGCGGCGCCAGTAACCTTGCGCAGGCACGGCAGATGCTGGATGACGGGCCGGATAAACCGTTTCTCGACCTGTACTTCAGTGACCGGCTGCATGGCTACATCGTGGGTGCCTATAACCAGATCTATCGGACCGACGACGGCGGACGAAACTGGCGACCGTGGATGCAGCATGTGGACAATCCGCAGGGCCTGAACCTGTATGCGATCCGTGCTTCGGGTAACGATCTGCTTCTGGTCGGAGAGCGCGGTCTGTTGTTGCGTTCGACCGATGCCGGGCATTCGTTCAAGGCCCTGAAATCACCTTATGAAGGCAGCTTTTTCGGTCTTCTCGGTACCCGCGACGGAGCGTTGATTGCCTATGGATTGCGCGGCAACGCCTGGTGGTCCGAGGACCGTGGCAGCAGTTGGCGACGACTCGACACCGGCATCGAATCAACGCTGGCGACCGCCATCGAACTGCGTGACGGCAGCCTGCTGTTGGCCAGCCAGAGCGGCGAACTGTTGTTCAGCCATGACCAGGGTCGCAGTTTCGACAAACGCCGGAGCCGCAGCGGCGGGACGGTCGCTGCCGTGCAACAGACAGCCGACGGCAGTCTGGCCAGCGTCGGTTTGAGTGGCGTGGCCACTGATCAGGATCCGCGGGCCTCCGCCAAACCTTGAAACTTCACGGTGTAGCGCTATCGGGCCATGGCCCGTGCAACAGGAGTCAGACTTGAAAGACGACAAAACCCAAACCGTGATCGGCCGCCTGGAAGACTTCGACCAGGCGTCGGGCAACTTCGCCGAGCGAATGATCTTCAACCATCGGCCGCTGGTGATCCTGCTGTGTCTGCTGGTGACGCTGGTGCTCGGTTGGCAAGCCACGCGCATCGGCATCAACGCCAGCTATGAGAAGACCATCCCTACGGGGCACCCCTATGTCGCCAACTTCCTGGAGAATCGCAGCGAGTTGAGCGGTCTGGGCAACTCGTTGCGAATCGCCGTGGAGGTCAAACAGGGCAGCATCTTCACCAAGGATTACCTCGACACCCTGGCCAGGCTCAACGACGAGCTTTATCTGCTGCCGGGTGTCGACCGCCCCTACATGAAGTCGTTATGGACCCCGACCACGCGCTGGACCGCCGTGACCGAGGAGGGGCTCGATGGCGGCACCGTGATCCCCGACGATTACGATGGCTCGGCGACCAGCATCGAGCAGGTGCGGACCAACGTCGCCCGCTCCGGTGAGGTCGGTCAGTTGGTGGCCGGTAACTTCAAGTCCAGCGTGATCTTCGTGCCGCTGCTGGAAATCAGTCCGCAAACTGGCAAAGCCCTGGATTACGGTGAGTTCTCCCGGCAGCTGGAGGCGCTGCGGGACAAGTACCAGACCGATGAACTGCGCATCCACATCACCGGTTTTACCAAGATCGTCGGCGACCTGATCGAGGGGCTGACCCAGGTCTTGTTGTTCTTTGTGATGGCTGTGTTGGTGACCGTGGTGGTGCTTTACGGTTACACCCGTTGCGCGCGCAGCACCCTGGTGGTGGTGACCTGTTCGCTGGTGGCCGTGCTTTGGCAGATGGGCCTGCTTGCGACGCTTGGGTACGAGCTGGACCCGTACTCGGCGCTGGTGCCGTTTCTGGTGTTCGCCATCGGCATGAGCCATGGCGCGCAGAAGATGAACGGCATCATGCAGGACGTCGGTCGTGGCACCCATCGGGTAGTGGCGGCGCGTTATACCTTTCGCCGACTGTTCGCCGCCGGCATGACCGCGTTGCTCTGCGATGCGGTGGGCTTCGCCGTGTTGCTGCTGATCAATATCCGGGTGATTCAGGACCTGGCGATCACCGCCAGCCTCGGCGTGGCGGTGCTGATCTTCACCAATCTGATTCTGCTGCCGATCCTGCTCAGCTATATCGGTGTCAGCCCGACAGCGGCGCAACGCAGCCTGAGTTCGGAAACCGCCGAGTTGCAGGCACAGATCAAGCATCCGTTGTGGCGTGTGCTCGATTTGTTCACCCAACGGCGCTGGGCCATTGGCGCCATGCTGGGCGGCCTGCTGTTGGCAGCGTTCGGTTTTGCCGTGAGCCTGAACCTGAAGATCGGCGATCTCGATCCTGGCGCCCCGGAGTTGCGCGCCGACTCGCGCTACAACCGCGACGCGCTGTTCATGACCCAAAACTATGCGGCCAGTTCGGATATTTTCGTGATCATGATCAAGACGCCAGAAGATCAGTGCACGCGCTACGCCAGCCTGTCTGCGGTGGACACGTTGGCCTGGCAACTGGAGCAATTGCCCGGCGTGGAGTCGACCACTTCAATGGCAGCGCTGAGCAAGATTGCCACGGCCGGTTACAACGAAGGCAACTTCAAGTGGTATGAGCTGATCCCCAATGACGGCGCGCTGGGAGCGGTACAGACCCGTGCACCGCGGGAGCTGTTCAATCAGGGCTGTTCGATGCTGTCGCTGTACGTTTACCTGTCCGATCACAAGGCCGATACCTTGAATCGGGTGGTGGAGGCGAGCGAGGCCTTCATCGCTGCGCATCAGGTGCCAGAGGTCAAATTCATGCTGGCCGCCGGCAGCGCCGGTATCGAAGCCGCGACCAATATCGTGGTGAAAAAATCCATGCACGAGATGCTGTTCTGGGTCTACGGTGCGGTCAGCCTGCTATGCCTGCTGACTTTCCGTAGTTGGCGTGCAACCCTTTGCGCGATGCTGCCGCTGATGCTCACCTCGATTCTTTGCGAGGCGCTGATGGTGGGGCTGGGCATGGGCGTAAAAGTGGCGACACTGCCGGTCATCGCGCTCGGCGTGGGCATCGGCATCGACTATGCGCTCTATGTGTTGAGCGTGATCCTGGCTCGAATGCGTGCCGGTGACACCCTGGCCCAAGCCTATTACCAAGCGCTGTTGTTCACCGGAAAAGTGGTACTGCTGACCGGCATGACACTGGCGGTTGCAGTATCAACCTGGGCCTTCTCGCCGATCAAATTCCAGGCCGACATGGGCATCCTGCTGGCCTTCATGTTCCTGGTGAACATGCTCGGTGCCTTGATCCTGCTGCCAGCACTGGCCTGGCTGCTGCTGCCGCAGAAGGTCTTCGCAAAAAAGCCTGAGGCGAGCGTGCTTGTGCAGTGGGTCAAGGAGGGCTGAAGCACTCGGTAAAGAGCAAGGGCCGGGATGGAGTGCTGTCGTTGCGAGTAGCCGTTTTCGGCACAATTGCACCATTGCTCGGTCTGGCGGAATGGAACTTGCGTGCTCAACGGTCTGTAAGCCTTGTGTGCCCAACAGGACAGGTCCATGAATAACAATAATCCAGGCGTGGAAGTCGCTACCGGCACGCCGGACATGACCGCGGTGATTCATCGCTATCGCACCAATGACATCGATCAGCACGCACAGAACATGGGCGGCTGGCAGGTACGCTATGACCAGCTGACGCCAGGACGTTTCGAAGGCGAGTTGATCGAGTTTCGCGCAGGCTGGATGCAACTGGTGCGGGACCGCTCTAATCAGTCGATGCTCAAGAGTGGTAACGCCTGGAAAGGGGCCATTACCTTCAGTGTGCCGTTGAGTTCACAGGGGCCGGTGTTTTGTGCGGGGCATCCGATTCATGAGCAGAGCCTGCTGGTGGCTCATGGTGACCACCTGCCCGATCTGCGCACGCCCGAGCATCTGGATCTCTTGGGGGTGGCGGTTGAAGTTCAGGCCCTTGAACATGTGCTGGAGCGCCAGGGCGCCCGGTTTCGAATTACCGATCTTCCCAAGTGTTACCGTTTGGGGATGTCCTCGGTGCAGGCGGAGCTGGCGGCACTGTTCGATGAGTTGGCCAGTGCCGATCAGGGGCACGATAGCCTGCTGGGCTATGAGGCGATTCGTCATGGCATCCGCGACGCCGTGATGGTGCAACTGCTGGAGTTAGTCGCGCCGGACCAGGTACCGCCCCTGAGCCCGACGGCGCGCAAACGCATGGTCGATCGCGCCAGGGAATACGCATTGGGGCATCTGGACGAGCCATTGTCGATCCTTGATCTGTGCAATCACATCGGTGCCAGTCGACGCAAACTTCAGTACTGTTTCCAGGAAACCCTGGGCATTAATCCGGTGGCGTATTTGAGGGCATTGCGCCTCAATGCGGTGCGCCGCGAACTGCGAGACAGCATTGATGAGCACGGAGTGCAACAGGTGGCGGCACGTTGGGGGTTCTGGCACCTGAGTCGCTTTGCCAGTGATTACCGTACCTTGTTCGGTGAGACGCCATCGCAGACCTTGCGTCGCCATTAACTGTGCTGAAATCGGATAACCCGCCTCCCGGGGTCGTTACTAGGATGGCCCACACCATTTGGTTGGGAGGGGCATTCGATGATTTACAACAACAACAAATCAAACGTCAGTCGCGTCACCTTGGTCACCCTGGGTCTGTTCAGCCTATGCACCGCAGCACAGGCTACTGAAAATGGGGCGCCGACCACCGCTGTAGGGGTCTATGACTTTGGCGCAGGGATGATGCCGCCGGCCACGCCGTTCGGCACTCTGGGCCTGCGCACAGCCTTTTATTCGGCCAATGTGCAGAAGGACCGCCACGGGCGTTCCTCCGACAACAACTTCTCCCTTGACGTGCTGTCGATCGGCCTGGCCTACATGCGCATGACGGACTACAGCGTTCTGGGCGCCAAGTACGGCTTTGGCACGGTTGTGCCCTTTTTCAAGATGGACGCTTCCCTGGAGGTGCCGACGCCGGGCGGTCCGTTGAAGCTTGAGGCCGATCCGTTCCGCCTGGCCGATGTGCAATTCCTCCCGCTGATCCTGCAGTGGACCCTGTCGCCCAACCTGTTCATCAACACCCAGTTTCAGATCCAGGCCCCGACCGGCGACTACGACAAGAACCGGCTGATTTCCCCCGGGCTCAATCACTGGACTTTTTCCCCCATTGTCAACGCGACCTATATCAGCGACACCGGCTTCGAGGTGTCGTCGAGCTTCGAGGTGGACGTCAACACGCGCAACCCGGACACCGACTACAAAAGCGGCGTGGAGTACCGTCATGAGTTCGCCGTGGGACAGCACTTTGGCCCCTGGACCGCAGGCATCGGCGGGTACTACTACCGCCAATTCACGGATGACGACGCTCCCGGCTTGACCAGCGGCAATCGTGCCCGGGTGCTGGCCGTGGGCCCGGCGGTGAGTTACTTCAAACCGGGGCTGCCGCCAGTCTGGCTGCACCTTTACAAAGAGCAAGGCGCGCGCAACCGCGCCGAAGGCTACACCGTCGCCTTGCGCGTTTCCCAAAGCTTCTGAGGACCGGATCATGACTTCTGTGCATTCTGCTTCGACCCTGGCGACGCCTGTCGCGCGTCAGGCCACGGGACGCCGTGAAGGGCTGGTGCTGATGTTGGGCAGCAGCTTGACCATCATGGGAGCGGTGATGATCGCGCCGATCCTGCCCAAACTCGGTGCCGAGTTCGGACCGCTCAATCCTCGGGCTGATCTGCTGGTGCCATTGGCGGTGACCGGGCCGGCGCTGGCGATTGCCTTGTGCGCGCCGCTGGCCGGCTGGCTCGCCGATCGAGTGGGGCGCAAGGCGCTGCTGGTGATCGCCACCTTGCTTTATGCGGTGCTCGGCGCGGTACCGGCACTGCTCGGAGATCTGTTGTCCATCGTCGCCGTGCGCCTGCTGTTCGGGGTGGCCGAAGCGGCGGTGATGACGTGTTGCGCGACCTTGATCGCCGACTATTGGCAGGGCGAAGAGCGACTGCGCTACATCAATCGCCCATCGGCCTGGTCGGCGCGCTGTTCTTCGTCCTGGGCGGTGCTTTGGGCGAGCACTCCTGGCGCTTGCCGTTCCTCCTCTATCTGCTGCCGCTGCTGTTAGTGCCTGCAATGATGAAGGTGCTCTGGGAACCGGTTCGTGCTCAGCCATGCGTTGAGGCGCAGGGACCGGAGCGGGTGGCGATCCTGCCGCTGATGCTGGGTTATCTGCTGATCCTCGGCGGTATGGTGCTGAGCTTCGTAGTGCCGGTGCAGGCGCCCATTTTGCTGGTCGGTCTTGGCGTGACATCCAGCACCCTGATTGGCCTGTCCGCCGGCCTGAGCCTGCTGGCCACCCTGGGCGGCTCCCTGGCCTGGCCGCTGCTGCGTCGGCGTCTGGGGATCGCCGGCACCAATGCGGTGTTGCTGCTGTTGCTGGCGCTCGGGCTGTGGTTGCTGATGCGCGGGCAAAGCTACAACGAGGTGTTGCTGGCAGTGCTGATCCATGGCTTGGGCGCGGGACTGCTGGTGCCCAATGTCATGGCGCCGGTGATGGAGGCCCTGAGTGTCCGAACCCGTGGCCGGGGCTTGGGCGGCTTTACCGCCTGCCTGTATTTCGGTCAGTTCGTCAGTCCCTTGGTGGTAGCTGTGCTGAGCGCGTTTGCCGGGGACTTGCGCCATGCCATCGAGTGGCTGGCCTTTGCCAGCCTCGCTGCCGCGTTGTTTTGGGGGATCGTTGGGTTGTTGCGTCACCAATCGAACTCTCCCGAGCCTTTCACCCATTCGTCATTGAAATAGATCCGGAGTATCAAGCATGCAAGACATCCAGCAGCTGTTGGACAAGGAAGACGCCACTGGCTTGGCCGCGTGGGTCAGGCGTGGCGAAGTGCAGCCCGTGGAACTGCTCGACGCGGTGATCGAACGACTGGAGCGGGTTGAGCCTCAACTCAATGCAGTGGCGGAGCGGCTCTACGACAAGGCCCGTGAGGCGGCGCTTGAGCCCGGAGGGCGGGAGGGACTGTTCGCCGGTGTGCCGACCTTGATCAAGGATCTGTTTTCACCGGTGCAGGGGGCGGCGATGACTAACGGATCATTGGCGCTGGGCGGGGCACGCGCCGATTTTGAGTCCGAGGTTGTCACTCGCTTGCGTCGCGCCGGTTGCCTGATCATCGGCACCAGCACGGCACCGGAATTCGGGACGTCCTATTCCACCGAGTCGACACGCTTTGGTGCCACTCGCAACCCATGGAATACCCAACGCAGCGCCGGCGGCTCCAGCGGCGGAGCGGCGGCCCTGGTGGCGGCGCGGGTGGTGCCTTTTGCCCATGGCAATGACGGCGGTGGTTCGTTGCGGGTGCCGGCGTCCTGCTGCGGGGTCTTCGGCCTAAAACCCAGCCGCGGCTTGCTGCCCTCCGGGCCGATGGTGGGCGAGGGGTGGGCCGGCATGGGCACCAATCACTGCATCACCTTGTCGGTGCGCGACAGCGCGGCGTTGCTCGACGCCACGGGGGGGATCGACTTGGGCGCACCCTATGCGGCACCGCTGCCGGCGCAACCTTATGTGACGGCTTTGCAACAGGCGCCGCGGCCATTGCGTATCGCGCTGGTGGAGCAACTGGGACCCTGGCCGACTTCCACGCAAAGCCTGGAGGCGGTGCGTCAGGCCGCGAGCCTGTGTGAGTCGCTGGGGCATCGGGTGGAACCCGCCCGGTTGCCGGTGGTGCTACCTGAGTTTCTCGACCAGGTGTTCACCATCATCGGTGCCAGTACGCGAAATTATGTCGACCTGTTGGGGCGAATGCGTGGCGCGCCTGTGCAGCCAGAAGAGCTGGAAACCCGCACCCGCATCATTCTGCGCGACAAGGGCGGAGTCAGCGGTGCGCAATACGCAGCAGCGGTGGAGTGGATCCATGCCCTGGGTCGGCAGCTGGCGCTGTTCATGCGCGATTACGACCTGATCCTCAGCCCGACCCTGACCCGTGAACCGGTACTGATCGGCGAACTGGATCTGCAGGACGACAGCTTGAGCCTCGATGAATTGATCGAGCGCTTCCACAGTTACTCGCCGTTTACCGCGTTGTTCAATGCCAGTGGGCAGCCGGCGATGTCGGTGCCGCTTCACTGGAGTGCGCAAGGCTTGCCCATGGGCGCCCACTTCGCCGGCCGTTTTGGCGAGGAGACGACCTTGCTGGCCCTGGCCGCGCAACTGGAGCAAGCCCAGCCCTGGCGGCAACGCGTACCGCCGGTGAATGCGCGCCAGCCGTAGCAGCCGAACGCTGCCTCGCAGGCTCGACAGCTGCTACAGGTGAACGCTGCCTTCGGCAGCTGCTACAAAGAGTGCGGCGCGGTCAGGGTTTGTCCGCGATCGGATTCGCCGTTCTGAGTCCGGGCTCGGTCAGTGGGGCCGAACGGGCAATCACGCTGATGATGGTCAGTGCTGCAATCACCAACCCGGGGGAGGTCGCCAGCAATACCCCGGTGGTGCCAGCTCCGGCCGCCAGAATCTGCCCCGCGGCCAACGGCCCGGCCACCGATCCGAGGCGACCGATGGCCACCGCCGCGCCGACGCCGGTGGCACGCACCGAGGTTGGGTACGACGGCGGTGCCAGCGCGTAAAGCACCAGTTGCGCAGCCATCACAAACAACCCTGCGGCAAACCCTGCGATGCCCATCGGGACAATGCCCACCGACAGGCCGACCCCGGCCAGCGCCGCCAGCAACCCGGCGTAGACAAACAGCACCACCTTGATGCCGTTGCAGCGATCCAACAGCAGTCCGCCGAGCAGGGAGCCGAGGGCGCCGCCGATATTGAACAGCATCTGCACCAGGCCCGCCTGGGGTTTGCTGAAACCCTGTTCCAGCAGCAGTGATGGCAGCCAGTTGAGCAACATGTACATCACGGTCAGGGTGAAGAAGTAACTCAGCCACAACGCCAGGGTGACGCGAGCCCGGCCTTCGCCGAACAGTGCCTGGCCGGTTGAAGCGCGCGCCACATTGACGGTGCCTTGTTGCTGGCGAAAGGCGCTGGACTCGGGCAGCAACAGGATCATCAGCGGCACCACCAGCAGCGGTGCGAGACCGCCGATGATGAAGGTCGCCTGCCAATGATCGGTGAACAGCATGGCGACCACCGCCGCCAGTGCTCCACCCAACGGCACACCGGCATACATGATGCTGATGGCGGTACCACGGCGTTGTTCACCCACGGCTTCGGCGCACAGGGCGATCAGGTTGGGCAGGGCGGCGCCCAGGCCAAGGCCGGTCATGAAACGTGCCAGCAGCAGGCTGGAGAACGTGCTGACGTAGGCAGTGCTGAGCGAGAACACGCCGAACAGCAGCACGGCACCGATGAGGATTTTCTTGCGACCGATGCGATCGGCAATCCAGCCGCCGAAGAAGGCGCCCGGCAGCAAGCCGATGATGCCGGCACTGAACACCCAGCCCATCATTTTCGGGTCCAGGGCAAAGGTCTGGCGCAGGCCCGCGGCGGCAGTGCCGGCAGCTTGCAGGTCGAAGCCTTCAATCAGTGCAACGATAAAACACAGGGCGATGGTCAGCGTCGTACGACGTGATGGGGTGTCCATGGCGAACCTCATTTATTGTTTTTGTGGGTGTGCTGACGGGTGAACGCGAGCCTGCTCGCCTCAAGCGACGATAGGCTGGAATTAAGATTAACAAAGATAACTAAAAAATGAACGATCAAGGATATTCGCTGGAGAATGTCATTAATTCTATTGAAATCAATCTCATGACGTATGGGTGATGATGGATCTAAAAAATAGATAATAATATTAATGTTCGTTTATCGGCCATTATGGATTGACGCCGCCCTCAGCTCTTTCCATTCTCTGGCCTGAGATCCCTGGGGCAACCTTGGCGATCCCGTTCAAAAAACAACAACAATAAGTGGACATCGAACATGCCAAAGCTCCCTTGGAACGCCCTTGCGGCGACTTCAGCCTTACCTGTTCGTGCACCTTGCCTGGTCCTGTTGGGTTTGAGTGTGGTTGCCACCCCGGCGTTGGCTGAAGGCTTTATCGACGACAGCCACGGCACCTTGACCTTGCGCAATTACTACCTGGATCGCGACTACAAGGATGATGGGGCGAAAACCGCGGCCAGGGAATGGGCTCAGGGTTTCATCATGAATGTGGAGTCGGGCTTTACCCCGGGGACTGTCGGCTTCGGCCTGGATGCCCGCGGGCTGATGGGGGTGAAGCTGGACTCGTCGCCGGACCGCAGCGGCACCGAGTTGCTGCCGGTGTCCAGCAGCGACAAGCGCGCGGCGGACGAATATTCGCGCCTGGCCATGACCGCCAAGATGCGTTTTGCCCAGACCACGGTGAAGACCGGTGATGTGTCGATCTTCCTGCCGTTCGCTTTCGCCAGCCCGTCGCGACTACTGCCGCAGACTTTTCGCGGCACCACCCTCAGTTCCAAGGACATCGACGGACTGACCCTCAATACCGGCTACATCGATCGCATCAACAAGCGTGATTCCACCGACTACCAGCCGATGAGCATCGCCTCGCCGAACCGGCGTTTCAACGGCGCGGCCACTTCATCGCACATGGCCTATGTCGGCGGTGATTATCAGGTGAACAAGGACCTCAGCCTGCGTGCCTATCACGCCGAAGTGGCGGACCTGTACCAGCAGAACACCCTGGCCTTGCTGCACAATCTGCAGGTGGGCGAGGGCACGCTGACCACCGATCTGCGCAGTTTTTTCAGCGACGAAGATGGCAGCGCCAAGGCCGGCAAGGTGGACAACCGCAACCTGTCGGCGCTGTTCGGTTATCGCTTTGGCGGTCATCGCCTGAGCCTGGGCTATATGCACGCCAGTGGCGATACAGCGACGCCTTATGTGTCGGGCACCGAGTTGATGGGCATGAGTGAGCTGACCATGAGTTCGGACTTCCTCAATGCCAAGGAGCGGACCTGGCAGGCGATGTACGACTATGACTTTGCCGCCGCCGGGGTGCCTGGGCTGAAGAGCCGGCTACGTTATGTGCGCGGTGACCATATCGAGCTGACGGCGTTGAATGCCGACGACCGCAAGGAGCGAGAATTCCAGATGGAGCTGGGGTATGTCATCCAGAGCGGTCCGCTGAAGAACGTCGGGCTGATGGCGCGCAAGTCGATCTATCGCAATGACTTCCCCGCTGGCGCAGCGTTTCGCGATGAAAACCAGACCCGTTTTCTGGTGCTCTACACCGTGCCGATCTGGTAAGTCGTTTACCTGCCAAGTAGCCGGCCGTTCCCCAGGAACGCGCCGGCGTTGGCGTTTCAGGCCTGGTAGACCTTTTTCAAGAGCCTGAGCAGTTCTTCGCGTTCCTGGCTGTCGAGGTTGGACGTTGCATCCAGGTCGCTCTCGGCCGCGATCAGTTTCAGCTCCTTGAGCAGGGTCTCGCCGGTCTTGCTGAGAAAAATCCCGTAGGAGCGCTTGTCCGGTTTGCAGCGCACCCGCACCGCCAGTGCCCGGCTTTCCAGTTTGTTCAGCAGCGGCACCACTTGCGGTGGCTCGATGGTCAAAGCCTTGGCCAGATCGGCCTGCATCAGTCCGGGATTCTGGTCGATGATCGCCAGGGCCGAGAACTGCGCCGGTCGCAAGTCATGGGCCGAGAGCCGGCCAATGAGGTTCTGGAACAGTTTCAGCTGCGCCCGGCGCATGGCGTAACCGATCAGATCGTCCAGGGCGGAATCCAGCGGCGCCTGGGTTTCGGCGCTGTCGGCAGGGGCCTCGGGGGCGGCGGCAATCTTGGAAGACTTGGCCATTGCAGGGTGAATCCTCAGGCTGGCGGTTAAGAAGACTATCTAGTTTGCCGAGATTGGCCGGGGATAGCCATGACCTCTTTCATATCTCTGGGCGTTGCGCTTGTTTTCGGGACAAAAAATATTCGGTTAATTTGATTAATAGTTAATTGACATAACTAATGTTGCGGTTTAGTTTTTACCCATCGTCAAGCCAAGAACAAGAGAGCAACGCCATGAGCAATTACGAAGGTCGCTGGACAACGGTCAAAGTGGAAATCGAAGAGGGCATTGCCTGGGTCATCCTCAATCGTCCGGAAAAACGCAACGCCATGAGCCCGACCCTGAACCGCGAGATGATCGACGTTCTGGAAACCCTGGAGCAGGATCCAGACGCCGGTGTGCTGGTGCTGACCGGTGCGGGCGACGCCTGGACCGCCGGCATGGACCTCAAGGAATACTTCCGCGAAGTCGACGCCGGCCCGGAAATCCTGCAGGAAAAAATTCGCCGCGAAGCCTCTCAGTGGCAATGGAAACTGCTGCGCATGTACGCCAAGCCAACCATCGCCATGGTCAACGGTTGGTGCTTCGGTGGCGGTTTCAGCCCGTTGGTGGCCTGCGACCTGGCGATCTGCGCCGATGAAGCGACCTTCGGCCTCTCGGAAATCAACTGGGGCATCCCGCCAGGCAACCTGGTGAGCAAGGCCATGGCCGACACCGTGGGCCATCGTCAGTCGCTGTACTACATCATGACCGGCAAGACCTTTGGCGGGCAGAAAGCCGCCGAGATGGGCCTGGTCAACGAAAGCGTACCCCTGGCGCAACTGCGTGAAGTGACGATCGAGCTGGCGCGTAACCTGCTGGAGAAAAACCCGGTGGTGCTGCGGGCGGCCAAGCACGGCTTCAAGCGTTGCCGTGAACTGACCTGGGAGCAGAACGAAGATTACCTCTACGCCAAGCTCGATCAGTCGCGCCTGCTGGACACCGAAGGTGGCCGCGAGCAGGGCATGAAGCAGTTCCTCGACGACAAGAGCATCAAGCCCGGTCTGCAGGCTTACAAACGCTGAAACCCGGACATGAATCAGGGCGAGCTGGCCGGGCGATCGAGCGTCTGCCAGCTGTTTGCCCCGGCGCCCAGGCGCTACTGTGAGCCCCTCGAACGTATTCCCGATAAAGACAATAAAGAGGAATCACCATGCTGGACGTGCCCCTGCTGATCGGCGGCCAGTCGTGCCCCGCCCGAGACGGACGAACCTTCGAACGGCGTAATCCGGTGACCGGCGAAATCGTGTCGCGGGTTGCCGCCGCCACTCTGGAAGATGCCGATGCTGCGGTCGCCGCGGCCAAAGCGGCATTCCCCGCCTGGGCGGCCCTGGCCCCCAATGAACGACGCACCCGGTTGCTGCGTGCGGCCGAACAGTTGCAGGCCCGCAGCGCGGAATTCATTGCGGCAGCCGGCGAGACCGGCGCCATGGCCAACTGGTACGGCTTCAATGTGCAGCTGGCGTCGAACATGCTGCGTGAAGCGGCGTGCATGACCACCCAGATCACCGGCGAAGTCATTCCCTCTGATGTGCCCGGCAGCTTCGCCATGGCCCTGCGGCAACCGTGCGGCGTGGTGTTGGGCATCGCGCCGTGGAACGCTCCGGTGATCCTCGCCACCCGCGCCATCGCCATGCCGTTGGCCTGCGGCAACACCGTGGTGCTCAAGGCGTCGGAACTGAGCCCGGCGGTGCACCGATTGATTGGCCAAGTGTTGCAGGATGCAGGCCTCGGGGACGGCGTAGTCAACGTCATCAGCAACGCGCCCCAGGATGCCGCGGCGATTGTCGAGCGGCTGATCGCCAACCCGGCGGTGCGTCGGGTCAACTTCACCGGCTCGACCCATGTCGGGCGCATCGTCGGTGAGCTGTCGGCGCGTCATCTCAAACCGGCGTTGCTGGAACTGGGCGGCAAGGCGCCGTTCCTGGTGTTGGAGGATGCCGACCTGGACGCAGCGGTGGAGGCTGCGGCCTTCGGCGCCTTCTTTAATCAGGGGCAGATCTGCATGTCCACCGAGCGCCTGATCGTCGATGCCAAAGTGGCCGATGCCTTTGTCGCCAAACTCGCGGCGAAGATCGCTACCTTGCCCGCCGGCAACCCCAACGCCGAAGGTTCGGTGCTCGGTTCACTGGTGGACAGCAGCGCCGGTGAACGCATCAAACTGTTGATCGACGATGCCCTCGACAAGGGCGCAACCCTGGTCACGGGTGGTCAGCTTGCGGGCAGTATTCTGCAGCCGACCTTGCTCGACGGTGTCACTGACGGCATGCGCTTGTACCGCGTAGAGTCCTTCGGCCCGGTGGCGGTGGTGTTGCGTGGCGAGGGCGATGAAGAATTGTTGCGCCTGGCCAACGATTCCGAGTTCGGCTTGTCGGCGGCGATCTTCAGTCGCGACACTGGTCGTGCTCTGGCCCTCGCCCAGCGGGTCGAGTCGGGCATTTGCCATATCAACGGTCCGACCGTGCACGACGAAGCGCAGATGCCCTTCGGCGGGGTCAAGTCCAGCGGCTATGGCAGTTTTGGCGGCAAGGCGTCCATCGAGCATTTCACCCAGTTACGCTGGGTGACCTTGCAGAACGGCCCGCGGCACTACCCGATCTGAGCATCCGCCGCACCGTCGGGCGACAAACACTTGAGAGTGATTGCCGCCCGCGTGCAGGCAGACATAACAATAAAGAGGCTGCAGCCACGCATTTGTGCGAGCCGGTGGTATGCCTTGATGGAGAGCAAGCACGTGAGTTCCGAATTCAGATCGCCACCCCAGACCGAAGCCAATGCGCCGCGCTATCGCCAAGTGTCCATCGGCAATCCTGCGGTCGAGGTCAGCGAAGAGCAGGGCATCCTGCATATGCGCTCCCTGGAACCCTTGGCCAAGTTGCCTGTACGTTTGCTGGATCGCCTGGTGCATTGGGCCCATGTGCGCCCGCAACAGACCTTTATCGCGGCTCGCCAGAACGGCGGCGACTGGCGCCGGGTGAGTTACGCCGAGATGCTGACCAGCGTCCGCGCCATTGCCCAACGCCTGCTCAGTTATGGGCTTTCGGCGGAACGACCGCTGGCGATCCTCTCGGGCAACGACATCGAGCATTTACAGATTGCCTTGGGTGCGATGTATGCCGGGATTCCTTACTGCCCGGTTTCTCCTGCCTATTCATTGTTGTCCCAGGATTTCGCCAAGCTGCGGCATGTATGCAAGCTGCTGCAACCGGGCCTGGTGTTCGTCAGCGACGCCGCAGTCTATCAGCGGGCGATCGATGCGGTGCTGCCGACCGAAACGCCGCTGATCACCGTGCGCGGTCAAATTCCTGGGCGCAATCAGGCGAGCTTTGCCAGTCTGCTGGAGCAACCCGGCGGTGCCGAGGCCGATTGCGCTTTCACGGCTACCGGGCCGGACAGCATCGCCAAGTTCCTGTTTACCTCAGGCTCCACCAAGTTGCCCAAGGCAGTGATCACCACCCAGCGCATGCTCTGCGCCAACCAGCAAATGCTGTTGCAGACCTTCCCGGTGTTCGGCGAAGAACCTCCGGTGCTGGTGGACTGGCTGCCGTGGAATCACACCTTCGGCGGCAGCCACAACGTCGGGATCGTGCTGTACAACGGCGGCACTTTTTACCTGGACGACGGCAAGCCGACCGTCCAGGGGTTTGCTGAAACACTGCGCAACCTCAAGGAAATATCGCCCACCGCGTACCTCACCGTGCCCAAAGGCTGGGAAGAGCTGGTCAATGCACTGGAGCAGGACGGCGAGTTGCGTGAATGTTTCTTCTCGCGCATGAAGCTGTTCTTTTTCGCCGCCGCCGGTTTGTCCCAACGCGTTTGGGATCGCCTGGACCGGGTCGCCGAACAGCATTGTGGCGAACGCATTCGCATGATGGCCGGGCTCGGCATGACCGAGGCGGCACCGTCCTGTACGTTCACCACCGGGCCACTGTCAATGGCCGGCTACATCGGCCTGCCGGCACCCGGTTGCGAAGTGCGGCTGGTGCCGGTGGACGGCAAGCTGGAGGGGCGTTTTCGCGGGCCGCACATCATGCCGGGTTACTGGCGTGCGCCACAGCAGACCGCCGAAGTGTTCGACGAGCAGGGCTTTTACTGTTCCGGCGACGCGTTGAAACTGGCCGACGCCCGCGATCCGCAACTGGGGTTGATGTTCGACGGGCGTATCGCCGAGGACTTCAAACTGAGCTCCGGCGTGTTTGTCAGCGTCGGCCCGTTGCGCAATCGCGCAGTGCTCGAAGGTTCGCCCTATGTTCAAGACCTGGTGGTGGCCGCGCCGGACCGCGAGTGCCTGGGTGCGCTGGTCTTCCCCCGTCTTTACGAATGCCGACGTCTGGCCGGTTTGAGTGCGCATGCCAGTGATGCCGAGGTCCTGGCCAGCGCACCGGTGCGAGATTGGTTCGGCGATTGGCTGCAACGGCTCAATCGCGACGCCACCGGGAATGCCAGCCGCCTGGAATGGATTGCGCTACTCGACGAACCCGCCTCCATCGACCGCGGTGAAATCACCGACAAGGGCTCGATCAACCAGCGTGCGGTGTTGCAGTGGCGCGCCGACAAGGTCGAGGCGCTGTATCGCGGCGAAGAACCTTCCATCTTGCGTGCCGGACCTCTGCCATGATTGGAGCGGGGCAGTATTCGAGCTTTGGCGATGTGGCCATTTTCGAAGCACTGCGCACGCCCTGGGTCGATCTCGGCGGGGCCTTGGCCCAGGTTTCGCCGATCGACCTGGGGATCAAGGTCGGGCGCGAGGTGCTTGCCCGCGCCGCTATCGATCCATCTTTGGTCGATAGCGTGTTGGCCGGCTCCATGGCTCAGGCCAGTTTCGATGCTTACCTGCTGCCTCGGCATATCGGCCTTTACAGTGGCGTGCCGCAAGAGACTCCGGCACTGGGTGTGCAGCGCATCTGCGCCACCGGTTTCGAACTCTTGCGGCAGGCCGCCAGGCAGCTGGATGACGGCGTGCAGTTGGCCCTGTGCGTGGCGGCCGAATCCATGTCGCGCAACCCGATTGCCGCCTACACCCACCGAGGTGGTTTCCGGCTCGGTGCGGGCGTGGAATTCAAGGACTTTCTCTGGGAAGCCCTCTACGATCCGGCCCCGGGTGTAGACATGATCACCACCGCTGACAACCTGGCCCGGCGGCACGGTCTGAGCCGCGAAGAGGTGGATCGTTACGCCCTCGACAGCCATCAACTCGCGCTACAGGCCCAGGCCGATGGCTGGTTTGAACCGGAGCTGGTGGCGCTCGGCAATGAGCGCTTTGAACTGACTGGCTATCAGCCACGGAGTATCCAGTTGCCACGGGGCGTAGACCGCGTGACTCGCGATAGTCATCCGCGACCCACCGATCTGGACGCCTTGGGCCGGTTGCGGGCGGTGCATGCCGGCGGTGTGCAAACGGCCGGCAACAGTTGCGCGGTGGTCGATGGCGCGGCGGCCGCGCTGGTGGGGCGAGCGTCTGCGGCCCGGCGTCCGGCGTTGGCCCATTTGCTGGCCAGTGCCGTGGTGGGCGTGGCACCGGAATTCATGGGCATAGGGCCGGCGCCAGCCATCCAGTTGCTGCTGCAACGCAGTGGGCTGCCGCTTGGTGAAATCGGCTTGCTGGAAATCAATGAGGCCCAGGCCGCTCAGGTATTGGCTGTGGCCCAGGCGCTTGAACTGGACGGTGATCGGCTCAACCGGCGGGGCGGCTCGATTGCTTTGGGGCACCCTTTGGCCGCCACGGGTTTGCGCCTGGTGCTGACCCTGGCCAGGCAACTGCGCGAGGGCAATCTGCGTTATGGCATCGCCGCAGCGTGTGTCGGTGGCGGGCAGGGCATGGCTCTGCTGATCGAAAACCCGGCGTATCAAGGCTGAAGCAGAACCCCGAGACCTTTGCTGCAGTCAGCCCAATCCTTGCGTCACTGTCTTGCGTTACTATGCAGACCCACCTTTCTGGAAGTTGCCTGGATGAGTAAGCCCGGTCAAACGGTGCTGGTCGCGTTGCGCAAGATGATCGCCTCGGGCGAGCTGGCGGCTGGCGAGCGCTTGATGGAAATTCCCACAGCAGAGTTGTTTGGTGTCTCGCGAATGCCGGTGCGCATGGCGTTCCGCACGCTGGAGCAGGAAGGCTTGCTGGTGCGCTTTGGCGGGCGCGGGTTTCAGGTGCGTTCGGTCAGCCCCGATGACATTGCCGGTGCGGTTGAAGTGCGAGGTGTGCTCGAAGGCCTGGCGGCGCGTCAGACCGCCGAGCGCGGGCTATCGGACGAGGCCCGGGCGACCCTTGAACAGTGCCTGATGCAAGGTGATCAGCTGTTCGACAAGGGGTTTGTGACCATCGAGGACCTGGAGGTCTATCACGACCTCAACATGCGTTTTCACGAAGTGATTGTCGAAGGCAGCCACAACCCGGCGATCGCCGACGCACTGGCGCGCAACGACCACTTGCCCTTCGCTTCGGTAACAGCCCTGGCTGTGGACCGTAACGACATGGTCCGGGAATACCGACGCTTCAACTACGCCCACATGCAACACCATTCGGTGTTCGATGCTCTGGTCAACCGCCAGGGCGCGCGTGCCGAAGCGATCATGCGCGAGCACGCCAACGCCACGCTGCGCTATGCCGAGATCTTCGGCTCGGCGACGGCTGAAGAGCGGATGAAGGTCATTCTCCGCTCGGAATAGGCGCGACTCTTTCAGATGTCCAGCACCAGCAGTGGCGTTTTCGAGCGCGAGCAGCAAGGGGTGAATTGGTCGTTGCAGGCCTGTTCATCCTCGGTGAGGAACAGGTCACGGTGTTCCGGCACGCCCTCCAGAACCCGCGTCAGACAGGTGCCACAGATGCCCTGTTCGCAGGAAATGGCGATCTCGATGCCCTGGTTTTGCAGCACCTGTACCACGCTCTTGTCGGCCGGCACCTCGAAGACCAGGCCGCTGCTGGCGACCTTGATCGAGAAACTGCCATCGGCGCCAGTGTCGACAGGGGTGGCGGCGAAGTACTCGCGATGCAGGCATTGCTCCTGCCAGCCTTTGGCCTTGGCCGTGTCCAGCACATGCTGCATAAAACCGCCGGGGCCACACACATATAAATGCACATCGTTCTGAGGTGTGGCCAGGACCTTGGCCGCGTCCAGCGCGGTGTCGGGTTCCTGATCGAAATGCAGGAATACCCGGTGTGCAAAAGGCGAGTGTTGCAGGCGTTCTACAAAGGCTGCGCGCTCTCGCGAACGGGCGCAGTAGTGCAGTTCGAAATCCGCGCCGCTGTGGGCCAGGCGCTCGGCCATGCACAGGATCGGGGTAATGCCGATACCACCGGCGAAGAGCAGGCTGCGTCGGGCCTCATGCGCCAACGGAAACAGGTTACGCGGCTCACTGATAGACAGCCGCGTGCCGGGGTGGATCTGCTCGTGCATGGCCAGTGAACCACCGCGAGAGGTCGGATCCTTGAGCACGCCGATCAGGTAGCGATGGCGTTCTTCAGGGTGGTTGCACAGCGAGTATTGCCGGATCAAGCCGCCGGGCAGGTGCACATCGATATGCGCGCCGGCGCTGAAGATCGGTAGCGGTCGATCATCGACACTGGCCAGCTCGTAGCTGCAGATGTCCTGGGCTTCGTTATTGCGCGATACCACCAGCACTTCGATCATGCCATTGACTCCTGCGTGGCCCGTTCCTTGGCGATCAGGCGCTCCAGAATACGGCGCGACTGCACACCGCCGGCGTCGATATTGAGCTTGAGCAAGTTGCGCTGGGGATGGCTGATCAGATTCTGTTGCTGGCGTTCGAGCATCTCCAGGTCTTCGCTGAAAATCTTGCCCTGACCTTCGCGAATGCTCGCGGTCAAGGCCTCATCCTGCGGGTTGAAATTGCGCGCCATGCCCCAGAAGTACCAGATCGAGGTTTCGGTTTGCGGCGTGATGAAGTCGACGACGATACTCGACGCCTTGAACTGTTGGGGGGCGTGATAACCACCTTTTCCGGCATGGGCCACACCGACTTCGATCAGCACATGACTGGGCGGGGTGAAGCGGCAGATCTGCCAGCGGTCCACGGGTACATCGTCGGCCAGGTTGTTGCCGCGCAGGGCCATGCGCCAGAAGGGCGGGGCCATGATGTTTTCCATGTGGCGGGCAGTGACCACCTCGTCGCCGTCGACCGTGGTCACCGGCGGTGCTTCGTCGATTTCCTTTTGACCGATGCTGGACGCGTGAACGTAGGTTTCGTGAGTCAGATCCATCAGGTTGTCGATCATCAGGCGATAGTCGCACTGGATGTGGAACAGACCGCCGCCATAGGCCCATTCGTCGCTGACGGCCCATTCCAGATGATGGATCAGCGCCGGGTCGGCCAACGGCTGATCGCCGGGCCATACCCAGATAAATCCGTAACGCTCGACCACGGCGAATGTCTTGTTGCACGGAAAGCCGCGAACCCGCTGCCCGGGCATTTCCACGGTCTTGCCGTCGCAGCCCATCACCAGGCCGTGATAGCCGCACACCAGATTGCCGTTTTCCACATAACCCAAAGACAGCGGTGCGCCGCGGTGGGGGCAGAAGTCCTCGACAGCCGTCACCTTGCCTTCATGCCCGCGGTAAAAAACCATCTTTTCACCACAGATCTGACGGCCTAGCGGCTTGTCGGCGATTTCATCGGGCGTACAGGCGACGTACCAGGTGTTCTTGGGATACATGGAGATTCTCCAAGGCTGTTTGTTGTTGTTTAGTGGATCCATTAATGGTGATTTATGGGGTGTTTGTCAAACTGATTCTGTTTATTAACGATATAGTGGATCCATTGGTGGATTTTAGTCCTCTGCACGGCCGGCCGGATCAGTGCAATCCGAACTTCGTGACACTGACCATCGACGTGCATCCTTGGCGACCTGTTCGCCCAGCACCGTAACGACGCGTTGTTGAGCGTTGGCGAGTTGCGCATAACCGCCTGGCGCGTCCTCCCTGAACCGGCCCTGACACAGCAGCCGGGCAGTGGACGTGTCACCGGCAAAACTCAGGCTCCAATCTGCGTGTAACTCGACTTGCCGGCCGGGCCAGTTATCGAGGCGTCGAACCTGCACCTTGATTCTCAGCACCGGTTTATTCGGTGCCTGTGCAAGCCCTGAAATGTCCTGGGTATTGAGGCGCTGCGTCAACGCCGCAGAAAGTGCACTGCGTATTTCGTCACTCAGCGGCGCTCCCCATCGCTCGCCTTCAAGCACATCGATACCGTTGTCACCGTGTCGCACAACCCATTGCGGTTGGTCGATCTGAACCGGTACGCCTACCGACATCACGTCAATCAGAAATGGCGAAGGGGGAAGGTGAACCGAGGTCGCCGGGGCTGGCATCACCAAGGTGTGATAATGGGTGGTCGTTGAAGCGCACCCGGTCAGTCCGATGATCAGGGCGAAAAGATAAAAACGGGGCACACGACTCATTGCGATAACTCCTGCGAAACCTTGAGTGCGCGAGGAGCGGGCTGATCATTAGGTCGGCCACGCAGCAAAGATTCCGGATGGCGGCTCAGCAGGTCGGTGAGAACGCGAAAAGTCACCGCGGCGCGTTTCACTTCTTGCATGGCCTGGCCCAGTGCCTGGGGTATCGGCGCGTCTGCATCTATCAGGATCTGCATCGTGCCCAACGTTTTGTGAGCTTGCTGCAACGTCTGCGTGGTCTGCGGCAGCACTTGCTCGTTGATCTGGCTCAGGGTCTTGTCCAGGCCAATCAGGCTTGTGTCCAGATGCCGGGCGATGGAGTCGAGCGGTAGTTTGTCGATCTTGCCGACGATGCTGGCCAGTTGTTCTTGCAGGTGTTCGAAACTGCTGGGGATGGTCGGAATGTTGAGAGGGCGCGCGCGGGTATCGAACATGACCCTTGGTGCGTTTGGCACATAATCGAGTGCCACATAGAGCTGACCTGTCAGCAGGTTGCTCGAGCGCACTTGTGCGCGCAGACCCTGTTCGACCATACCTCGCAAAAACGTAGCGGCCTGTTGCTCTCGGTCGCCAGAGGTTTTGGGGAGTTTTTCCTGAACCCGTCCCAGTCGCTGTTGATAAATCTCTATGCCAACGATCGTCGGAAAGCGCTGCCTGGAGGCATCGTAATCGAGCTCCATCGAGACGACCCGGCCCACCGTGACGGATGAGAATTCCACTGGAGCACCCACCGTCAGGCCACGCAAAGACTGGTCAAAACGAAGCTGGATGTAATGGGCCGGGCCATCCGGTTGCGCCATCGCGGTTTGCTGATCTTGTGCCAGCGTAAACGGCGAGTGGGCGGTGGCTGGTTCGGCGCGACTGTCATCGGGCGAAGAAAATGCAATACCTCCGGCCACAAGGGCAGCCATCGACTGCGTTTTGACTTTCAGCCCTTCGGCTCCGAGAGAGACATCCACGCCGCTGGCATTCCAGAAGCGCGTATCGGTTGTCACGAAGCGATCATAGGGCTCGTCGATGAACACTTGCAGGTTCACATTCTTGCCGTCGCTGTTCAGCTGATACGACACCACCCGCCCGACTTTGATGTGGCGGTAGTAGACGGGGGAATCGATGTCCAGCGAGTTAAGGTCAGCGGTGTGCACGGTAAAGATCTTGCCCGGCATGCCGCTGATGACGGTGGGTGGGGATTCCAGTCCGGTGAAGGTCTTGGCAGGCGTTGTTGATACACCGGCATCGACACCGATGTAAGCCCCTGAAAACAACGTATCGACACCGGAGATACCGCGAGCGCCAATACGTGGCCGCACGACCCAGAAGCGCGTGTCCTCACGGGCGAGGCTTTCTGCGCTTTCGACCAGGGACGCGGTGACCAGCACATGGGTACGATCATCGCTCAGGGTGATGGACGACACGTTGCCGACCGTGACGTCTTTGTATTTGACCGGTGTCTTGCCGGCTTCCAGACCCGTGGCGGTTTGAAACGTCAGGGTAATTTGCGGGCCGACCGACAGCCACGCTCGCATCAACATCGAAAGCCCGACCAGGGCGGCTACCAGAGGCACCAACCAGACCAGGGATATTCTGCGGCGCCTGTCCATCCTCGGAGGGGGTGGCAAGTCATGGGTATTGTCAGGCACGTGACGCATCGGCTTGTTCACCATCCCAGATCAGACGTGGGTCGAAACTCATGGCCGAGAGCATGGTGAGGATCACCATCAGGCCGAAAAAAAAGATGCCTGCGCGAGGTTCGATAACGCTGAGGGTTTGGAACTTGACGAGTGCGGCCACGACGGCGACCACCATCACGTCAAGCATCGACCAGTAGCCAATCAACTCGATCAGGCGGTAGAGGCGGGCACGTTCAAGCATCGCCCGATGGCTGCGCTGCTGTGCGGTGAACAGCAGAGCACCGAGTAGCAAAAATTTGCTGCAGGGCACCACCACGCTGGCGATGAAAATAATCAGTGCGATGCCGTAAGAACCCGAGTCCCAAAACTCGACAACCCCTAGCAGGATGGTGCTCTCACTGCTATGACCGAGCAGGCTGGAGTACATCACCGGCAGAACATTGGCGGGGATATAGGCAATGAGGCCCGCCAGCAGAAAAGCCCAGCCTCGCGCAATGCTGTCCGGGCGTCGTCGATGAAGCCTTGAACGGCAGCGCGGACATTGAATGGGCTTGCCTTGGTCAGGAACGCTCTCACAGACCAGCCCACACAGTTGGCACGCGACTACGCCCAGATGCGCTGCACGCGGTGAGTATTTCAACCTCTCACCTCATTGCCATGTGGCTGCGCGGTCAGCTCCCACAGCCATCGCATGTCGCGGTTGGCGATCAACCCGAGCAGCATCATCAACACGGCCATACCCCAGATACCCGCACCCGGCAGTACCTGCACAACGCTTGAGAGTTTGATCACCGCGACCAGGGTACCGAGCATGCAGACCTCAACCATGCACCAGGGTCGCAATTTGATGAGCAGCCTCAGGACCTGAGAAAAACCGGGAGCCCTTCGCCCGGCTCGGGCGAATCCCAGCACCCAACCCAACAGAGCTATCTGCAGCAGAGGCGCGATGATGATCGAAAACACGACCAGCGCCGCGATGGGGGACGCCGAGCTATGCACGAGCGCGGCAGTTGCATCCCAAAGGGTCGCTTCGTTGTGCAGACCATGGAAACTGATGCGGATGACCGGGCAAACGTTGGTGATCACGAAGGCAATAGCCGCCGCGACGGTCAACGCCAGCCATCGATCGACATCAAGAAGACTTCCCCGATACAGGACGGCCGAGCATCGCCTGCATCGCGCCACTTCTCCTGAGGTCACGGCGAAGCGTTGATACACCGTGTCGCAATGCTCGCAGGCGATCAGGTACGGGTACGTTTTCATAGGTTGGTTATTCGAACTGGGCGACGAGCGCGTCGGCGCCTTTGTCGATCCCCGTTTGTGCGGCGCTCAGTGCCCCCCGCGTGGCGCTGATGTTCAGCGAGTTCGGGTATTGCTTGGTCACATAAGCCTTGAGCAGGCGGTTGGTGGACGCGTCGTAAATCTCGACAGAGAAGAACACCGAACCGGTGAACGTGCCTTCTTTTTCGCGAATCGATTGCACGATGTTGTAAGGCCCACCCGCCAGGTCGAATCGCGTGAACGTGCCGAGAAAGGGCGTCGTGGTTTGCGCGCCGGTCAAGGTCAGTTTTACGCGCATGGCATTGGGCGCCGCGAAAGGCGTCAGCTTGAAGCGCTCTTTCAGGCGTTCGCTGAACTGCGTGTGCATGTAGTGGGCGAGGGTTTTCCGGTCTTCTTGAGAGAGGTCGCCGAACTGATTGTCCGGCCCTTGATAGAGTGCTACGGGGTCGACAATAACGGCCGAGTACTTGCTCCAGTCCACATTCGCCTTGTAGATGTACGGTACACGGCCTGAATCGTCTTCGAGGTTGGGTGCCAGGCGCGCGGAGGAGTCTATGTCGGTATAGATCGGTGGCGAGGAACCCGCGCATCCGGCCATGGCCAGGGTGATCGTGAGCATTGCCAGTCGAGAAGCCTTGAACATTCTGTCCATGTCGGAACCCTGTTTGAAGACGCGTGATCAGGTGGGATAAAGGTGCTTGACGTTCGCCGGTGCCAGGTGCGCCCCAGCCTTTCCTTGTCTTTGAAGGAGCTGGGCAGTACAGTGGTTTTTTGCTAAAACTGAACCAGTTGGTACGCTTTAGATTCTTGCGTGGCGGGCAAATGCCTGTCAAGCAAAAAATGTACACGTCGGTTCACTTATGAAATTGGAGTGGTGATGAAGGTAAGGACGGAGGCGCGCCGCGAAGCGATCATTGAGGCTGCGGCGCTTCTGTTTCAGGAAGTGGGCTACGAACGGGCGTCGATGAATGAATTGACCAAGCGGTTGGGAGGTTCCAAAGCCACGCTTTATGGCTATTTCCCTTCCAAGGAATCGTTGTTTGTAGAAGTCGTTCGTTCAGTGGCCACCGTGCATTTATCCGAGGCGGTGGCGCAACTGTCTGCCCCTGATAGGGATGAGGTCACGCTCGAGCAGATGCTCAGGCGCTTTGGCGAGCGAATGCTATTTGTGTTGACCAATGAGAGCAGTGCGTTGGCGGTGTACCGGATGGTCATGGCCGAGGCCGGGCGCTCGAACATAGGCATGCTGTTTTACGAGGCCGGGCCAAGCGAGTGTAATGAGGTGTTGTCGACCTGGATGGCCGACGCCATGAGCCGTGGTGAACTACACCAGGCTGACCCTGAAGTAAAAGCAGCGCAATTTTTGGCACTGTTGACAGCTGAGGTGCAGGTAAGATTTTTTCAACCCAGCTCAGAGCCTCTGAAGGTTGAGCAGATTCAAGCGTTGGTAGGTCGAGCGGTGGAGATGTTTTTGTTGGGGGCAGCTCCTCGCTAGCAAGGCGTTTTACGAGATCCACACAGATGAAGGCGACACCTGCTTCACCCGCCAACCCGCGATGACAGACAGCGCACAAACCATCATCTATGCGGCGGATCAGTAACTCGTTAGTTAATAGTACTGAGGGTATTTACTGGAAATACGTCGCATCATACAATGAGAATCATTACTACTAACTCATTGAGTGCGACGTCTTGAGCCATCCCCACCCCTTTGCCCGCCGCAAAGTCTTCATGAAACACGCGTTGCCAACACTCTCCTGCGTTATGTTTGCCAGTCCACTGTGGGCACAGGAAGCCATTGAACTGCCGACCACTGATATTCAGGCAAGTCGCGTCAGCCAAGACACTAGCTACACCACCTCTCAAGCCAGCACGGCGAGCAAAAGCAATGTGCCGATCAAGGAAGAGGCGCAATCGGTCAATGTGGTCACCCAACAAACCCTGGCCGACTATCAGGTGCGCTCGCTGGAGGACGCCATGAAATTCGTCAGCGGCGTCAGCCAGGGCAACACCCTGGGCGGCTCCCGGGACTCGCTGGTCAAGCGCGGTTTTGGCACCAACGATGACGGCTCGATCCTGCGCGATGGCGTGCGCTCCAATCTGGGACACAACTTCAGCGCCACGACGGATCGTGTCGAAGTGCTCAAAGGGCCTGCCTCGATGCTGTACGGCGCGCTGGAGCCCGGCGGATTGATCAACGTGATCAGCAAGAAGCCTGAATACACCCAGAGCACAACCCTGAGCGGCTCGGCCTACAGCGAAGGCGGCGGCACCCTGGCGGTGGATACCACCGGGCCGATGGGAGATACGGGCCTGGCTTATCGCCTGATCGCGGAACGTGGTCATGAAGATTACTGGCGCAACTACGGCGTGAATGAGAGCACGTTGGTCGCACCATCGCTGACCTGGACCGGCGACCGCGCCAGCTTGACGCTGAGCTATGAGTACAACGAATACTCCAATCCCTTCGACCGCGGCACCGTGTTCACCAACGGTCATCCGGCGGACATCGACTACGACAAGCGCCTCGATGAACGCTGGGCGAAAAGCGTCGGTATCCGTGAACTGGCCACCGCGCGTTTCGAATATCAGCTGAGTGATGATTGGAAAACCCGCGTTACCTACGGCTGGAACAACGACCGCTACAGCCTCTCGATTGCCCAGCCGAATTCGTTGACCGGCAACAATCTGCGACGTGCTGCCAACGGCGCTCATTACGACGATGAGACCCGCTACGCCAGTTGGGATTTCATTGGCCAGCAGGAACTGTTCGGCCAACGCCATGACCTGCTGGTCGGCGCGGACACCGAAGCATCCGACCAATTTCGCGGCAAAACCTACCGTAATACAGCACGGTCAGGCTTCGACATCACGTCGCCGGTTTATGGTCGTCTGGCCGAGCCGAGCCTTGTCAGCGCTGCTCAAAGCGACTTGAGTAACCAGCTGACCTCAAGCTCCGTGTACTTCAAGGATAACTGGCACCTCGATGACCGCTGGATCCTGGTCCTCGGTGGTCGCCAGCAGCATTACGATCAGTACAGCGATCAGGGCCGCGGCAGCAGCTATACCGTCAACCGCGACGATAACGGCGATGCCTTCGTGCCGTTCCTGGGCCTGGTCTACAAAGCCACCGATAGCCTGTCGCTGTACGGCAACTACAGCCGTTCGTTCAAGCCCAATACCGATGTCGACGATGCCGGCCACACCTTCGATCCGGAGGAGGGCCGCAGCTACGAGGTTGGCGCGAAGTACGATCCGCTGCCGGGGCTGAACATCAACCTTGCGCTGTTCGACATCGTCAAGAAAAACGTCGTGACCAGCCAGACGGTCAATGGCGTCAGCCTCTCGGAGGCGGCAGGCAAGGTCGGTTCGCAGGGCCTGGAGCTGGACATCACCGGGCGTGTGGCCGAGCGCTGGGACCTGATCGGCACCTACGCTTACACCCACACGGAAATTCTCGACGATCCGGATGACGAGGGTCACCGTCTCGCCAACGCGCCGAAGCACACCGCGAGCCTGTACCTCACGCATCATCTGAACATCCCTGCGGAGTTCGGGGCTTGGCATACCGGTGCCGGCGCGCGTTACGTCGGCGAGCGTGCAGCGAACAACGCCAACGATTTCTGGCTGAGCAGCTACACCGTGGCCGATGCCTTCGTACGTTGGGAATCGCCGATGTTCGGGTACAAGACTTCGCTGCAGTTCAATGTCGACAACCTGTTCGACAAACAGTACTACCCGTCCTCCACCGGCAGCCAGCTGCAGGTCAATGTTGGCGAGCCGCGCACGGCACGCCTCAGTGCCAGTGTGACATTCTGACCCTATGTATTGACGGCGATGCTTGGGCTGTAGGTCGAGCCCAAGTAGCCGGCGCAACCCAATTCAAAATGTGGGAGCGGGCTTGCTCGCGAAGGCGATGTGTCAGTCACCATCAGTGTTGGCTGACCTGACGCTTTCGCGAGCAAGCCCGCTCCCATAGGTTCCTTACCATGAGGCTTCGGCCTGTTCTTTCGTTCCGGCGAATCAGAAGTTGATCGAGGCGCTCAGCCGCGCGGTCAGTGGCGCGCCCTGGAACAGGTAGCCATCGCCCATGTACTCACCGGCGTCACGCCAGTAGCGCTTGTCGAACAGATTGTCCACGGTCAGTCGGAACACCGTGTCGTAACCATCGATGCGCGTGCTGTAGCGGCTGCCGATGTTGAAGATGGCATAGGCGCCGGTCTGCACTTCACCCTGGCGGTTGGCGTACTTGTTGCCGCTGTACTGCACGCCGCCGAGCAACGCCAGGCCGTCGAACCAGGGCAGGGCGTAGTCGCCGTAGAGGCTGGCGCGCAGGGTCGGAACGTTGATCGCCTGGTGGCCTTCATAAGCTGGCGTGCCGCTGTCGGTGACGCGCGCGCGAATCGCCGCGACGCTGGCAGAAATCTGCAGGCGCTGGCTGGCCCAGCCATTGGCCGAGAGCTCCAGCCCGGTGTTCTTCTGTTCGCCCTGTTGGGTGAACGTGAACGTGCCGTCGTCATTCGGTCGTGAGTACTGATAAGCCTGACGGATCTGGAACAGCGCCGCGGCCAGGCTGATGCGCTGCCAGTCGTATTTGATGCCGGCCTCGATTTGTCGCGACACGGTGGGCGCGAGGATTTCAAAGGCATTGGTGGTGAACCACGCCGCTTCGCCGCCCAGGGACAGGCCCTTGCTGTAGCGGGTGTACAGCGACAGGTTTTGCAGTGGCTTGTAGATCAGTGCGGCCTGGGGCAGGAACACATAGCGCTGGGTGTGCCGGGTGGTGTCGCCCTGGCTGTCGAAGGTCTCTTCATCCAGGCGCACTTCGCGCCCGCCGAGCACGGTTTGCCATTGCTCGTTGAAGCTGATCCGGTCATTGAAGAACAACCCGTACTGACGGCTGTCCAGGCGTCGATAGGAATCGTTGAGCGGCCCGTCGTAGCGGGCAAAATCAGCCGGTTCGCTGTAGATGTTGGCGCTGCCGATCATCTGGTTGATGGCGTCGCGCTTGTCCACTACACGGCGGAACGCGCTGGTCCCCACGCTGAGTTCATGGCTCAGGCCGGCGGTTTCGAAGTGGCCGCTGAGGGCGGCCTGCACCTCGTCGTTGCGGCGGGTATCGTCGGGGCTGCGGAAATCGTAAATGTCGTAGTCGCCCTCGGGGCTGAAGTAGTTCGGCACCGCCGCGCTGGCGCAACTGGTTGAGCCGTAGCAGCCCCAGGCGAATGAACTGTAGTCATCGATCACCACCCGGCTGCGCGAGGCGCCAAGGCTGCCTTTCCACTGGTCGCTGAAGCGGTACTCGAAGTTGCCGTTGAGGTTCAGCGCATCGGTGGTGACCGGCTTCGAACCGCTCTGGTGTGCCAGCAGCTTCTTCGGCGAGGCGTGGTGCGGCAGGCTGGATCCGCCGAGCAATTGATAACCCGGTGACGAGCGCTGTTCCTTGGTCTGGTACTCGGCATCCAGTTGCAACAGCGCATCCGGGCTGATGTTCCAGTCGAAGGCCAGCGAGGCGAAATCGCGCTGGCCGTTGGTGTGTTCAACGTAGGAGTGAAGGTCTTCGTGTGCCAGGTTGGCGCGCAGGCCGAACTGCTGTTCGCTGCCGAACCAGCCACCGACATCGGTGGCCAGGTAGCCGCTGCCGCGATCATCGGTGGAGACGGTGACCGAACGCACATCGGCAGGCCGCTTGGTCACGTAGTTGACCAGCCCACCGGGCTCGCTGACACCGCTTTGCAGGCCGGAAAGGCCTTTGAGCAATTCCACCTGCTGTTTGTTTTCCAGCCCGACGTTCTGCTCGCCGGTGATGGTGCGGCCGTTGATCTTGTAGCTGCTGGCGGAGTTGAGGGAGAAGCCGCGTACCACGAAGTTTTCGTAGTAACCGACCGGCGCGTAGCTTTCACCCACCGAGGCGTCGTTGCGCAGCACTTCGCTGAGCAGGCGCGCCTGCTGATCCTTGATCAAGGTCTCGTTGACCACCGAAATCGATGCCGGCGTATCAAGCAATGGCGCCGCTTCGAAACCACCGACCGAAGCGCTTTCGGCCTGATAACCGGAGGTGTCTTCGCCGGTGACGGTCACCGCCGGCAGTTCGGTGGCGGCCCAGGCCGAAGGCATGGCGCTGGCCAGCAGCAGGCCCAGGTTCAGGGGATTGAACGCGAACCGCGGGGCGGTCACTCCCTCGCGGGAGGTCCGGTAAAGCATATCCATGAAAACTCCTCGACGACTGCGCTCCCGGGCTCGCGAATACCGGGCACAGGTGCCCGGGCGCGCTTCAGGAATGAGTCGGTTAAAACTGGAAAAAGCGATGTGCCCTGAGGGCTGGTAGTGCATGACCCCTGGCGCGCACGGCAATCAGCGCGCGCAGGGGCATTCTACGGTGGTCAATGCTCTTTGGCTTTCCTGATTCTGATCAAAATAAACAGCAGGACGCAGAGCGCGAGCGGAGTCATGGCCAGCAGGGCGTCTCTCGCGGAAATGTCCGCGCCCATGACATGCAATCCCGAGTAGAACAGCTTGAACAGGCTCAACAAGTAATAGGTGATGGCGATGATCGACAAGCCTTCGACGGCGCGCTGGATTTTGATTTGAGTATCGGCGCGGGCGTTCAGGCTCTTCAGGATTTCCGAGTTCTGCTCTTCCATTTCGACCTGGACACGGGCCTGCAACAAGTCCCCGAGGTTGGCCACGCTTTCGGCCAGTTGCTCCAGGCGCTGTTCGGTCACCGCGCAGTATCTGACCGTGGGTTTGAAGCGTCTTTCGATGAAGATACCCAGTCGCTGGCAATCACCCACATGACTTTCGCGCAGTTCGCCCAGGCGTTCGAAAACCAGCTGTGCATAGGCTTGGGTGGCGCTGAAGCGGTGTCGGGTTTTTGCGCTGCTGCTGACCACTTGCGCCGACAGGTTGGCAATGTCGGTCAGCAACGCTTTCGCATTTCCGGTATCGGGGCCGGCGTTACGTTCCGAGAGGTTTACCAGGGTCTTGTCGAAGACGTTGAGCTGAGTGCTCAAGGCTTTCGCGGTGATGAGTGAAAGCGAAGCCATCATTCGGTAGGTTTCGATTTCCAGCAAGCGGCGGATCATCCGTCCCAGGCGATACGCATTCAGGCGTTTGTTAATGAACAGGAAACGATTGGTGCCGTCCTCACTCAGGCGAAAATCGCTCCAGACCGTCGCATCGCCACCGCCGATGCAAGAGCCGCTAGGATCTTTGAATCCATAAACAGACAAATCGCCGGAAAAGGACGTATCAGTGCGCACCACAATCTGCACCGCGTTGATCACGTGCTGCATGAAGGGTTCGACCCGGTCCATCAAGGCCCTGGGTGGCGGGCTCCAGCATGGTTCCTGACTGGAGGAGGGCACCACCAGCGTCAGCGTCAGGAACTCCGCGTGCCGTTCCCACTTCAAGGCATGGCCCTCCAACTCGGTGATGCCCTGGGCTGCATCCGGGTCGACCGGGCCTGGGCAGCAGCGACTCAGCAGGGTGTCGCATTCCCCGTCATTCGCCAGAAACGCCAGATGAAACACATGGGCGGGCTCGTCGAAATACAGAGAAGGGCGCGCGTGCAACTCGTTGTGCAGGATCAGTCTTTGCGGATGCATGCTGTTTGGGCCATGTTGGAGTTGTTTGTTCTTGGGACTGGATGCCCCATTCTTGAGTCACAAACAAAACCGGCGATCGACCAATGCCAGTCAGCCAAGCGCAGTACATGTGGGAGCGGGCTTGTGTGGGAGGGGGCTTGTGTGGCGAGGGGGCTTGCCCCCGTTCGGCTGCGAAGCAGTCGTAAATCAGGACACCGCGTTTCTGACTAAAGATCGCGGAGACTGGTTTTAGGGTCGCTTCGCACCCCAACGGGGGCAAGCCCCCTCGCCACACAAGCCCCCTCCCACAGGTTTTAACGCAACGCTGTACAGAACGCCCGAATCGCCTCGCAGGCCTGGCGCAATGACGCGTCATCCAGCGCATAGGCAATACGAAAGTAGGGGCCAAGGCCGAACGCACTGCCATGCACCACCGCCACATCAGCTTCGTCGAGCAGCGCGTGGGCGACATCTTCGTCGGTGTGCAGCACTCGACCGGCCGGCGAGGTGCGGCCGATCAACCCTGCACAAGAGGCGAACGCGTAGAACGCGCCCGCCGGGCTCACGCATTCCAGCCCTGGAGTGTCATTCAGCAACGCCACCATCAAATCGCGCCGGCCCTGGAAAGCGACACGGCTTTGGCGGATGAAGTCTTTCGGCCCTTCTAACGCGGCGAGTGCGGCTTGCTGCGAGACAGAGCTCGCGCCCGAGGTCTGCTGGCCCTGCAGTTTTTCCATGGCCTCCAGCAACCAGCGCGGCCCGGTGGCAAAACCGATGCGCCAACCGGTCATGGCGTAGGCCTTGGAGACACCGTTCATGGTCAGGGTTCGCGGCGCCAGTCGTGGCTCCACCTGGGCCAGGGTGTAGAACGCTTGATCGTCGAAGATCAGGTGTTCATAGATGTCATCGGCCAGAATCAGCACGTGGGGATGATCCAGCAACACAGCCGCCAGGGCACGAAGTTCCACCTCGCTGTACACCGCGCCGGTCGGATTGGACGGTGAGTTGAGAATCAACCAACGGGTCTGCGGGGTGATCGCGGCGGCCAGCGCTGCGGGTGTCAGTTTGAAACCCATACCGGCATCGCAGGTGACGATCCGCGCTTCACCGCCGCACAGTTGCACCATCTCCGGGTAACTGACCCAGTACGGCGCCGGCACGATGACCTGGTCACCCTCGTTGAGGGTCGCGGCCAGGGCGTTGTAGATCACTTGTTTGCCACCGTTGCAAACCAGCGTGTCTTGCCAGCTCACGTCCAGACCATTTTCACGGCGGAACTTGGCCGCCACCGCTTCACGCAGTGAGCGCACACCGGCGACCTGGGTGTAGCGGGTATGGCCGTGCTCGATGGCATGAATAGCCGCCTCGCGCACATGTTTGGGGGTGTCGAAATCGGGCTCGCCGGCACACAGCGAAATGATCTTCGCCCCTTGTGCCCGACGCTCCGCCACCCGGTCCATGATCCGATAAGTCGCCGAGGGTTGTGCGCTGGCCAGGCGCTGATTCAGCCGTTGGATATCGACGCTCATGCGCGGGATCTCCACTCAGTCAGGTTCATCAGTTCCAGGGTCGAGCGGCCTTCGGTCAGCGCCTGCATCATCTGCGCTTCCTTGTTCGCCCGCGCTTCGCCTTCGGCGAGGGTACGTGCTGCATCGGCCTTGGGAATGATGATCACGCCGTCGTCGTCAGCCACCACCAGATCGCCCTGTGCCACGAAAGCACCATTGAAATTGAACGGTTGTCCCACTGAGGGGGCGCTGGCCTTGACCGTACCTTTCACCGAAATGCCACGGGCAAATACCGGAAACTGGCGTTTCTTCAGCGCGGCGATATCGCGTACGCCACCATCGATGACCAAGCCGACCACGCCCGCCGCTTCGGCTGCCACGGTGAGCACCTCGCCCCAGTAACCGGCGATGAAACCACCCGTGCCCACGACCAGTACGCTGCCACGGGGCACGCGTTCCATCGCCAGATGCAGGGCCAGGTTGTCACCCGGCGAACACTCCAGCGGATAGGCGGGGGCAGCGATGAAGGCGCCGTCCCAGATCGGCCGGATCGCACTGTCGACCGCGCAGGGCAGATGGGACGCTTCATACAGTGTCGAGCTGCCCAGTACTTTTGCCCGCGCGCGAAAATCCAGGGGGAAGGGGAGCGTGGTCATCAGACTTTCCTCTGAAGGTTGTGGTAACCCAGGGCGGCCCGGGCTTCTTTAAGGGTTTTACCTTGGGTGATCAGGGCGCGAATATCGGCTTCGACTGATTCGATCTGACGGGCACACGCCGCCACTTCAGCGGCACGGGCGCGAGGCACGATCACCACACCATTGGCGTCGGCGACCACGATGTCACGGGAGCAGACCCTCGCCGTGCCGATGGACACCGGCTGGTTGACCGACTGTACTTGCACGCGGTCTTTGCCGGTGCGCATGAAGCGGCCTTTGCTGAAGATCGGGTAGCCATCTCCCAACGCCTTGTTCACATCACGGCACACCCCGTCGATGACCGTTGCGGCGATCTGTCGAGAGCCCGCGTACTGGGTCATGATGTCGCCCCAAACGGTGCAGTCGGTGCGGCCGCCATTGTCGATCACCACCACGTCGCCAGGCGCGACGTCTTCGATGAAATCACCCACCGTGCCCGGCGGGACACTGGCCGAAACGTATTGCACGGTGAACGCTGGCCCGACGATGACCTTGCGATAATTGTCCAGCGGCGCCACGCCGAGGCATTGACCGGGCAGGCCGAGCTTGTCCAGGGCATCGGAGACGCCAGGAGTGTCGAGGCCTTCAAACAAGGCGACCAGGGTTTGATCTTCAAGATTCATCAGGCGTGCTCCACGCGGATCGCTTCGAACTGGGTGTCATGCATCACCTCGGCCACCGAGCGACCGCTGCGCACGGCCTCGACCATGCCGTCCTGGCGGCGGGCGATGCGCTCACCGAGGTCGATGACCTTTTCGATATAGGTTTGGGGGACGAACACGGTTCCGCAGGTATCGGCAATGACATAGTCATCCTCGCTGACGTCGACACCGGCGACTTTGATCGTCACTGCCGCATCGACCTGCACCACGCGGTTGCGCGCACTGATCATGGTGACCCCACGGCCATAAACCGGGTAACCAATCGCTTCGCTGCCGTCGATGTCGCGGCTGAAACCGTCGATCACCGTGCCGCGTACGTGCTTGCCCGCCGCCGCGTTGGCGAGGATGTCGCCCCAGCAGGAAATACCTTCGATGCCGCCGGCGATCACCAGCACACGATCGTCGCTGTCGATTTGTTCAACCACCGGGGTAATCAGGTGCACGGTGGGCACGGTGTCGGACTTGGGCGCCAGCAATACGGTACTGGCGCGGCCAACGATCTTCGGGCAGTTCCACAGCGGGCGTAGCCCCACGGTGGCGCCTGGCAGGCCGAGGAAGTCGAGCGCGTCGGAAACCGTGTTGGTATCCAGCGCCGCCAAGCGATCCAGCAAACTCTTATTGATCATGGGAAAGCCCCAGTGGTGACGGAGGCGCCCAGTGTCAGCGAGACAATTTGATAGGTATATTACTAATCACAGAAGCGTTACATACGTTAAACCTATGGATTAGCCATGATCAATTTCCGTCTGATTCGTCACCTCTGGTTGTTCCTGGCCGTCGCCGAAGAACAGAATTTCGGCCGCGCCGCCAAACGCCTGGGAATGTCCCAGCCGCCGCTGAGCGAGCAGATTCAAGTGCTGGAGCAGGCACTCAAGGTCAAGCTGTTCGAGCGCTCGCGGCGTGGCGCGAAGCTGACTCCGGTGGGGGCGGCGATCCTGCCAGCAGTGCGCAAATTCGCCGAGCAACTGGAGCGCTTGGAACTGGCCGTGGAAGAGGCGGTGGCGGGGCAGTCAGGGATGTTGACCGTCGGCGCGATTTCCACGGCGATGTTCGATGTGTTGCCCGGGCTGATCGAGCAACTGAAGATTGATTACCCGCACCTCAGCGTGTCCGTGCGGGAAATCGACAGCGTCGAAGCCGTGCCCGCACTGGAAGCCGGGGACATCGACCTGGCCTTCGCCCGTCTGGATGGTGATCTGGGGGCTTCGATCAAGTCGCTGCCGCTGACCGAGGATCGTCTGGTCGTGGCCCTGCCCAGCGATCATCCATTGGCTGCGCGCAAGCGCATCAGCCTGTCGAGCCTGGCCACCGAGCCCTTGGTGATGTTTTCCCGAAAGGTCAGCCCGGTGTACTTCGACAATCTGATCGCAACCTGCCGCGCCAGTGGTTTTTCCCCGCGCGTGTTGCATGAAGTGCGCTCCGTCGCTTCGCAAATCGCTTTCGTCAGTTGTGGGCAAGGCATCGCTTTGGTGCCGGCGTCGCTGAAAAAACTGGCCCCCGACAATGTGGTGTTGCGACCACTGAGCCAGCCGCTCAATGTGGTAACGACAGCGGTGGCCTGGAACGCCGATCGGCCCAATCCGCTGGTGGAGGAGGTGGTCGCCCGGCTCCGAAAGAGAGTTTGATAGGTTTGACCTATGACGGTATTCCCGAATGAGGAATTTACAGAAGGCCCGATCCCCGCGAGATTGACGACTTTGCTGCGGGCGGCAAAGTCGGCCCGGCGGTCACCTTTTCGCTCAAGGAATTCATCACGTGTCCAAACCCGAAACCTTCACTCAAGCGCACATTCCACTGACGGTGGAGGGCGTCCAGCTGAACATCGCTACCCTTCACCGAGACGGTGTACTGGCGCCGATTGTGTTCCTGCATGGGTTTGGCTCGACCAAGGAAGACTATGCCGACATCGTGCAGCAGGCCGCCTTCGCCGGTCATCCTTTCGTCGCTTATGACGCACCGGGTTGCGGCGAAAGCCAGTGCAGCGACCTTTCGCGGATTTCCATCCCTTTTCTGCTGAGGACCGCGTTGCAGGTGCTGGAGCATTTCGGTATCGAACGCTTTCATCTGGTCGGCCATTCCATGGGTGGGCTGACCGCACTGATGCTGGCCCATCAATGCCCGGACCGGGTGCTCAGCTTCGTCGACATCGAGGGCAACATCGCTCCGGAGGACTGCTTCCTCAGCCGGCAGATCGTCGATTATCCGGCGGACGATCCCGAGGTGTTTTTCGCCGCCTTCATCGAACGCGCCCGGCACGCGCCGGCTTGTGCCAGTGCGCTTTATTCCGCGAGCTTGCGCCACAAGGTGCGTGCTGGAGCGGTGCGCGGGATTTTCGAGTCGATGGTCGATCTCTCCGACAACGCCGACTTGATGGGCAAGTTCCTCGGCCTGCCATGCCCGCGCATGTTCATGTACGGCGTACAGAACGCTTCATTGTCCTATCTGCCACATATCCAGGCCCAAGGCGTGCGGTTGGCGCCGATCGCGCAGTGCGGGCATTTCCCCATGTATTCCAACCCGATCGCGATGTGGCAGCAGATCGCCGATTTTCAGGCGAACGGCCATCGCGGATGAGTCCGGCACGAGATGCACAGCACCGTTGTGAACTATTCTTTTCAAGTGGCCCCTGCAATGCCTCATTCAAGGAATTGATATAAATCAACGCTTAAGAGGCTTTAATGGCGGAGTCTGGGCCTGATGCTGGATTCTCGAGCCGGCGTCGAGGATCAACCTGTCTGGAGTCAGATCATGAGCCAGTATCAACGGTTATTACTGATCATCAACCCGCTCCTGCGCCATTCTCCTGCGATAAACCATGGCGCCGCCCTGGCCAAGGCCAGCGGGGCGAGCTTGCACATTGCCGGCCTGATTCCCTCGTTGGACATTCTGTCGCTGCTCGAAGAAGGCGACCGCAAAATGGCCCGGGCGACCTACCTGCAGGAGCACCGTGACTGGCTCGAGGAGCAGGCGGCAAAGATGCAAGGCCGGGGGATCGAGGTGACAACCGAAGTCGCATGGGCTGACAACATGCGCCAGGACATCCTTGACCACGTCAAGCAAATGCAGCCCGATCTGTTGATCAAGCAAGTGCAGCATGAGCCGGTGCTCAAGCGCGCGTTCTTCACGCCGCTGGATTGGCGTTTGTTGCGCCATTGTCCGGTCCCGGTTTATCTGGTAGGGGGTGAATGCCATGCCTTGCCGCAGAAGGTAGTGGCCGCGGTTGACGTGTCAGACACCGAGCCTTCGAACAGTGAACTCAATGACCGGATCATCCTGCAGGCGTCGAGTCTTGCGCTGCAGTGCAACGCCGAGCTGCATCTGTTGTACGCGTGTGACATTTCGGCAGCTTTTCTGGCGGATCTGAGCGGCGGTCTGACGCTCTCGGAGCTGACCAGGGATTTGCGCAACGACCTGGAAGCGTCATTTCTCAAGCTGGCCGCCCGATTCGGTGTACCCCCTGAGTGTCGACATTTCATCGTGGGGCAACCTGTCTCGGTACTGAGTGAATTCACCCACGTGCATCAAGTGGATGTGATCGTGATGGGCAGGGCTCAATACCGTGGCCTGGAGCGGCTGCTTGGCAGCACAACGGAACATATCCTGTACCAGGTGCCTTGCAGCATTCTGGCGGTCTAGGGGCGGGCACCCTTATCGGGATCCCGCCCCAGGGAGGTTTTCAAATGACTAGTCCTTCATTGCAAACCATCTTGCATGACCGGGTTGATGCCGGCCGAGGCCTGGTGGAGCCGCTGCTTAAATACGCGAAAAGAGCCGACGTCATCGTCCTTGCCTTGCCCCGGGGCGGCGTTCCGGTTGCTTATGAAGTGGCCACGGCCCTGGAGGTTCGCCTGGACCTGATGCTGGTGCGCAAGTTGGGAGTACCGACCCACCAGGAGTTCGCCATGGGCGCGATTGCCAGTGGCGGGATACAAATCGTTAATGAAGATGCGCTGCGGGCTAATGGTATTGATCAACGTACATTCGATGGCGTGGTTGCAAAGGAAACGCAGGAATTGTTGCGTCGCGAGCGGGTGTACCGGGCATCGCGCGCACCTGTGGCGCTCAAGGATCAGGTGGTGATTCTGATCGATGATGGCCTGGCGACAGGGGCGACGATGATGGCCGCGATACAGGCTGTGCGCCTGCAAACACCGTCTCGCATCGTCGTTGCCGTGCCGGTGGCCCCCCTTGAAACGGCAGAGGCGTTGCGCGACGAAGTGGACGAGCTGATCTGCCCGCTGATCCCTGATTGGCTGATTTCGATTGGCCATTGGTACACGGATTTTTCGCAGACATCGGACGAAGAAGTCATCGATCTTTTGCATCGGGCGTGGCAGAGAGAGTCCGGCTCGGGCGACTCATTTCAGAACGGTTCCGGTATTTGAGCCGTTGCCTGGCGTGGAATAAACCACGTCAGGCCTTCAAGTAATCCTGACGTTCACGAATTGCCACGGATCGGATTCATCGGTCTGCTCGGGCATCAGTGAGTGACGTCCGGTAAGGGGCGTCCAGTCGGAATAAATGCCTTCTACATTGCCAAGGTAAGGCATGCAGATCTGCAGAATCTCCCTGAAGGGCAATTCATCCGGCTCGACTATGCCGCGTTGCGGATTGCGAATAGCCCAGATCACGCCGGCCAGCACTCCCGCCGTCACTTGCAGGCTGGTGGCGCTGTTATAGGGGCATAGAGCCCGGGCTTGCTGGATCGATAAGCGCGAGCCATACCAATAACTGTTCCTGGCATGCCCCATCAGCAGCACGCCGAGTTCGTCACTGCCGCCGAGGATTTCGTCATCGAGCAGACGCTGGCCGCTCTGCGGTTTCCAGTTGCGCTCGGCGAGTTCGTGCACCGAGAGCAACGCATCATCACAGGGCCGATAAGCGTAGTGGACGGTTGGCCGGTAAGTCGGCTGCCTTCCCCCCTGGCCAAGGGTCAGGTAGTCGGCAATCGACAGGGCTTCGTTGTGAGTCACGAGCAGCCCATGGGTTGGCCCCGTCGAGGGTGTCCAGGTTCGAACCGGCGTGGAGGCGCCGGGGCGTTGCAGATAGATCCCGGCCTGGCACCCGAAGGCGTGGTAATAGCCATCCTCGGGCAGCGCTTTCTCATGGCTGCCCCAACCCAACTCCGCCGGTTGGCTGCCTTCACTGATGAAACCGTCCACAGACCAGGTGTTGACGAACTCATCGGCGATTTTGTGTTGCGATGAATACTGCGAATCGCGTTCGGCGATATGGATGCAGCGGATATTCAGTCGACTGGCCAGTTGCGCCCATTCTTCGCGAGTAGCGGGCGGGGGCGTTGTGTCACCCAAATTCTCTGCGAGGTTGACCAGTGCCTGCTTGACCAGGTGGGACACCAGACCGGGATTGGCCCTGTGGGTCAAAATGGCGGTGGGCATGCCTTGCGCACCTTCACCCCGAAGCCGGAGTGCCGCTTCCCTCAATGCATAGTTGGATCTTTCGGACAGGGATTTGTCGGGGTCGGTATAACCGCCTTCCCACGGTTCGATACAGGTGTCCAGATACAACACGCCTTTACGCTGGGCGAACTGAATCAGGGACAGGCTGGACACCCCTACGGAGAGGTTGAGCAGAAAGTCGCCAGCGTTCAAAAGAGGGTCCAGCACCTTCTCGTAATTATTCTGGTCCAGTTGCTCGGCTTGGTGGGTGACGCCAAATTCCTGCACGAGCAAGCGTCCATCTTCATCGGGACTGAGGATCAGCAGTCGCTGCGGCTCAAGCTCAAGATGGCGCAACAGCAGCGGGAGTACGCCTTTTCCGATACAGCCAGAGCCGATCATCACCAACCTGGCATTAAAGGGCTGAATGACATGCTCAAGGTCGGACATCGATTGCCTCCACCGCCTGACAGCGCGCTCGCCGCGAATGACCTGTCGATAACCACGACGCTCTCAACTAGAGACTGCAACGCTGACTTAAAACTCAAAAAACTTTCGGACACCTTCAAGGTGGATCTCCTGCACCCATCGAGACCGAAAAAAACTCATGAGAATGAGGCGAACTGCTGGCCCCCCGATGTCCGTTTGGTTGTCAAACTTGCTTTCTTTTCAGAAGGTTAGGCATTGGCGATATGCGGACTTTGGTTTGGATGGCTGCAACGTTTTTCCTGGTGACTCTCTCGCTTGAGGCCCAGGCAAAGGACCTGAGTAAAAACAGTCGTTTCGTCTGCAGCTGGGGCTCGGACATAGCTGCCGGCGCACAGGCGTCGAAGCTTTCCGGGCTCACGCTTTACGGGGCACGCAAGAAACTGCAAGCGCAAAAATTCCCCCGGCCGTGGATGCGCATGACAGCCATGGGGATCACGGAGCAAACCTACAACAGTCCCTCGCGCCTCAAGCCGTCCGGCATCAAGCAAACGTATTACGAGCAATGCATCAACCATGAACTGGCGCAACGGTAGCCTGGAGGAGGGCTAATGTAGGAGCTGCCGCAGGTTGCGATCTTTTGACTTTGGCGTTTGTTCAGGGAATGAGTCGTCTATTGGAAAAGATCAAAGGATCGCAGCCTTCGGCAGCTCCTACGAGGGTTCCCTCGCAACATACGCCGACAGTTCACAATCCCCATCCCTCTTTCACAGCCTTTCGAATCCCTTCCAGCAACATCGCAAACGCCGGGTTGTCATTGTTCTCGCGCCAGATCAAATGCAGCTCGCTCTGCACGCCTTCCCACAGATCGATATCGCGAAACACCACGTTCTTGAACACAACGCTGGTGGCGCAGCGCGGCACTAGCGCCAGGCCCATTCCGGCGTTGACCAGGGCCAGGATGGTCAGGGATGAGCCGAGCCATTGCACATATTCCGGGGCGACGCGGGCCGAGCGGAGCATGCCGGTCAGCAGTTCGTTGAACGGCGGGTAAGCCGCATGGGAGTACATGAGGAAGGGTTGTGCGTCCAGGTCTTTGACAGACACGGTTTCGGCGCTGGCCAGCCGATGGTTGTGGGGGACGGCCAATACAAAGGGTTCACGCACCAGGCATTCGGTGGCGTAGCCCGGCTCCAGCAACGGCGCGCGGACGATGCCCAGATCGATCCGGCGGGCGCGGAGGGCTTCGTGTTGCTGGTAGGTGTTCATTTCCGACAGATCGATTTTGACCTGAGGCTGTTTGAGCCGCGCTTCAGCGATGACCTTGGGCAGGAACTCGTAAACGGCGCTGCCGACGAAGCTGATGTTGACCGTACCGATGTCCCCTTCGGCGAAACGCCGGGCGGTCACGGCGGCTTGCTGAGCGCGCTCCAGCAGGTTCTGCGCTTCGATGAAGAAGGCCCGGCCGGCGGCGGTCAAGGCGACGCTACGCGTGCTGCGGGTGAACAACTCGACGCCGAGGTGATGCTCCAACAATTGGATCTGCCGACTGAGGGGCGGTTGAGTCATGTTCAACCGTTCGGCGGCCCGGCGGAAGTTGAGTTCGGTGGCGACGGTTGTAAAGCAGCGCAATTGCGTCAGTTCGAACATTGATCTAATCCAGGTATCAATCGAGTGCCAAGTTAGATTAGACGGGATCAATAGGCCCGTCCATGATCGGCTTTCCCCTAAAAAAACAATGAACGGGAGTCGCCCCTTGAATAACCATCAGAGTCCGCCGGACCCGACAGTCCTTGCCCGAGCAGCGGCCAAGGTCAAACGTCATGTGCTGCCGCTGTTCGTGGTGATGTTCATCGTCAACTACATCGACCGGGTCAACATCGGCTTCGTGCGCAGCCACCTGGAAACCGACCTGGGCATTGGCGCCGCGGCCTATGGCTTGGGTGCCGGGCTGTTTTTCATCGGTTACGCGATCTTCGAAGTGCCTTCCAATATGTTGCTGCAACGCTACGGTGCCCGCGCCTGGTTGACGCGCATTATGTTCACCTGGGGCGCGGCGGCGATGGCCATGGCCTTTGTGCGCGGCGAAACGAGTTTCTATGTGCTGCGCTTCATTCTTGGCGCCGCCGAGGCGGGGTTTTTCCCCGGCATCATTTACTACTTCACCCAATGGCTGCCATCGACCGAACGGGGCAAGGCCATGGCGATCTTCCTCAGCGGTTCGGCCATTGCCTCGGTGATTTCCGGTCCGGTGTCCGGCGCGCTGCTGCACGTCAGCGGTTTCAGCCTGCACGGTTGGCAGTGGATGTTCCTGATTGAAGGCTTTGCCTCCATCGTGCTCTGTGGGTTTGTCTGGTTCTGGCTGCAATCCCATCCACGTCAGGCGAATTGGCTTAGCGCCGAAGAAAGGGATGCACTGGTCAGCGCCATTGCCCAGGAACAGCAGGCTCGCGAAGCCATGCAGACGGTCAAACCGTCGATGTTCAAATTGCTCGCCGATCGGCAGATAGCTCTGTTCTGCTTTATCTACTTTTCCATCGCCCTGACGATTTATGGCGCCACGTTCTGGCTGCCCAGCATGATCAAGAAAATGGGCAACCTGGGCGACTTCCAGGTCGGCCTGTTCAACTCGATCCCGTGGATCATTTCCATTCTGGCGATGTATGGCTTCGCCGCCATGGCCAGCAAATGGAAATACCAGCAGGCCTGGGTGGCCGTGACGCTGGTGATTGCCGCATTTGGCATGTTCATGTCGACCACCGGCGGGCCGATCTTCGCCTTCGTCGCCATCTGTTTTGCGGCCATTGGTTTCAAGGCGGCTTCAGCATTGTTCTGGCCGATTCCCCAAGGCTATCTGGATGCGCGCATTGCCGCGGCGGTGATCGCGCTGATCAACTCCATCGGTAATCTCGGCGGTTTCGTCGCGCCGACTGCGTTCGGTTTCCTGGAGCAGACCACCGGTTCCATCGAAGGCGGTTTGTACGGCCTGGCGGCCACTTCTCTGGTGGCGGCCGTGGTGATCTTTTTTGCCCGCACTGCACCGCGTGGCGACCCGCGCCGCTCGCTCACCGGTAAACCGGTCGACGTCGCAGCAGCAAAAAATCCTGTCAGTCATCAAGCCTTGAATACCGAGCCAAAGGGAGCTGCCTCTTGAAAATCAAACGCGTCACCGTCACCCCCATCGCCTTCCGTGATCCGCCGCTGCTCAATGCCAGTGGCATTCACGAACCCTTCGCGCTGCGCTCGATCATCGAGATCGAGAGCGACAATGGCTACATCGGCCTGGGCGAAAGCTACGGGGACGCCCCGGCGTTGGCGATTCAACAGCAATTGCAAAGTCAGCTGATCGGTCTCGACCCGTTCAACCTCAACCAGTTACGCGCCATCGTGCAGGCCACCGTGGCGGCAAACAAAACCCAGAGCATCGCCGGTGCAGAACTGGCGCCTGGCTCTCACGCCAGCAAAGCGGTAAGCAACGCGTATTCGGCGTTCGAAGTGGCGTTTCTCGATCTACAGGCGCATTCCCTGAACGTGCCATTGGTGGACCTGCTGGGCGGGGCGATTCGTGATGAGGTGCCGTTCAGCGCCTATCTGTTCTTCAAGTACGCGCAACACATCGATTCCCCCTACAAACCGGATAGCTGGGGCGAGGCGTTGAGTGAAGAGCAGATCGTCGCCCAGGCCCGGCGCATGATCGAAGCCTATGGCTTCAAGAGCATCAAACTCAAGGCCGGCGCACTGCCGCCGGAGCATGAAGTGTCGTGCATCAAAGCGCTGAAAAAGGCCTTTCCCGGCTACCCGCTGCGCATCGACCCGAACGGCAACTGGTCGCTGGAAACCTCGATTCGCATGGCCGAACTGCTGGGCGATGACCTGCAGTATTACGAAGACCCGACACCAGGCCTCGACGGCATGGCCGAACTGCACAAACGCACCGGTCTGCCTCTGGCGACTAATATGGTGGTCACTGACTTTGATGAGTTCCGCCGCAGCGTAGCCCTGAACAGCGTGCAGATCGTGCTCGCCGACCATCATTACTGGGGTGGCCTGCGCGACACCCAGGCGCTGGCGAAAATGTGCGACACCTTCGGCCTTGGCGTGTCCATGCATTCCAATTCGCACTTGGGCATCAGCCTGATGGCCATGGCGCATGTCGCCGCTTCGGTGCCGAACCTCGATTACGCCTGTGACACCCATTACCCCTGGCAGGAACCGGACGAGGAGGTGATCAAGGGCGGTAAGTTGCCCATCGTCGATGGCTGCGTGAAAATCACCCGTGCACCAGGGTTAGGCCTTGAACTGGATCACGATCAATTGGGCAAACTGCATGATCAATACCTGACCTGCGGCATTCGTCAGCGCGATGACGTGAAGCAGATGCAGCGTTACAAGCCGGAGTGGAAGACGATCAAGCCGCGTTTTTGATCGCGCATTCCCGCAAAAACCGGCAACTGTCCCTTCGCGCTTCGAACCGACTGGCATCAGGCGCGAAGGCAGTCAGAGCCGCTCATGTGTTATCCGGCGCCAGAAACCGTTGCTCGATGGCATCCGCAAACGGGTACAACGAAAACCAGGGCCTGGCTTCGTCGATCACCCGCTGAAATGACGGTCTCTGTACCAACCGGTCGAAATAAGCGCTCAAGTTCCGGTAGTCGTCGGGGAACGGCACGAGCGTGCTGGCATAGAAAAGTGCCGGGGCGGCGGCGCAATCGGCCATGCTGAACTGCGGGCTGGCCACCCAGATTCTGGACGCCATCCGGCATTCGAGCATGCCGTACGCCGTTTCCAGCGTGGACCGCTCCCTGGTCAAATCACCGTTGGTCGCGTGTAGCCGATCACTGACAATCTGTTGCATCGGCACTTGTACATAATGGTCGAAGAAACGATCCCATAACCGCACCTCCAGCGCGCTATCCCAATCATCTGGAACCAGTCTGTGCTTGCCCGGATACCGTCGATCCAGGTACTCGATGATGATGCTGGACTCCGGCAGATTCCGCTGGTGGGTATGGTCGCGAATAATCGGGAATTTTCCGATTGGCCACAATGCCTGAAGTTCTGCGCTGTCGGCAGCGTCCCCGAGATCGATGATCCTTCTCTCGAATTCGGTGCCGTTTTCGTAGAGCGCGATGAGTACTTTGTGGCAGAACGACGCCAGCGGATGGTAGTAAAGCGTCAGCGACATCTTTCAACTCCTCATTTGAGGTGAGGGGGCGAGAGCCCTGGAACGGATGAAGGTGGGGGCAATGAATAATCATAGGCGGATGTTGGCGATGCGTCAGGGCCGCCACTTTCAGGCGTGCGTACTTGCACACGGGAAAATCCCTGCTTTACTCTGAACCGCTGGTCGGTTCGTGACTTATTGGTCATGGCGTTCATCTCAGCGCCCTTGTACCGTTGTCGCTGGTTCGTGCTGTCAGGCTTGCCCGGAGGAAGCCGGATAGTCAATTGCGCTGTGTGTGTTGATCCAATTTGTTCAAGGAAGAGAGTGACATGACGCTGAAAACTGCGATCGTCGAGATTGGTAAGAAGTACAAGGTTTATACCGAGCATTATCTCAACGCTACAGCCGACAAGACCATCATTCTGGTCAATGGCTCGCTGGCAACGACTGCATCCTTTGCCCAAACGGTGCGCTACCTGCGGCCACGCTTCAACGTAGTCCTCTACGATCAGCCCTACGCCGGTCAATCGAAACAACACAACCTGCATGACCAACCGATCCGCAAGGAAGACGAGGCCGCAATCCTGTTGGAGTTGATCGAGCACTTTCGCGCGCAGCATGTGATGTCCTTTTCCTGGGGCGGGGCGGCGACCTTGCTGGCGCTGGCGCAGCATCCGCGGCGAATCGAAAAGGCAGTGATCAGTTCATTCGCCGCACGAATCAACACGCCGATGCGCGATTACCTGGAGAGCGGGCGGGATTTTCTCCAGGCGTGCGATCGGCGCAATGTCGGGCGCTTGATCAACAGCACCATCGGCAAGCACCTGCCGTCGCTGTTCAAGCGTTTCAATGAGCGCCATGTCAGCAGCCTGGACGAACACGAATACCGGCAGATGCATTTTCACGTCAATGAGGTGCTGACCCAGGACACTCACTGCTACGTTTCCTGTGCCGATGCCATCGAAGTGCCGCTGCTGTTTATCAACGGCGAACGGGATGAGTACACCTCGGTGGAAGACGCCCGTCTGTTCGCAACTCATTCCCGTCAGGCGCAGTTTCAGACCATCAAGAACGCCGGGCACTTCCTCGATATGGAACACCCGACGGCCTGGAATGACACCCAGCAGGCTTTGCTGGGCTTTCTGCAACCGGTCGCCAAAATACCGAGCCAGCCCCGTGATCTGGCTTTCGGTAGTAAAGCGTCAGTGATTCCGCCCCTTCAGTCAGCTAACTGGGTGCGGCTTTAACTGACGCAGCAACTCGATCTGATCTGCCGGGACCAGGGTGCGCAGGGCTTTATACAGCGCCCGGGTTTCAAGCAGGTTCCAGACGCGCAGCATGGTTTCGAGGGCGTCCAGTGGCTTGCTGATGAAGTCTTTGGCGCCCAGGGCCAGCGCACGCAGCCGGGTATCGCGGGTGGCGTCGGCGGTGAGCACGAGGATCGGCAGGTATTCGCCGGTCGGGATGCGCCGGTTGAGTTGTTCCAGTACGGCAAAGCCGTCGAACTCCGGCATGTGCAGGTCGAGAATCACCAGGTCAGGCTCGAAGCTGTTGAACAGGTCCAGGGTTCGCAGCGGCTGGGTACTGCTCAGTACATTGCTCAGCCCTTCGCGGACAAGCAACTGCTCCATCAAATCGAGGTTGGGCCGTTGGTCGTCGATGATCAGAATGCGCAGGTCGGTGTTCACACGGGCTCCGGTAGATGCTGGTCAAGATGGGCGAGGAATGAAGGGATGTTAATCGGCTTGGTCAGCACCGCCGTCGCTCCCGCCTCCAGCAACGCCAGATGAGTGAGGTCGCTGGCATCGGCGGTGATCATCAGCACTGGAATGGCACGGGTGATGGAAGACTGGCGCAAGCGTTGCAGAACATTGAACCCATCCAGATCCGGCAGCGCCACGTCGAGCAAAATCAGTTGCGGCGCATGTTGACGGGCCAGGTCCAGGCCCATTTGCCCCTGCATGCTTGAGAGCAATTGGATGTGCGGTCGCCGTTGCAGCAGGGTTTCGATCAGGGCCAGGCTCGAGAGATTGTCTTCGATGCACAGCACTTTGCCCTGGTAATCGGGAGCGGCGAGGGCGGCCGTGACCGTTGGGTGGCTGATTCGTGCAACCGCTGGCTCGGTGACTGGCTGCAGGCGCACGAAGGGCAACTCCAGGGTGAAGCTTGCGCCTGCACCGGGCTGGCTTTTGACAGTCAGGCTGCCGTTCATCATTTCCAGCAGACTCTTGCTCAAGGCCAGGCCCAGGCCGGTGCCTTCCACGTTCGGATCGGTCTCCAGACGCTCGAACGGCTTGAACAGTTGCTCCAGTCGATCGGCCGCAATGCCCTTGCCGGTATCGCAGACCGACACGGCAATGCGCTGTTGATCAACCCTGACTTCGATGTGCACCTGGCCCTGGGGCCGATTGTATTTGATCGCGTTGGATAACAAGTTCAGCAGCACCTGAACCAGGCGTTGCCGATCGGCGACGATCCCGCTGTCGGCGGCCAGCATCGGCAAATCGACCAATTGGATGCCGGCGTCGCAGGCCATGGGGGAAACCAGCGTCAGGGCTTCTTGCAGCACCACCGCCAAGGGCACGGCTTCAACATTCAGTGGCAGGCGCCCGGCTTCGATCTTGGCGATGTCCAGCACCTCGTTGATCAGGGTCAACAGGTGTTGTCCGGCCCGCAGGATGTGACCAATTTGCGCTCGCTGGCCCTTGGGCGAGTCCATGTCCAGCAGTTGCGCGAAGCCGAGAATGGAGTTGAGCGGGGTACGCAATTCGTGGCTCATGCGCGACAGGAATTCGCTTTTGGCGCGGCTGGCGCGTTCGGCTTCCTCGCGTGCGGTGCTCAGGGCTATCTCGGCCACGCGGCGATCAGTGATGTCGCGGGTGATCTTGGAAAATCCGCGCAGGGCGCCACTGCTGTCGTATTGCGCGGTAATCACTACGCTGGCCCAGAAGCGGCTGCCATCCTTGCGGCAACGCCAGGCCTCTTCCATGTAATGACCGTCGCGAGTGGCCTCGCGCAGCGCCATGTCGGGATGCTGCGGGCATTCTTGCGACAGATAAAACACCGAGAAATGCTGACCAACGATTTCCTGTTCGGTGTAGCCCTTGATCCGTTCGGCGCCCGCATTCCAACTGGTGACGAAGCCCTGTGTGTCGAGGGCGAAAATACCGTAGTCCTTCACGCCGTCGATGATCAGCCGCAAGCGCTCTTCGTTATCGCGCAGCGCGCGTTCACGTTCGGCCAGCAACAGCCCGGCTTCGACCAGGCGCGTGCCCAATTGACCAATCTCATCGTTCTCCGGCGGCTGCGGCAGTAACGGCTGACCGAGTGCCAGACGTTGTGCGTTGCCCTGGACCTGTTTGACCCGGGCGACGATGCCCTTGGACAGGAACAGCACCGCCACAATGGCGCCGAACAGCCCGCAGGCGGCAGCCAGCAGGGTGGAGAACAACAAACGTTGTCGAGTGGAGGCGGCGGCAGCGGTGCGCTCGGCCAATAGCGTGTCTTCGAGGGTACGCATGGCGCTGATGCGTTCGCGCAGTTCGTCGAGGATGTGCTTGTTGTTGATCAGGATGGTGGTCATCGACTCAGGTGTGGCGTTGCGATCATCGAGCAGTTCAACCAGGCCCTCGACCTTGGTGTCGATCAACGGGGTGATCGCCTCCAGATGTTTGCGCACCCGCTCATCACGAACGTTGCTGTCGAGCCGCTGCAAGGCTGATTCGATCAAGGGCTTGGCTTGCCGATAACCTGGCAGGAAATCCTCGCGACGAGTCAGCAGATAGCCGCGCACGCTGGCGGCGGCCTCGGCGAGCAGGGTGTGTACGGCCTGAATATCGCCTTGCACCAGCAGCACGCGGCGCACGTCCTCTTCGGCGCGTGCGGTCTGGCGCTCGGTGATGTAGATCAGCACCAGCGAGAGCAACAGGATTACCAGTGGCAGGGAGATCACCACGAGGGCTTTGCCACGTAACGGCAGATCGGCCCAGCGTCGAGCGTTTGAAACCTTCATGACTGGGTCACCAGACCCAGGGCGATGCCACGGACGGCAGCCTGGGTTCGGTCGGCGGCGCCGAGTTTGCCGATGACCCGTTCCACGTGGGCCTTGGCCGTCCCTGTGGTGATGCCGAGTTGTTCGCCGATTTCACGGTTGCTCATACCGTTGGCCACCAGTCCCAGCACCTGGCGTTCCCGTGGGGTCAAGGTATCCGGGGCGGCACCGCTGGCATTGCGCTCGGTCATGCGCCGCAGCAGGCGGGCGCTGACCGCGCTATTGAGTGCCTCCTCACCCGCAGCGACGCGTTGCAGGGCGTTGATCACTTCATCGCGGCTGGCGTCTTTGAGCAGGTAGCCCACGGCACCGGCATTCATCGCTGCTTCCAGGTGATCCGGGCTGTCGTCCATGGTGAAGATCACCACTTTCAGGGCCGGCAGGCGCTGCTGAAGAATCCGCGCTGCGCCCAGCCCGTTGAGCACGGGCATGCGAATGTCGAGGATGACGATGTCGGGCAGCAGGCGCTCGCACGCATCCACCGCTTCCTGGCCATCGCGGGCCTGGCCGACCACTTCGAATTGCGGATGGCCGGCCAGCAGCGCGACGAAACCGGTTCGGGTGACCTCATGATCGTCCGCCAGAACCAGACGTAAAACTTCAGTCATTGAGCTGTTCCATTGAGGTCGGAGGGTACGGTGGCGCGCAGTTGCGTCCCGCCGTGGAAATGGCTGACGCAAGTGAAATCGCCGCCCAGCAGGCTCGCGCGCTCCTGCATCGCGGCGAGCCCCAAGTGCCGGGCGCCGCAGGTGTCGAGCCGTTGTTCCATGGCAAAGCCCTTGCCGTTATCGTCGACCCGCAGCGAGGCTTGTCCTTCGTGCAGCTCCAGCGCCAGGACGACGTGGCTGGCCTGCGCATGTTTGAGGATGTTGTTGATGCCTTCCTGGGCAATCCGGAACAGGGCGATTTCCACCTGGCTGGGCAAGCGTGCTTCGCAACGCGTGCTCCAGTTCACTTTGATCCCGGCGTCGCGCAGGCGATCCGCTTCTTTGTCGACCGCCTTCAGCAAGCCAAAGTCGTCGAGCACCGTCGGGCGCAGGCCGCTGATCAATTGCCGGCCTTCGCCGACACAATGCTGGGCCAGCGCAAGAATCGTTTGTAAGTCTGCGCCGAGTTCGTCGGGCAGTGGCGGGCAGCGACCGGCAAAACCTTGCAGACGCTGATGCAACCCGGCGAGGGTTTGCGCCAGGCCGTCGTGCAGGTCGTAAGCCATGCGTTTGCGTTCGTCTTCCTGTGCCCTGAACAATCGATGCACCAGGTCGGACATGGTGCGTTCGCGCGCGACCAGTGCATCCAGCAACCGCTGGTTTTCCAGGTGCGCGGCCAGCAGGGTGGCAAGCAATTGCAGGGATTCGAGGTCCTCGGTGTCCGGTGCACCGATGCTGACGCTGTTGGCCAGCACCAACGCACCGAAGGCCGCACCATCGCCGCCGCGCAACGGCACCCGCAGCACATTGGGCAGGACCGCGCTCGGCTGCTCCTGCCATTGCGGGGTGCGCATCGCGGTATCGGCGAGGTGTTCGAGGCTGCATAACCGATCACGGCTGCCGTGACTGGCGGTGGTCCTGACCTGCGCATCCACGTCCCATTCCAGCAATAGCGCGTGGTCCATCGCGAGGAAGGCACAGGCCCGTTGCAGCACCCGTTGACGCATGGCTTCGGGGGCCAGTTGCGTCAGCTCCTGGCCGGTATCCACCAGCAACCGCAACCGCGCGGCGCGACTTTGCGATTGCCGATACTGGGTGCGAATGGCAAGGGCGCTACCGGGGTCATGATCAGTGTTTTGCATGGGCGGGGTCCGGCGGGCACGCCCGTTCGGGCTGGGGCGTTATTAAACCTTGTTACCGGGGCAGGGCGCTATCTGCCGAATGGCATAGGCAAATAGCTCCGGTTGGCCGATGGCGGGCAGCGTTCCGAGCGGCACAGTGTGCCCATCGACCACCATTGGAATCGCGCAATGAAATTCAAGACCTCAGCCATCGCCCTGTTTTTTGCCCTGACCGCCCCGTTGGCCCAAGCGTTGGAGGCAGTGCCTTACGTTTACAGCAGCGTGGCCGAACAGCCCGCTAATGTGAAGGATCGCGAAATCGCCGGATTGTTCGACCAGTGGAACAGCGCGCTGAAGAGCGGCAATGTGCAGAGCGTGGTCGACCTGTACGCGCCGAACGCGGTGTTGCAGCCGACGGTTTCCAACAAGGTGCGCACCACGCCGGCACAGATCAAGGACTACTTCGATCACTTCATGGCGCTCAAGCCGGTTGGCCAGATCAACTACCGTGAGATCCGCCCATTGGGCACCAACGTGGCCATGGACAGTGGCGTCTACACCTTTACCCTGACCGAAGCCGATGGCAAGACCCGTCAGGTGCAGGCGCGCTACACCTTCGTTTATGAGCAGGTTGGCGGTCAGTGGAAGATTCTCAACCATCACTCTTCGGCAATGCCGCAAGCGCAGGTGCTGCACGCCGGGAAATAACTACGTCTTCGAGTAACCCGCTTTTCGTAGGAGCCAGGCTTGCCGGCGAAGGCGATCTGAAGGACGCCTTCGCCGGCAAGC
>NZ_AKJK01000102.1 GCF_000282375.1 Pseudomonas sp. GM50
GCTTGGTGTCTTTGGGGATGGGGGGCTTGAGGTAATGGTCGAGGGCGCGGTCGGCGGCTTCGTTGAGTTTTTTGGAATCGAGGGATTCGTAGGGGGATGTTGGGTCGGTTTCAGGTGGGTTGGGTGTAGGTTTGAACATAGATGAAACTCCAAATCAGAAAAGAGGAGCCATCACCCTCGCTACCAAACGAAGGGGTGGTGGCCATACGAAGGTTGGTAGACCGGTGACTTGGAAAACCGGCGCGCCCGAAGGCGCCCTGCGCATGGCCACCATAAACGCAGGCCGAAAAGGCTCCGCATCAGGTGCGCTATGCACGCAAGTCAAACCGGGCTACCAAACCCGATCGCTGTTTTTCAGCGACAGGCAAACGATAGAGCCCGGCCCTTTGGCGCACAAGCCGGCGGATTCTGGCGTAGTCGTAGGCAATGGCGCAAGGATGTGTAGCCTGGGTGAGTGTCTGGAAGTGTCATTTAAACAGTGCTTGTTTAGCGGTCTGACACCGAGCCTTGTGGTGGCTGTACCGGCCTCATCGCGAGCAGGCTCGCTCCCACATTGGATCTGCAGCGTTCGCAGAAAATGGATTCACTGCAAATCCCCTGTGGGAGCGAGCCTGCTCGCGATGAGGCCAGAAAGAACACCACATTCCTTAGCGCTGATTATCGCGATACTGACTCGGTGACAAGCTGGTCAACGCGCGAAACTGTCGGCTGAAGGCACTGTGGTCGGTGTAGCCGCAGCGCAGGGCGATTTCGGTGATTGGCAGGTCGGTGTGCAGTAACAGCCGCGAACCTTCTTCCAGGCGCGCCTTGTGAATCATCTGCCGTGGGGTGAGCTGGAACACCCGTTTGCAGTGACGCTCCAGTTGCGCCACGGAATAGCCGGCGATGGCGGTCAGTTCGGCGAGGCTGATGGCGCGGGCGAAGTGGCTGCGGATGTGCGCATCCACGGCGGCGAGTTTCTGGAAGGCGGGATGGTTGGATTGGGGTGATTGCAGGTCGCGGGAGATCCCGGCCAGGCCAACGATGTGACCCTGTTCATCGTGCAAGGCGAGTTTGTGGGTCAGGCACCAGATCGGCTGGTTGCCGTAATACAGGTGCAGCTCCAGTTGGTCGGCCAGTTCGCGGCCGCTGGACAATACCCGTCGATCCTGTTCGGTGTACAGCGGGCCGAAGCGTTCCGGGAAGACCATTTCGGCGGTGAGCCCCAGCAGCTCCTCGCGATGTTTGAAACCGCAACGCCGGGCCAAAGTCTGGTTGACGAAGGCGTAGCGGGCTTCGCTGTCCTTGATGAAAAACACCACGTCCGACAGGGTATCGAGCAGCGGCGCGATCGGCTGCAGACTGTTGAGCAGCGTTGGCAGGTCGCAGGGTTTGAAGGTGCTGAGCGAGGGATACATGGCGCTGGGGTCTGATGGCGACCCCGGGATCATAGAGGCTCGACAGCGTGGCCGAAACCCCCGAGGGAGTTTCAGGCTGGCGGGGTGTCGTCCAGGCACATCAAGGTCTCGATTCGCGCCGGGCTGAAGGGTGGGCGGGGTGCCACGGGTTGCCAGCCAAACAGATGCTGCACCGCGCCGCCACACACCCGGCCCTGACAGGCACCCATGCCGCAGCGACTGGCCAGCTTGGCTTCGCGCCAGTCAGTGTGCCCGGCCAATGCGGCGTAAGGCACGTCTTCGCAGCGGCAGACCAGGGTGTCGGGCTGGGCCAGGGACTTGAGTGACGGGGCGAGGGCGAATGCCTGATTCAGTGCCTTGGCGAAACCCTGCCAGCGTGCCCGGCGTGGCCACAATTGGCGGGCCGCTTCAAGGTCACCGACCGCCGCGTGGCCAGCAATTGCACCTTCGACCAACGCCAGTTCACTGCCACCAAACCCGGTGCATTCGCCTGCCGCATAATGATCGGCGCGGCTGCTGGCCTGCCAGGCGTTCACCGCCAACGCCTGACCTTCGATGGCATAACCCAGTGCCTGGCCCAATTGAATGTTCGGGATCAAGCCGAAACCACAGGCCAGCCGATCACATTCCAGTTCGACGATTTTGCCTTGCTGTTGCAGGCGCACGCCTTCCAATCGGTCAGTGCCAAGGGCGGCCAACACATGAGTCGCGGTGCGGTAATGGCGGTCGAACAAGCTGAACGACTGCAACCATTTGGCGGGCCAGCGGGGCAGTTGCGCGGCGAAACCGGCGACGGCAATGCGCGAGGCTTGCTCGGCGATGCGTTGTACCTGGGCGCCATGCTTTTTTGCGGTGGCGGCACTCGCCAGTAATAGCGGGCCGCTACCGGCGATCACCACGCGCTCACCCTGCACCGGCACACCCGCCTTGACCAGCGCTTGCAAGCCACCGGCCCCGGTCACGCCAGGCAATGTCCAGCCGGGGAAGGGCAGCAGCAACTCGCGGGCGCCGGTGCACAGAATCAGTTTGTCGTAGCTGATCAACCAGCCGTCGTCATCATCTTCGACCAACAGTTGTTTCGCACCGGGACTGGCGATCACCCGGGTGCCGGCGTGATGGCGGATGTTGCTGCAAGATTGCAAACGCTCACGCAGGCGATGGGCCTGATCGGGCACGTTGGCTTGAGGGCCGTCACGCCAGATTTGTCCGCCCGGCAGCGGATTGTCGTCGAGCATGACGATGCGTGCGCCGCTGGGCGCAGCGGCGAGGGCGGCGGCCATGCCAGCGGGGCCGGCACCGATGATCAGCAGATCGGCGTATTCGTTCATGAGCATGTCTGCACCTGCATGCCGTCTCGGCACAAAGTCTGGCAGGCCAGGCGTCGCCGGCCGTCGATGGTCACCCGGCATTCCTGGCAGATGCCCATGCCGCACAGTGGAGCGCGGCGCTGACCACTGACCGACGTGCGCGTGCAGCCGTCGCTACCCAACGCCAGGGCAGCGGCGACGCTGGTGCCCTCGGCCACCTTCAAGGCGCGGCCGTCCAGCAGCAATTCAGGCATAGGCAGGTTCTCCGAGAAAACGCTGGGGCAGATAGGGTTGTGCAGCCAGTGGCGGGGTTTCGTCGAACAGTTGCGCGACCAGTAAGTCGGCGGTGGCGGGGGCCGTGGTGACGCCCAACCCTTCATGACCGACCGCCAGCCATAAACCCTGGCGCTGTGGGTGTTGGCCAACCAGCGGCAGGCCGTCGGGGCTGGCGGCGCGAAAGCCGGTCCAGGCGCGGATGCCGTTGAGTCGGGCCAGCCCCGGCATGTACTCGGCTGCACGCTTGAGCATTTTCGCCAGCATCCAGCCTTCGACCTGCGGGTCGGTGGTGCCGAATTGGCGCGAGGCACCGATGAACAATTGCCCGGTGGGGCGCGGCTGAATGTTGCAGGCGGTCGACGGCCCGGTGGCGTTGTGGGCGCTGGTGACGTAACCCAGTTCGACCAAGGTGTGGGTGACGGTGCGGGGGTAGCGGTCGGTAATCAGCAGGTGACCTTTTTTCGGCTCGATGGGTAACTCCGGGCACAGTTCGTTGGCCTGAATACCGTTGGCCAACACCACCGCTTCGGCGCTCAACCAGTGGCCGTCATCGAGGCATACGCGGTTGCCATCGACTGCGCTGACCCGCGCCCGGCGTTGACGAATGTTCGGCGTGTCGAGCATCCAGTTGGCTGTCGCCGGCGCATAAAGAATGCCGTCGCCATTGATCAACAAACCGCCTTCCAGACCCTCGCGCAGTTCCGGTTCACGCTGGCGCAAGGCACTGGCGCTGATCAATTCGCACGCCACGCCCTGGGCTTGCAGGTTCAGGTATTTGCCATGGGCGACCGCCATTTCCTCGGCGTTGGCCGCCAGCCACAGCGTGCCGTTGTTGCGATAGGCGCAGCCGTCGGGCAGGTCCGGTGCCAGCTCGCGCCAGCGTTGCAGGGAATATTGACTCAGGGCCAGTTCGGCCGGGTTGTCGTCGAGCACCAGCAGGTGGCCCATGCCCGCCGCCGTCGCACCGTGCAGGCCGGCGTCCAGCACCAGTACTTGCAAACCACGACGGGCCAGCGCCTGGGCGCAGGCTGCACCGATGATGCCGGCGCCGATCACGATCACATCGGCCACAAGGCCCTCGTTCATGGACGAATGCCCCAGGCGAACGGGTCATCCTGTTCGATGATCAAACTGGCTTCGGCGCTGATAAAAGCGCGGCCGCGAATGGTCGGCACAACGCGCTCGCCCTGCCATTCGTAAGAGCCTTCGAACTCGCTGCCGATGACACTGGCCTGGCGCCAGATCTGCCCCGGTTGCAACTTGTCGTCTGCCGCCAGGCACGCCAGTTTGGCACTGGTGCCGGTGCCGCACGGTGAGCGGTCATAGGCCTTGCCGGGGCAGAGGACAAAGTTGCGGCTGTCGGCGTGATCGTCATCGCTGAACAGCTCGACATGGTCGATCAGCCCGCCGTCTTCGCCACGAATACCCTGGGCCTCCAGTGCCTGCTGCACGGCGTAGGTGTAAGCGGTCAGCGCGTCGAGGTTATCGCCGGCCACCCGCAGGCCATGCTCGGCGATCAGGAAAAACCAGTTGCCGCCCCAGGCTATATCGCCGACCACCTGACCGACATCTGGCACCTGCAACACCAGCGCCTTGCGGTAACGGTAGGCCGGCACATTGCGCACACTCACTGAATGATCTTCGTGCAGGGTCGCCTGCACCGTACCCACCGGCGTCTCGATGCGATGCACGCCGGGGCTGATCTTGCCCAGATGCGCCAACGACGCCACCAGGCCGATAGTGCCGTGGCCGCACATGCCCAGGTAACCGGTGTTGTTGAAGAAAATCACCCCGGCACAGGCACTCGGGTCCACAGGCGTGCAGAGCAAGGCACCCACCAGCACGTCGCTGCCACGGGGTTCGAGCACACAAGCGGCGCGCCATTGATCGTGATGTTCGGCGAGCAGCTTGCGGCGTTCGGCCATGCTGCCGGTGCCCAGGTCAGGGAAGCCTGCGGTCACCAGGCGGGTCGGTTCGCCGCCGGTGTGGGAGTCGATCACGGTGATGCGTTTCATGGGAGGGCCACGTCCGTTCAGATGAGTGAACGAAAGAGTGGCCTGTGCAGCGGGGTGTCGGCTTGATGGATTTATCCTGTGCCGATGACGAAATCAGCACAGCATTCTAGTGGTCAGTGCGTGTGCGGCAGATGCTCGAACAGGGTCTTGCAGACCCCGGCAATGTGCTCGTCCAGCAGCTTCACCGCCAGATCCACATCCCCGGCACGACAGGCTTTGATGATCTCACGGTGCTCGTGATCAGCCCGTTCCTTGCCGGCCGACAGGCTCATCTGCATGCGCAGGTAGCGCTCCAGCTTGTCGTTGACCGAACGAATCAGGCTGACCAGAAACGGCCGTTGCGCCGGCTCGTAAAGGCAGGCGTGCAGCTCCCAATTGAGCTCGGCCCAGCGACCCACGTCGTCCTCGCCGATGAATTCCTGACAGATACGCTCGGCACGGGCGAAGGTTTCTTCGGTCATGTTGGGAATGGCCAGGCGCAGTATTTTGTCCTCCAGCAACATCCGCACTTCGAACATCTGCGCCAGTTCGGCATCGGAAACCCGCGTGACCATCGCCCCGCGATTGCGCTGGAACATCACCAGCCCTTCGGCCTCCAGCCGCTTGAGGGCCTCGCGCACCGGAATTTTGCTGACGTTGAACTGGCGGGCAATGTCGTCCTGGCGAATCGGCTCATCTTCGGCGAAATGCCCGGCGACGATCGCGTCCCGCAGATGACGGGTGATGATTTCCGAGGTCGATGGTGTATTGCCAAGGTCGGGAGCGTTGAGTTTGGGTAGGTTCACGGCAGCGGTCGTTTGGAGTGAGATGGCGATAGGGTATACGAAATTCTTTCGCAGCGAAGTTCCAGGCGATGGCCGCCCCGAAGAATAGGCATCAGCGGGCGCCACCCAGACGCTTTGCGTGGGATTTCACGGGCCTGAATTGTCATTCGGCAGCGCGTCGGCCCGAGTCTGGGCGGGATGGCCGAGTGGATATCTGCGCGAAGCCGATTATGCTTCAAGAAACCTTGCAGCGATGCGAGGCCGTCAGCCTGTTTGCATGCTTTGCGCAATCCGTAATCCGATGACATAGCCCTAGGGCCTGGGTGCGGTAAAAAGAGAGTGAGGTACTCCGGCCTACAACAAGAGCAAGACGGAGAAGACTCATGGCCGCAATCGACAACACATCCACGGGCAGCGCGCCCCACCACGGGATCACCAAGGAGGAGCGCAAGGTCATTTTCGCCTCGTCCCTGGGCACCGTGTTCGAGTGGTACGACTTCTACCTTTACGGCTCCCTCGCCGCGATCATCGCCAAGCACTTCTTCGCCGGCGTCAATGAGACAACGTCCTTCATCTTCGCGCTGCTCGCGTTCGCCGCCGGCTTCGCTGTACGGCCCTTCGGCGCCATTGTGTTCGGCCGACTGGGCGACATGATCGGGCGCAAACACACGTTCCTCATCACCATTGTCATCATGGGTGTCTCCACCGCCGTAGTGGGCTTCCTGCCCGGCTATGCGACCATCGGCGTGGCGGCACCGGTCATCCTGATCACCCTGCGCCTGTTGCAAGGCCTGGCCCTGGGCGGTGAGTACGGCGGCGCGGCGACCTATGTGGCCGAACATGCACCCAAAGGCAAGCGCGGCTACTTCACCTCGTGGATCCAGACCACCGCGACCCTTGGCCTGTTCCTTTCGCTGCTGGTGATCCTCGCCTGCCGCACGATTCTCGGCACCGAAGCCTTCGAGGCCTGGGGCTGGCGGATTCCGTTCCTGCTGTCGATCCTGCTGCTGATCGTCTCGGTGTACATCCGCTTGCAACTCAGCGAGTCACCGGTGTTCTTGAAGATGAAGGAAGAAGGCAAGTCCTCCAAGGCGCCGCTGACCGAATCCTTCGCCCGCTGGGAAAACCTCAAGATAGTGATCATGGCGTTGCTTGGCGGTACCGCCGGCCAGGCGGTGGTCTGGTACACCGGGCAGTTCTATGCGCTGTTCTTCCTGCTGCAGACGCTGAAGATCGACCCGCAGACCGCCAACTTTCTGATTGCCGGCTCGCTGCTGATCGGCACGCCGTTCTTCATCGTATTCGGTAGCCTGTCCGACCGCATCGGCCGCAAAGGGATCATCATGGCCGGCTGCATTATCGCGGCGCTGACCTACTTCCCGATTTTCCATGCGTTGACCCAATACGGTAACCCCGACGTGTTCGCCGCGCAGGAGAAGAACCCGGTCACGGTGATCGCCGATCAGAGCAAGTGCTCGTTCCAGTTCGACCCGGTGGGCAAGGCCAAATTCACCAGCTCCTGCGACCTTGCCAAGACCGTGCTGGCGAAGAAAGCCATACCCTACAAGAACGAGAAGGCTGAGCCTGGCGCCATCGCGCAGGTCCGTATCGGCGACAAGGTGATCCAGAGCTTCGAGGGCACCGGCATGCCGGCCGCCGACTTCAAGGCTCGCAACGATGCCTTCGTCGCTACCCTCGGCACCGGCCTCAAGGACGCCGGTTACCCCGAGAAGGCCGACCCGGCCAAGACCAACTATCCGATGGTGCTGCTGCTCCTGACCATCCTGGTGATCTACGTCACCATGGTCTACGGCCCGATCGCCGCCTGGCTGGTGGAACTCTTCCCGGCGCGCATTCGCTACACCTCGATGTCGCTGCCGTACCACATCGGCAACGGCTGGTTTGGCGGCTTTCTGCCCACGGTGGCATTCGCCATGGTCGCGGCCACGGGGGATATCTACTACGGGTTGTGGTACCCGATCGTCATCGCCGTGATGACGGCCATTCTTGGCACGTTCTTCCTGCCGGAAACCAAGGATCGGGAAATACATCACACCTAGGGTTGGTCCCGCCCTCTCCCGCAAGGGGGAGGGCAATGCGCGGTATCAGGACTCTTCGCGATAGCGCCCCGGGGTCATGCCGAACCAGCGCATGCAGGCTTTATGAAAGCTGCTCTGATCGCGAAAACCCAGCAACGCGCCAATGTACTTAACGCTGCGCACCGAGTTGCGCAGGAAGTTGTGTGCGAGCATCAGCCGCGCCTCATCCTGCAGCGCGGAGAAGTGCATGTCTTCATTGCTCAGGCGTCGTTGCAGGCTGCGCGCGCTAACCCCGACCACCTGGGCGATTTTGTCCAGGTCGCTGGGCACGCCTTGGGCCAGACGTTCGGACAGCACCCGTCGGACCCGCGCGGTCATCGAGTCATTGAGCAACAGGTTCAAGCGCGTGCGAGCGTATTCGACATGCAGGACATCCAATGCTGGATCGGCGGTGGGCAATGCAATCGAGCAGTCGTCGAGGCTGAACGTCAGGCTGTTGTACGGTGCGTCGAACAACAGATTGCTGCCCAGCAAACGTTCCAGCCGGGAGGTGTCCGCGGGTTCGGGGTAGGTAAAGCTCGCCGCCTGGGGTTGGGGTTTGTGCTTGGGCAGCAGCCAGTGGACCAGCCCCAGCGTTTGCGCGGCACCAGCATCGATGAAGGGGCGGGGCGTCAGTGACGGTTCCATGCTGATGTCGAAGCCGATCAGTCTCAGCGCCTGGGGTTTGCGTTCCAGGCACATGCAGAAGCCGTTGCTGATCAATGAGTGATAGTCCACCAGGCGTTGCAGAGCGGTGCCCAGAGTGGCGCAGGACATCACGGCATAACCGAGCACCTCCAGATTGGCCGGGTGCGCCCGGGTATAGGCCAGCAGGCCGATATCTGGATTGCCGGTACGCTTTACCGCTTCTTCCATCACCTTATAGACCAGCTCCAGCCCGACACCTTTGGGGTTTGCAAAGACCTCCTCGCTGCTGTCGAACTGCTTGAGCAAGGCTTCCACGTTTGCACCTCCGTCGGTCAAGACATCGGCAAGCACCCGAAAACTGGCGCTGGTCATTCTGTGCATAGTTCATCCTGAAGTGGTAGCTAAGTGATATCGCGCGAGCCGGCGCATGATCGCAATAAACAAATCACCACAGTCGATTAACGGGACGACCACGTTTCCAAGGACAAACGAAAGGTATCCGGGAACACTTCCTGACGGCGAAAGGCGGGGCGATTATGGCCGGCAGTCAACCCTTGCAGTCGCAGGAGCGCCCGTTCGGCGTAGTCACACTCAGCCGGCGACAAGCCGCTGCTTTGTCCACGGATGTGTCATGCACAGAGTTAGAAACTTTTACAGTGAGTTGGCTCTCGGCCGATTGGTCCTGGCGTTCCAGCCGGTGGTTTGGTTACCCGACAGCAGTCGGGTGCTGTATCAGGAGGGGTTGCTGCGGCATATCGATGCGCTGGGGAAAGGGGTCTATCCCTTTGCGATGCTGGAGAAACATCAACTGATGCGCGAGCTTGACCGCAGCGTGGTGCATAGCGTGATCGACAGCTTGCTGCTGGATGAACACCTGCGATTGGGCTGCAACATCTCCGCGCAAAGCGCCATCGTCGACCACTACTGGCAGGAGATCATCGCGCATTTGCGTGACGCCCCTTCGGTGGCCGCGCGACTGGTTATTGAAATCACCGAAAGCGCCACGCCGCCCAGCACTTTGGCGGCAATTGAATTCGTCCTGTGCTTGCGCGAACTGGGCTGCCGGGTGGCCATCGACGACTTTGGCGCGGGGCTGGGTACCCTGGAATTCATTCGCCAGACCCGGCCGGACATCGTCAAGATCGACCAGGGTTACATCCAGCGTGCACGCCTGGAGACCAACAACGCCCAGACTCTTGGCCATTTGGTGCAGTTGTGCAAGACCCTGGCGCCGTGCGTGATCATTGAAGGGATTGAGTCCGAAGCCGACCGGGCGCTTGCCACCGCCTGCGGCAGCGAGTGGGGGCAAGGTTACTTATTCGGGCGCCCGCAGATTGATGCGTTGGGTGCGCGGTGCCTGCTGCAACCGATGGGTAAGAGTGCTTGAGACCTAGCGCTTGCGACGATGGCCAGTGATCATCGACAGCGGCAGGTTTTCACGCAAGCGGACGCTTTCCACCAGCGCGGCGACGATATGCACGCAAACCAACGCAAGCAGCGCATTGGCCATAAACTCGTGGACATCACGTAGCCAGTCCTCGCCCCAGAAATAGTCCACTTCTTCCATCAAAAAACCGCTGATACCCAGGCCGGTCATCAACAGCAGCATGAGGACCATCACCAGTGCACCGATGGGAGAGTGCCCCATGCGGTGATAGCCCTTGCCGGAAAACAGCGCCCGGCCATGCTGGGCGACCCGCGTCGGGGTCGGCCAGAAGTCTGCCCAACGCGCCGCTGGCGGGCCGATGAATCCCCACACCACGCGCACCAGCACGACAGCCACGGCGTAATAGCCGAGCCAGCGATGCCAGCCGTCTCCTTCCTCATTGAGGAAGTAGTCGCTGATGAAGACAACCGCCAGGGACCAATGACAAACGCGTACGAGAGGGTCCCAGAGGCGCAGGGTTTCAGCTTTCACAGGGGGCCTATTCGATTTCTTCTTTCACGACCTTGCCGGTGACCGGGTCAAAGTAGATTTCGACTTTGCGCTTGTCTTTGTCCCAGCCGTAGATCTCGTAGCAATTGCCGCTCGTGACTTTGAACTTCTTGATGTTGTAGCCCTTGGCCTTGAGATCTTCCTGAAACTTGGCCTGGTCCTGCCATTGGGCCTTGTCGGCTGTGGTGCATTGAGTCCCGGCGAAAGCCAAGGGGGAGGCGGCAAGAAGGGAGAGCAACAGAAGTTTACGCATGGGTTTTCCTCGACATATTGTTGTTGTCTGACAACGCGAGAGATTCTCATCACTCTCCGCGCGCTGAAGGTTAGTTGAGCTTTGAATCGTTGTCACGATGTTGCGGGCTGCGAACAAACGCACAGGCGTTTGAACCGCTGTAGGAGCTTAACTGACCGGCATTGCGGTGTTGGATCCAGGTTTTCACTCAGAACCGGTAGTTGGTGCTCAGCTCCAGAGTCCGTGGCGCTCCGGGAGTGATCAGGTCCACCGAGCCATGGGCCGAGGCGTAATAGTCCTTGTCGAAGACGTTGCGCAAGCGCAGCGCCATGTCCCATTTCGGCAAGTTGTAGAGCAACGCCGCGTCCACGGTGGTGTAGGCGGGCATGACCACCTGGTTGTCCAGGGCGGTGTAACGGTCATCGACATAGTTCGCCCCCATGCCCACGCGCCAGGTATTGGTCAGCGAACGCACCAGCCAGAGGTTGGCACTGTGACGCGGGGTCAAGGTTGGTGTCTGGCCTTCGTTGGCAACGCCGTTGGTTCGGCTGTTGGACTTGGTAATCTCGGCGTCCAGATAGGCATAGCCGGCATAGACCTGCCACTTGTCACTCAACTGCCCGGTGGCGGTCAGTTCGAGACCGTCGGTGCGCTGCTCGCCAGACAGGACCAGCTTGGTCGGGTTCGCCGGATCGGTCGTTTTCATGTTGGTGCGTTCCAGACGGAACAGCGCCGCCGTCAACGCCAGGCGATTGTCGAGCAGGTCCCACTTGCCACCGATCTCGAAGTTGGTGGTTTGCTCCGGCTCAAGGTCCTGGTTGCTAGTGCTCAGGGCGAAGACTTCGGAGGAGGGTTGATAAGAACGACTCACCGAAATGTAGTAGGACTGAACCTGATCAGGCTGATAGACCAGGCCTGCGCGCGGGCTCCAGGTGTTGTCGGTTCGGGACATTGAGGCTCGCGTCAGGTCATCCGAATATTGCTGGTCGAACACGTCATAGCGCACCCCCAGCAAAGCTTTCCAGTGCGGGGTCAGTTCAATCAGATCCTGGACGTAGAAACCGGCCGTGTCCTGGGTAGTGGTGCCCTTGGCGGTTTGTCGGTTGGCCTGGAACGGTACGTCGACCAAACCATCGCGGTACACCGGAACCCGCGCCACGTTGTTCTGACTGAAGACAGATTGATCCTTGACCTGACGCCCCAGCTCCACGCCATAAAGCAGGTTGTGGTTCATCCCCGCGAGCGTGGCCTGTTGCTTCAGTTCGGTCTGGTTGAACCAGCCGTCTTCCTTGCGCTGCACGTTGCCGCGATTGAGTTTTACCAGCAGTTCGCCGTTGGGGGCGGTGACGAAACGTGTCGGGCTGGAATCGGCGAGTGTGTTGTTGCGATCCAGATCGTAGTGGTAATAGCGGCTGGTGTTGCTCAGGGTGAAGTCGTCGTTGATGCGGTAGTCGACGCCGGCCGTGAACGAGAACACTTCGCTGCGGGTGTAATCGTCATCCGGGTCGGCGGCACCGAAGCGCTTGTCCCGATCGACATCGACCGGGCGATCGCCCCGCGCGGGAATGCCGAAGTCGATCAAGCGTTTGTCATAGAGGTAAGTCGCCCCCAGGTTCAGCTCAAGATCGTCGGAGAGCTTGAAGTAGGCCGAAGGCGCAATGGCCTTGCGATCGATATAGCCGTCATCGCGAAAGGTGTCGCTGTTCTCCAGCGCGCCGGTCACCCGGAAGGCCTTGTCGTTTTGCTGCTGATCGGCCCAGCCGGCGTCGAACTGCGTGCGCTTTTTACCCTCGCTGTCGAAGCTGACACCCACTTCCTGCTTGGGGGTGAAGTTGGGTTTCTTGCTGATGCTGTTGATCAGGCCACCGGATGAGCCACGGCCATAGAGCACCGCTGCCGGCCCCTTGATCACTTCCACGCGCTCGACGTTGGACAGATCGCGGAAGTACAGCGCGTCGTCACGAACGCCGTCGACGTACATGTCGCCGATGGCACTGAAGCCGCGAATGGTGACTTGGTCGCGCTGGCCATCGCCATTGGAAAGACCGATGCCGGGGACGTTCTTTAGCACGTCTTCCATCGACTGTGCGCCCTGATCCTTGATCACGCTCTGGGGGATCACGTTCACCGTTTGCGGAATATCCCGCAGCGGCGCATCGATCTTCAGCGCACTGCGGCTGTCGGTTGGCCTGTAGCTCTGCTCGCTGTAATCACTGGTGACAGCGGTTGCAGGAAGGGCTAATGCCGATTGGGTTTCTGCTTGCAAATCAGGTACTGCAAAAAGCCCCAGCAGTGAGAGAGAGGCCGGGTAAATGCGCGGTAAAGCCACCATGAGCTCCTTTTTTAGTTATTGCGCTAATGATAACGATTACCTTTTGTAAGTAAATAAATATCATTCACACACAGAGTCGATACATTTGCCGTTGACCCGTACATGCGGGAAAACATATATTCGGTAAAACGCATATGCCTGTATTCATTCGCACCGCGTGTACACCCAACGCAGAGAAACCCAATGGCTGACCACCTGACGCCGACCACTGTTTTCAAATGCCTGGCTGACGACAACCGGGTCCGCATGATGCTGCTCATCGCACGAGAGGGTGAGCTGTGCGTCTGCGAGCTGACCTGTGCGTTGAATGAGAGCCAGCCCAAAGTCTCCAGGCACCTGGCGCAATTGCGCACAGGCGGATTGCTCTCGGACCGTCGGCAGGGCCAATGGGTTTATTACCGCCTGCACCCCAATCTCCCGGGCTGGGTGCATCAGGTGCTGACCGTGGTGCTCGAAGCCAACCAGCACTGGCTGAGCCCTGATGCCAGACGTCTTGAAGAAATGGGTGACCGTCCTGAACGGGCAGCGGCTTGCTGCCCGGCTTGATGATTCCCAAAGCGCCACCCCTGACAACAGAAACAGAGCACACCAACATGACTATCAAAGTGGGCATCAATGGTTTTGGCCGCATCGGTCGCCTCGCTCTGCGCGCAGCCTGGCGCTGGCCAGAATTTGAGTTCGTGCAGATCAACGATCCGGCAGGCGACGCGGCAACGCATGCGCACCTGCTGAACTTCGACTCGGTGCATGGCCGTTGGAATGATCAGGCGAGCGCCACGGGTGACTGCATCGTCATCGACGGCAAACGAATCAAAGTTACCGCCAACAAAGCGATTGCCGACACCGATTGGTCGGGCTGCGATCTGGTGATTGAAGCCAGCGGCAAGATGAAGACCGTTGCGGTGCTTCAGGCTTACCTCGACCAAGGCGTGAAGCGCGTGGTGGTCAGTGCTCCGGTGAAAGAAGAGGGCGCGCTGAACATCGTCATGGGCGTCAACCATCAGCTGTTCAACCCGGCGAAACATCACATCGTCACCGCCGCGTCGTGCACCACTAATTGTCTGGCGCCGGTGGTGAAGGTGATCCACGAGAAACTGGGCATTCGCCACGGCTCGATCACCACCATCCACGACCTGACCAACACGCAAAGCATCCTCGACCAACCCCACAAGGATTTGCGCCGTGCCCGTGCATCGGGCATGAGTTTGATCCCGACCAGCACCGGCTCGGCCACCGCGATTGCCGAGATCTTCCCGGAACTGCGCGGGCGTCTGAATGGCCACGCCGTGCGCGTACCGTTGGCCAACGCTTCGCTGACCGACTGTGTCTTTGAAGTCGAGCGCGTCACCACTGTCGAAGAAGTGAATCAGTTCCTCAAGGACGCGTCCGAGAACGAACTGAAAGACATCCTCGGTTTCGAGGAGCGTCCGCTGGTGTCCATCGACTACCGCACCGACCCGCGCTCATCGATCATCGATGCGCTGTCGACCATGGTCATCAACGGCACCCAGGTCAAACTCTATGCCTGGTACGACAATGAATGGGCTTATGCGAACCGCACTGTCGAACTGGCCAGGATGGTCGGCCTGGCCGTCTGAGGAGCGCTGATGAAAGCGTTGTCAGCCCTCGCTCCGTCAGTGCGGCAGTACTTGCTCGTGACGGGCAATTACTGGGCCTTCACCCTCACCGACGGTGCTTTGCGCATGTTGGTGGTGCTGCATTTTCACGCGTTGGGCTACAGCCCGCTGCAAATCGCGGCGTTGTTTCTGTTCTACGAACTGTTTGGTGTGATCACCAATCTGCTGGGCGGTTATCTCGGCGCCCGACTGGGCTTGAACCGGACCATGAACATCGGGTTGGGGATGCAGGTTGTGGCGCTGTTGATGCTGACGGTGCCAGTGGCCTGGCTGACGATTCCTTGGGTGATGGGCGCGCAGGCGTTGTCGGGGATCGCCAAAGACCTGAACAAGATGAGCGCCAAAAGCTCGATCAAGCTGTTAGTGCCCGAGGGGCAGCAGGGCACGCTTTACCAATGGATAGCCATCTTCACCGGCTCGAAGAATGCACTCAAGGGTGTTGGTTTCTTTCTCGGCGGGGCATTGCTCGCCCTGATCGGGTTCAAAGGGGCATTGCTGGCCATGGCGGGTGTGCTGGCGCTGATCTGGGTCAGCAGCTTGATCCTGTTGAAGAAGGATTTGGGCAAGGCCAAAGCCAAGCCCAGGTTTCGCGACATCCTGTCCAAAAGCCAGGCCATCAACATTCTGTCAGCGGCCCGGATGTTTTTGTTCGGTGCTCGTGATGTCTGGTTTGTCGTGGCGTTGCCGGTGTACTTGAGCAGCGTCTTTGGCTGGGACTTCTGGAAGGTCGGTGGATTTCTCGCGGCCTGGGTGATCGGCTACGGCATCGTGCAATCGTTGGCGCCGCGAATCACTGGCAAGAAACGGGGGCATGTTCCTGATGGTCGCGCTGCCTTTCTGTGGGCGTTTGCTCTGGCAGGCCTGCCCGCGGCAATCGCTTTGGGGCTGAACACCGGGTTGTCGCAACAGGCGGTGTTGTTAGGCGGATTGATGGTCTTTGGTGCGCTGTTCGCGGTGAACTCCTCGCTGCACAGCTACCTGATCGTGTCCTATGCCAAGGAAGACGGCGTGTCGCTGGACGTGGGTTTTTACTACATGTCCAACGCCATGGGACGGCTGATCGGCACCGTGCTGTCTGGCTGGGTTTATCAGGCTTTCGGGTTGGGAGCGTGTTTATGGATATCCAGCGCGTTTGTTATTTTCGCGGCATTGATTTCTATTGCGTTACCGAGGCATGCCGAAGTGAGTTAAATTGCTCTGATCAAGGCTGTTTCACTCGTTTTTAGTTGAAGTGTGCAATTTTAATTTCTGTTTTTATTTGTCGTTCTGTCATTTTTCAGGCGTCAAATATTTGCAATTTGCTATATGGATCGAAAAGCAATTGGTCTTAGCACAATTTATTCATACGCATTCTTTGCAACTTCAGCCTTAAATAAATGCACCAGACCCGGCTGCGAGGGAAACTACAAGCACCAGACAACTAAAAGATTCGCCACAATAAAAATCAAACCTCCTTATAAGTCGGTGATTATCATGATTAAAATCATGACCTACTTTTTAACAGGAGCTGTTCTTGCAGGATGCAACGGTATGGTAAAACCCGACTTGTCGGGGCCTGCCAATGACTCATATTTTTCCGTCTTCTCGGGCTTTCCCTTGCCCTATCTGTACATGGCCTCGGCCGTGCAATGGAACGAAGACTATGCCGTCACCACTCGCCACACCCCCCTCATCCGCCACGTGGAATACAGCTGCAGCACCGGCTGCGACCTCGTCTTCATTCAGCACAAGGCCGACGGTCGCTACCCGTCATGGCGTGCACCGCGTGTGGGTGAACACATCACTGCCGTGGGGGCGAGCCCCTACATGACGACCGTCACCGGGCAAGGCAAAGTGTACCCGGCGCCTTTCATCAATAGCGATGAAGGCAGCGGCGAACGCTATGCGATCCATGATGCCCCGATGATCAAGGGGATGTCGGGTGGTCCCGTCATCGGCAATGACGGGAGTATTGTCGGTATCAATGTCGGCTTTTTCTCCACCACCCTTAATGATGTGAGTTTTCACCCTGGGTTAAAGGGGGCTGAGAGAGTCAGCATCTTTATCCCTTACTCGATCATTCAACGTGAATGGGAGTTGATGCAGGTGAAGCTTAACGATCCGCACGGCGCGAAGTACGCGAAGAAGTAACTTTACGTCGTCAATCAATTGACCGTCGGGATGTGTCTCATTGTATTGGCTGCAATGAGACACACCTTGGCGGGTTAGTTGAATCCAGGCGTATATTGATTGTGTCGATCCAGATCATCGAGGCGATAGCAGATCGCTGGCGGTGCGACAGACGAGAGGCTGGGGGGCTAGCAGATATCCCAGAACGTTTGGAGGTGTGACATGAGCCAATATCAACGACTCTTTCTAATAGCCGGCCCCACCATGCGTCACACGCCGGCACTGCAGCGGGCCGTCGCCATTGCCGAGGCCACGGGCGCAGCGCTGCATATCACGGTGTTTATCGAAGATTTCAACATCTTGGGTTTGATCCACGCCAGTGCGCGGTTTCGTGAGGCTTGCCAGCAAGAGAACGAAAAATGGCTCAACGATGAAGCCGAGCTGATCCGTGGGCGCGGGATTAACCTGAGTACCGAGGTGCTTTTCACACGCGACGCGCTGCAAGAGATCCTTCAGCACGTGACAACAACGCAGGCGGATCTGGTGATCAAGGATGTGCAGCATGAGTCGGCGCTCAAGCGCGTTTTCATCACGCCTCTGGATTGGCATCTGCTGCGCGAATGTCCGGTGCCTGTGCATCTGGTCAGCGAAGTCAGTTGCCCACTTCCGCGCGTGATCGTGGCGGCAGTCGATCCGTCGCACCCAGAGACTCAGATCACTGGAATCAACGACCTGATCGTTCAGGCCGCGAACGAATTGGCAACGCAATGCCATGCAGAAATGCATCTACTGTATGCCTACGATCTATCGCAGACGCACATCTCTGATGCAGGCGCGGGTGCCGTGACGATGCCTGGCTTCAACAGCGATGTGCGCAAGTCTTTGCACAAGTCATTCATTGCGCTGGCCGATCACTACGGCGTGCCCACCGAACGGCAACACTTCGTTGCAGGGCCACCTGGTAAAGCGCTGGCCGACTTTGCTGCGCATCACCGGGCCGATGTGATCGTCATGGGAAATGCGCATCGCAAGGGACTGGACAAGTGGGTGGGTAGTACCACGGAGCATGTTCTGTATCGGGTGCCCTGCAACATTTTTGCTGTCACCGGGCAAGCGGATCAATGAAAGGATCCGTTATCAAGTGACTCGGAAGGGGCGCGTCGGCGATCGGGACGGGATTTTTTGAGGGCGCGCGCCGAGATATCCCGGTAGGTATCGCAATCGGTTGCAGCCAAAAGCTTACCACCGTCCTTTAGTGTGGCCATGAAGGTCACCTCGGTGCTCTTGCCAGCAAGCAGATAGCCTGCGATGGCACCGACTGGCCCCAACAACATCGCGCCGGCAATGCCCAGGCCAATGGCGCTCTTTATATTTTTATTGGAGTCCGTGTTCTGGACCGTCAGATCTTTAAATTCCGCGACGGAGAAACTTTTCCCCAGCCGTGGTTTGAAGGCCGTTTTGAGCGTGATGGTACCCAGATGATACTCCCCGTCGCACTGCGGAAAGTCACCGGCGAGCACTATGATCTTTGCCATATGGAGTTTTCTCTTGGGCGATCATTTTTGGGTAGGACATTGCGCGCGCCCAAAGTCAAAACGTCAACGATCCAACGATGAGTGGCGTCCATGGATTCGCGATACACAAGTAGCAGTCCTGAAAAACAATTTCATTCGCAGGCGTAGGCCATTTGCAGGTGCTGCGACATGGACGTTTTATAACGTTTGGCTAAAGCGGGCAGAGAGTGCGCTTTAATCCTCTGCTGGTCCGATGGGGTTAATCGCGATCAGCGATCAATTGCTCGGCATCATCAACAGACCTCTCAGTCGAGAGGGTTTAACGGGGGATTAATGGACTTCTGGACCACCACGCAGGTATCGATTCTAGGGTTGGTTGAAGGGCTCACAGAGTTTTTGCCCATCTCCAGTACGGGGCACCAGATCATTGCCGCGGACTTGCTCGACTTCGGCGGTGAGCGAGCCATGGCGTTCAATATCATCATCCAGTTGGGGGCTATTCTGGCGGTCGTCTGGGAGTTTCGTCACAAGATTCTGGAGATCACTACCGGTTTGCCAACCCAGCGTAATGCGCAACGTTTCACGCTGAATTTGTTGATCGGTTTCTTGCCGGCGGTTGTTTTGGGTGTGATGTTCGCCGACAAAATCCATGAATATCTTTTCAACCCGATCACCGTGGCCGTGGCGCTGGTGATAGGCGGAATCATCATGTTGTGGGCGGAGCAACGTGAGCATGTGGTGGTTATCGATCACGTTGACGAGATGCGCTGGACCGATGCCTTGAAAGTCGGTTGCGCACAATGCCTGGCGATGATCCCCGGCACTTCGCGCTCGGGTTCGACGATTATCGGCGGGTTGCTGTTTGGCCTGTCACGCAAGACGGCTACCGAGTTTTCATTCTTCCTGGCGATGCCGACGATGGTGGGGGCCGCGGTGTACTCGGGCTATAAGTACCGCGACCTGTTCCAGTCCGCAGACTTGCCGGTATTTGCCTTGGGGTTTGTTGCCGCATTCCTCTTTGCGATGATTGCCGTGCGCGGCTTGCTCAAGTTCATCGCCAATCATAGTTATGCGGTGTTTGCCTGGTACCGGATCGCGTTCGGTCTGCTGATTCTGGCGACATGGTTTTTGGGCTGGATCGACTGGAATCATCTCTCGGAAGGGGCGTAGGTTTTCCTGGGCTTTGTGGCGAGCGAGCAAGCTCCCTCGCCACAGGTTTTTTTGGCTCAAGGCTCGGATCTAAATCTTGTTAACCCCTGCCAGTGGCAGGCTGATGTGCTGTTCACGCTGAAGGAAATTCATCATCAATAGCACCCGTTCCTCGCCATCCATGGCCAGGAACACCGCCTCGAGATCGGAGAACGGGCCTTCAGTGATGCGCACCGTATCCCCGTGCCTCAACAACGTTGTCACGATCGCTTGGCTGTCCCGTTCCTGGAGCTCGTCGATCAGCGTATCGCGGATCGGCAGCGGCTGACCGCCGAACCCGACGACTCGCGAAACACCGCGGGTCGAACGCAGCGGGCCCCAACTGTCCTGAAGGCTCAGTTGAATAAACAGATAGCCCGGAAACAGCGACTCGCTGATCACTCGACGCTGCCCGCGCAGAACTCGCTCACGTCGGTAGGTCGAGCGAAAACAGGCATAGCCCTGGCGCTGTAAATGTTCTTCGGCGCGCTCATCCTGTTTGGGTTTGCACTGAAGCAGATACCAGGCTTTGGCGGCGTGTTCTGCAATCGCGTTCATTCGAATTCCCTCCCTGCATCGATGTGCCCCAGCAGTTCGGCGGTCTTGTGCTGCATGAGCGAGTTGTCGCCGCGACTTTCCACCGTCAGGCAAGTCATGCAGCCATCGTCCAACAGACGCAAGCTGAGACGCCAGTCGGTAAAGACCAGGTTCAGCCCATCGCTCTCGTCGATGTCGAGGGCGTCGGCGGCGTAACGCTGCCTGATACTCGCCAGCAACGCCGGACCATCCTTGACGTGACGGCGGATCTCCCCGGAGGAGGGGAAGGCACCGATACGCTCCACCAGCAGCACCGATGGTTTCTGCACGCGGGGAAAAATCAGCTCCGACGCATAGGCGCGCACGATGAGGTACGCGAGGTTGTTTTTAAGGTCAGCGCCATACGGGCGGCGACTGTCATCTGCCTTGAAACCGCTCAATGTCTTCATAGAGGCTTCGTCCATAGGGTAATAAAGACCGAAAAATCGATTCGATAACGCACACGTTTGTCAGGGTTCAGCGCCGTCACAAGGTGTTCTGATGCAGGTTCTCGAAACAGAAGTTGGTGGCTTCGATGTAACCTTCGGCGCCGCCGCAATCGAAGCGTCGTCCCTTGAATTGGTAAGCCAGCACGCAGCCGTTCTGGGCCTGCTTCATCAATGCGTCGGTGATCTGGATTTCACCGCCCTTGCCAGGCTCGGTGTCAGCGATCAGGTCGAAGATATCGGGGGTCAGAATGTACCGACCGATAATGGCCAGGTTGGACGGGGCGTCTTCCGGGCGGGGCTTTTCGACCATGCTGTTGACCCGGTAAATACCCTCGCGAATCAGCTCGCCGGCAATCACGCCGTACTTCTGGGTTTGCTCACGGGGTACTTCCTGGATCGCCACGATCGAGCAGCGGAATTGCTCATAGAGCTTGAGCATTTGCGCCAGTACGCCGTCGCCTTCCAGGTTCAGACACAAGTCGTCGGCCAGCACCACGGCGAATGGCTCATCACCAATCAACGAACGACCACTGAGAATGGCGTGCCCCAGACCCTTCATTTCCACCTGGCGGGTATAGGAAAAAGTACAGGTATCGATCAGCTCACGAGTGCCTTCCAGGAATCGCTCCTTATCAGTGCCGCGAATCTGGTGTTCGAGCTCGAAGCTGACATCGAAATGATCCTCCAGCGCTCGTTTGCCTCGGCCGGTGACGATGGCCATATGTTGCAGGCCGGCGTCGCGCGCTTCCTCGACGGCGTACTGGATCAGCGGCTTATTGACGATAGGCAGCATCTCCTTCGGCATGGCCTTGGTGGCGGGCAAAAAGCGGGTCCCATAGCCGGCAGCGGGGAATAGGCATTTACGAATCATGGAAGCGTCCTTGAAAGTAGACAGATGGAATGGCTAATGGCAGTAGGAAAGGTTCGACGGGTTGTCGGAACCGGTAACGCTGGAGAGTGCGGGCTCTAAATGGCTCGTTCACTCGAGAAAAATGTTGGCAACGCTGCATGAGCAGCGAAAGGCCAGTACGCCATGTTTCTCGCAAGGCGCAGGCAGAGAGAAAGATCGCGTGGTCGCTTGGTCGGCGAGCATGCCTGGTTATTCCACCGCATGCTTCTGACGCAACCCGCTGTAAATAAAGTTATTGCCCAAGGCATCTCTTACCCAACTTCTAACCGAATGTCCGACGCCCTGGCAATTCACTAACGGAGCGACTATATATTAGCCACTCGCTATTTCGGTGTAATTTAGATTGAACGGTCGCGGGAAAACGGCAATTGTTAGAAATTGTCTGGATAAATTATCGAACTGTTATTTTCAGAGTTCAAAGAGTGAAATGTTATTTTTTGTCTGAAGAAAAAGTTGGGGGCTGTTCAAACGTCATGGTAATAAATACGCACTGATGGTTTGAAAGTCTCAGCTGCAGTTACCGGGGTTATAAATACCCGGATTCATTCGTAGTTTAAAGCTCTTATGTTCGGCAAGTGCTATGTCACCGCCAATGTTGACAAGACGGGGAATGTTATCTTGCTTAAAAGGGTTTTGATTGTCTGCGTCGGCAATATTTGCCGCAGTCCCACCGCGGAGCATTTGCTGCGCGGGGCACTCGTTCATTCCGATATCGAGGTCAGCTCGGCAGGCCTCGCTGCCTTGGCGGGCAAACCCATCGAGCCGACGGCACACGCCGTACTCAAGGAGCATGGTCATCTGCCCGATGGGCATGAGGCCGTTCAACTCACGTCTCAAGCCGTCAGCGAGGCGGACTTGATTCTGGTGATGGAACGACGGCATGTCAGCGGGGTACTCAACATTGCCCCTGAAGCGCGAGGCAAAGTGCTGCTACTGGGCAAGTGGCAAGACGATCGCGAAATCAGCGACCCCTACCGTCAAGGCAAACCTGCATTTGTGCACGCTTATGCGTTGATCGAAGAAGCCGTACTCGCATGGGCACAGCGCCTGGCGCGCTGATGGCCACTCCTTTTTGAATCGTAATACAGGCAAAGAATCCGACTTATGCAGCAAGCACCGGTAGTTAACGTGCGGGACGACGACAATGACGAGATTGATCTTCTCGGCTTGTTTGGAACACTCATCGACCATAAATGGCTGATTGCCGCGGTTACCGGTGCCTTCATGGTGGCTGGGGCTGCGTACGCGGTGCTTGCGACCCCGGTATACCAGGCGAATGCGCTGTTGCAGGTCGAAGCGAAAAAGAACGATTTGTTGGGTTTCTCGGATATCGGCAGCATGCTGGGCAAGGAGTCTCCTTCGGCCACCGAGATCGAGTTGATCCAGTCCCGCTCCGTGATTGGCAAAACCGTCGACACCTTGAAACTTGATATTGTCATACAACCGAAGTACTTCCCGGTGGTCGGTGAGTTCCTGGCGCGTCGATTCCAGAATAATAATCCCGGTGAAATAGCCGAGCCCTTGTTGGGGTTGAACAGTTTCGCCTGGGGAGGGGAGTCGCTGAAGATATTCAAACTGGATCTTCCCGACTCGCAACTGGGCAAGAAGTTGACCCTGACCGCGGGTGAAAATGGTCATTACACCCTGGTGGACGAAGACGACAACGTATTGGCAGCCAGCCAGGCGGGACAATTTTTCGAACAAAATGGCGTTGCGTTTCAGATAGAAGAAATGCACGCCAATCCTGGAACCCGCTTCAGAATCATCCGCAACTCTCGCCTGACCAGCATCCTCGACTACCAAGAGGCTTTGGATGTAGCCGAGCGAGGAAAAGAGTCGGGCATGATCGGTCTGGCGCTGGAAAGTACAGATCCGGACCAAGCCATTAAAATACTCAATGAAATTGCCGCTATTTATGTGCGGCAAAACGTAGAGCGCACTTCAGCTGAGGCAGCGCAGAGTCTGGCGTTTCTCAAAGAGCAACTTCCGGTGGTCAAGAGAGACCTGGAAAAAGCCGGGAATGCCTTGAATGAATACCAGACACGCAGCAAGTCTGTGGACATCACGCTCGAAACCAAAGCCATTCTCGATCAGATTGTCGGGCTCGATACCAGCATCTCCGAGTTGAAGCTGCAGCAAGCCGAGATGGACCGCAAATTCACCCGCCAACATCCCGCCTATCGCGCATTGTTGACCCAGATTGGTGAGTTGAGTAGCAAGCAGAAAAGTTTGGCGTCCAAGGTGGAAAGCCTTCCCTCCACCCAGCAAGAACTGCTGAGCCTTACCCGGGATGTAGAGGTCGGTACGGCTATTTATACTCAGCTGCTGAACAAGTCTCAGGAGCTGGACGTGATGCGCGCGGGGACGGTCGGTAACGTGCGTCTGATCGACACCGCGGACGTCAACTTTCTCAAGCCGGTCAAACCGAAAAAGGCCTTGATTGTATTGGTCGCCACCATTCTTGGCGGCTTCCTGGCGGTGGCCCTGGTGCTGGTACGCAAGGCGCTGAACAGAGGGCTGGAAAGTCCGGAAGCCATCGAGCAACTTGGGCTGCCGGTCTACGCTTCGATTCCTTACAGCATTCTGCAGAAAACCGAAGAAGACAAAGTCTCCCGCGGACGAGGGCGTTCCGGTGCAGGTTCTACATTACTGGCCGTCACTCATCCCACCGATCTGGCAGTCGAGGCATTGCGCAGTTTGCGTACCAGTCTGCACTTCGCCATGCATGAGGCAGACAATAACCGCCTGATGATCTCCGGGCCTAGCCCTCAGGTGGGTAAGACCTTTGTGTCGGTCAACCTTGCGGTGGTGATAGCACAAACCGGGTTGCGGGTATTGTTGATCGACGTCGACATGCGCAAAGGCTATCTGCACAAAGTGTTAGGTGTTTCTTCAGACAATGGGCTCTCCGATATCCTGGCCCGACGCTGCGAAGTGACCACCGCTATCCATAAGACCGAAATCGACAACTTCGATTTTGTCAGTCGAGGCCAAATCCCGCCCAACCCTTCCGAGTTACTGATGCACGCCAATTTCAGCGCGCTATTGGAGCAGGCGAGCGAGCTATACGATTTGGTGATTCTCGATACGCCGCCACTATTGGCGGTGACAGACGCGGCAATCGTCGGGCGCCTGTCCGGGACCAACCTGATTGTGACGCGCTATGGACTGAACCCGGCGAAAGAAATCGAGTTGACGGTCCGCCGGTTCTCGCAGAATGGCGTTGCCATTAAAGGTGCGATTTTTAACGGCGTGGAGAAAAAGGCCTCCAATAAATATGGTTACAGTGATTATGGTTATTACCACTATGACTACGCCTCCGACAAAAGTTGATGGGTATTAAATACGTTACGTCATAAGTTCGGATTTTTGACGGTATTGCTGTTGTTCTTGAGTGTTTACTGTTTATTGTTACGCCGGGTCATTAGCCAATAGGCATGATCAAACCGATATTTAATGGAAACACCACGTCCTGAGGAAGATGACGAAAAATCCTGGGGCGGTAGCGTGATTGCGAATGACACAGGTCAATGAATAAAACCACAGCGTTCAAGGCTATATCGCTCCTCTGGATCGGTTCCCTCGCGGGAGCCGGGTTCGCCTTTCTCACTCAGGTGTTCCTGGCGAGAAAGTTGGGCAGCAATGATTTTGGTGCTTTTTCGTCAGCACTCACCACCATCACGCTACTCGCGCCACTGGCGGGCTTCGGGATATCGCAGTATTGGCTCAAGGCTTTTGGCCAGGAGGGCTGGGCAGCGAGACGCTGGTTGAAACCTTCGTTCCAGTTCATCGCCTTAAGTAGCCTGTTTCTCATCTGCTGCATTGTGGCGTGGGCGCTTTATTCCAGCCATGACCGGTTAACGCAGAACCTGTTGTTGATTCTATCTCTGTACATACTGGGGCAGTTGTCAGTCGAACTGGTGAGCAGCAAACTTCAGCTCGAAGAAAAATATTTGCACTTGGCCCTTTGGCAATTTTTGCCGCATTTTTTTCGTTGCTCGATGGTCTTCGTCACGGCGATTATGAGTGCCACGCCGATAGCCGCGGAATATTACGCCACCTTTTTTTCGGTCATTGCAGTGGTGTTTTTTTTGTTGGCTATCCCCCAGTTATTGCATATGACAAATGGGAAGTTGACTCTGAAGGGGCACGAGCTGACCGCTGAATTCATGAGCCTGTCAGTGAGGCCGAGTATGTTAAGTGTTGCCGGCGCCAGTTGGCCCTTTGGCGTCGCGGCGTTCTCGCACCTGATTTACTTTCAAAGCAACATTATCTTGCTAAAACATCTATCAAGTAATAGCGCCGCCGGTATCTACAGCGTTGCGTTCACCATCATGACCGCTGTGTATTTGTTGCCAAGCGTGATTTATCAGCGGTTCCTGCTGCCCAAGATGCATCGTTGGGCGAACCATGATCGAGACATGTTTTATCAGATATACCGAAAGGGTAACTGGTTGATGCTGCTGTTGGGAACGCTGGCCATGCTAGTGATTTTAGTATGCGCGGACTGGGCAGTACCGCTGCTGTTTGGTGAGGCTTATCGAGACGCTTCGTCGATCTTGAAGGTTCTTTCCCTGTCGGCACCGATCATTTTTCTAGCGTTCAGTGCTGGCGCCACATTGGTGACCCAGGAACACATGAAAGTGAAAGTTAAGTACATGGCGATAGTGGCGGTCATCAATGTATTGCTCAATCTGACCTTAATCCCTCGCTTTGACCTGCGGGGTGCCGCTGTAGCGACCGTTGTCAGTAATTTACTGCTGTTGTCGTTATATTTTTATGGCGCTCAACGGTTAGTTTTCAAGAACAAAGTTCCGATAGCAGGTGCTGCTCCCCATGCTTAAATTATTTATGATCACCGACAGTCGGGAGATGAGTTCTCATGATTGATACCGCAAAAATCTATGCTCGGACAGTACTGGCTGGGTTTGGCTTTTTATATGACTTGGGTCGGTATATCAGGTACGCCGGATGGCGATCTTCACTCAATTCGGTAGAAACCAGAAACTATTACATGGTCAAGGTGTACCACACTCTTGAAAAGAGCCTGAGTTTTACCAACCGCAAACCGGGGTCTGGATGGGCGGGCGCCAATGCACTTATTAAGGCACTGGAGCAGTCATTTACGCTGAATGGCACGGGTTATCATGACTTGGTGGCGATCACGGTATTAAAGAAGTTCGCTGAAGCGGAAATAGCCCACCAGCCAGAAAAAACCGCCGCGCTTATAAAACGACTGATTAAAGTCGAGAGCCTGAGCAATCGATCCATTCCGTTCTATGACAACAGTGGCGCCATTAACCACGACAAGACAGCGTTCGATAAAGGGCGACTGGCAATTCCAGAAAATTTCTTCATGTCCAGGTACTCGCTTCGGGAATTCTCCGACGAAAAAATAAGTGCTGAAGCGTTAAGCCGAGCCCTGGAGATGGCCATGAAGTCGCCTTCGGCCTGTAACAGACAATCGTGGCATGTTTATCATTTGGAGGGCGAGTTGGCGCAACAAGCCCTTGCTTTTCAAGATGGCAATCGGGGTTTTGGTCACAAAATAAAAGAGTTGCTGATTATAACCACCGACTTGCGGGCTTTCGTTTCTCCACGAGAACGCTACCAGCACTGGATCGACGGCGGGATGTTTTCCATGTCGTTGATTCTGGCATTGCATTCAATAGGTATTGCCTCCTGCTGCTTGAACTGGAGTCAATCGGGGAGGGCGGACATCAAGTTTCGCAAGGTGATCAAGATAAGCCCGCAGCACACGGTGATGATGATGTTGGCGATAGGTTATCCGAGCGAGCAGAACACAGTCTGTGCTTCTCCGCGTCGCCCCATCAGTGAAGTGTATACCAAGCTGTCCGGTCAGTAAGTCTCACCCTTGGTCGCAAAGGACTCAGCACCTTGAAAATTGCATTGATCACCATACATCACGCCAACAGTTATGGCGGAACGCTACAAGCACTTGCCAGCCAGAACGTGTTATCGAAATATGGCGACGTCAACATTATTGACTACAAAAGTAAAGAGTTGGAAAACACGTTAAAACTGATTCGGGTTGACAGTAACCCGCGCAGTATTTTCAGAGCCGGTAAGGACTTCTTTCGAATCATTCCTCGCAGAAGGTTGATCGCGAAATTCAGAGAGTTTATGCGAGTTCATTACAATCTGACCCCCGCGTGCCAGGATTTACAAGCGCTTCAAACTTTGTCCAGTGACTTTGATTGTGTGGTGTGTGGCAGCGACCAGATTTGGAACCCGATGATTACGGGTGAGCTGGATTTGAACTACATGCTGGCGTTTTCCCGAGCGAAAAAGAAGATTTCGTTCTCCTCAAGTGCAGGCTCTTACCGCTACTCGGACGAGGAGGAGCTAAAGGTCAGAAAGGCATTGTCGACCTTTGACAGCATTTCCGTCCGGGAAGAGGACACGGCGCGAAACCTGCGCAGCTTGCTGGGCAACCAAAAGGTCGATCACACCCTGGATCCTACCTTGATGCTTAACAAGCAAGAGTGGATGCGGAGCCTGCAGCTTTCCAGTCAAGTGCCAGGCAACACTGATAAATACATTCTTGTTTACACCCTGAAGAAAGATACTTTGGTCCGGGAAACCATCAACAGAATAAGGACCGTTTTAGGGCTGCGAGTTGTGGCGATCGATCAAGACCCGTTCCTGGGCTACAAAAGCGATCGGCACATAATGGATGCCAGTCCGGTTGATTATGTTTCGCTGTTCGCCAATGCGTCCTTCGTGATCACTAATTCATTCCATGGCACCGCTTTTGCGTTGAACTTCGGTATTCCGTTTGTTACCGCATTGCCGGAAAGCGGATTGAACAGAATCAAGGGGCTTCTGGATAAAGTCGGTTTGACCGATCGTCTGGTAACCCGCTTGAGTGACGTCAACTCGATCGTCGTAAAACCCATCGATTTTACGAGCAGTCATCAGCAGCTGGAGACACTGAGGCAGGCGACTTGGAATTATCTCGATGGAGCCCTTGCAAGCAAGATAGTAAAAAAGCCAATTGAATTTTCATGATGAACCAGCGTGCCGCTAGCTTGAGAACCTCAAGTATCAATCCACGTTATGTGCTGGCAGTTATCATTGGCATCACGGTGGTGTTCAATAATATTGAATGGTCGTTGGGTGGCAATAACCTGACACTGGAAAGGTTGCTGGCCGCCCCTATTTTCTTTATCGCTGTGCTGTTGTTGGTCAGCTCGAATATTGCGCTGCGGCTGCCCAAAACAGGGATGATTCTGACTGTCTGGATTGTGCTGGCTTTTTACGCATCAGCTTCCGGCCCGGTGGAGGCGTGGTCCCTGAAGATGTACGCTGGCTTACTCCTGGCGGCTTCGTTTTATTATGTAGTGATCTGGTTAAAAGCCAATCCATTTTCGATTTTCAAGTCCAGATCCTATCTGTTGCTGGCGTGGTTTTCAGGCCCGGTTTTGTCTGTGATCTACGTGCTCTCACTGTTGAAGTTTCCGCTTCCTGATTTGGCCGTTCATTGGTTGCAGGAGGGGAGTGGGGGGACGCGCATCCGTGGCGGGATTTATGAGGCCAATCTGTTCGGGGTGTTTGTTTCGCTTATTACCCTGACGGTGCTGGCGTTGGGTTATTACCGAAAATTATGGTGGTGGGTGCTTGTGATCGGCTTGCACACCGCCCTGCTTTTTTCGTTCTCAAGGGCACCGTGGGTTTCCTACATCATCTCCGTCTGGCTATACCATGGCTTGAGTTACCCAAGGAAATACACGAACAGGGACTTGGTGAAGTACTTGTTAGGGGCAGCCCTGTTGGTGGCGATTATATCGCTATTGTCCTATTTCATTGCTTCTTCCTTTGGCGATTATGAGCTGATCGGCAGGACCCACTCGGTCAAGACGCGTTTCATCATGTGGGCATTGGCGGCGAATTCCATCCTGGAAAACCCCCTGTTCGGAAATGGCATCTACAGCTTCAGCGAAATCTATTCTTTTGCACCGGAGTTGGTCGGTTCAGAGAATCATCGCAGTGCATGGATATCCAATTTGCCCTTGGCAATCCTCAATGACACGGGCGCCGTCGGTTTCATCGTCTTCTTCGCATTCATAATTCTGGTGATCAAGCGCAGTTTGACCGCTGTCCGCAAACTGGCGATAGACCAGCGTGTCGACCGCTATCAAGTCAGAGTCGGGGCCGCACTGGTCGCTTTTTTTCTGGCCATGACCTTCTCGAGTCAGACTATTCCCGCGCATTCGATCGCCATTTTTTGGGTGTGCCTGGCGCTCACCGAGCGGTTCACCACTCTCAGTCGCTCACTCATTAAAAGAACTTAAGCATGAACTCAAAGAAGCTGGTTTTCATTCATCTGTTCAACGACAGAAGTGGGAGCCCAAAAGTCTTGTCTCAAGTGGTGAAGGCGGCGGCTAATAACAATATAGCCACCGAGGTGATCACCAGCGCTCATGGCGACGGCTTCTTGTCCGGCGTGGCCGATGTGCAGAGCAAACTTTTTTATAAAAGGTCAGAGAATAAGTTACTGACCCTTGGCTACTACCTGATCTCTCAAAGCTTGTTGTTTGTTCAGTGCCTGAAGTACAGACGGCAGAATGTGGTGTTTTATGTCAACACCATGATGCCCTTTGGGGCAGCGCTGGCGGGTAAGCTGTTAAGAATACCGGTTTATTATCATGTGCATGAAACATCGATAAAACCCAATATTCTGAAACGATTTCTCAGGCTGGTCATTGAGAAGACCAGTACGAAGGTAGTTTTCGTCTCCAACTATCTAATGCAGGAGGAAGGTTTTAGCAAACTTCCCCAAGTGATTATTCATAATGCGCTGGATTCCGAGGTTGAGAAACAGTATCGAGTGAAGGAAGAGGCCGGCTTCACTTCTTTGATGATTTGTTCCTTGAAAGCCTACAAGGGTGTTATGGAGTTTCTGGCGCTGGCGCAGCGCAGCAAGGATGACAAGCACCTGAGCTTCACTCTGGTACTCAATGCCAGCCTGAGCGAAATCGATAGTTTTTTTTCCAGCATCGACATTCCAGACAATGTGGCAATTTATCCTCGTCAAACGAACCTGTCGGGCTTTTATTCGCGATCTGATTTGCTTCTGAATCTTTCCCGAACGGATGGCTGGATAGAAACATTCGGTTTGACCATTCTCGAAGGGATGTCCCATGGCTTGCCGGTGATCGTTCCTCCTGTAGGTGGCCCCACCGAGTTGGTACGCAGTGATATCGAAGGTTATTTGATTTCTTCGTACGACATAGAAGAACTTTACAGCGCAGTGAGCAGGATCTCGCTGGATCCAAAGAAATATAAGACGCTGTCTGATAATGCGTTATCCCGCACTCGAGACTTCAGCCTGGAAGTGTTCGAAAGCAAGTTCTCAACATTATTCAACGAGATGCAACATGACACCTAAAAAACTTTATATCCTTGGCATAAGAGGTGTCCCGGCTGAACACGGCGGTTTTGAAACCTTCGCGGAGAAACTATCGCTTTATTTAACAGCGCACGGCTGGCAAGTGTATGTCTACTGCCAGGAAGAGGGCCGCGGAGAAATCACTTATAGCACCTGGAACGATGTCAACAGGATTCATATCCCTGTGACCCAGGCAGGTGCGTTGGGGACAGTTGTTTTTGACTGGAAAGCCACGTGTCATGCGGCATCGCAACAGGGGTTGTTTTTGACTCTGGGTTACAACACCGCCGTGTTCAGTTTGCTGCAAAGGCTTAAAGGCCAGACCAACATCATTAACATGGATGGCATTGAGTGGCGGCGTGACAAATGGGGAACCATTGCCAAGACCTGGTTCTGGCTCAATGAACGGGCCGGCTGCTGGATGGGCAATCATTTGGTCGCCGATCACCCGAAGATCAAAGATCACTTGGCGACACGGGTTTCCCCGGCCAGGATCACGATGATCCCTTATGGCGGGGATGAGGTCACCGGCGCTGATCCGACGTTACTGGCAACTTATGCCCTGGAACCGGGCCAGTTCTCGGTGATCATTGCCCGGCCCGAACCCGAAAACTCGTTCCTGGAGATGGTCCGCGCATTCAGTTCCACACTGCGCAATCACACGCTTGTCGTTCTGGGTAACTTTCAACCGAATAATAATCCGTACCATAAACAGGTCATGGACGCGGCCAGCGCCGAGGTCATCTTTCCCGGAGCGATCTATGAAACTTCAGTCGTGCAGGCGCTGCGTTTTTATTGCCGGTTTTACCTGCACGGGCATCGTGTCGGCGGAACCAACCCATCGTTAGTCGAAGCGCTAGGCGCGGGTTGTGCAGTCATTGCCCATGACAACCAATTCAATCGCTGGGTCACGGAAAGTGGCGCCGCTTATTTCAAGGATGAAGCTTCTTGCAGCGCCTTGTTTACTCAACTGCTGACGGACGATTCAACGCAACAGCAGATGGAAACGGCTAGTCGTACCCGCTTTCATCAGCGGTTTACATGGAATCAGATCTTGCTTCAGTACGAAGAGTTATTGGCTAAGTGGTATCCCCATCAATCGGTCGGGAGATAATGATGACGATGCGTATTCTGCTGACCGGCGGAGCCGGTTTTATCGGTTCTGCCGTCGTCAGGCACCTGATTGAAAATACTCAATATGAAGTGGCGAACCTCGATAAGTTAACGTACGCCGGCAATCTGGAGTCTTTGGCCGGCGTTGCCGAGTCACCGCGCTATCACTTTTTTAACGTCGATATCTGTGACGCCCAGGCGCTGGATCAAGTATTCGCGAGGTTTCAACCGGATGCGGTGATGCACTTGGCCGCCGAATCGCATGTCGATCGTTCTATCGACGGCCCGGCAGACTTTATCCAGACCAATATTGTCGGGACCTATACCTTACTCGAGGCGGCCCGGCGTTATTGGAACGGGCTGTCTGCGGAAGTGAAGTGGGCGTTTCGCTTTCACCATATCTCTACCGATGAGGTTTATGGCGACCTGGAAGGGACCGATAGTCTGTTCAGCGAAACCACGCCTTATGCGCCAAGTTCGCCCTATTCGGCGTCCAAGGCCAGTTCGGATCACCTGGTTCGAGCCTGGCAACGCACCTATGGTCTACCGGTGCTGGTGACCAATTGTTCGAATAATTACGGTCCTTATCACTTCCCCGAGAAGCTGATTCCCCATGTGATTCTGAATGCGATCCACGGACGGCCTTTGCCGGTCTACGGCGATGGTTTACAGATTCGTGACTGGTTGTTTGTAGAAGATCATGCCCGCGCCTTATGCGAGGTCGTGTGTCGGGGCAAGGTCGGCGAAACCTACAACATCGGCGGCCATAACGAGAAAACCAATCTTGAGGTCGTGGAAACCTTGTGTGATCTGCTCGAAGAGTTGGCCCCCAACAAGCCAGCGGGTGTCGATCGTTATCGCGAGTTGATTACCTTCGTCAAGGATCGGCCGGGGCATGATCTTCGTTACGCCATCGATGCGGGCAAGATCGAGCGCGAACTCGGTTGGCGACCAGAGGAAACCTTTGAGAGCGGTATACGCAAAACGGTTCAGTGGTATCTGGACCATCAAGAATGGTGGCAACGAGTCCTCAACGGTGAGTACCGCCCGGAGCGTCTTGGCCATATCGGTTGAACCATTCAAACCCTGCCTCTATTAAACTTTGAAGGGAATCCTCATATGAAAGGCATCATTCTGGCGGGAGGCTCCGGCACTCGCTTGCATCCCATTACTCGCGGTGTATCCAAACAACTGCTGCCCGTCTATGACAAGCCGATGATTTATTATCCGCTGTCGGTATTAATGCTGGCGGGCATTCGCGAGATATTGATTATTTCCACGCCGCAGGACTTGCCTAACTTCCAGAACCTGTTGGGTGATGGCTCTTCTTTCGGCATTGAACTCAGTTATGCCGAACAGCCTTCTCCCGATGGTCTGGCCCAGGCCTTTCTGATCGGCGAGGATTTTATCGGCGACAGTAATGTGGCGCTGATTCTGGGCGATAACATCTTCTATGGTTATGGCTTCAGCGCCTTGTTGCGCGAAGCGTCACAACGACAGACCGGTGCCACCGTCTTTGGTTATCGAGTCAGCGATCCAGAGCGTTTTGGCGTTGTCGAGTTCGACAGTAACGGCAAAGCGATCTCGATCGAAGAGAAGCCTAAACATCCGAAATCCGACTATGCCGTCACCGGTTTGTATTTCTATGACAAAGACGTGGTGCGCATTGCAAAGCAAGTCAAACCTTCGATACGCGGCGAACTTGAAATCACTGACGTGAACAACGCCTACCTGGAGCGCGGGGACCTGCATGTCAGCGTGCTCGGGCGTGGTTTTGCCTGGCTGGACACCGGGACCCATGACTCATTGATGGAGGCGGGGCACTTCGTCCAGACCATCGAAGCGCGGCAGGGCCTGAAAGTGGCCTGTCTGGAAGAGGTGGCGTACCACCAGGGTTGGTTGTCGGCTGCGCAATTGGATCAACAAGCCACCGCGCTATACAAAACCGGTTACGGTCAATACCTGGCACGGGTGCTGACAACGGAGCCTGCGAAATGAATGTCATCAACACCCGGTTGCCTGGTGTACTGATCATCGAGCCTAAAATCTTCGGCGATGTCCGCGGGTTCTTTCTCGAGAGTTATCACCAGGAGCGTTATCGCGACGCCGGCATCGAATTGCCTTTCGTCCAGGACAATCACTCGCGCTCGCAGTATGGCGTGTTGCGTGGTTTGCACTTCCAGCGGACCCGGCCGCAGGGCAAGTTGGTGCGGGTCACCCAAGGTGCGGTGTACGACGTGGTAGTGGACATCAATCCCCAATCCCCCACTTGTGGTGAACATGTGGGCGTCAAGTTGACCGCTGACAACCATCTGCAGCTATGGGTGCCGCCGGGTTATGCCCACGGCTTCTGTGTGCTCAGTGATACCGCCGATTTTCAATACAAATGCACCGATTTTTATTACCCCGAAGACGAGGGTGGCCTGCTCTGGAATGACCCAGAGTTGGACATTGCCTGGCCCTTGGAGTCGCCTCAACTTTCGGAAAAAGACTTGCGCAACCCGCGCTTGCGCGCGGTGTTGAATGGAGAATGACCATGCGAGTTCTAGTGACCGGGGCTCAAGGGCAGGTCGGATGTGAGTTGCTGCAGAGGGCACCGCACGGGTTTAACGTCATAGGCTACAACTCGAGGGAGCTGGATATCAGCGACTGGGCAAACCCTTGAGCAGGCTCACGGATTGGTGCCGCGAAGCTGGGTAGAGGAGTTGCAACGGGTGCTTAAACAACTGGATAAAGTAGCCTCTGATGCCTGACTCCTCGCGGCCCCGATACTTATGCCGCTACTCTGTATTTATTTATTAGTGGTCTATACTTAATATTGAAATACTGTCTGCGGTCGTTTTGGCTGGAACTTCCAATCACAATAAAGCCGCCAAGACTCCAAGGTTGGGAGAATCCTGACTAATAATAACAATAAGCCTGTTCGGCGAATGATTCATGCTCGAAAATCTGTGTTGAAAATGCCTTGTTATGCGGCGAAAGTCGTAGAAAACGTCTGCAACCTCTCGTTCAGCGCCAATGCTTTGTCCAAGGTGTGGGGAAGGAGAGGTCTATGGCGTGCAACACCTATAAGTGACATGCTCCAAAGGAGGCAATGCGCATGAATTGGCTGGTTCAATCGGTCAGTTTAATTCGTCCTGCTGTTCCATTCCTGGTCCCTTAGTATCAAATCTTATAGAGAGTTGATGTCGAGAAGGAGTCTGATATGAAGATACTACTTACGGCCGGCTTGCTGGCTGTCATGAGCACTGCAGTGTTGGCGGCGGAAGAACCATTGACCGAATCACTGAGCTTGAACACCCCGTTGGTCGGAGGAGTAACAGTCGCCGAAACCGTGGTGATTGGCGCAGCTATCGCTGGCGCTGCAGTGGCTGCTTCAAACTCCGGTGGCAGTTCCAATGGCGGTACCTCTGGAACGGGCGGCACCACCGGTACAGGTGGTACAACTGGTACCAACTAATACCCCGCGAAGTGTGTTGTACAAGATCACTCAGAACTTTCTGGGTGATCTTGTTTTAGACTTGCCCTCGACTAGCGTAGTGCCATTATGATCCGTAGGTTTTCTGTTGTTATGCTGGCAAGTATCAGCTTGTCCGGCTGTATGTTTTCGCCTGGTCAACACATGGACACCAGTCAAATGGTGAGTGACGGCTCTCCGGAGAGTAGCCGGGTGGAACTTATTCCCATCACCCCTAAATTGATTGCCATGGATGCCGCCACGCAAGTTCGCGAATCGGTTCCCTCGGCGTTGTTGTCCTATGTTCCGGGCGGTTATCGCGTGGGCGCCAATGACCTGTTGTTTATCACGGTCTGGGATCATCCCGAGTTGACGGCGCCTTCGGGGCCACAACAGCAAATCGATGCCAACGGTCGTCTGGTTCGCCCGGACGGCACGCTGTTTTATCCCTACATCGGTAATATTCCGGCCGCCGGTAAAACCATCGAAGAGTTGCGAGCCTTTATCGCCGAGCGCTTGTCGCAATTCGTCGAAAGCCCTCAGGTCGACGTCAGCGTATTGCGCTTCGCCAGCCAGACCGTAGTGATTTCCGGCGCTGTGGCAAGAGCCGGCCAACAGTCGATCACCACCACCCCGTTGAGTGTGGTGGAGGCCATTGGCGCGGCCGGTGTGGACCCCTCGAATGCAGACCTGTCAGGCCTGACGCTGACCCGGGACGGGCGCGAGTACAGGCTGGATCTGGACACCCTCAATCGCCAGGACTCGCAGTTGCAGGGCGTCTACCTCAAGGGCGGCGACCGGCTGTACTTGCCCTATAACGATCTCAAGCGGATTTACGTCATGGGTGAAGTCAACCAGCCGCGCGCGCTGAGCTTCAAGAGCAAAACGATGAACCTCACTGATGCTCTGGGTACTGTAGGCGGTTTGAACCAGACCACCTCAAATGGCAACGCGGTGTACGTCATTCGCGGCGCGGACCACCTGGAAACCGAACCGGCCAAGGTGTACCAGCTCGATGCCGAATCCCCTTCGGCGTTGGTGTTGGCCACCCGTTTCGACTTGCAGCCGCAAGACATCGTCTATGTCGGCCCAGCCGGCGTGACGCGCTGGAACCGTCTGATCAGCCAGCTTCTGCCTACCGCCACTGTCCTCGGGACCGGTGCCAGCTCCCTCAATGACCTCAGCGAAGCCAACAGCAGATAAGGCTCTATCCCTCCGTGAAAATTTTGCCTACCTGCGCCGGTCTGACGATGGCGCTCTTGCTGTGCGGGTGTAACCCGTTGATGAGGGCCTCCTGGGACACTCTCGAATCCTCCGTCGCAGGACCTGCCTCCATCAACTTGACCCGCGCGCAGGTCGACGCCGTGCCGTATCCGCAGATCCTGGTCACCACCACCTCCAGCGAGGGGGTGATGGCCTTGGCTCGCCGGCGGGGCGACCTGCAGTTCTGGGTCGCTTCTGGCAAGCAAGTACTGATGATGCGCGACGGTCTGGTGGTACGCACCGTCGGGCTGGGCGTTTCTCTGGATGGCACTCGCTTCAATGATGAGTCGCCGTTCAAGCGCGGCCTTCAGCATTTGCCCGACGGTTATACCAGCACGCGCTGGGTCGACATCTACGACGGCAACCGTATCGGTATCGCTGTCAACAGCCGTTTCAGCACCCATGACATCGAGACCATTCGCATTCTGGACAAGGATTACGCCTTGCTGCGCATCGACGAGCAGGTGGATGTACCCACCCTGAATTTCCGCGCCACCAACCGCTACTGGGTCGACCCCCAGGACGGTTTCATCCTGCGCAGTGAGCAGCACCTGACGCCGCAGCTGTTCCTGAAAATCGTGCAGGTACGCCCTGATCGGGGGGCTGCCCGGTGAAGTGTTCGAACCTTGTATTGCTTGGCTTGCTCTTGATTGGTCCGAGTGTGGGCCAGGCTGCCGTGACGGTCAGCGGTGATGTGGGCAGTCCCGGTCCCATCGACGTCAAACCCGGTGCACGTTTGCTGGACGTCATTCGAGGCGCTCAACCCAATGCCGAAAGTTACTGGCTGGGTGCCGCGTGGCTGCACCGCTCATTGGAGGATAAGCAAGCGCGTTTGAAGGCAGGCGTCCTGTTCGATCTGAAACTGCTGCAACGGGGTGCCTTGCTGGATGGCAAGGGCACGCGAGCAGATTTGAGTGCGCGCCTGTATGAGCAGATCGAGCGACTGCCGATCACTGGGCGCCAAGTCGCAGTGCTCGACCCGATCGCCGTGGAAGTGGGCTTCGCCCGCAACGCGTTGCTGGATGATGGTGACCGTCTTGTTTATCCCGCGCGGCCGTCCACCGTGGAAATCCTCGGGGCAGTCGCGCAGCCCTGTCATGTGCCTTACCGCGCCCTGCAGGAAGTTCGTGCCTACGTGCGGGACTGCCCCATCCTCGACGACGCCGAGCGCGATTACCTATGGCTGATCCAGCCCGACGGCGAGGTCAGGCGCGTAGGTGTGGCGGCATGGAATCGTGAGGATGGCATCGTGGCTGCTCCTGGCAGCAAGATCCTGGTGCCGATCAGGAACGACGACCTCGAGACGCCGACCCCAGAGCTCAATCAACAACTGGCCGAGTTTCTCGCCACTCAACCCTTGGCTGAGGTGGCCCCTTGAAGTGCCCGTTGACGTTACGTTTTGCTGCTGTATTGATCCTGCCCTGCGGAATGGTTCACGGTGAACCGCGTTATACCCAAAGTGATTTTGGTGGCGTCGGTCTGTTACAGACCCCCACCGCGCGCATGGCCCCCGCAGGGGAGTTGAGCGCCACGGCCAGTCGTACCGATCCTTACACCCGCTATGGTTTTTCCCTGCAGCCGCTCGATTGGCTGGAAGGCTCGTTTCGTTACACCGCGATCACCAACCGCAAGTACGGCACCGAAGAGTTGAGCGGCGATCAGAGCTTCAAAGACAAAGCCATCGATATCAAGGCGCGGCTTTGGGAAGAAAGTCACTGGGCACCGCAGGTCGCCGTCGGTGCACGGGACATCGGCGGTACCGGACTGTTTTCCAGCGAGTATTTCGTCGCCAACAAACGCTATGGCGACCTGGATTTCAGTCTCGGTATTGCTTGGGGGTATCTGGGTAATCGAGGGGATTTCAGTAACCCGCTCGCGGTCTTCGGCAGCCAGTTCAACGACCGGCCAGAGAGCACGGCGGCTATCGCCAGGGCAGGGGACGTGAACACCAATGCGTATTTCAGAGGCCATCCTTCGTTGTTTGGCGGGGTTGCCTACCAAACGCCGTGGGCACCGCTGAGCCTGAAGATCGAGTACGAAGGCAACGATTACAAAAATGAGCCGCTCGACAACTCGATCAAGCAAGACCTGCCGATCAACATCGGCGTGGTCTACAAGCTGGCCGACAGTGTCGATTTGAGTGCTGGCTGGGAGCGTGGCAATACGGCGATGTTCGGCATCACCCTGCACACCAACTTTGTCAGCCGCAAGGCACCGGCCAAGACGTACGACCCTCCCGCCGAGCCGTTGCCGGTGCAGGAGCCGTCGACCCCGGCCGACCAGGTCAACTGGGCCGATGTCTCTGATCGGCTACAGCAAAATGCCGGCTACAAGGTGAAACGCATCGCCCAGCGCGGTTCGGAGCTGATGGTGTATGGCGAGCAGTCTCGCTATTTTTATTCGGCCAAGTCCGTCGGGCGAGCCAGTCGGATTCTCGATAACAGCGTCAATCAGGACATCGACTGGTTCACCCTGGTGAACCAGCGCTATGACATGTCCATCGAGGAAACCAGCGTACCGCGCGAAACGTTCCGCGCGGTCGTGAACAATGACCAGCCGCTTAAGGATCTGCACCGTACGACCGAGGTCAATCCAGCGACTGCGCACCGCGAAACCACGCTCTACACCCAGGCGCTGGAACCGTTCAGTTACGGCTTCGGCCTGGGCTACAAACAGAACATTGGCGGCCCCGACGGACTGATCTATCAGTTCACCGCCGATGCCGACGCGGAGTACCGTTTCACCCGCAATACCTGGTGGAGTGGCTTGCTCAGTGCCAACCTGCTGAACAACTACGACAAGTTCACCTACGACGCGCCGAGCGGGTTGCCGCGAGTGCGCACTGATCTGCGCCAATACATGACCACCTCCGATGTGATGATGCCGACGTTCCAGTTCAACCATGCGGTGCAGCTGGATCGGGATTGGTACGGCATGGCCTACGGCGGCTATCTGGAATCCATGTTCGCCGGCGTCGGCAGCGAAGTGTTGTATCGACCCACGGGGAAACGCTGGTCGGTGGGCGCAGAGCTGAACTTTGTGCGTCAGCGGGACTATGATCAGGGTTTCGGCCTGCGTGACTACAAGACCGTGACGGGCCATGTCACCAGCTATACTGAACTGCCCAATGACATGCTTGCAGCGGTCAGTGTCGGGCGTTATCTGGCGCGGGACTGGGGCACCACCGTCGACTTGTCGCGGGAGTTCAAGAACGGTGTGAAATTTGGCGCCTGGGTCACTCTGACCAGCGCGTCGAAGGAGGAGTATGGCGAGGGCAGCTTCGACAAAGGGATCTATATTTCCATCCCGTTCGACGAGTTGATGAGCACCTCCACCATGCGTCGGGCCAACATCGTCTGGGCGCCACTGACCCGCGATGGTGGTGCACGCCTGAGCCGCGCCTACTCGCTGCAGACCATGACCGACGGGCGTAACAGCGACCTGTTCTACAACAACTTCGAGAAAATTACCGAATGATCACGTGGTTCAAAGGCCTGGTCGAGTTGCCATTCTGGCTCCGGGGCTTGGTCTTTGCCACGGTGACGGTGATTCTGCTGTTCGCAGGATTACGCCCCCAGCCGATCCCGGAGCTGTTCGCCGAAGAGGACAAGCTCCATCACTGGATCGGCTTTCTGGTATTTGCGTGCAGCTGCCGCCTGGCCTTTCCCAATGTGAAATTCCGCTGGATAGCCTTGGGGTGTTTACTCACCGGCGTGCTAATCGAAGCCGCGCAAGGTTTGATGCCGCTGCGCACGGCTTCGCCCTACGACATGCTGGCAAATACTATCGGCGTATTGATGGGCCTGCTGGTTGCGAGGTACTGGTTGCGCTAGACGTCAGCGGACCGGATCTGCTACCTCACACCAGCCCGATGCATTGCCAGGCCGCGACGCCGGGGGCGTCTGTTCGAATGAAGGTAATGCTGCTGCCAGGAGCCAATATTTTATAAGGCCCCTGACTCCCGAGTGCGAGGTTGCCTCCCGTGGCGAATCTTACCGGGTTGGAACTGACCAGCAGGGTCAAGGTTTCGCCGGGCATGTGGTAGCCGTTGATCGTTTCTATCGTCAGCCCCGGGCCAAACTCGACGTTGACCAAGGCATGAGCTTTGACCTCAAGCCGGCGTCCGGCATTGAACGAAACAGTGGAATGAACACCGCGAGTCTCGACGCCGTCCTTGGAGGGGGAGTCGAGCCGTACGCCGGCATGGTCGCTACCGACTACCAGGTTTGACATTCTCCCCGCGACGATGGGGGAGCGAATCGATGCCCTGCAGTTCTTGCCGCAATCCAGGCCAGTGACGACATTGGCGAAGCGTGGCGCGATCAACTCCAGCCCGGCGGATGAGTTTTTTTGCACGATCGCGGTTTTAACCGTTTCAAACCAGGGGGCCATCATCACGATGTTTTCGCAACGGTCGATTTCGATGCCGATGTCGGCGCGCTGAAAACTGGGGTTGGTGAAAGTGATGTTGTTGGGCCTGATGTCGTAGGACGGATCGAACCTGCCGATAAAAGAACCCGTGCCCACAGGTCCCAGGCCATACACGCCATCGAATCGGCACTCGTCGAATTCGATATGTTCGCACTGCCCCAGCAACACTAGGCTGCGTGCCGTGGCCACGGGTCGTTCAACGAGCACATGAGCGACATGGCCGAACTGCACGGGAGCCTGATAATCCTTATAGCCCCCTACCAGCCGCAAACCGTCGCCGGCAAACCCTTTGATGAACAGCCGACGCAGCTCGAAATCCCACAAGCCGCCGTCACGGCCCGACACCACTCCCTCCAGGCAGATGCCGTCCTGCAACGGGTTTTGCAGATGGTCACCGGCCAGCGTAAACCCCTCCAGCAAAACCCCCCTGATTTTGCCCGCGGGCATGCGGATGAATTTTCGTTCGCTGGAGGGCAAGGCTCTGATCACTGTGCCGCTCCAGTTCTTGGTATCCATGCGGCCGGCGATATGCCCCTTGCCGATGGCGCGAGTACCGTCGACCAGGTCGATGTATTGGGCATTGAGCACCCCGTCCGGTAGCTCGATTTCATACCCCGAGGCAAAAGCTCGATTGATCGCGGTTGTGTGGTCGAGCAGCGCGGCTCCCGAGGTCACATCGTCTCGCTGAGCTTGGCTCATGAAGTCGAGCAGGCTGTGACGTTCCTTGAGTTTGTCGCCGACAGTGCGCAATTCGGTGCCCGTTCCTGATTGCAGAAACCCCACCATGTTCGGATCCACATCCGGATCGGCGGCATTGGCCAGGCCGGCAGCCCCGCAGGCAGTGGCGGCGAGTAGCTGACGTCGGGTAATCGGGCGCATGGTTCAACCTGGAAAAAATGAGATGGGATGAAATGAGTCAGTGGGGGCGGGGTGTTCCGGGCAGTCAGAGGCCTGACTGCCCGGCTGCAGCCCTGTTTGCAATGAGCTGAAGAATAGACAGGTTATGAGCGCGAATATCTCAGCAGTTAATAGATGTCCTTGGAAAAGAGCGTGAAGGGGGTCTTGATCAGGATCTTGATGTCGAGCCACAACGACCAGTTGTTGATGTAGTTGAGGTCGATCTCCACACGCTTTTGCATTTTGTCGAGGGTCTCGGTTTCGCCACGGCAGCCGCTGATCTGGGCCAGCCCGGTGATGCCCGGTTTGATTCGATGGCGGGCCATGTAAGCCTGAATCTTGCCGGTGTAGTAGTCGTTATGGGCGATCGCATGGGGCCGCGGCCCGACGAGCGCCATATGACCTTGCAGCACGTTGAAGAACTGCGGCAGTTCATCGATGGAGGTGCGTCGTATGAATCGGCCGACCGGAGTAATGCGCGGGTCTTCACGACCGGCCTGGCGGACCTGATGATCGTCGTGCAGGCGCATGGAGCGGAACTTCCAGACCTTGATGATCTTGCCGTTCCAGCCATGGCGCTCTTGTTTGAAGATAATCGGACCCGGGGAGGAGATCTTCACCGCGACAGCGATTATCAGAAGCAGCGGACTGAAGCCGATCAGCGCCAGGGCGGCGAGGCTTCGGTCCAGCAATGTTTTGCTCAGCGCCGCTGTCGGGTAACTGGTCAGCGGGCTTTCATTGAGGTGGATGGCGGGCAGGCCATCCAGTTCGCTGACGGAATGATTGAGCAAGGTCATGCTGCCCAGGTCGGGAACCCAGACCACATCGACATTCGAGTCGAGAAGGTCGATGTACAGCGCTTCGACCTGTTTGGCTTCGCTCAAGGGCAGTGCGATGTACAACCGCCGGACATCGTGCACCCGGATCAGCTCGCGCAGTTCCTGCAACTGACCCACGATTCTGTGGGCATTGACGTTGGTAGACAATTCGTTGGGTTTTGAGCTGATCAGGCCGACTAGCGGCGGATATTCGGTTTTGGCCAGTTTGTCTGCCAGATTCACCGCCAGTTGGTCGGTACCGATAATCAGGGTGTTGTTTTGGCTGTGCAATTGCCGATGGTAGTGCCTGGAAAAACTGTGCAAAGGCAGGTACAGCAAGGCCTGTACGCAATAACCGGCCACCGCCCAGACCAGGATGATCTCCCGGGAGAACAATTCGCTGGTTTTGCTGATAAAGCCGATGGTGGTCAGTCCGGTCAGCGTCAGCAGCCACCCCAGTAGCAGTCGACCCAGGCCGGTGAGGTAACCATGCTGTTTGTGATAAACCAGCAGCAGCGAGTAGGAGGGGACCGAGCCCAGGAAAGTAAGCACCGCTAACACACGATAATGGGCCTCTATTTCTCCTGTCTGATAGAGCGCCAGAGCAAATAACAGCGTGTTGACTGATGTGATGGCAATTATCCATTGCCCCCAGAAAGTCAGTCCTTTGGATATGCTGTTTCGATTAATACGATTATGTACCATCGCGGTGTCCCTCGGGCCTGCGCCACGTTGTGTATCAGTCGACGGTTAATAAATGGCAGCCACGCACAAAGGCTGAGCGAACGCGGTTCAGTCAGAAGTTATTTTTATTATTAGAAGGGAATAACGCGGGCTTATGGCTGGCCATCCTGGCGTTGTTTTAAAGTCAGCTGATACGGTTGTCTCAGTGTCAGGTTTTTATACTAGTACCTAAATCTTCGTGTGTGTCTGACGAATTATAACGACCACTCTTTCAGAGGCCTTGTTATAAAAGGTCGTGCTCTTTTGTTAGGAGGATATCGCTCAATCGTCTATATAATTGCAGCATTCGATAAACGTTTGTCGGGTAGACGAGGGGGGCAACGGAGCGAGCGCCATAGAAGAGTTTATGGCGACAGTCAGGATATGCAGTGCAAGGAGGCAGGTGATGGGTGTGGGTATATCAAGTGGGGCGGAGAATCGCGTTTATTGTTATTGTTTTTGCGATTTCGCGCTCAGTAAGCGACTCTTATCCTTTGTGCAAGGCAGTAGCCCCGGTTCCTGACCGAGCGGACCAGCCGTTCTCCATTGGCTGCCGTCTTGAACTTTTTCTGCAGTCGGCTCAGGCACATTTCAAGGCCACTATATTGTTCCGGGTCTTTATCGATGCGTAGAATAAGATCGTTTTTGCTGAGTACCCGCCGATCGCTGAGGACCAGTTGTGTGAGCATTAACGATTCGGTACCGGTCAATGGAATAGTGATATCTTCTTTGACCAATGTTCGATCGTCAGCATTGAACCACCAGATATCAGGGTTGCCCTGAGACTCTTTAACCCGACTGACTGCCGAGATGAACTCTTCGTCGGCCACTGGTTTCTTCAGAAAGCCATCAACACCGAAGTGCGAAAAGTGATGGAGTTCCGAAGGTTCAGAGTTTGGCGTTATGAGGATGATTTCCGCATCTTTTTGATTTTTACGGATGAAACTGACGTCGCTTAGCGATATGTCCGCCTGGTCGAGCAGGATGTGCGTGAATCGACTCTTTCGGATGCGTTCGCTGCTGAGTTTGCCTGACTCGATTTCAAAAGATAAATACAGGCGTTGTGCGAGAAGCGATTCTATCGCTTGTCGTGCCAGTTGGTCTCGGGTGAAAATCAGAAAGCTGTTATTCGGCGTATTCACAATAAGGTTCCTTCCTAGTCTGGTGAAGTTTTCAAAACTTAAATAAGCTCGGTGGGTGAGTAGTACCTCCCCTGGAAAAAGTCGAAGGGCATGCTGCGAGCCAGTGTGTGTAGTGCTTTGTGCTCCACGCGGTCCGCCACGAATTTGATCTTGCTGTCATGGATCATGCCGCTCAGGCAGTCGTAAGACCTGTTGAAAAAGTCCTGGCTGTTTTCGACCATGATGTCGAAATTGGATTTGGTCAGGTCTACTTTTATGTAATCGAACAACGCCAGGCTGATCAGTTTTTCGGTGCTGTCGTCGCTTAAATCATAGCCATCGAAAGCGATCTCGATCCCATTGTCTTTTAATAGGTGAATGTGATTGATAATGGTTCTTTTTTCTTTCAGGTTGAACGACAGAAACGAACTGCTGTTAATGCTGGGAATAAGCTGTTGCTCATGCTTTTTGAGTATCGCTTGAGCATCGTTCATTTCCTTGATAAGCGCTTTATCCAATAAAGCAGATTGATTCATGGTCACGAACAGTTTGTTTGGCACCGGTGCATGGGAAGGCGTGGCCTCAATCTGCGAGAGGGCATTCAATTGGATCCGAGTGAGGACTTCGTAATAAGTCGCCAGTGGATGATCGGAATGCAGTTGTTGATACCCCTTGTTCAAGGGGGTCTCCTGCTTGGTTGCCTTGGCATAAATTTCGCTGCCGAACAGTTCATCGTTTCGTTTCAGAATCGATTGCCTGAAGAATACCAGTGCGAAGTTTTCGTGCACTATAGCTTGCCTGCTGGGCTCCATTACCTAGTCCTTTAAGAGTGAAAGTTTGTTTGATTGACTGATACGACTCCTCGAAGCAGTCGATAGCCATAACCACGAACACTGTGAATGATGTTAATGCCAAAGTGTTTTTTGATTTTATTTCGAAGCCGACTTATGGACTTCTCCAGGACGCGTGAGTCGTAGAGTTTTATATTCAAGCCCATGGATTCGGCCATGCTGTCATGGTGCAGGATATTGCCTTCTGCGTTAATAAGCGCATCCAGGGCTTTCATTTCCTGATAGGCCAGATCCAGTTTGTATTCATCGTTGTATAAGTGCAGGCATGTTTGGTCCAGGGTCAACTTTACACTGGGCTGCCATTCAGGAGTTTCGAGTAACTCTGAGAGTAACCTGGCTTTTTCATCCTGATCGTTAGGTACATTGATACAGTGATCGGCTCCGGCCAGGTAGCATTCGATTTTAGCGTGCGGCGAGCGATAGTTGATTGCAACGATAATGGCCAGTTCTGTCGGATTCGTACGTAACTTCTTGATCAGCGCCAGGCAGTCATTAAGTATGGAGGGGCTTTCAATATCGATCAGTACGGTATCGAGTGTTTGCGTTTCGATATCCAGACTTGGCGGGTTTGGATAATCTAATGTATAAACATGTGTGAGGTTTGGTACAAATAGTTGTCGAAGTTTCTCTGTTGAGCGCCAAGTGCGCCCAATAGCGAGAATACCCCTCTGGCTATTTTCGGTTTTGCTCTCAGTACTCATCATGTAAATTACTCATATGTGCTGGCGTTGCAATCTTAATACACAAAATACTGACGTTATCTGACTTTTTATAACATTTCCCGTCGTGAGCACACGTCACTCCATGCTCAGAAGTTTTAGCTGATTCAATGACATAGGCAAATGCCGAGGCTTAAGCCCATTTGTTTTTGTGATATCGGGCTTAGTTGGTACGCCCCTTTCAGTCGGACTAGGCTCTTTAGGTTGACTTTTCTATAAGCAATACAGATGCGATGGCTAATTGCCCATCTGGCTGCAGAACGAAGCACAACTGAGGAGTCTTGCGTATGAACTGTGCGGATGCCCGCATTCTTGAAAATTGGATTTGATTTATAAGGATATTCCACGGTGTTCTAGGGTGATGTAGGTGCACGTTGGGGAGGCGATCAGTACAGCGACCGCCTCTTTTTAGGGCGAATGAGAGGGAAGACTATATTAATTGAGTATTTTGGCATTATATTCGTAATATTTTTGTCAGGGGGCGGAATTTGTGAACGTCATTCTGTTTGGCTATTGAAAAAAAATCCAAGGTTGATATTAAAGAGCCAGTAACCTTTATGTACTAACCGGGGGGCGCCCGGTCACTGATCCTTTTCGCAATTAACCATCCACGCCACGCCAAACCGATCGACCAGCATCCCGAAACGTGCCGCCCAGAACGTCGCCTCCAGCGGCATCTGAATATTGCCGCCTTCCGCCAATGCAGCAAACACCCGCTCTGCCTCCGCCACACTGTCGACATTCAACGAAACCGAACAACCGCTCATGCCTGTGGTGGGGCGATCAGGTGTGGTGTCCGATCCCATGATTGCCTGGTCCGCGACCAGCAGGCGCGTGTGAATGATCAGGTTATGGCAGTCCGTTGGAACATGGTCGCGAGCCGGAGTTTCGCCGAAGGTCATCATTACTTCTATCTGGCCTGGCAGGCTTTTGGCGTAGAACGTGAAAGCGGCCTTGCAGTCACCGTTGAAGATCAAGTACGGATTGATTTTCATGTTTTGCTCCCGTTATGGAGAGGAGACATCGGCTGGATGTTCAGGTTTGTCCTCTATTCTCGATGGGCATTGACTCCACATAGCAAAGCGCTAAAACGTAGCGAGTGGTGGGTTTTTTTAGATGTTTTTACTATCGGCGTGGCCAGCTTTATCGCGTCCTGTCCCGTAGAGTGGATGGCTCATTCCACGTACTGTAGAACCTGCCGCGCTCCTCTGACGTCCGCCACCGAGTCCATCGTCCTATGCCTGTCCTGACCCGTTTTGCCTCTTTGCTCGACCAGGCGAGACGGGCTTTGTTGCTGGTCTGGGGAACGTCCCGTGGGCTGTTTCTGGGGCTGGTACTGGCGACCCTGATTGCCGGTGTGTTGCCGGCGCTGGCGGCCTGGTTGGGGCAGCGGATTGTCGACGCCGTAGTCACCGCCATGCAGTTGCACACCCAGCAGGGCAGTGCGCCGTTATGGCCGGTTGTGCGGTATGTGTTGTTCGAAGCGGGCGTGCTCGCGTTGCTGTCCGGGACGCAGCGCGCACTGTCGGTTCAGCAATCGCTGTTGCGGGTGCAGTTGGGGCAGAAGGTTAACACGATGATTCTGGAGAAGGCCCAGACGTTATCGTTGGTTCAGTTCGAGAATTCGGAGTTCTACGACAAGCTGGTGCGGGTGCGGCGCGAGGCATCGACCCGGCCGCTGGCGCTGGTAATGAAGTCGCTAGGGCTGATCCAGAACCTGATCGTGTTGATCAGCTTCGGTGTGTTGCTGGTGCATTTTTCGCCTTGGGCCCTGGTGTTGCTGGTAGTTGGGGCGTTGCCGGTGTTCTTTGCCGAGGCGCATTTTTCCGGGGATGCCTTTCGGCTGTTTACGCGCCGGGCACCGGAGAGTCGGCAGCAGAATTACATCGAGACGCTGCTTTCCCATGAAGGCTACATCAAAGAGGTGAAACTGTTCGGTTTCGCGCCGCTGCTGTTGAAGCGTTATCGGGACACGTTTGCTCGTCTCTATGCCGAAGACCGGCGCCTGACGTTGCGCCGCGATGGCTGGGGTTTTGTATTGGGACTGCTGGGCACCGCTGCGTTTTATCTGGCCTATGCCTGGGTCGTGGTCGATACCGTTCACGGCAGTATCAGCCTCGGGCAAATGACCATGTACCTGGTGCTGTTCAAGCAGGGGCAGGCCGCCGTGAGCAGCAGCTTGAGCGCGATCAGCGGTCTCTACGAGGATGGCCTTTATCTGTCGAGCCTCTACGAGTATTTGGCCGAACCGGTTATTGCCGATAGCGGAAACCTTACCGTGGGCGCGATACCCGGCGATGGTTTGCGTTTCGAGAACGTCGGTTTCCGTTATCCGGGAGCGAGCCACGCCGCTTTGCAGGGCATCGAACTGCACCTGTTGCCCGGCCGCAGCGTCGCCCTGGTAGGGGAAAACGGTTCAGGCAAAACCACGCTGATCAAGTTGTTGACTCGGCTGTATCGCCCCGATCAGGGCCGTATTTTGCTGGATGGCAGCGATTTGCAGTCCTGGGACGAAGTGGCGCTGAGACGGCGCATTGGCGTGATCTTCCAGGATTACATTCGCTACCAGTTCTCCGTGGGCGAGAACATTGGTGTCGGCGATACCTTGGCGTTCAACGATGAAACGCGTTGGCAGCAAGCGGCCGCCGAGGGCATGGCCGCGCCCTTCATCGAGCGCCTGGATCGCGGCTACGCGACGCAGTTGGGCCGGTGGTTTGCCGGTGGGCAGGAATTGTCCGGTGGGCAATGGCAAAAAATCGCTTTGTCTCGCGCTTACATGCGCCGCGACGCCGATATCCTGATTCTGGATGAGCCGACCTCGGCCCTGGATCCGGCGGCGGAAGCTGCAGTGTTCGAGCATTTCAGTCAACACACTGAAGGCCGCATGACGTTGCTGATTTCTCACCGCTTTTCCAGCGTGCGCAATGCCGACCACATCATCGTGCTGGACCAGGGGGCGATCCTTGAGCGAGGCGATCACGACAGCCTGGTCGCGGCGGGCGGGCGCTATGCGCAGTTGTTCAACGTGCAGGCTCGTGGTTACCGGTAGCGCCTCAATCCCCTGTGGGAGCGGGCTTGCTCCCACAGGGGATTTGTGCCAGCCAGCGGGCCGTTTTTTGTGCCTGGTGCTACGGACTAATGTGGCGAGGGGGCGGCCCCTCGCTACAGTGACTTACTCCGGCTGGCAGGTTTCGCCCCACCGGTGATTACAAGATCGCAACAAAGCTCGAATGGTAGTTTTGCTGATGCTGATCCAGACTCGTGCCGGCCAATCAAAGGCCCGAATTCTGGAGCGTGCAATGGAAATGCCGACAAAAGAAAAAGCCATCGCCAGCAATCGCGATGCGTGGAATGACTCCGCCCAACACCACAAAGACGCCCCTGAGTGGCGGGCCTGTTTGAGTGCCGTGAGCCATGGCGATTTTTCCTGCCTGGATGACACCCTCAGCGGGTTGCTTCAACAGGTCGGCGTCGCCGGCAAGGAGGTGGTGCAACTGGGCTGCAACAACGGACGCGAAAGTCTTTCGCTGTTTGCGCTGGGAGCCCGCCGTGTGGTGGGAGTCGACCAGTCCGAGGCCTTTCTCGATCAGGCCCGGGAGCTGGCATCCCGTTCGCCCCATGAGCCCGAATTCATCGAGGCGGACATCCATCATCTGCCGACTGATCTTCACCAGCGCTTCGATGTGGCGCTGATCACCATCGGCGTCTTGAACTGGATGCCCGACATCGCCGAATTCTTGCGCCATGCCGCGCAAACCCTCAAGCCCGGCGGTGCTCTGGTGGTGTACGAAACCCACCCGTTCCTGGAAATGTTCGACCCCGAGTCAGCCGATCCCTATCGCCCGGACAGCTCGTATTTTCGCAGCGAGCCTTTCGTCCAGAACCGGCCGATCGTCTACGAAGGCAAAGTCGAACAGCAGGCCTCAGCGTCCTACTGGTTCGTCCACACCCTGGGCGCCATTCTCACCGGTGCCGTCGAGGCGGGGTTGCAGATCCGCCATTTCAAGGAGTACCCGCATTCCAACCGCGAAGAACTCTATGATCGGTATCAGCAGCAAAAGGCGCAGTTGCCGTTGTGTTACACGTTGGTGGCGGTGAAGCGCTGAGTGTCGGATCTGAGAAATGAGTTGCACTGACTGACGCTATCGCGGGCAAGCCCGCTCCCACAGGGAGATGCGGTCAAATGTGGGAGCGGGCTTGCTCGCGAAGAGGGCGTGTCAGTCGATATTAATGTTGTCTGTTACACCGCTTTCGCGAGCAAGCCCGCTCCCACATTGGTCTGAGTCGGACGCAAAACCCATCACGCCTGCGCCGCAGTCACTGTCTGCTGTTCCGGTTTGCGCAACGCAGTCAGCCGCGAGCCGCTGTAGTGGGTTTCGCGGAAGAAGCGAAAGCGGCCGAACAGGTCGTAGATGTGGGTGATGCGCCCTTGCTCCTGGTAGTCCATGCGCAGGTGCATTTTCATGGCCTGGATGTTGCGGGTATCGCAGACGTCCACGATCTTGTTGCAGCCTTTGGCCCGCATTGCATCCCAGAGTTTGAACTGGGCATCAACTGACAAGCTGGTGCCAAAGTATTGGGGGATCATTTCACCGCCGAACTCGAAGAATTCACCGGGATTGACCCGGAACCAGCAGCCGTAATAGTGCCGGTCAAAGTAGTCCCTGGCGCTGCCCCAGATAAATCCGATGGCATCACCTTGCTCGTCCACGTACATGTGCCCGGTGTGGCCCTCGGCGGCGATTTCGGCCATGGCCTTGACGCGGTTACCGTAATACTTGGTGAAAGCCGTGGCGTTTTCCGGGGTGATGGTCACCAGACGCAAGCCCGTGTAGGGCCGCAGATTGTGCGGTGCCACCGGGGTAACCAGATCGCGCCCCAGCCATAGCAGCTCCCGATGGAAAAACACATAACGCTTCCAGAGCGTCTGGAGCGTGTGGAACAGGCCTTTTTGTTTGATGCGTTCGTGAAGCTTGTCGATGGCGCTCATGAAGTCCTCCGAGGCTGAAGCCAGGGTTGGGTGGGTAAGGTTTTAAATGGCGATAATCAAGGTTGCACGGTGTGTAGATCAGTCGAGTACTGCGGTCCCTCTTTGAACGCCTTTGGCACAACGGCATAGGACACTCTTGGAATGCCCGGAAGACGCAGCTCCAGCATGTGAGCCAGAGACTCTCCGGGGTTTAAATAGATATCGCCAAAATCGGCGCCGATATGGGTCGGGTGGACGACGATTTCCAACAGGCCGTCGATCGGCATCGCCACGTTGCGCAGGTCTACCGGGGTGCACACGTACTGGGCAGTCGCTCCGGCCAGGCGGTTCAATCGGTGATTGAGCAATGTCTTGAACACCCGCTTGGGCACACTCAGGTTATTTCCCAGGTGGCGGGCCAGTCGCACGGGCACCCCTTGGTAGGCGGCAAAGCGCGCGACGATTTCGCCGATGGGCCAGATGTTGTGCACGTGCTGATGGGAATCGATGTGGCTTGGGAGAAGGCCGTTATCCAGGCAGCGTTGCCATTGAGCCTGGAGTTCCTCCAGCACCGCTTCGCGATCCAGGCGGTTGAGCCAGAGACTGTGGCGGGGCAGGTCGAGGTCGAACATGCCCTGGCTGTCACAGAACGTCGAACGCGCGAGAATCGACGGGCTCAACGGCCGGCCATAGGTGAGGTTGAAGTGCAACCCGATTCGCCCCTGGAGCAACGGCTGCTGGGCCAGGACGCAGGCCTCCTCGAAGGCCGGCATGTTGGCCATGGCGGTTGCAGAGCTGATGACTCCGGCCTGGAAGGCACCGAGGATCACCGCGTTTTCGCTCAGGCTGAGGCCGAAATCGTCAGCGTTGACTATGACTTGGCGAGGCATGTTCACCCTCCTTGGTTTTTTCAATGAGCGCAGGGCCTTTGTCGGCGGGCGCGGGAGTAGGAGTGGTAACAGGAACAACCAGCGCCGCTGCACGCCAGTCGCGCCATTTTTTCAGCCAGGGTTTTAGCCGGTGCCAGAGCCGCATGGCCAACCCCAGAGCGAGGCCGCTGGGGCGCCAGGAGTAGAAGCTCCAGCGCCAGTGCTCCAGTTGCCCGGTCATGCGTTCCTGGAGTTGATGGCTGGAGTTCATCAGGCTGACCCGCGAAGCGTCGATCCAGTGCCAGTTGTCGTCCAGGCCCCAGCGAATCCACTCTTCGAGCAGCACACGACCGCTGCCCAGATCGGCGTATTTGGGCAGGAACGCCAGGTTGTAGTCGTACAGCCGGCCCTCTTCCAGCAAGCCGAGCCGGTAGCTGATGCAGCGCCCGTCCACTTCCAGCAGCACCACCCGCAGCAGTCCCTGTTCGGCGAGGGCGGTGAAGGCCAGGTTGATCCATTGTCGGCTACTGTTGCTGGTGAAAATCCCGACGCCTTCGACACCTTTCCAGCTCTGCGCTTCGACTGCGCTGAGGGCCTGCAATAAAGGCCCGATGGTGGCCGCGTCAGGGGTTACGCGTCGGACCTGGGCACCATAGGCCAACATGCGTTTACGCGCCCGGCGCAGTTTGTAGCGCGGGTCGCCGGAGACTTCCTGGCGGTCGATGTCGCTGATCAAATGCACCGGCACCCGGCAACTGAGGCGACGCTCGCCGGTCGAGCTGTGGGTCATCCAGGCCGTCAGCGCGCTTTCTTCGCCGATGGGTTCGGACAATTCATTGAGTTGCAGCATCGCATGGGGTACGCGACGGCGGATGATCACCAGCGCCTTGCGCATGCTGTCGGCATCGAGGCAGGTGAGCAGGGCCAGGCGATCGGTGAGGGGATAACCGAGGTGACGCAGGACCCGAAATGGCAGCTTTCCAAAACGCTCCACGGACGCCACCAGCGGCAGGCACAAGGCTAATTCATCGCCTTGCCAGCCGAGCAGAACGTGCAAGTGTGCCTTGGCCGTCAGTGCCTGTTCCGCTGCGCGCAGCCAGGCGAGGGTGTTGAACGGCGTATGGTCCGTCACGCGCCCGCACAACCCCTCATAAGCGGCTGTCGGAAAGTCCGGGGCGCACAACGACGTGCGCCATTCGAATCGTGCCACCATACGTTCAGCCCACCGCCTCAGGAACAGGTGAACGGGACGGTTTGTGTAGCTGGCCAAGTCTCCTCATGGCATTCATGTCAGTGCCTCCTGACAGGGACCGGTCGCGGTCGCGGTGATGCAAATTGATGGTATTCATGAGGCGCTCCAGCTCAAGGCGAACAGGGTTTCGCCCGGCAGGTCGAAGCTGACGCGACCGTCGTGACAGTTGAATTGAGCGCTACGGCTGCGGCTGTCGGCACCGAAATACACCAGCGTTCCCTTGGCCAGCGGGCACGTCGCCCCGCCCAGGTCGACACGCTGCAAGCGCACTCCCTTGTTGACCCCCAGTAAACTTCGCTGGCGTTCGGTGGCCATGGCCAGCACGTCGACTTCGAAGGCGTCGTTGTCCAGGCGCATGACGTTTTTCAGCCAATGCTGCTGGATGAATTGCTGGGCCAGGCCCACCGGTTTGAGTTCGAAACGATCACCGCCCAGCACCCGCACCATGCCTTTGGGGTAAGTCGGTTCGTCGGCGGCCTGGAACCAGTTGAGCATCTCCAGCAACCCGTCCTGGGCCGAGTTGATGACCACCGAGGTCCACCACAGCGAAGCGAAATGGGTTTCCTGATCGTAGGGGCTCAGGCTTGAGCCGCTGGACAGGTTGGTCTGGTCCAGCAGCAAGGCCTTGCGTGGCCGGCCCTTGGCATCGAGGCCCACCAGATCGGCGGCACGGCGCACGCTGTCGCGATAGACCCGAGTCGCCAGCAGGTCGCGAATCATCCATTCGTGCCAGGCGAGGGCGTCGATCTGCTCGCCGGATTCGGCCAGCAGGCGCCGCGCCCAATCGATACCGCGCTTGTCGACGGCGTTGTCGGCGAACGGGCCATTGACGAAGCGCGAAGTGGCGGGCATGGCGATGCGCACACCGGCCTTGGCGTTGGCCGGATCGCTGCGCACTTGCCGGGCCATGCTGTTGAAGATCGCCTGGTAGTCGGCGTAGCTCGGGTAATTGAGGTTCGGCTCGTCGGCGAACGCGATGTAGTGCGTACCGGTGCCGCCGAGGGCGCGAGTGGCGGCGAGCCAGGCGTCGAGGCCGGCGTTGCTTTGAGTGTCGGCGCGCAGATCGGCCTGACGCTGGCTGCCGGCCAACAGCGTGAGGTCCTGCGTGATGCCGAAGCGGTTCTGATAGAGCTGGCGGAACGCATCTTCGTGGTGCGGATTTTGCGCGGTGACGTCAACGAAGCTGTAGTAGGTGCCTGCCTGGGGCTTGAGGGCGTCGAGCGCTGCGAAACTGGATTGAGGGGGCAGCACGTAGGGCAAGTAAATGCCCAGGTTCGGGGTGGGGCCGAGCATCTCTTTGTGCAGGGTCAAGCGGGTCTGACCATCGTCCTCGCGCAGCGGTTTGAGTTGCTGTGGGTTCTGCGCAAACAGATTCGCCGTGCCATCGAGCCAGAACGCGACCTTGCCGCTGCCTTGCAGACGCAGGCGCCAGACCTGTTCGTCTGAAGTGACGGGTAATGCCACCTGATCGAACTGCCAATAGGCGCGATAGGGTTTCAGTGCCAGGGACAGCTGTTTGTTGTCGCCCACGCGCTGGGCCTGCAGGGCGTTGATCCCACCGTGAAACTTGCCGGCCAGTACGGCGTGTTCCCCCGGTGCGACCTTGAAATACAGCTCATCGCCGCCACGGGTTTCGGCGCTGAAATGCACCTTGGCCGGGGCGAACAACGCCACGGTGTGTTCGTCGTGTTCGATCGTGTAGCGGCGGAAACTGTAGCCCGGAATTTCCAGTCGATAACTGGCGGCACTCGGTGCCAGCGGCCAGCTCTGTTTGCCTCGGGTTTCACTGGCGGCGATCAGGCGCTCGCCCTTCAGGTTGCCGTTGCCATCGAGCAGGTACAGGTGTTCTTCGTTGGCATCCGCCTGCCAGGCAGGGACCCAGCGAATAGTCAGCGTGTCGGGGCGATCCGTTTGCAGGTACAGGCTGCCGTCGCGAATATCGGCCCAGCGCATGGGCGCCGCCTGGGCGCTCAAACCGAGGCCCAGGCTCAACAGCAGCATAAGGCGTTTCATGCCGATTTCCGTTGCAGCATCTGTAGCATCGGAGCCACATCGCTGGGCAGGATGATCAGGGTTTGCCAGGCCGGTACGCCACTCAACCGGCAATACATCACCAGCAGCGCGAGGGTTACCGCCAGGTAGGCGATGGACGATGCCGTCGCAGCGCCGACGATGCCGTAAATCGGGATCAGCAACAGGTTCAGGGCCAGGTTCAGCAACGCGCCGAGGCCCATCAACAGCGAAATCGTGCCGGGGCGGTTTTTGCCCAGCAAATCCAGGCGCAGGATGCTCGCATAACAAAGACCGAGCAGCCCCGGCAGCAGCGCCAGCAACGCCGGGTAGGCAGGCTGATAGGCAACGCCGAACAGCGTGACGATCAGCCATTCACCGATCACCGCCATGGTCAGGCAGGCACCGAGCATCACCGTGGCTGTCAGGCGCAGCGCCAACGGCGTCAGGCGATCCATGCCTTCGTCCTGTTGCAGCAGGCGTTTCATCAGCGGCGTGGTCACCGCTTCCGGGACGATCAGCAGCAACTCGGCGGCGGCGCTGGCCATGGCGTAATGGCCCAACGCCGTGCTGCCGAGCAGGGCGCCGATGAACAGGAAATCAGAGCGCAGAATCACTTGCTGGAACAACAGGTCCGGATGGCTGCGAGCGCTGTAGCGCAGCAGTTCATTCTGGCTGGCGCGGTCCCATTGCAACGCCAGGGGCTGAGCGCGCTTGAGCCAGAACCACCCGGCCAGAACCACCAGGCTGAGGCCGGCCAGCCAACTGATCAGCGCCGCTTCCAGGGCTGCGTCTTTCCACATCCAGAACAAGGCCAGAAACAGCAGCAATGGTGCCAGGGATTCCACCAGCCGCAAGGCGTTGAACGCCACCACGCCGCCCGACGCATTGTGCAAAGTCAGCAGACCGCTCTTGAGCACGGTCAGCGGCACCGCCAGCAGTAACAGCCAGGCAAGCAATCCCAGTTGCGTGGTGATGTCCAGTTCATTGCCGAACTCTCGCACCAGTGCCACCACCAGCAACGTCAGCAAACCCGCCAGCAGGCAACCAAACACCAGCACCTGGCTCAGCAACAATCCCATGGGCCGTTGCTTGGCGGCCTGATACCCCACCGCCGAATTCAGCCCGCCGCTGGTGGCGGCGCTGATCAAATCGGGCAGGGTACTGAGCAACGCAAACAGACCTCGCTCGCTGGGCCCCAGAATCCGCGCCAGCAATACGTTGCGCAGCAGCCGCAGGGCGATCATCGCCAGTTTGGTGCCCATGCTCAGGGCCAGGTGTTTGAGATAGTGGCTGCGACTCATGGCCGGGCTCCGCGATAGATGCGCCAGGACAGCAACTCCGGATTGCGCGCCGTGCGCTGGCTGATGCCGATTCGCGGCAAGGCCAATGGATCGCTGATGCCACGATAAATCCCGGCGGCGGTGCCCAAGGCAAACGGGAAATCATGATCCGCCACGTGTTCGCGCACCCGCGCATCATGGTTGCCATTGGGGTAGCAGTAGACCGGCAGTGGCCGGTTGCAACCGTTGAGCAGGGCATTGCGGCTACGGCTCAGTTCCTCATCCAGACGTTGATCGTCAAGGCCGGTGAGGATCGCGTGGCTGGCGCCATGGGGGCCGAAGCGGATCAACCCGCTGGCTTCCAGCGCGCGTACTTGATGCCAGTCCAGAGCCTGGGGTAACGATTCCTCCGGGCATTGATCGGTAAGCCGGTTCAGTTCGCCCGCAGGCAAGGTTTTCAGACTTTGTAGAAAATGCAAAAGCGCCAGGCTACGGCGCTGCACATCCAGATCATCGAGCAGCACCGGTAACGGTCGCCCAAGCTGTTGCAGGCACTCAATCAAATGCGTCCGGGCTTTTTCACCGTGGCTGTGCCAGAGGGTTTCCCCCAGGCTTTCCCACCAGAAACGTTGCCGGCTGCCAATGAAATCGGTGGAGAGAAAAATGCTTGCCGGCACCTGATGTCTTTTCAGCAACGGGAAGGCATTCAGCGCGTTGTCGCGCCAGCCGTCGTCGAAGGTCAGCGTGATTTTTGGTCGTCCGGTTCTGATGGCGCCCGGTTGCAAGATCTCCATCAGAGGCACGCAGTCGAAGTTCTTTTTCAACCAGGCGAGCAGATGTTCGAATGCCTTCGGCCCGACGCACAGTTCATTGCGATGGGGCAGGTCGGCGGCGCGGTCATTGGCCAGCACCCGGTGCAACATCAGGATCACCCCGGCACCGTGCAATTGGTGACGGCCTACCGGCGAGTTGAGATAGAGCCAGCCACTGGTGCGTTTTAATAATTGTTTGATCGCCATGGCGCGGTCCTTTCAACGATTTTGCTCGGGGTTCCATTGCGCGTACCGCTGGCCGCGCAAGAACTGCCAAAGACCGATACTCATCCCGGCAAGGGTCACCAGAACAAACGCGGCGAGGCGAAAAGGTTTGGGCAAACGGTGTTGCACATCCAGCAGGCCGACGATGGCCATCGCGTAACCGAGCAGTTGCGCGATCAGGCTCAGGCGATAGAAGCCATGTACATTCCACAGCCAGAGATTGCTCAGCAGCAATGGCAGCAACAGGATCGGTGCCAGGCGTCGAATCAGCTTGTGGCTGATCAGTGCAATCGCATACAGGCCATACCTCCAAGGGTTCAGCAGCTCCCGGCGCTGGGCCAGGCTTTGCAGGCCGCCGACGGTGACGCGCTGGCGACGACGCCATTGCTTGGCGATTTCGTCGACGCCCTGGTCGCTCACGTGTGCTTCGGGCACATAGACGATGCGCTTGAATGCCACCGGCGCGCAGGTGCTGATAAAAAAGTCGTCGTTGACCTCCGTCGGTACGTGCTGGAACAACTCGCGGCGCAGGGCAAGCAGGGCACCGTCGGCGGAGACCATGCAGCCGGTGCGGTTTTCCACCTTGCGCAACCAGCCTTCGTAATGCCGATAAAGGCTGTCGCCCAGGCTCAGGCCGTTGCCCGGCATCGGGATCCGCATGTGCCCGGCGCAAGCCCCGACCTCAGGGTCGGCCAGGGGCGCGAGCAACTGGCCGAGGGTGTCGGTCGCCCATTGGTTATCGGCATCGGTGAACACCAGAATCTCGCCCGTGCTCAGGGCGACGCCGGCATTCAAGGTAGCCGCTTTGCCCTGGCGGGGCAGGTCGAGCACGCTGATGCGCGGGTCGATGACCTTGTGCGCGCAGGCCACGGTGTCGTCGGTGGAGCCGTCGCTGGCCAGAATGATGTGTAGCGAACGTGCCTGATAATCCTGGATGAGCAGGGTGCGCAACTTCTCTTCGATATGTGGGGCCTCGTTGTGCGCGGCGATGATAATGCTGACATTCATCGGGGGGGCTGGCGCATGACGCCGCGCACGGAACAACGGCGCGATCAGCGTCAGCAGCAGCGGGTAGCCGAGCCAGGCATACACCGGCAATAACAGGCACAACCAGAAAATGAATTCAGCCACGGGCCGGCCTCCTGGCATTCCAATGACACAGGCTCAAAATGAGCGCGGCACCGGCCAGGTGCAGACGCACCCAATGCAGGCCCCACAGTTGCAGCATCAGGCCAACGTCATGGTGTTTCAGGCTCTGGCGCAGGCTCTGGGCGAGCGCTGGCAGGCTGGTGACGAACAGCGTGAATACCGCCAGCAGGGGGGAACCGTTGAACAGGGCGGATAGCGCCATGAAATCCAACACCCAGGCGATGATCGACAGCATCGGGAAACGCAGTAAACGCATATTCATGCCGTGGCTGCGCAGTAATTGCAGGTGACTTCCCTGACGCCAGAACTCCTTGCCCATCCATTCGCGCCAACTGCTCTCGTAACCCCAATGCAGGGCAACGCTCTGGTTGACGGACAGCAGGCGTGCGCCAGAGTGGGAAAGGCGCATGGTGAAATCCTTGTCTTCGCCGGTGCGCAGGTTTTCGTTGAAGCCGCGGACCTTGTCGAACCATGGACGACGCATCAACAGGTTGGAACTGGGCAGCCATCGCACTGTTTTCAACGTTTCATCGTTCGGGCGCAACGTGCGGCGTTGCCAGGCATTGGCATACCACGGGGCTTCGGCCGGGGTGTGCAGGTCCAGTCCCAGGACGTCGACCTGAACGGCGGGTTGGATGCTCAACAACAGCGTGAGCCAGTCCTCGGGCATTTCAATGTCGGCATCAATGAAGGCCAGCCATTCGCCTGTGGCAACGGCGGCGCCGCGATTGCGCAGCGCACCTATCAGCAGGCCTGGCAGAACCAGCACCTGCGCGCCCATTTGCCGCGCAATGTGCGGCCCTTGATCATTGGATCCGTTGTCGGCCACGATCAACTCGCATTCCAGCCCTGCGGCATTGGCGGCGCGTTGCGCAGCGAGCAGGGTCCGGCCGATGTGCCGGGCTTCGTTGTACATCGGGATGACAAGGCTGATGCGGCTCATGCCTTGGCCTCCGTCGGCGGACGTTCTTCAGCCTTGAGGCGTAACACCCAGGACAGTGCGAGCATGATCCACAGGTATTTGTGATTCGGGGCGCTGAGGAACATCAAAAACAGCATCAGCGACAGATAGCTGATGCCCAGGTGCGTGATCAGGTCGGCCTGGTCCCAATCCCGTCGCAGCATCCAGGCGTGACGGGCACGGACCAGGTTGTACATCCCAAGGCCCAGCATGCCGACGAACAACAGCCCGGCGGGAATCCCCAGTTCACTGAAGATTTCCATGTAAGTATTGTGAGCGCGACGGTACAGGTCGCCGGGCTTGCGGTTGGCGGAAAACACCTTGGCGTAACCGGAGGTGGCATAGTGCAGCGGGAAGGTGCCAGGGCCAGAACCGAGCAACGGGTCCTCACGAATGATCTGGCTGCCGACCACAAGGTATGACGCGCGGCGACCGAGGGACTCGTCCTGGCTTTTGGCGCCTTCTTTCAAGACGCTCAAGGACTGGATGCGCTTGAGGTAACCGGCCGGCATCGAATAAATCCCCACCGGAATCACGATCGCAAGGCCGAGCATGGCAAAACCCAAGTGGCGCGGCCGGATGCGTGGCAACTGCGCGCGGTAGTGCCAGGCGCCGATCATCAAGCTCAGGAACAGGACCACCAGCCCGGAACGGGAATCGGTTTTGGTCATGCCGCCCAGCAGCAAAATGCAGCAGCCGCCCCAGAACAATCGATGCAACAGGTTCGGGCCGCGGATCACCAGCAGCAGGGCCAACGGCACGGCGAAGGCGATCAGCAGGGCAAACGAGTTCGCGTCGTCCAGCAGCCCGGCGGCGCGGCCCTGGTCCTGATACTTGGTGGAGAACATGGCCAGGGCGCTGGTCGTGCTGACGCTGAGGGTCACCAGCCGGGCGAACAGATCGAGGTTCAAGTCGCGGCCGATCAGCAAGGTGATCACAAACAGAACCAGGCCGACACTCAGATCCCGCAGATGGCTCTGGGACATGTCCAGGTTGTCGGTATTGATCATGCTTAACCCGTACAACACCATGAACCCGATCAGGTAGCGCCAGATGTTGCTGCGCAGGCGTTCGGATGGAATCTGGTGAAGGGCCAGCTGCAACATCAGGATCAGTGCCAGTGACGCACCGATGAATTTGGTGCCCGACAGCGCGTTGCCCTTGAAGAAACCTTCGAACGGCACCAGCGCCGCGATGCCCAACAAACCCCAGGCAGGTTTTCGGTAGAGCACCGCGACCGCCACCAGGCCCAGCACCGCGCCGGGCGCCAGATACGGATAAGGGCTGGCCAGCAAACCGAGGCAGACCAGGGCGAGCAGGCTGACGATCGAGAGCGGAAAGATCACGCGCGTGCCTCCCGTGCAGTACGGATATAAAGTTGCGACCAGCGTTCGGCCAAGGCCTTCAGGTCGTAACGGTCCAATTGCGTACGTCTAGCGTTGTCGATCAATTCGCGAGCCAGTGCCGGCTCACTCAGCAGCGTGTCGATCTGCCGGGCGAGGGCGGCGCTGTCGGTGGGTGTCGCCAGCAAGCCGTTGTGCCGGTCTTCCAGTACATCGGGAATCCCGCCGACGCTGAACGCCACCACCGGCACACCGGCCTGCATCGCTTCCAGCAAAATCATCGGCGTGCCCTCGGTGCGCGAGCTGATCACCAGCGCATCGAGTTGCTGCCACCATCGGTTCATGTCGGTCTGGTAACCCGGCAAGGTGATGCGTTGGTGCAAGCCGGCGGCGGCAATCCGCGCCAGCAGGGGCTCCTGTTCCGGGCCATCGCCGAGCATCACGGCGTCCAGTTGCGGGTGTTGCTGACAGAGCGGAATCAGCGCATCGAGAAACAGGTCCGGGCCTTTTTCATTACTCAGCCGACCGACGTAACCCGCCAGCCAGCGCAGGTGTTTGGCAGGTGGGGGCAGCAGATCGCTGGCGGTTGGCAGACCATTGGGAATCACTTGCACTTTCTCCGTCCGGACACTGGCCTTGCGGTGCAGCACGGCGATGCTTTCGGCCACGCAAACCACGCGATGCACCGACGCCGTGCGACACAGTTGCAAACTCAGCCAGCCGTAGAGGCGTTGCTTGCGACTGCGTGGGGTGAAACCGTGTTGAGTAATCACTAACGGCAAGTCCAACAACGTCGCACTCACCCAACCAAATAACAGACCCTTGAAATTGTGCGTGTTGATCAGTGGATGTTCAGCCCGCCGCTGACGTAAATGACGCAGCAATTCCCTGAGTCCCGAACAATTACGGCAGTCAATCCCGGCCCCGCGAAATCGCGCGATCAGCGCTGGCGGCGCATCGAGAAACAGCACTTGGTGCCGCCCCGGCGTCGCCAGGCAATGGTCCAGCAGCATTCGCTCAGCCCCATAGAAGCCGCCGCTGCTGATCAAATGCATGATCGGCAGAGCGCTGGCGCTGAGCGGCCCGTTCAATGGCGCACCCAATGCACGAAGCTAGGCACGGTCCAGTTTTTGTGCGGGTTGTTCGGCAGGGCGTCCTGATCGTTAATCACCAACAGCACCGGCAAGCCCAGTTCATGGGTGATTTGCGCTGGGTGTTTGAAGCGGTGATCGAAGAACTCACGCACGTAGACGAAGGCAATCGCCAGCAACAGACCGGTCAGCATCCCGAACGGAATGATCAGGATCGGTTTGGGGAACGCTGCATCGGTCGGTTCGAACGGCGGGCTGAGTACCCGGGCGTTGGACATATCGTTGTCCAGCAAGCCGGCGGAGCTGCTTTCGGCAAAGCGCTGGGCGTAGGTGGAGAACGCCGCGTGCAAGGCATTGATCTCGGTGTCCATCTGCTGCAACTTGCTTTGAGCCACTTGCAACTGATGGATGCGGTCCTTGAACGCGGCGATGCGCGCGGTTTTTTGCTTGATCACCGAGGTGACAATCGCCAGGTCGTTGGTGCGCTCCTGAATCCGGTTGCTGACGATTTTCAGGAACTGCTGACGGGTGCGGGAAATCTGCTCACGGGTCAACAGCATCGGTTCACTGCCCGGCTGGAAGACCGCCAGGTCGTTCATGTAGCGGCTGACCTGAGTGGTCAGTTGTTCACCGAGCTGCCTGATCTCCCGGTCTTCGAACGCAATGTTGTCCACCGTGGTGGTGAAGGTGAAGGGGAAGGTGTAATCGCTGAGCCGGGACGTATTGGTGGCTGACGTCAGGGCGGTTTTCAGGTAGTCGAGCCAGCGCTGGCTTTGCAGCAGGCGATCCTGATACAGGCTCAGGGCCTGTTCCTCGGTGTTAATGGCATTGAGGCGGAAGGTGATTTCTTCCTTCGGATCGGACGAAGCCACACCTTCGAGCAACGCCAGTCGTGTGCCTTCCAGGCCATCGAGACGCACCTGATATTGCTTCTTCTTGGTTTCGTAGAAGCTCTGCGGCAGGTCGATTGATTGCAGTTCCTGACGGTTGACCAGGTAGTTTTGCAGCAGCGCCGCGACAAACCGGGTGCCTTGGGCCGGATCGCCAAAGCTGTAGACAATGGAGATTACGTTGGAACCCGGCAGGGTTTCGATTTTCAGGTTTTCGGTGGCCTGCTGGGTGAAGACATCCAGGTCGGTATCCCGCACGGGATCGGTCTCAAGCCCGAACGCATCGCGCACCGGATTGACCACGTATTCACGCAAGGGGGTGGTCACAAAACGTTTGATCGGTTCGGTCACCAGTTGGCTGAAGATCCCGGGGTTGGGCGCGTACTCGCCTTTATCCCGCAGGTCGCTGATGGTCTGACGGATCAGGGCCGGCGAACGCAGGATATTGCTCTCGGTTTCCATGTCTGCCAGTGAGGGCGGAATGAATGAGGCATCACCTTGGGTCAGGGATGTGGTGGCGTCTCCCTGGGAGAGTTTTTTGGACTGCACGATCACCTGCGCGGTGATGTCGAAGCTCTGCTTGAGCATCAGCGGCAAGATCAGGGCGATCACTGCAAAGATCAGGAAGACTCGCTTCACCAACTTTTTGTTGGCGAAGAAAATCCTGAAGAACTCATGCAGGTAGTTTTCCTTGGGGTTCATGGTCGGTCACCTGAGAGTTAGTTACTGCCGCCTTTGTTGTCGACGCGGTAGCCAAAGGTGAAGCCCACCCCCTGGAATAACACCACGTCAGCCAGTTGCCGCGCGAGCTCACCGGCGCTGGCCAGTTTGGTCTTGGGCACGTAGAGCATGTCGTCCGGTTGCAGGTAAGCAATCTGCGACGCGTCACCGGACAAGGCCTTTTCCACGTCGTAGTGCACGGCCTGCACCTGGTTGCCGGTGCGGCGCATGATCACCACCGAATCGAGCCGCGCCTTGACGCTAGTGCCACGGGCCAGGGTCAGCGCTTCAAGCACCGAGACTGGCCGGCGAATCGGGTAGGAGCCCGGTTGCGCGACTTCACCCAGCACATAGATTTCGTTGCCCGAGGTGGATTTGAGCATGACGTCGACCGTCATCCGTCCCGGCAATTGCGCGTAGCGTTGATTGAGGAAAGTCTCCAGTTGGTTGACCGTCATGCCTTGCAGCGGTACGGAGCCGATTTCCGGGAAACTGGCATAGCCGTCGTTGCCCACGGTGATCTCCCGGCTCATGCCGGTAGCGGGGTGGTTCAGCGCGCTCTTGAGGTTCTGCTCGTTGCTCAGCGGGCTGGTGACCAGCACGGTCAGCTGGTTGCGATTGGGCTGGAACAGGGCTTTGCGGTTATAGACACGCTGGATTTCCTCCCGCGCCTGGACCGACGTCAGCCCGCCGATTTTCACCGCGGTGTTGGCTCCTGGCAGTTCGATGGTGCCATCGGGCAACACCAGTTGCGTGCCGTTGAGCTGGCTGGCCGCGGTGAAGTTCAGGGCGACCTGGTCACCGGGTTGAATCCGATAAGCCTGCGAACCGCTGGTGCTGATGTGGAAGATCACGTCCAGCACGTCCTTGGGCCGCAAGGTCTGTTCGACCTTGGGCATGTCGGTCGCCTGGGCGTTGGCCGGCTCGGCCGTGAGGATCTGCACCGGCATATTCTGGGTTTCACTGGTGCTGGAGCAACCTGCAAGCGGCAGCAACAGCAGGAGAAGCATTTTGGCGTTCATGGCGTCATCCTTTCTGCGGTGGCTACAGGTTTTTGTAGAGCCATTTGGGCATGTAGTACTTGCGCCGGTTGAAGACGCTGCCCACCAGTTTTGCGCCGGCCTGGGTCAGGCGCTGGACCGCGGCCTGGGACACTTCCCAGCGCGTGTCTTCGGCGCGCACCACCATGATCACGCCGTCCGCCAAGGTGCTGATGACCAGAGTGTCGGCGGCCGAATACACCGCGTCGCCGTCGATCACCACGAAGCGATACCGATCGCCCAGTTGGTTGAGCAACGGGGCCAGCTGTTCGGTCGTCAGGTGCTCGGCGCCACGGATGTGCCGCCCGTTCGGCAGGATGTGGAAGGGCAGGCTGGAGACATTCACCAGGCAGTCCTGCAGCAGCGGCGGCGAGTCGTTGAACAGCAGGTCGCGAAAGCCGCGTTCTTTGGTCAGCCCCAGCTGTTGGGTGAGGTTGCCCTCCGACTGGCTGGCGTCGACCAGCAGCACTTGGCCGCTGCTCATTGACGCCAGTTGGCTGGCCAGCGCCAGGGCGCTGGTGGTGGTACCGGTGCCTGCATTGGCAGCGGTCAGGAAGAGGATCCGCAGATCCAGGTCGAGCACGGTCGAGGTCAGGTTGGACTCGCTCGGGCTGGCGATGGTCAGGCTTTTATTCGATGAACCGTCCATTTAACTCGCTCCGTGGCCGCTGAATACTTTGAAGGGGGTTTTCAACAGGATCTTCAGATCAAGCAACAGGCTCTGCTCGGCGATATAGCTGAGGTCCAACTCAACGCGCTGGTCGAAGTCGATATTGCTGCGCCCGGAGATCTGCCACAGGCCGGTCATGCCGGGGTAGATGCTCAGGCGTACAAGGTGGTTGTCCTTGTAGCGATAGGCGTTGAACGAGGTCGGTCGCGGACCGACTAAACGCATGTCGCCGCTGATGACATTGATCAGGTTGGGCAACTCATCGAGGCTGCTGCGCCGCAGGAAGCCGCCAATGGGGGTAATCCGCGGGTCGTTGTCGATCTTGAAATCGATGGCGTCGGCGCCGTGCTTGTTCAGGTGCCGCAGGGACTCCTTGAGCTCCTCGGCGTTGATCACCATGGTGCGGAACTTGTACATGCCGAACAGGCGGCCGCGGTAGCCGGTGCGCTTTTGCACGAACATCACCGGCCCCGGGCTGCTGAACTTGATCACCAGCGCCAGGCCCAGCAGCACAGGGGACAGCAGCAGCAGAATCATCAGTGCACCCAGGCATGCAACCACCCGGTTGGTTCGCGACAGCGTCCAGGGCCGACCACCGTCGCGGCCGGTCAACCAGCCGCGGCCCTGCATGTGGATCGCTGAGTCCAGGCGCATTCGGTGTTCGGGGTCCAGGCGTTTGTCACGCTGCATGTGATTGAACAACACGCCTTTTTCATGTCCAGTCATAGAGTCCTCCGCTGAAGCCCTTCCGCGAGTGGCGAGTGGGCGTTGCGCAGTGGGTAGTAGTCACGGAACCAGGCGATGAATCGTCCGAGTCCTTCATCCAGCTCGATCCGTGGCTGGAAACCGGTAGCCTGGGCCAGGTCGCTGGCATCGGCGCAGGTGTTGAGCACGTCGCCCGGTTGCAAGGGCAGCAACTCGACGAGGGCTTTTTGTCCGAGGTGTTTTTCCAGCAGCGCCAGGTAGTCCTTGAGCTCCACTGGCTGTTGTCCGCCAATGTTGTAAATGCGCCATGGCGCCATGCTGCTGGCCGGGTCCGGTTGTTCGCGGTTCCAGTGCGGTGCTGCTTGGGGGGCGCGCTCGATCAGACGGGCGATGCTCTCGATGATGTCGTCGATGTAGGTGAAATCACGCTGGTGCTGGCCGTAGTTGAACAGCTTCAGCGGCTGCCCTTCGGCAATCGCCCGGGCGAACTGGATCGGCGACATGTCCGGCCGGCCCCAAGGCCCGTACACGGTGAAAAAACGCAAACCGGTGCAGGGAATGCCGAACAGATGGCTGTAGCTGTGGGCCATCAACTCATTGGCTTTTTTGGTCGCGGCGTACAGCGACAACGGATGGTCGACGCAGTCCTTGACCGAGTAAGGCGTGTGCTGGTTGGCGCCATACACTGAACTGGACGAGGCATAGATCAAGTGCTTGACCGGGTGGTGGCGGCAGCTTTCGAGGATGTTCAGGAACCCGCTCAGATTGCTGTCGACATAGGCCCGGGGATTTTCCAGGGAGTAACGCACCCCGGCCTGGGCCGCGAGGTGAATCACCACCTCCGGTTGTTCACGAACAAACAATGCGTCGAGGGCCGTGGCGTCGGCCACATCGACTTTCGCGAGCTGGAAGTCGCCGACTTGCTTGCGCACCCAATCCACGCGGTCGTGTTTGAGTTGCGGGTCGTAGAAATCGTTGAAATTATCCAGCCCGAAAACCTCATGCCCGTCGCGCAACAACCGCAACATGCAATGGGCTCCAATGAAACCGGCCGCTCCAGTGACGAGTATCTTCATGGCCGTGGCGCCTCGGGAGCGATGTGCCGAAGCCCGATGCCGCTGTAGTGCAAACCGGCCGCCGCCACGTGCTCCGGGTTGTAAAGATTGCGCCCGTCGACGATCACCCGCGCGCGCAGTTTGCTCGCCAGCAGATCGAAGTCGACCACACGGAAATTCTTCCACTCGGTGCAAATCACCAGCGCGTCGGCATCTTCCAGGGTGTCGTCGCGGGTGGCGCACAGGTGCAGGTCATCGCGGTAGCCGTAAATGCGTCGGCACTCGGACATGGCTTCCGGATCATAAGCCTGCACGCTCGCACCTTCGGCCCACAGCGCCTCCATCAGATAACGGCTGGGGGCTTCGCGCATGTCATCGGTATTGGGCTTGAACGCCAGGCCCCAAATCGCGATGGATTTACCAGCCAGGCCATCGGGAAATAGCGCCTGCAGTTTGCTGAACAGAATGTGCCGCTGGCTGTCGTTCACTTCGGTGACGCTGCGCAGTAGACGCAATGGCATGCCGTTGTGTTCGGCGGTGTGCAACAGGGCACGCAGGTCTTTGGGAAAGCACGAGCCGCCGAAGCCACAGCCGGGGTAAATGAAGTGGTAACCGATGCGCGGGTCCGAGCCGATGCCTTTGCGCACCGCCTCAATGTCGGCCCCCAGCAACTCAGTGAGGTTGGCCAGTTCGTTCATGAAACTGATGCGGGTGGCGAGCATTGCGTTGGCGGCGTACTTGGTCAGCTCGGCGCTACGGTTGTCCATGAACATGAGCTTTTCGCGGTTGCGGCAGAACGGCGCATAGAGTTCGCTCAATTGGTTGCGCGCTTCATCGTCATTGGTGCCGACGATGATCCGGTCCGGGCGCATGCAATCGGCCAGGGCGCTGCCTTCCTTGAGAAACTCCGGGTTGGACACCACCCGCACGTTCAACGCCTCTTTGCCACGGCGTTGCAGTTCTTCGTTGGCGGTGCTTGCCACCTGGTCCGCGGTGCCCACCGGCACGGTGGACTTGATGATCAGGGTGCGATCGGACTCCATGAAACTGGCGATCTGCCGAGCCACTTTCAGCACATGGCTGAGGTCGGCGGAACCGTCTTCATCGGCGGGTGTACCCACCGCGATGAAAATCAGTTCGGCGTGTTCGACCGCGTCACTGGCCTGAGTGGAGAAGAGCAGTCGACCGGCCTTGATGTTGTCTTCCAGTGTGCTGGACAGTCCCGGTTCGCTGATCGGGGGCACGGCTTGCTGCAGTTGCCTGATCTTGTTGGGGTCGATATCGACGCACAAGACGCGATGTCCGACATCGGCCAATGCTGCGGCTTGAATGAGGCCTACATAGCCCGTACCAAATACGCTCACGTCCACATTGGCGTGCCTCGTAAAACGGTGGATGTAACTGAAATGAGACTGTCAAAAGGGGTATAGCCCAGCCATGGGAAAGAGAGTCAGCAAAATGACGGGTAACGCTACCGGGAAAACCCCGATTTCACGGGCTCTTTGCCATCAAGTGCTTGCCGCTGCTGGATTTGCCGCGGTTTTGAGGGGTTTCTGAGGATTTGAAGAAAACGATAAACGGTCGTAAGGCTTGAAACACAAGGGTTACAGGCGTTTTGGAGTGTCAGATTTGAGGCAACGTTTTTTTGACGCTTTTGGCAAAAAACCGGCATTTCTTGCGCTTCGAGGGCTCGGTGCTAGTGTCAGAAAGTGGCCGACAGACTATTGGCCAACGCTGTTCGCGGAGTGACGCCAACTGCCATGATCCGATACCTCAAGGAACTGTTGCTGGTTCTGTATTTACTCAAAAACTACGACGACTACCTTGATCGCCTCACTGCACTGGGCATCGGTTACCCGGTGTTGCTGTATGGCGGGATGTTTGTGGCACTGACGGTAGCGCTGTTCATGACCGCGTACATCCGTCAGACGCTGATCCGTCATCTGTTCGCGTTGGCGATGTTTGGCTCGGCGGTGTTCTTTGACGTCTATACGCAAGTGACTGCCGGCTACATGACTTACAGCAGTTTTGTGTCGCTGGTGTATTCCGGTGGGTTCATTCAAGAAGCGGCTTACCAGTACCGCGATGCAATCATCAGCGCGATGGTCAGTGGTTTGTTGCTGCTGTTCGGTATCGGGCTCAAGCCGCGTCGACGAGCGCCATTTCCGGGTACGCTGTTGGTGTCGGCGCCGGTGCTCGGGATGCTACTGCTCAGCACCGTGCTGTTCGTGCGGGCCGGCGAGGGCGCCCGTGGCTTGCCGATCATGTACACGCCACTGGCCTATTTGAATCTGTTCACCTATGAAGCGCTGCACAACACCGTCGGCCCGCGTGAGCCGGTGAGCCTGACGCGCATCGATCAGCCGGTGGGGCACGACATCGTGCTGATCGTCGACGAGAGCATTTCCGGCAACTACCTGGACATCAACACGCCGTTCGGTGTGCACAGCAACCTCAAGGAACCGCGCCCGGGCGTGGACATTTTCAATTACGGCTACGCGGCGTCCATCGCCAATTGCAGCGCCGACACCAATGTCACCCTGCGCTACGGTGGCACCCGCGCCGACTACACGCGGATCAACAGCACATTGCCGTCGATCTGGCAGTACGCAAAAAAGGCCGGGCTGCGCACCGTTTACATCGACTCCCAGCGCACCGGCGGCAACTTGCAGAACCTGATGAACGCTGCCGAGAAAAAGGACATCGACGAGTTCGTGCAATTCGACCAGACCAGCGTGCGTGACCGCGACATGGCAGCGGCGGCCAGGCTGATCGATCTGCTCAATGACGGTAAGCCGCAGCTGGTGGTGATCAACAAGGTCGGTGCGCATTTTCCGGTGCACGACAAGTACCCGGACGCGTTTATGGCTTACCGCCCGACTTTGCCCCGTGGGCAGTTTGTCGAAGTGGCGGATACGGGCACACGCGATGGTTTCAACGGTCAGCCGGATGATTGGTTGCTGTACCGCAACGCCTATAAAAATACCGTGCTGTGGAATGTCGGCGAGTTCTTCGCACGGGTGTTTGCTCAGGCGGATCTGAGCCATGCGCTGCTGATTTACACCTCGGATCACGGGCAGGATCTGCACGAGCGCGGTAACCCGGGGCTCAATACTCACTGCGGTGGTAATCCGGTGGAGGAGGAGGGGTTGGTGCCGTTGGTGGTGATCCAGGGCAGCGATTTGAAGACCCAGGACTGGCAGGCGCAGTTGCCGGCCAACAAGGATCGCTCCAGTCACTACAACATTTTCCCGACGTTGCTGCAGGTGATGGGTTATGACCTGGCGGGGATCGAGGCGGTTTATGGCAAACCCTTGAGTGTGCCGACGGTGGACGATTTCACGTTTAACTATCGTTTCAATGCACGGCTTGGGGCCAAGCCGGAGTGGAAGCACATTGACCTGAACAGCATTGTGACGCCGGAGCGGGTGGTGCCGAGTGTGGCGGTGGGGCAGTGAGGTTTTCGATGGAATGACCCGGCCTCATCGCGAGCAGGCTCGCTCCCACATTGGATTTTTGGTGTACACAAAATTTGCGTTCACACCTATCAAATGTGGGAGCGAGCCTGCTCGCGATTAACGATAACGCGGTCCCGCTGCCGTCCGCTATCCTAGGCCCACTGCCTTCAACGAGTCTCCCCTCATGCTTTCGGTCCAGGGCGTCTTCAAAAGCTACGCCACCCCCCAAGGCCCACTGCCGGTATTGCAAGGCGTCGACCTCACGTTGAAACCCGGCAGCAGCCTGGCGCTGATGGGTGAGTCGGGCAGTGGCAAGAGCACCTTGCTGCACCTGATCGCGGGGCTGGACAAGGTCGATCGCGGCAGCATCCGCAGCGGCGAGCATCGGCTGGAGCAGATGAACGAAAGCCAATTGGCGAACTGGCGGCGAACCGAAATCGGTCTGGTGTTTCAGCAGTTCAACCTGATCGGCAGTTTGCGCGTCGAGGATAATCTGGCGTTTCAGGCGCGCCTGGCCGGGCGCCACGATCCACGTTGGCAGGCGCATCTGGTGCAACGTCTTGGGTTGGGAGATTTGCTGCGGCGCTATCCGGAGCAACTGTCCGGTGGGCAACAGCAACGGGTTGCCCTGGGGCGCGCCCTGGCATCGCAACCCAAACTGCTGCTGGCCGACGAGCCCACCGGCAGCCTCGATGAAGCCACCAGCGATGAGGTGTTGAAGTTGTTGCTGGAGCTGCTCGACGACAGCCCGACGACTTTGCTGATGGTCACTCACAGCCCACGGGTCGCCGCGCGGTTGGCGGACAAAGTGGTGCTGCACGGTGGCCGTCTGGCTGGCGCGGACGAGCGCTGAGGTGCGGGTTTTTCGCGAGACGCTGCGGGCGCTGCTCAGCCATTGGCGACAGCACCCGGTGCAATTTTTCAGTGTGCTGACCGGGCTCTGGCTCGCCACCAGCCTGCTGACCGGCGTGCAAGCGCTGAACAGCCAGGCGCGAGAAAGCTACGCCCGGGCCAGTCAGCTGATCGGCGGCGAACCACAAGCCAGCCTCCGTGCGCCCGGCGGCGGGGTGTTTTCCCAGCAATTGTTTGTTGACCTGCGTCGTGCGGGTTGGCCGGTTTCACCCGTGTTGCGAGGCCGAGTGACGCTCAAGGGCCATGAAGACCAGAGCTTGCAGTTAATGGGGATTGAGCCGGTGTCGCTGCCGACCGGTTCCGCAGTGGCCGGGCGGTCGTTGGCGATCGAGCAGGTTGTCGAGTTTTTCACCCCGCCGGGCAGCACCTGGATTTCGCCGCAGACCTTGCAGGCGTTGGGCTTGCACGAAGGTGAAACCCCGGTGGCCCAGAGCGGCATCACCTTGCCGCCGCTACGGGCCCAGACCGACATGGCGCCCGGTGTGTTGCTGGTGGACATCGGCTTCGCCCAACAGATTCTGCAATTACCGGGTCAATTGTCACGGCTGCTGCTGCCCAAGGACTTCACTGCGACCCTGCCTGATGAGCTCAAGGGCCAACTCCAGTTCAAAAGCAGCGGCGAAGAAAACAATCTCGCGCGCCTGACCGAGAGCTTCCACCTGAACCTCGATGCCTTGGGCTTTCTGTCGTTCGTGGTCGGCCTGTTCATCGTTCACGCGGCGATCGGGTTGGCGCTGGAGCAACGCCGAGGATTGCTCAGAACCCTGCGCGCCTGCGGGGTCAGTGCCCGCCTGTTGATTGCCTGCCTTGCCGTCGAGCTGGGTGCTCTGGCGCTGATCGGTGGTATCGCCGGCGTCGTCAGCGGCTACCTGCTGGCCGGCGTGCTGTTGCCGGACGTCGCCGCCAGCCTGCGCGGCTTGTACGGCGCCGAAGTGCCGGGGCAGTTGAATCTCAGCCCGCTGTGGTGGTTCAGCGGTATCGGCTTGAGCCTGTTCGGCGCCTTGCTGGCCGGCGCCAACAGTTTGCTGCGGGCGGCGCGGTTGCCGTTGCTGGCGCTGGCCAATCCGCAAGCCTGGCATCAGGCCCACGCGCGCTGGTTGCGGCGCCAGGGTTGGGTCGCCGCCATGGCTGCGGTAATTGCGTTATTGGCATTAAGTTTCGGCGACAGCCTGAACAGTGGCTTCGTGTTGATGGGCGCGTTGTTGATCGGCGCCGCACTGGCCTTGCCGGTGGTGTTGAACAGCGTACTCAACTGGGTGCTTGGGCGCAGTCGTTCGGTGCTCGGCCAATGGTTTCTCGCCGACTGCCGCCAGCAACTGCCGGCCCTGAGCCTGGCCTTGATGGCGCTGTTGTTGGCGCTGGCGGCAAACATCGGCGCCGGCAGCATGACCGCCGGTTTCCGCCAGACGTTCAGCAACTGGCTCGAACAACGCCTGACCGCCGAGCTGTACCTCAATCCGCAAAATCCCGCCCAGGCCCGAGAGCTGCACACCTGGCTTGACCAACAACCCCAAGTCACCGCGGTGCTACCGAACTGGCAAGTGTCGATCCAGTTGCAGGGCTGGCCGGCGGAGGTTTTTGGCGTGATCGATCACCCGACCTATCGTCAACATTGGCCGCTGCTCGAAGCCTTGGGTGACAACCCTTGGGAGCGACTGGCCAAGGACGACGCGCTGATGCTCAGCGAACAACTGGCCCGGCGGTTGAAGGTACGGCTCGGTGATCACCTGACAATCCCGACGCCGAATGGCCCATGGTCGCCGCGGATCGTCGGGATCTACGCCGACTACGGCAATCCCAAGGGGCACCTGCTGGTCAACATTAATCATCTGCTGCGCGGCTGGCCGCAGTTGACGCCCAACCGTTTCAACCTGCGCATCGAACCGGCATCGATCCCTGGGTTCCTGACCGCGCTGCAAGCACGCTTCGCCCTGGACGATAGCCGCATCGTCGATCAGGCCCGGCTCAAAGGCTGGTCCACGCAAGTGTTCGAACGCACCTTCGCCGCCACCGCCGCGCTCAACAGCCTGACCCTTTGCGTCGCGGGCGTGGCGCTATTCATCAGCCTGCTGACCCAGAGCCAAAGCCGCCTCGGGCAACTTGCGCCACTGTGGGCGCTGGGTGTAACCCGTCGACAACTGATGCTGCTGAACCTCGGGCAAACCTGGCTGCTGGCGGTACTGACGCTGGTGCTGGCGTTGCCCTTGGGCATCGCATTGGCGTGGTGCCTGGACACGGTGATCAACGTTCAGGCCTTCGGCTGGCGTTTGCCGTTGCGGGTGTTTCCGCTGCAACTGTTGCAGTTGATGGGCCTGGCGTTGCTCGCGACATTGCTCGCGTCGGCGTGGCCGTTGTACTCGCTGTATCGCACGCAACCGGCGGATCTGCTGAGGACGTTTGCTCATGAAGATTAAGGTCGGTGTGTTGTTACTGGCCGCGCTGCTGAATGGATGCGACAACACGCCTGCGCCGGAAAAAGGCTTCGCCGGCCTCGGCCATCAGGCCGCCGCATTTACCCCAGTGGTGCCCGGGCGAGTATTCAGCTTCCCGGCGGATCACGGCCCCCACGATGGCTTTCGCATCGAATGGTGGTACGTCACCGCCAATCTCAAGGACGATCAAGGCCAGGAATTCGGCGCGCAATGGACGCTGTTTCGTAGCGCCTTGAAAGCGTCCCCCGAGCAACCCGGCTGGAGCAATCAGACCATCTGGCTGGGCCATGCGGCCGTGACTTCCGCCACGGCGCACCATGCCGCCGAACGCTACGCCCGAGGCGGCGTCGGCCAGGCCGGAGTGAGCCTGACGCCGTTCAAGGCATGGATCGACGATTGGCATTTCAGTAGTCAGGCTGCCGATGCCGATGCCCTGTCGGACCTGCAACTCAGCGCTCGCGACAAGGCTTTCAGCTATCAGTTGCGACTGACTTCTACGAGGCCATTGGTGCTTCAGGGCGACAAAGGCTTCAGCCAGAAATCCGAACAGGGCCAGGCGTCGTACTACTACAGTCAGCCGTTTTTCCAGGCCAGCGGCACCCTGGAAATCGATGGCAAAACCTACACCGTCAGCGGCCCGGCCTGGCTCGACCGCGAGTGGAGCAGCCAACCGCTGACCGCCAACCAGACCGGTTGGGACTGGTTCTCCCTGCACCTGGACAGCGGCGAACAGGTCATGCTCTATCGCATGCGGCAAAAGGACGGCGCGCCATACCTCACTGGCACCTGGATCGACGCCCAAGGGCAGACGCAGTTATTGCATGCCGACGACATCAGCCTCACTCCTCAGGAGAAGGCCAAAATCGCTGGCCGTTCGATGCCGGTGAGCTGGTCGATCAAGATACCCGCCAGGCACCTCGAAATCACTATCAGCGCCCTCAACCCCAAGGCCTGGATGGATTTGCGCATTCCCTATTGGGAAGGGCCGGTTCGGTTGAGCGGCAGTCATGGCGGGCAGGGGTATCTGGAGATGACCGGGTATTAAGATCAAAAGATCCCGAAGCCTGAGGAACACGGCAAACCTTCGAAAACCCGGCCGGCCAATCCAAAACCATCAACGTCGAAAAGCCTGAAGTCCAGGCGAAATTGAAAGATCTGAAAGTGGGGCAGAGCGTTGTGGTGACCTATACCGATGTGCTGAAAGTGACCAGCCAGCACCCAAGCTGATCATTACTTGTACGGATTGATTGTTCTTGTGCGAATAGTTGTATAAGAACAGTCAGTTTTAATGGTCGAGCTGGTGAGTTTTAGAAGTTTGTATCCGGTTTTTTAGCAAAGACTTACGAAATGTTACGTGCATAAATTTCATGTTTATACAGAGGACATATCGGCCAAATTCTATTAAAATCCTTCCCGTTCGCCCGGTGTCAGGGCTCTTTACCGGTGCATGGATTGCCAGGCCATTACACTGGGCGAACACCTTCTTTGGGAGGTGCTGTTTAAAAGTTTCGGATATAAAAAATGGGCGACCCTGGGGGCGCCCATTTTTATTGGCTGGCTTAAAGCGGCGGCGCCGGACACCCTACCCGGGGGCTGTAATGGCGTTTGTAGCCGGAGTCCATTTCAACCCGAAATTGTATCCATTGTCGGAGTGCTGGCCTGGAGCTGCTGCCGGTAGTTGGCTGCACGCTGAAGCACTCGGCTCAAGGCCTGAAAATTTGCCGGTTTGGTCAAAATATCATTGGCACTGGCGGCCCTGAAACGTTCTATCTCGCTCGAAAAAGCACTCGCGGTAAAAGCAACGATGTAGCAAATATCGCCCAGTGGTAGTTCGCGGATTTTACGGATGGCCGTTAGCCCATCCATAACAGGCATGTTGATATCCATAAAAATGATATCTGGAGTCGAAGTCATGCACTGATTGACCGCCTCCAAGCCATTTGACGCAAGGTCGGGTGCATAACCCAACTCTTGTAACATCGCCATGGCAACTTTCTGACTCACGGGATGGTTTTCCACCAGCAGAATATCGAGCGGGTAATCCTCGGCAAAAGATGAGTCGAAACCAACCGATGCATGATCATCCCGGATGGGTAGTTCCGAGACTGAAAAAAGCTCCATGGGGAGTGAGAAGGAGAACGTCGATCCGACGCCAGGCTGACTGGTAAAGGATAAAGTCCCCTGCTGCGCCTCGACCAGATTTTTGCAGATGGAAAGACCGAGCCCACTTCCGGTAAAGCGTTGACTGGCCGGTCCTTTAAACTGAGCAAAGGGCTTGAACAGGCTGTCTTGCCGTTCCATGGGGATACCTATGCCGGTATCGCGTATGGAGAATTCGAGTCGGGCTCGAGTGCCGTAACCGCTAGTCGTGACCATGAGCGATACCTTTCCGGCCTCGGTGAATTTAACCGCATTGCCCAGCAAGTTGATCAATATCTGGCGCAGGCAATTGGTATCGGTTTTGACCAAGGGAGGTACGTCTGGTGAGACCAGGGCCTCAAGTACAATTGGCTTGTCCTGAATGTTTTGCCGGATCATTTCAATACTGGATGAAACCAGAGCTCTGACTTCGAAGACACGAGGCTTCAATTCAAGTTTTCCCGCTTCGATTTTTGCAAGGTCGAGAATGTTGTCAATAAGAGACAGCAGGGTTCGTCCGCTTGTATTGATCGTTTGTAGCAGACTGCTTTGCTCGCGGTTCAGGGCAGACCTCGCCAGCAACTCCGTCGCGCCGATAACACCGTACATGGGCGTGCGAATTTCATGACTCATGGTGGCCAAAAATCTGGTCTTTGAACGATCAGCGTCCTCGGCGGCATTTTTTGCCTGATTCAATACCTCTTCGTTTATTTGCAATTGCTGGAGATGAGCGCGCATGCGAATAAGGCTGAAGACGAGAAATACCAAAATGGCCAGGATGATATGGTGCAGGGAGTCTTGATTAAGTTGCTGGTAGTAATCCGCCAACGTCATCTCCGCACCCGCGATATAAATCGTACCGTCCTGCGATTTCATCGGGACGAAGACGGCGCGAAAATCTCCCCAGTGATCCGAGTAGTCGATCCAGGTGGGTTCGGTGCGCTCAAAACTGTCGAGCAAAGCCTGACTGGCATCCGGGTAGGGATCGAAAAAGCGTACGAAATTCTTCTCCTGGATCTCTTTTTTCGATGCGCTGGAGCTGACCAGATAAGCCTCGCCCGAGCGCTTGACCACACTGTAGACAAAAGCAGTCCCCATGGAATCGTTGAAGCTGGAGAGCCGTTGAATGGCATTCCAGTCTTCCGCCTCGGATTTGGACTGTTTGTCGATCAGATTGTCATGGTAGCGATCGCCAAGGATGGCCGATGCCCCCAGCGCGGCATGCAGCAGCTTGTTATTAATATTCTCAGTGAGGATTCCTTGAGTCTCGACGTAGAGGTAGTAGATATAGCCACTGACACCTACTATGTAGATCAAGAGAAAAATCCACGTTTTCCGTTTGAGTTTGAACATAAATCACAGCCTCCATACTGTAGGCCCAAGCATAATTTGAAGGCGGGCTGAAAACCATTGTTTTGTTTTTTGCTGTTTTCAGGTGAGGCGTTACTTGACCGAAGCGCCAGTTTTTTTGCTCACGATGTGGAGTCGAATTTTTAGAATGATCAGAAATTTAAAGACAGTTTTTAACAAACTCTTGCGAAGTGCCACGTGTATAAGTCTGTGCGGCAATGTTTAAATGTTTCGGGCATAAAAATGGGCGACCTTGAAGTCGCCCATTTTTATTGGGAAATTTAAAGCTGCGCCCGTAGCCGCCGCCCGACCACATCCAGCAAATCGCAGCCATCACGCAACTGGATGGCTAACACCCGCGCAAACTCTTGCAACAGCGCAGCATCCCCACCAATCGCTTCGCCCAGGGAAAGCGTTTCCAACAGTTGAGTGACGCTGCGAATGCGATACGCCGCCGTGTCGTGCAACACGTCGACAGGCGCTTCGGTATCGATCAGCAGGGAAGGGATCGTGCAGTCGATGCCGGTAATCGGCATGTATCGAGTCATGGTTGAACCTCCTGAGCATCGGACATCTCACCGGGTGGATCGAGATTGTCCAGCGCCCGGTTTACCAATAACTCGCCCAGCACGGCCAATTGCTGAATCGATAACGCCAGGCTGCGGTTCGAGCCTTCGAGTTCGCAGGCAAGGTCAGTCGTCAGCACGTTGAGCGAGGCGAGGGTTTCGCAGGCGTGGCTTAAAAGGGTTTCGGTGTCGATGTTGGGGAGAAGGGTGAAAACGTGGCTGATGGGGTCGGGATGTTTTGGGTCGCGGAGGCGGGCGCTGATGGTGCGTTGGGTTGCTTGGCTGAGTTGATTGGGGTCGAGGGAGTCGGGTGGAAATTTTTTCATCGTGAAGCTCCTGAAACAATGGAGCCGCAAAGCGGCATTTGCATGCCTTGATCGTGTTCGGTCTGTCAAAACCGGTCGCTGAGGTTGCAACGACTGGGGGAGGTTATCTGGGGAGGAGGGGGTGTACAAGTTCATGGATGGCGATAGAAGTTGCAGGAAATGTCCGATGCTTTTGTCAGGCGTCCCGATGGGCTGAAAAATTGAGTCAGATTTGGTTTTAAGTGAACTCGGGTTTTTTATCGTTCATATAAACTGAGGGTCCACAAAGTAGTGGAGATTTCGTTGTGAATTCAATTATCGAGCTGTTGTTCGAAGCGTGAATCGTGAAGAGATTTTCGCTCTGAGTGATTCTTATGCTGAATTTTTCTTTTGTAGGTATGTTTTTGATCATCAGGTTGCTGATTTCGCTGCAGTTTAAACCGATGCGACATGTATTGGATTCAGCCTTTTTCCATTTCGCGGGAGGGGCGTCAGGGAGCTCTTCGATGTCAAATTCCAGTATTATAGTTGGTCTGTTGTTGTCGATGTTTATTGTGAAAAATTCAATGAGGCCAATCGCTATGGGAGTTTTGAAAGCCTGGTTGAAGAAGATGCTGCCATCGATATCGTTCCAGAACTTCATTCCTGCTCCTTGAAACCTAACTGAGGGGAGGGTAGACGCAGACAAAAGAGCAGTCAAAAGGGGGCAGATTGTCTGCGGGAATAAATTGTTGATACTCGACGGCGATGATGTGCTTACGGTCGTATCGCAAGAGCAGGGCGCGACCGGCGCCATTGTCGAGGCGTTTGATCCTGCCGTGGAGGTGCGTTCACCCGGTAGCAGTGGGGTTTCGGATAACCAGCCCCGTGGATTGATGTTCAGCCGTCCTTGATGGTGAAGCTAAAAACTCATATCCACTTCAATATTTTCTTCGTACGTCGAGAGCAACTTCACAATGCTTTCGTTTTCGGAGTATTTCTTTTTCAACTGCTTCAGTTTTTGATCTGTGCCCTTGCAGTATTTATTGATATCGCTGATGACACGGCTGAGGTTGTCCGGGGCGGCGGGGGCCGGCCCAGGAATATCTCCGCGCAGAGAGTCACAGTTGTCTCTGCTTGTTATGTAATCGGAGACATCGCCAGGTACTGAGCCATCGCTTTCGGCTGCACAAGAAAGCAGTGGGAGGGCCAGCGCGATAAGCAGGAAATAACGCATGATTGTGTACATTTTCATGCCTGTCATTTGGCCGGTGAGGTTTGAAAGATCATTGTTGATTTCGACATTGGGCAAAGGGCAGATTACCCGTCACGAAGATTTGAATAAGTCTGCCGAATTGCGTTCGATCATTTAGTTAAAGTGATTCAAACTTCTTTTCTCCACGCGGAAAAAGTGATGGCCGTTCCTTCTTCCTCATTATCCTTGATCTCGATTTTGTAGGTGCCGCCACCTGCAACACCTTCAATCAGTGCCTTTTCATCGTTCGCACTTAACTCGGCACCTTTAGCTCTCTGTTTGTAAAACTCGACGACATCAGAGAACTCTGTATAGGTTTTCAACATGACCTCGAAATCATGTCGTGGCCGGCCTGCCAATTCGTCGAAGTCACCGTAAATCGGTGCGCCTCTCATGCCGGGTGTGGTGTACACACCATCGACGCCAGCGCCCGCCAGATGGGCGTTCTTCGGAAGCAACGGGAGCATCGCCTTCGGGAAGTCGGAAGGTAATTGCGAGGCGTTCCAGGAGTCTTTTTTCGGGTCAGTAATGATGTATTCGACCGTGGCAATTTTTTGCGCTCGAGCACGTGTTTCGGGATCTTCACTTTCGGCCCAATAGGCAATCAATGGCGGCAACTGTTTGCTCCAGACAATGATTGGGTCCGCATCGCTCTTCTTGGCGCCTTTCGCCTGGAAGATAGTCAGCACGGTTTCGGGGCCGGGATTGCAGGACAACGACTCTGTGCGTGATTTGACGGTACAGTGCCCATTGACCAACCCAACGGCGATCAACTGACCCTTGTCGTCCAACAAAAGTGCGGCGCGCTCGTCGCCGTGGTTACCATCATCCATGGCCGTCAGCATTTTGCGTTCGGCAGGTACACCTTCCTCAAACGTCGAGAACTCTGAATCGAGAGCGTCCAGTACTTGCGTGACGATCAACGAGCCATCGTTGGTGTAGCTGCCTGTCGCATAACCGATGAAGTCAATCAAGGCGGCGCGTATCGCCGGATCTTCGTTGAGCTGTGGTGGTCGTGCAGGGGCGGGGTCATTGGTGAGCAGCAACACAGTTGTACCGTCTGCGCGTTTTTCTGATCGAAGTGACAGCGCGGCAGCGTCAAGAGAAAGGGTCAATGCCAAAAGCATGGCGAATGGTCGTGCGATGGTAAACAAGGGTTCATTCCTTTGTTGAGTGGTGATCCGGTTTTTTTCAGAGCTAAAGGCTGTCCCCTTTGTCAATTTGTCCTTTTAGCCTGATTTACTTTGCTCGTTATTGGTTTTGAATGTTGCTCTCATATTTTGTTAGGCATTCTAGAAGTACTGTCATAAAGTGTTGGTGGTCTTCGATTTCATCGTCGAAATATGTACTTAGTTTGTCGAAGATTGCGTCGAAATTCTCATCTTTTTCCAAATAGAATTCTAAGGTTTTTATAAAGCGGTCACGTGCGCTCTTGGGGTAGGCGATGAACTCTGGTTGTAATACTTGATCAAACAGCTCTGATAATTCATCCCTGTTGTTCACATCTTTTGAAGCTATTATTTGCTCGCGTTCGTCATCGTCTGTGTAGTCAATGTCGAAGATGAAAAGTAAGTTGCGCAAGCTTGATAGTTCAGGGGTAGGCTTCATTGTTTAATAGTCCGGGTACGATGTAATCAACTTTCCGTTAACGTCTAGATGTGTCACTGCTTTGGTTTGTGTTCCATATTTAAGAATCGAAAAGAATCGAAAAGGGGACAGATTTATTTTCATGAGCGCTTGGGGAAAGGTGACAAGAAAATAAATTTGTCACCTTTTCTCACTGAACCCAAAGGGGGCGGGTTTATTTTTAGGTGCGTAGAAAGTAAATCTTCCCCCTTTTTGTCGCACGTGACAGTTGAGTGATTTATTCTAGTATATATGTAAATTTTTTATCCCAGCCAAAGCTCTCATCTTGAGCTTTCACTCGGTTAAGAATGCTCACTATTTTTTCGAAAGTGTCACCCATACTGTTTCTTGAGTTGTTGGAGTTTCTCCAGATTAGCTCTATAGGACGTTCTGTGTTTGCACTAAGCAAGTCCCATAAAGCATTGAGGTTGTTTCCATAGAACTCACCAGCTTTTAAAGCTGATGCGAGTTGCTTGTGGAATTCAATTTCTGACTTGATAGTGGAGCCGTCGAGTTCGATTACCATAGTTTTACTCTTCACTTCCATGTTCCTATTGAGCTAACCGTGTCGTAGTGGTCGCTGAACAAAAAAGGGAATAGATTTGTTATTCATGGAAAATAAGTCTGTCCCCTTTTGTGCTGATAGTTGTATGTAAGTTTACAGGGGGTAGTCACATCGCCACGGCGGTGTGAAAAGTTCCGGTGCAATATTGCTTTTTTCTAGAAGGAGATTTACTTCTTCTTCCGAGTTCGTTGTTTCGAGTTTTATTATTGTGATGTCTCGGCCATCAATGCCGTCGCTTGTTTTTATTGTTTCAATTGGTATTGAGAATTCTATTACTGCATAGCGTGAATTCTTTGATGAGCTTATGAAGTCATAATATTGAAAAGGGTCATCTAGCGAAAATTCAAATTTGTAAATTGCATATATGGCAATCCATTTGCGCAGTAATGGATCTTCAGACTTAAGTTCTTGTGCGATTTTGTCATAACCTGTACCTTCGAGTCCGTACCAAACACTTCGTGGGATCATTTTTTGGTCGTTCATTTTTGCCCCTCAAATTGATTTGGCCAATAGGTACAAACTATTTTGTCGTCTTTTGGGTGTGGTTGCAAATGCGGTAGTACTGAGGAGCTAATAGGAGCAGATCTATTTTCATGTGTGTAGAAAATAAATCTGTCTTCCTTGTTTCTTCTTTGGCTCTTTTTTGTTCAACGCCTGATCATTCTTCAAATAAGTATTTTGCTACCGGTGACCAGTTATTTTTTTGAATGAGTTCGAAGTCCGGATTTTTCGTCTCAAAGTCTACTAGTAAGGTAAGAAAACCATTTTTGTTTTCGTCCGCGTCGCTCGGATTTAACCAGCCCATCTCACATTCTTCACAGTGTAGATATAATCTTTCGTTAGTAATGTCTTGGGTGATGATCAGTCTTCCTTGATTGCAGGCTGGACAGTTTTTATACCAATAGTATTTTTCCATTTTCATTCCGCAGGATAAGAAGTGATTATTTTGTTGGTTCCAGGGACTAGCTTCATTTCAAGGTCGTAAAATATTTTACCCAAGTCGGCCTCGCCGCCTCCAGAACGGCCTACCATTTTTCCCATTGGTACCTTTAATGTGCCTGTAGAGTCCGGTTTAATGCCATCTGCTTGGGCTTTCTTCCAGGCCTCATTGGTCACATCGACACCATCGCCATAGAAAACTCCATGTTGGGGCTTGCCGGGATTGTCGACATTATGCAGTCGGACGTGATCTTCTCGACTTTGGCCTTTGTACTTCCCTTTCGCGGGTACGACGCTTTTCCAATCGAGTTTTTCACCCGCAGGTGCTGGAGCGCTGGGTGATGTCTCGTCGGCGGTCGAGCTAGCCGTTGGCTTATTGACTCCATTCTCAGTGCTGCCTGGGCAACCACTACTCAACCCCAACGGATCCACCCACCCCGTAGGGTTAGGCACGTACTGGTAGTTGTTCAACCCACCCGCAAGCTTGATCGGATCCGGCGTCAGAAACCGTCCAGTCCCCGGATTGTAGTAGCGATGCCGGTTGTAATGTAAGCCTGTCTCGGCATCGAAGTACTGGCCCTGAAAGCGCAACGGGTTGTCGATTTCGGCGATGTCCAGCGCGGCGAGGTTGCCGTAGGCACGGTATTTCGCCGACCACATGATCTCGCCGCTGTAGTCGGTGAGTTCCTGCGGGGTGCCGAGGTGGTCGAGTTGGTAGTAGAACGGCGCGGCCTTCAGCGGGCCTTCGCCGTCGAGCATGGCTAGCGGGCGGAAGCTGCCGGGTTCGTAGATGTAGCTGCGATAGCGGTTGTCGGCGCTTTCGGCAATCAGGCGTTCGCCTTGCCACAGGAATTCAGTGGTGTGGCCATCGACAGTTTTGGCGATACGGCGGCCGAAGGCGTCGTATTTGTAGCTTGCGATGCTGCCGCCGGGCAGGCTCACGCCGATCAAGCGATGCTGGCAGTCGTAGCGGTATTCAGTAACGAGTTTCTGCCCGGCACCGCGACGTTCGCGGATCAGGTTGCCGTAGGCGTCGTAGTCGTAGTGGCGGTCGCCTTGCATCAGTAGGCGGTTGCCTTTGACGTTGGCCAGGTTCGCGGTCGGCTGGTCGCCTTGGCCGAGGAGGTTGCCCGCCGGGTCGTGGGCGAAGCTTTCCGGGGTGGTGCCACGGACGTTGATCAGGCGATCGAGCGGATCATAGTGATAGCTGCGGTTGCCTTTGCGGCTGTCATCTATACCCGCGAGGTTGCCGTTGGCATCGTAGGCGTAGCGACGGTGGAACAGGTTGCGTTCCTGTTGGCTGACGGTGTGGGCTTGCAGTCGGCCTTGTTCGTCGTACTGATATTGGCTGAGCAGCAAACCTTGTTGGCGCTGCTGTTCGCGGCCGGCGTTGAACTGGTGCGTGGTCAGGCGTGAGCCATTGAGGTCGATGCTGCTCAGACGGCCGCCGGGTTGGTGGCGGTAGTCGAGTTTGCTGCCGTCGGGGAGGCGGCAGTGGCTGAGTTGGCCGAGGTTGTCGTACTCGTAACGCAAGGTGCCCCAGCCTTGGTGTTCGGTGATCAGGCGGTCTTGCAGGTCGTATTCGTACGCCAGCGGCCAGTTGCTGTCGTCGACGTTTACGAGGCGACCGAGGGCGTCATAGCTGTAGTGAATTTCCTCGCCATCGGCCAGGGTTTTCACCAGCAGACGGCCAGCGGCGTCGCGCTGGTACTCGGTAATCAGCTCGCTACCGTCGTCGCCGAATTCGGTTTTCTTCAGCAGTTGGCCCTTTAGGTCGTACTCGTAGGCCGTACGGCGACCGTCGAAGCCGGTTTCCTGTTGGATCAGGCCGTTGGGGTAGTAATCGAGGTGATAGTGCTCGCCACGTTCGTTTTCGATCTCAGTGAGCAGCAAACGAGAGTTGTCGTAGCGGTAGCGAAGCTGACTGCCATCCGGGTTGAGGCGACGGCTGACCAGGTGCAGGCCATCGGCGTATTCGTAGCGGGTGACGCGGCCCAATTCATCGCGTTCGGCAGTGACTTTGCCATAGGCGTTGTAGGTGAATGCGCGGGTTGCACCGCCGGGCAGGGTGATTTGTGCGAGACGGTTGGCGGCGTCCCATTGGTAGTGGGTGATGGCGCCGGTTTCTTCCTGACGGGTGATCTGCCGGCCCAAGGCATCGTAGCGGTACTTGCGCTGACCACCGTCGGGCAGGCGCTCTTCCAGCAGTTGGCCGAGGTTGTTCCAGCCCAGTTGATGACGGCTGCCATCGGGATGGCGGATTTCCAGCAGCCGGCCTTGGCGGTCGTAGCTGTAGAGGGTGGCATTACCGTCCGGGTCGATCTGCTGAGTGATGTCGCCCTGATTGTTTCGTTGATACTTCCAGGTGGCTTTGCCTCGGCGTACGTCGCTGACGAACCCGTTGCTGTATTCATACGAAACGGGTTCATCTTCCGGGGGAATGACGGCGGTCATCAGGCCGTCTTCGTCGTACCGATATTCGGTAACAGCGCCTAGCGGATCTTTCTCTGCAATCAGCTGGCCTTTATCGTTGTAGGCCTTCAGGTGTTCCGCGCCATCCGGATCGATCTTGCTGATAAGCCGTGCTTTATCGTCGTGGGTGTAAACCTCTTCGCTGTCATCGGCGTTGGTAACGGTGACGCTGCCTTTATCGTCCCAGGCGTAATGCGCTTCCATCTGCGAGAAACTCGCCCAGTGATGGACGCAGCGCGACAGCTTGCCTTCGTTTTCCCACTCCCAAAAGAAGCTCGCGCCGCCCGCCAGTTGCCGTTCAAGAATCACGTGTTGATCGTTGTAGCGATAGTGTTCGGCTTCACCGGCAGCGTTCTTCGCTTCAATCAGGCGATGCTGTGCGTCGTAGCTGTACGTGACCAGCGTCTGGATGGTGTTCCAGGCGTCTTCCAGATTGTCTGCGGGAGTAAATTGTTGATAGTCGACAGCGATGATGTGCTTGCGGTCGTATCGCAAGAGCAGGGCGCGACCGGCACCATTGTCGAGGCGTTTGATCCTGCCGTGGATGTCACGGGTGATGTGCAACCGGTTGCCATAGCTGTCGCTGATGGCGATCAGGGTTGCGCCTTTGCTGTTGTAGCGGAAGTGGTAGAACGATGGTCGGCTCCCGGCTTGAGCCAGGACAAGCTCCGACGGATCGTCACCGATGAAAATCGCTGCCCGTGACAGGCTGTTGGTAATTGCCGGACGCTGCTGGCTTGGAACCGGAAACGGCGTTGCGCGGTTTTCGTGGTCGGTCCAGATGACTTCGTCGCCATTGATTTCGATTCGGTGTGCCAGCGCATGGCTCCAGCCATAACCAAGACCACAATCGATTTCCACTGCACTGCTTCGGTAAAGACGTGTCCACTCAAACGGCAGCAGGCCGTCGAGCTGACCATCATTGAGCGTCAGTAACTCTTCACCGGTGACCATCGATACGGGGCACTTGTCGGTGCAGGTTTTGGCCGCGGGCTCAGCGCTTTGGTCAGCAGGTGTCTTGGCTTGCCTGGAGGCGTCGTCGCCGGTTTTTCCCTTGCCCAGTTTTGTGTTTTTCTTCCCGTCAAAGCGAACCTGTGCAACCCCTTTCTGCACCTGAGCCGTCACACCACGAGCCGCCACCGCGGTGTATTTCGCGACGTACTCCATGAAGCCTTTGATGATCTTGAATACCGACTCCACAAAACCGGTCACGGCCTTGATGATGATTTCGCCGTACTTTTTCAATCGCGCGGCGAGGTAGATGACACCAGTACCCTCCGCAGCGATGGTCAGCACGATCGAAATCACGATGTCGATCGCGATGCCGACGACTGCCGCCGTGGTCATTTTTGCGGCGTCACCGGCCATCTTCATCGGTGGCAGGCCGGCCAGCCAGATCACGGCACTGCGTACCATCAGGAACAGGGCGGCCTCGTCGCTGGCCAGCAGCATGGCTTTTTTCATGACGTCTGGCGCTTCTTTTACCAGAGCTACCAGTTTTTGGGTGCCGGCACCGAGGTCTTTCGCAAACTTGCTCGGGTCTTGCAGGATGTCGAGCACCAGGCTGATGCCGTCCCAGACCCCTTTGATCGCTTCCCAGCCGCCTTCAAGGATGCCGTTGCCGACCGCCATGGCCGTCCCCGAGGCGGACATGTTCGACCATTGCGGTTTGAAGCCGGCCCATTCCTTGCGCAGGAAACCTTCCAGTTGACCGGTCAGGCCGTCATAGGACTTGAACAGGGTATCGATCTGAGCCGGTGTCACTTCGTTGTGAACGCGGATCTTGTAGAACTTGCCCGGAATACCGCCCGTCCAGCTGGCTTTGCCTTGGGCGTCGAGTTGGACTTTGCTGACCGCGCCGCCTTCTACCGCAACGATTTCGACTTCGATGTCACCCAGCGGGATGTCATACACCGATTCGAATTTGCTCTCGATCAGCAGCGGCCCCTTGAGCGGGCACTGGGCAACGTTCGAGGCGAAATCGCCGTCGGTCATGCTCACCGATTTGCTGGTGTTACCGACCTTGATGACGCGCTCCATGCCCAGCAGGGAGGGCAGGTCTGTTGCTCGACTGCCTTTGTCGGCGGCTTTCGCGTACCAGGTTTTGGTCTGTTCTTGATACAGCTTCAAGCTGTCCTTGAACGTGCTCAGTTGGTTGTCAACGTAGGCAACGCGATCCATCAGCCTTGCTCCAGAATCAGGTGGTTTAACAGTGCTTCATTAAGATTTTTCGGAGCATCCGGGCGGCGCACGAAACGTGCGACTTTCAGCTTCAGATTGCTCTCGGGGTAAGCGGCGTAGATGTCTGGACGTTCCTCTTCCAGCCATTGCATCAGGTTGCCGATCAGGGTCGACGGGTTTTGTTTCGCGAGGCCATCAAGCAGCTTCTTCGGCACCTCCCACCAAGGCCAGTCCTTCGCCGGTGGCACCACTCTCGGCCCAACCTCCAGGCTCTTGCCATTAATCAAATACCGATCAAACACCGGCAGCACTTCACCAGCGGCATCGCCGAGGCCTTCCAGAATCGGGTAGATATGGCGCCCATCCCAGAACCGGAAAAACACTTCGGTCCCATCCGGCATCCGCACCTGAGTGAGGCTACGCAGATGCTCGAACACCACGTTCGGTTCGCTGCTGGAAACGGCCAGCCACCCCCAATCGAGGGCATCCGTTTCGGCAATCCATGACAGGAAGCTTGAGTTGGGTTTCAACTCGGTGAGGTAGGGCATCACCGGCTGCCAAGCCGCGTAGGGTGTACCGCCCCAGATCGGGATCGCCTGGGTTGTGGGTTCATTTTGGTAAAGCGTCTTGAGCGCTTCGGCATCGCTGGCGGCGCTAACGATCAGGTAGAGGCGTTCACCCGGTAGCAGCGGGGTTTTGGATAACCAGACCTGTGGATTGATGTCTTCAGATGTCACAACAGCCTTCCTTGATGAGTGAATCTAAAAACTCATATCCGCTTCAATATTTTCTTCGTAAGTCGAGAGCAACTTCTCAACGCTTTCGTTTCCGGAGTATTTTTCTTTCAACTGCTTCAGCTGCTGGTCGGTGCCCTTGCAATATTTATTTATATCGCTGATGACATGATCGAGATTTTTCGGGTCGGCGGGGGCCCGTTCAGGAATATCTCCGCGCAAAGAATCACAGTTGTCTCTGTTTTTGATGTAGCCGGAGACGTCGGTCGGAACGGACTCAGCATTTTCCGTTTCGCAAGAATTTGACGTTGGCTCTGCATCGTAACCTAGGCTCAAATACAAGTGACCGTTCAAACTCCCATTTTTTCTCGAGAAGAGATGAACGCCTTCTTGACTCAAACAGGTGCTGATAGTTGTAGCTTGGTCCTTGATCTCAACGGCTGAGACGCCGCTTTCGGTTGCATTTTTACCAACTACAGCTATGCCAATGAAAGGCGCTGTGTATTGAATGTCAAGCCCATAGATGTGCATGTCGGATTCGTTGAGCAGGTCCATTGCATCGCCCTGCTGCTGTTTTTCCCCAGTTGTCTTTGTTAACTTGCAGCAAGCTACGGTTCCATCCTGAGGGAATTGGACTGAAATGACTTCGTTGCTTGAAATGTTCTGGGTTGTATATAAATAAGTTTGCCCGTCTGGATTGTTTTTAACGAATCCAAATCCAGTGTCTTGGGCAAATACTGACCCTGAAAAAATAGTCAGAATGATGAAAAGTGTATGTTTAATGTCCATCGGTTGACCAGTGTGGAGGGTCGGAAACAAGCTTTTTAACTCCATATGTAGTACCTACTGGATTCAAGTCGCTTAAGTGAGTGATCAAAACGGAGGCGCCAGAAGCATTTGCAATGGTTTTTCCAGACATGTTGGATATTGTCATGTCTATGGCTTTGCGCTGTGTATGGCGACTTGTAAGTGCCGGCGGATACACAATTCCGTAGCCCGACGCCATGCTGGTCGCAGCACTGATTGATTGCGCTGAGGTGCTATGAACCCACTCGATGTTTACACCGTCCATTTCAGGTACGTCTTCTGGTGCAATAATTCCTTTAGATATTGCTGAGGAATAGTGCATCAGATAAGCACGCTCTTTGGGCCGATAAGTTGCCGAAATTGCAACACTGCCTCCGGCTTCTTTTATCGCTGCAATAAATTTGTTCACACTGGCTTCGAACTCAGTCGTGAGATCGCCCACACTTGTACTGGTCGGGAATCGTGCAACCCATTGCGTGCCGCTTAGCTCCTTGGTCGGGATGCTAACAGTTACAGGTGTCTGATCCGTGGTTGGGGTGAGCGTCGCTTGTTGTGTTGCCATAATACGGGGCCTCGATAGTGGCTTTTTCAGCTTTGTTAGATGAGACTTTTTGGGTCATCCCCTTGTTGTCAGTGACACCATCAACAATAATCCCGGATTCAAGCGTTATTCGATAGGGGATATTCTGCTTCGGTTTACCCGTTTTTTCATCATTGACTAGAAATACTAAGTCGTGGCTGGTTTTTCCAGTGTCTTGGGCAGGTTTTGCTATATCGCATACACCCGCTTTGCACCTTTCGCACTCTTCACAGAACGGCGCATTGCGCTTCAGCGTATTAATCTGCGCCGGACTCAGAACCGCACCCGCCTTATCCGCATCCGCCTGCTTCAACACCCCCGGCAACAACGGCGCAGCCCCCGTCCCACTTCCCGGCCCACCTCCAGAGTTCATGTTGATCACCGGCCCGCTCAGCGTCACGCCGCTGGCGTCGATCTTGATGAAGCTGCCGCCGCCCTTGAGGGTGAGTTCGCTGCCGGCTTCGAGCACGACTTTCATGCCGCTGCTCAGGTGGATCTCCTGGCCGGCTTCGATGAATTGGCCGGTGCCGACCTTGATGTGCTGGTTGACGCCCACGGTGAGGTGGTCGTTGGCGCGGGCTTCAACTTTGCGATCGGCGTAGACGGTGTGGTGTTCTTCGGCCTTGAATTCGCTGTAGCTGTTTTTCTCCACGGTGTCGTGGCGTTCGTTGCCGACGCGGATTTTCTGGTCGTGTTCGACGTTTTCGTCCCAGTCGCGCTGGGCGTGCAGGAAGATTTGTTCCTGGCCTTTCTTGTCTTCGATGCGCAGTTCATTGAATCCGCCGCCGCCCGGAGAACTCAGGGTTTTGAAGGTGCTGCGGGTCTTGTTCGCCGGCAGGGCGTACGGGACGACGTTTTCCTTGTGGTACAGGCAGCCGCTGATCAGCGGCTGGTCGGGATCGCCTTCGAGGAAGCTGACCAGCACTTCCATGCCGATGCGCGGAATGGCGATGCCGCCGTAATGGGCGCCGGCCCAGGCGGAGGAAACGCGCAACCAGCAGCTGGTTTTGTCGTCGGCCTGACCTTCGCGGTCCCAGTGGAATTGCACTTTGACGCGGCCGTACTGGTCGCAGTGGATCTCTTCACCTTTGGGCCCGGTGACCACGGCGCTTTGGCTGCCGAGGATGCGTGGCTTGGGGTGGTTCAGCGGCGGGCGATTCGGGACGTCCCAGGGGGTGGCCTGGAAGCGGTTGCGGTAGCCCTGATGGAAATCGTCCTTGAGCTGGGTCGTGTTGCTGGTCACCGACTCTTCCAGCACTTGCGGCTGTTTGCCTTCGTGGAGGATTTCGGTCAGCAGCCACAGGTCGTTCCACTTGGTTTTCGGGTGTTGGGTCAGGGCCAGGAAGTGGCCGCTGACCAGCAACGGCTGATCGCTTTTGCCTTCGACGAGCTGGAAGTCGCTGCGGTGACGTTCGAGGGCGCGCTTGGCCAGGTGCTTGCCGCGTTCGCGGTCGATGAAGCGGCCGGGGTAGTCGTAGTCTTCGAGGTCGGGCAGGGCGTCGCCACGGTGTTCGCTTTCCAGGGTCAGGCGCGGTTTTTCGAAGTCGTAGTCGCGGCGGGTGGTGCGGCTGGTGCGGGTTTCCAGGCGCAGGTCGAAGCGCTTGATCACCGGGTCGTTGGCGACCATGCCGGAGTCTTGCTGGTAGGCCACGGGCGCGAGTTTCGGGAACACCGTCTGGTCATCGCCGAACACCAGTTTGTGGGCCGTGGCGCTGTGCTGGAAGTGGTAATGAATACCTTCTTCCTCGCACAGGCGCTGGATGAACTGCAGGTCCGATTCATCGTACTGAACGCAGTAAATGCGCTCGGGATAAATCGCCCCTACTTTGAATTGGTAGGCGTTGCTCTGGATGCCGTGCTCTTCGAGGACCATGCCGATGATTTTCGGCACGGTAAGGTTCTGGAAGATACGTTGGTTGATGCGGTGCGCCAGGTAGGACAGCTGCGGACGCAGCGTCACGGCATAGCGGGTCAGGCGTTTGCCGGAATCGCCTTGGGCGGCGCGATAGATCTGGCCATGAATGCCGCTGCCGTCAGGCGAGAGCTGCAAAAAGGCCGGTTTGTGCAATAGCGTTTCGAGGTCCAGGGACGGCTGTTCACTGACCAGTTCCACCTCAAACACAAAAGGCTGGCTGATGGCTTCCCGACCTTGCAGGGCAAGGACCTGGAGATCGTTTTCCAGACCTTCGACAGTCAGGGCAAAGTGAGTCTGATTGGCCGGCGCGAACATCCCTTGTTCCTCGTGCAGTGCTGCGGCGCACGCCGGCACCCAAACGGGCGCTGCGGACGCGAAAATTCCTGGAAGGCGCAAATGACATCGACCAGCAGAGCTGGCCGATGTTTGGAACCGTCAGCCGCGATTAAGCGACCGGAACGCGCCAGTCATCGGAACCCGAAGTACCGGATACTTCGTGGGTCCAGGTGATTTTGCGGTAGGTGAATTGCACTTCTTCCAGGTGCGTGAAGTGCGAGTTCGACGGATCCTGGCAGTTGTGCATTTTGTTGTTGATGGCGACGATGATCGCGTCTTCCAGTTTGGTGGTGTAGTAGTGCTCTTGGGTGCCTTGAGCCGAAGTGCGGTACCACTGGATAACGATTTCGCTCATGCGCTCGCCGGAGGTCAGCGCCGCTTGCAGCAGTGGCGAGGACTTGTCGTAGACCTTGGTGATCACGACTGGCTTGTGTACGCGCTGACCGGTCGGTTGGCCGGACTGTGGGTCACGCGGGATGATCACGTCGTGGCTGAAAGCCTGAACCATGACCTGGTCTTCGTGGCCTTCCTGGTAGGTGTTGCCAACGGAGTCGGCGGTGAATGCGCCGGCAGTGATCAGGCCTTGTTTCTCGCCGGTAACGGACATGTACGCTGGTGTAGCCATGGATGTGCTCCTTGCTAAAAGTTAGGGTGCCCGGGAGGCGGTATCGCCCGGTGGGTGTCTGACTGTTATCAAGGAGCGTGCCATAAATGATTAATGCTATATAAATCAGGTGGTTGAGGTTGTTTTTACAACGCCGAAGAGATTTTTGGCAAGGATCCGCTGAAAAAGTGCGCAAGAAGTTGCGCACCACTGCGCAACTTCTTGCGCACTTGGCTGGAGGGCTTGATAAACCTGACGTCCAGCCTCTCTAGAGGACTTTTCACCGACACAGTTGCGCAACTTCTTGCGCATCAAGGCCATGAGCCGTCACCCCCGACAATGGGCGCAACGAACAGCGCTGTCCGATGGTCAAACCCAGCGCCGAGATCATTGAATAACCCTGACATCGACTGGAGAACGACATGAAAATCCTGATGGTTTTAACGTCCCACGATCAATTGGGTAACACCGGTAAGAAAACCGGCTTCTGGCTCGAAGAATTCGCCGCACCGTATTACACCTTCAAGGACGCTGGCGCGCAGCTGACCCTGGTCTCACCCAAGGGTGGCCAGCCACCGCTGGACCCCAAGAGCGATGAGCCGGACGCGCAAACCGCGGCCACCGATCGCTTTCACAAGGATTCCGCTGCCCAGTCCGCGTTGGCGTCTACCGGGATATTGAGCACCGTGAAAGCCGAAGATTACGACGCTGTTTTCTATCCGGGCGGGCATGGCCCGTTGTGGGATCTGGCTGAAGACACCTTTTCAATTGCGCTGATCGAGGCGTTCTACAACGCGGGCAAACCGGTGGCGGCGGTCTGTCATGCGCCAGGGGTGTTGCGCCACGTCAAGGATGCGGACGGCCAGCCGTTGGTCAAAGGCAAGCGGGTGACAGGCTTCACCAACTCCGAAGAGGCCGCTGTGCAGTTGACAGATGTCGTGCCGTTTCTGGTGGAGGACATGCTCAAGGCCAACGGTGGCCTTTACTCCAAGGCCGATGACTGGGCGAGTTACGTGATCGTGGATGGTCTGTTGCTGACCGGGCAGAACCCCGCCTCGTCGGAAGCGACCGCCAAGGCGTTGTTGGCGAAGCTGGGTTAAGCGATGTAGCCTGCGGGTCGACACTTTTTATGTGGCGAGCGAGCTTGCTCGCGCTGGGCTGCGCAGCGGCCCCAAAACTCTGCGTACAATCGGAGATTTTGTGAGTGCTACGCACTCAAGCGGGAGCAAGCTCCCTCGCCACAAAGTGTGTTTGACTGGTCAAGTCAGACTCGGCAATCCCAATGTCTTGCAGCACTCATCAACCGACCGCCGCTGCGTCTCGGCATACAGCCCCAGCTCGTCAATCGTCGACCTTCCCAAGGCCTTTTCGAACGCCTGCTGGTTCGAATGCACGCCATAGTGGGTTTGCGCCGCATCCCCCAGGTTCGACTGAAAAATCCCCGCCGCACTGACCGGCAAGAAGTCTTCGTACACCAGCGGTTCAACCCGCACATAACCGTCGCGAAGCAAATCCGCCAGCGACACGCCTTTCAGTTCATCCGCGGCCAAGCCTTTTTCTGTCACGAAGTAGCGAAAGTACGCCAGTTCCTGTTGGCGCATGTCCTCGACGGTGTCAGGAAATTCGCCAAAGTGCTGCGTCATCAGCGCGTTGTAGCGTGCGGCGTTGGCTTCGTTGGGGAAGTCCTTCAGTTCATCCCGGGCGGCGTTGAGCAAGCGGTCGTAAAGCGCCCGGCCTTTGGGGGTGAGCGCCGCGCCGCGTTGCTCGATTTCACCGAAACGGGCGCTGTGGCTGCCACGGGTTTCGGCCTGATCGGTAAAAGCAATCGGCTCGTCCAGCGCCTTGAAGCTGGTTTGACGCAGCAGGATCGGGCATTGGCGGCGGGGCGGGCCTTCGATCACCGCTTTGGGGGTGATGCCATGGGTGGGCATTTGCGCCTGCACGATGTCGATGTCCAGGGTGCGTGGCGTCAGGTGGTTGATGTGCGGGCCTTTGAAGGCCACCACGTCGGCGATCAATCGATGCTGGGCGCTGAGTTGCTGGTACTGCTCGGCGGTGACGGTGGCGCTGTGGTGCCAGCGGAAGGTCTCCAGGGCTTGTGCGACGAAGTCCTGCGCCTCGTATTCGGTCAGGCCGCCCTGGGTTTCAGCGCGTTCAATGAGGGCCAATGCCGTCGGGGTGAAGATCGAGCGCGTGTCCAGCACCGACTGGGCAAAGGCCCGCAGTTCGGCGTCTTCGATCAGCTCCAGGCGCAGCAGCGAGGTGAACACCCGGAACGGGCTGACCTGCAACGCCGCCTCATGCACGGCACGGAATGCGGTGGAATGCACCGGCACGCCGGCCGGGGTCAGGTCGTAATAGCCCACCGGTTGCATGCCCATCACCGCAAACAGGCGGGCGAGGGTCGCCAGTTCCGTGGCGGTGCCGACGCGGATCGCACCGTGGCGTTCCAGGTCCAGCCGCTGGATTTCGCCCGTGCTTTGCAACTGTCGGGCGATCTGCGGGTCGCTGTCCAGCACGTGGCGGTTGGTCTGTTCCACCAGTTCCATCAGCGCACCGTACAGCGGCACTTCTTCGCGGTACATGTCGGACATCGCTTTGGAGAAGCGTTGGCGGATCAGGTCAGGGCTGACGAAGTTCGGATGGCTCATGAAAAGTTTCCTGGCGCAGTGACGTAACGGATGCCGGAAAAGATCGCAGCCTTCGGCGGCGCCGACAAACGAAGTTTCTGACGAACTTCATTCTGCCAAGGACTGTTCTTGCAACACCGCCCCGTTCGTTTAACGCAGCACTTGGTCGACCAATTCGATCCAGTGCCTGGCTGGCGTTCGTCCGGCGCTGTTGAGGTGGCTCTGACAGCCGATGTTGGCGGTGGCGATGACCTCGGGGTGGCCGCTTTCCAGAGCGTTGAGTTTATTGTCACGCAGTTGCCGGGCCAGTTCCGGTTGGGTGATCGAGTAGGTGCCGGCCGAGCCGCAACACAAATGACTGTCGGGCACCGCCGTGAGATTGAAGCCCAACCGCGTCAGCACGGCTTCTACCGCGCCGCCGAGTTTCTGTGCGTGCTGCAAAGTGCAGGGGCAGTGGAAGGCGATCCGCTGGTCAGTGGCGGTGCAGACCCGTTCCAAAGGTTCATCGGCCAGCACTTGCACCAGGTCCAGGGCCAATTCGCTGACCCGCTGGGCTTTGGCCGCATAGGCCGGATCGCGCTCCAGCAGATGCCCGTAATCCTTGATGAACGCGCCGCAACCGCTGGCGGTTTGCACGATGGCTTCGGCGCCGTTTTCCAGGTGCGGCCACCAGGCGTCGATGTTGCGTCGGGCGCGGTCCAGGCCCATGGCTTGGGCGTCGAGGTGATAGTCCAGCGCGCCGCAACAGCCGGCGTCTGGCGCCGGGATCACGCTGATCCCCAGCCGATCCAGCACCCGCGCCGTCGCGGCATTGGTGTTCGGCGACAGACCGGGCTGCACGCAGCCTTCGAGCATCAGCACCCGGCGAGCATGCCGAGGGGCAGGGCGCTCGCCGGTTGCGGGGAGGTCGTGGGGCAGCTTCGCCTCGATGCCCCGTGGCAGCAATGGCCGGAATGTTGCGCCGATTTGCAGCAAAGTCCTGAACAGATTCGGGTTCGGCGCCAGTGCCCGCAACCCTTGGCGCAACAGCCGCTGACTGGCCGGGCGCGGCACCGCTTGATCGATCACGGCGCGGCCAATGTCCAGCAAGTTGTGATAATCCACCCCGGACGGGCAGGTGGTTTCGCAGTTGCGGCAGGTCAGGCAGCGATCCAGGTGCAATTGGGCTTTGGCCGTGGCGGGGGCGCCTTCGAGCACTTGCTTGATCAGGTAGATGCGCCCACGCGGCCCGTCCAGTTCATCGCCCAGCAGTTGATAGGTCGGGCACGTGGCGTTGCAGAACCCGCAATGCACGCAGGTGCGCAGAATCTTGTCCGCTTCTTCGGCGCGGGGCAGTAGTTTGGACTGTTCGCTGAGATTGGTTTGCATAGGGGGCGCTCTCCATTAGTTTCCCCGCCGCGCCGGGTCTGCTGTTGTGCAGGGCAAGGCGCGAGAAGCGTGGTTTGGTCATTCCAAATAAGCT
>NZ_AKJK01000103.1 GCF_000282375.1 Pseudomonas sp. GM50
CGATGGATTAGGAAGATCTTGGATTACAACCACTGCCGACGAACCACAGCGGCAGATGTAGCGCTTGGTCACGAACAAAACTGCGGCTCACACCCACCCGGCTGCAGAGACTTTGACGGCATGCGGATTAACACTAGCAGCTCCATATGCCACCTGCTGGCAGACAGAAACGCTTTTATCGCCCCTCCCCCGTCCCAGAGCAGGCTGACAATCAACTGCTAGTGTTAAAAGTGCGCGCAAGGCTTCAATACCAGACTTACTTGCGCCTCCTCTCTCGCGTCCACAGGCGGAATACCATGAGATACAACCTGTTTGAGAATCAGAGAAACGAGATCATCCTGCTCGCCCGTATCCTTCTAATGATCCTTTTCATCATTTCCGGCTGGGGCAAGATGACCCACTTTGGCGGTACCGTTGCTTACATGAGCTCACTCGGCGCGCCCATGCCCATGGTCGCTGCGGGGGTTGCGGTCGTCATGGAGTTCTTTGCCGCTATAGCGATCGTCGTGGGTTTCTACACCCGTCCACTCGCATTTCTCTACGTTTTGTTCGTACTCGGTACAGCTCTGATCGGGCATCACTTTTGGACTATGGTTGACCCAGAGCGCGCGGCCAACATGACCCAATATTTCAAGAACCTCAGCATCATGGGCGGCTTGCTGCTGCTGGGCATTACAGGTCCTGGCAAGTATTCGATTGATGGCAGGTAGCAGCGCGCGCATATAAGCAGTGTTAGCAGCACTATTTCCGGGATCCAGTTCCGCCTCAATTCTTGGTATTGGGGAGCATGCCGTCCAAGATGCCATCCTTGTCGAGGAAGTGGTGCTTAAGAGCGACCAACAAATGACCGCCGACGAGCACACCACAGCACCATGCCGTCCAGGTATGTATGTATTTAGCCAAGTCGTAGAGGTCAGGATCAGGCGCGACCAAGGGAGGTAAAAGAAAAAGTCCGAGCACGAGAATGGGCTTATCTGCAATCGAACTCCAATACCAACCCGAAAGGGGCAAGGCAATCAGAGCAACTGCGTAAAGCAAAATATGACCGATCATTGCCCCCCGCTTCATCAGCGGACTCATGCTCTCGGGCAACGCCGGTGGCCGGTTCATTAAACGCCAGGCAACTCTCACAACAAGGACAAAAAGCAGAGTGCTGGCCAGCGCTTTGTGCAGGAAGGTGAGTTCATGGTGCGGGTTGAGCTCATCGCGCCAGTGGGTAGCCAGGATGCCCAGCCCCCAACTACAAATCCAAACCAGAGCCATCCCCCAGTGCAACCATTTTGCAGTGCTCGTGTATCCATCGGTGTTTGATTGCGACATCGTCGTTACCGTCCTGTACGAAATGCTTTTTAATCATTAGCGAAACGTGAAATCAAAAAACCATGTCCGCAAGCGCCCCGACGAGCGTGACCATGATATTTGTGTGCGTTCGATCCTAAAGTGGATCTGGCTCTCGATAAACAGCCTGAAAATCTATAATCAGTAGAGTTAATATCTACTGTTACTTGTTTTTTCCGAAGTTTCGAAGTGTTGCACTGCCCTCACATGCATCAGTACGCGTCACTGCCAACGCTCACATAACCAAGCACTTCGACCAGCCTGCCAGCGTCAATATCATTCCTGAACAGGCAGCGCGGCATCTGACATAAGCCGATTCCGGCTACAGCAGCGAGAATCATCGCCTCTCCATCACCTATCTGATGGGTCGACGGTGGAGCGTATCGCACAGTTTCGAAACCTTGCCTTACACGCCACGATAATGGCTGCCCTCGTCGATGGCCGACAATACAGTGGTGATGGCCCAAGTCTTCCACTGTTTCAGGAACTCCGTAGCGCGCCAGGTAACTTGGCGCGGCACAGATTGCCCAGCGTTGCCGGGCAAGTCACCGTGCTACCAAGCCGCTTGTATCTTTTAATTCTCCAAATTATTGCCAAACCTTACTACATTAGCATTGCTCTGACATGCACTTCTTATTCAGATGAGTGTTTCAGAGGATTACTCCATGCCCGTAGTACGTGTCAGTTGGTTCGAAGGAAAAGACAGTGCCGCTAAACAGGCTGTCGCTGCCGAAATCACCGAAAGCATTGTTAAAAACACCGGTACCGCTGCCGAATACATGACGCCGAGATCCGCAAGCGGCTGGACCCCTTCGGGGCCGTGTACATGACGCCTTTCGACGGTTTCACCCGCTAAGTTCCATGACACGCGCAGGCTCGATGCAAAAAATGGGGCTGCGCTCATCTCCCTACCCTGCCCAGAGATCACCATGTCCGATATTGCTGAAATTATTAAGTCCCGAATCTCCGCCAACAGCTACGACACTATGCGCGCTGGGTGGCTGCCATTGAGGCCGTTTGGCAATGGCTGGAGCTTCACCGTGAAGGGCGTTGCACTCATGGTTCCGCCAAGGTGGATCGTGCCGAACAATACATTCGGCACATGGGTTTAACGGGATGCGAGAACACCATTCAACTTCGCCACTTGCGTAGCCAATGCGTCCATCAGAGCTGGCGACAAGCAGTCATAAGGTTCCAAACCGAGCGCGCGCAGTTTTTCGCGAATTGCCTTCATGTCCTCCGGCGGAGTGCCGGTTTCGATGAGCGACGAAACGAAGGCTGCAAAGCCCGGTGCAGCCCAGCCTTTTTGCGGAGAAAGCTCGGTATGCACGAAGTCCAGGCCATAGAACGCATGGTCTTTATTTTCGATGCGGCCGAACATATGCGCATGGCACTCTTTGCAAGCATGTCGTTGGATAGTGGCGCGCTCGTCAACGATGACCAGCTTCTCAGCGTTCGCGATGACGCTGACTTTATCGCGAGGAACAACAGCCACGACCGCGAATTTCGCACCTGCGGGCTTCCAGCACTTGCTGCAGCCACAGGCATGATTGTGCAGAGTCTGGGCGTCAATCCTGATTTCAACCTTATCGGTCGGACACAGGCATTGCAGGGTACCGCCAGAGAAATTTGCAGCGCTTGGCTCTATGCCGTTATCCAGTGAAGGATGAAGCTTCAAGTTGCTCACGATAAACCTCCAGTATCAGGGAGTATTCGAACTGGATCTGGAGCCTGAGCTCCAGGGTGCGGATCAGTATTTGATGGTGCCTTCATGCATCAGATCGAAGGCCTCATTAATACGTTCAAGTAGTATGGTATGAGTGACGAAGGGAGGCAGATCGATTTCGCCTGCAGCGGATTCGCCACCCGTTGCGAACAACCCTTCGGACTCGCCGTTCTACCGCCGCCCCTAGATGTTCACCCGCCTTCTCGTAGACCCAACCTCTACCTGAGCGAGCGTCAACAGAACGTTATTTTTTCGAAAAATCTCAAAAACCCTCGCAACCGCTAATCAGTTAGTCCGGTTTTTTGACACTTCCCCGATACGCGGTCACAACTTTTGCGCTCCGCTGGGTCATAACCCGGTAGCTGTCGATGGAATATTGGCATCTACCGAGGTTTTCGCCTGATACGGAGATAAACTCATGATTTTCAATGTACAAAATTTTGGCGCCAAAGGAGATGGCATCACTGACGACACAGCGGCAATACAAAGTGCAATTGATGCGGCGGCCGCTGCAGGCGGGGGGCAGGTGTATATGCCGTCCGGAACTTACATCGTTTCGGGAGGTGAGGAACCCTCCGACGGTTGCCTGATGCTCAAGAGCAACGTCTACCTGTACGGCGACGGCATGGGAGCAACCACCGTCAAGGTGGCTGACGGCTCCGACACCAAGATCACGGGGGTCATCCGCTCCGCCTATGGCGAGGAAACCCACGACTTCGGCGTCAGCAACCTCACCATCGACGGCAACCGTGACAGCACCACGGGCAAGATCGACGGTTGGTTCAATGGCTACATTCCCGGTGAAGCGGGCTACGACTCCAACGTCACCCTCGACGGCGTCGAGATCAAGGATTGCTCCGGGTACGGTTTCGACCCCCACGAGCAGACCGTCAACATGGTCATCAAGAACAGCGTGTCCCACGGCAACGGCCTGGACGGCTTCGTGGCTGACTTCCTCAGCAACAGCACCTTCGAAAACAACATCGCCTACGACAACGACCGCCACGGTTTCAACGTCGTCACCAGCACCCACGACTTCACGCTCACCAATAACGTCGCCTACGACAACGGTGGCAATGGCATCGTGGTCCAGCGCGGCAGCGAGGACATTCCCTCCCCCAGCAACATCACCATCACCGGTGGCGAGGTGTACGGCAACGGCGCCGAAGGGGTGCTGATCAAAATGTCCAGCGAGGTGACGGTCAGCGGCCTCGACATTCACGACAACACCAGCGCCGGGATACGCATCTACGGCAGTAACCACGTCGAGATCATCGACAACACGCTCAACAACAACTCCCTGGGCAACCCCGTACCAGAGATCATCATCCAGTCCTACAACGACACCCTGGGCGTGTCCGGCAAGTACTTCAACGGCAGCGATAACACGATCCAGGGCAACATCATCACTGGCAGCAACCTATCGACCTACGGCGTTGCGGAGCGCAATGAAGACGGCACTGATCGCAACGCCATCATCGGCAACACCATCAGCCACACCAGCAACGGTGCCACGCTGGTCTATGGCGACGGCAGCTACGTCAGCGCCACGGTGCCGATGATCACCGTGCAAGGTACGGCTGGCAATGACACCCTGCTGGGCAGCGCCGCCAGCGAGATTTTCTACGGCGGTGCCGGCAACGACACCATCAATGGCGGGGCCGGTGGCGACATTCTGGTGGGCGGTACCGGGATCGACAAACTCACCGGCGGCACCGGCGCCGATACGTTCCGTTTCGCCGCGCAGTCCGATAGTTACCGCAATGCAACCACAAGCTTCGACGACACCATCACCGACTTCGACGTCAGCCAGGACAAGATCGACCTCGCCGGCCTCGGTTTCACCGGCCTGGGCAATGGCCGTGGCGGCACCCTGCAAGTCAGCTACAGCGCCAGCAGCGACCGCACCTACATCAAGGACTACGATGCCGACGCCAGCGGCAATCGCTTCGAGTTGATTCTCTCGGGCAACCTCGCCAACACCCTCACCGCCAGCAACTTCATCTTCAATCGTGTGGTCACCGGCACCAGCGGCAGCGACTCGCTGCTGGGTAGCGATTCGGCCGACACCCTGCTCGGCTTGGCGGGCAACGACAGCCTCAATGGCGGCGCGGGCGACGACAAGCTCGACGGCGGCGCAGGCATGGACACCCTCACCGGTGGCGCCGGGGCGGACACGTTCGTGTTCTCCAATCGCCTGGACAGTTACCGCAACTACAACACCGGCGGTGCCAACCTTGGCGACCTGATTACCGATTTCGATATCACCGCCGACAAGATCGACCTCTCGGCCATGGGTTTCACCGGCCTGGGGGATGGCAAGAACAACACCGTGTACGTGGTGCTCAACAGTGCGGGCACCAAGACTTACATCAAGTCCCTGACCGCCGACGCCAATGGCAACCGCTTCGAAGTGGCACTGGACGGCAACTACCTCGGCAAGCTGACCAGCGCCAACTTCGTCTTCGCCACTTCGCCAACGGTCAACCATGCGCCGGTGGTGGCAACGGCGTTGCTGGATCAGAACGCGACCGAAAACACCTCGTTCAGCTACTCGGTGCCGGACACCAGCTTCACCGATCCGGATAATGACAGCCTCAGCTACACCGCGACCCTGGCCGATGGCAGCGCCCTGCCCGCGTGGCTGAGTTTCAATGCCACCAACCTGACCTTCACCGGCACGCCGACCAGCACCGCATCCGGCAATTACAACGTGCTGGTCAAGGCCACGGACCCGGCCGGTGCATCGGTCAGCGATAGCTTCGCCCTGGTCGTGGCCGATGCGCCCGCCAACACCATCACCGGCACCAACAATGCCGAAACCCTCAACGGCACGGCGGGTGCGGACTTGATCCTCGGCCTCGGTGGCAACGACACGATCAAGGCCGGCACCGGCGCGGACATCGTCGATGGCGGCGCCGGACGCGATTCGCTGTACGGCGGCGACGGTGCAGACACCTTCCGCTACACCAACGTACTCGACAGCTACCGCGACTATGACACCGGTGGTGTCACGGTCACCGACACGATTTATGACTTCGCCACGGGCGTCGACAAGATCGATGTTTCGGGCGTTGGCTTTGAAGGCCTCGGCGATGGCCGCAATGGCACGTTGTACGTCACCCTCAACGCGGCCGGCGACAAGACCTACATCAAGTCCGCTGAAGCGGATGCCGATGGCAATCGTTTTGAAATCGCCCTCAGCGGCAACTACCTCAACACCCTGACCGCCAGCGACTTCGTGTTCGGCGAGAGCGTCCAGCAGGACATCCTCTACCTGCCCACCCTCGGCCAGTCCAATGCGCGCCTGCTGCGCATGACGGAGGACGACAATCAATCCGGCACCTCGACGCTGGTCAACGACTTGGACCGCTACACCCCCTATGACGTGCGCAGCCAGTTCACCGACGCCAATGGCAACGGCATCGACATCGCGGTGGGCGGCAGCACGGTCACCGGCCTGTCGACGCTCAGCGCCGAGGAACTCAAGTTGTGCTGGTGGCTGACCGACACCAACCAGCCCGGGGCTGCGCTGTTGCGCGCCGTGACGCTGCTGCGCGACCAGCTCACCGAACTGCAATCCACCGGTAACGTCACCATGGGCATCATTTGGGGCCAGGGCGAGGAAGCCGCCCAGGAGATCGCCCGCGCCACGGACAAAGCAGCGGCAGCAGCGGCCTATAAGGCCGCGACCCTGAAGGTGTTCGATTACCTGCATGCCCAGTTCGGCAACTTCAATGTGTACATGATGGAAACCGGTCACTACGAACAGGACGCGGCGCGTGCCCGTGGTTATTCGGAAGAAAAAATTGCCTCCATCGTCGAAGGGGCCGGCTATGTCCGCGCCGCCCAGGAAGCCATCGCCGCCGAGCGCGCCGACGTCAAGCTGGCGGTGGACTACACCGACCTGCCCTTGCGCCACGAAGTCGATCCGCTGGCGTATCCCGATGATGTCTGGCACCTGCACGAGGAGTCGGCGGAGATCGTCGGCCAGCGCCTGGCCGACTACATTGCCAATGACCTGGGCTTCCAGGGCAACCCCAACGACAACAACAGCGTGCAGGAGATTTTCGACAACGCTCAGAACATGATTTCCGGTACCGACCAGGCGGATACCCTGGTGGGCAGTTCGGGCAACGACACACTGGATGGCAAACTGGGCGCCGACACCATGACCGGTGGCGATGGCAACGACGTCTATGTGGTCGATAACGCGTCCGACCGCGTCGTGGAAACCAACACCTCGACCTCGCAGATCGATACGGTGCAGGCCTCGGTCAGCTGGACCCTGGGCGCCAATCTCGAGAACCTGGTGCTCACCGGCGTGTCGGCCATCAACGGCACCGGCAATGAGCGGCACAACTTCATCACCGGCAATGCCGCCAATAACGTGCTCAATGGTGCCGCAGGGGACGACAGCATGAGCGGCGGCGATGGCAACGACACCTACTCTGTCGATAACGCCAACGACAGCGTGATCGAGACCAACAGCAATACGGTGTCTGGAGGGATCGACAGTGTGCACAGCAGCCTGGCGGCCTATACCCTCGGCAACAACGTCGAGCGTCTGTATATCGATAGCACTGGCGCCGCCAATGGCACGGGCAACGCGCTGGACAACACGCTGTTCGCCGGCGCCGGCAACAATGTGCTGGACGGGCGCGATGGCAACGACACGGTGTCTTTTGAGCGCGCCCTGTCCGGCGTTACCGTAAACCTCTCGACGTCAGCGCAACAAAACACCGGGGGTTCCGGGCTCGACACCTTGAAATTCGTTGAAAACCTGACGGGAAGCGCCTACGCCGACAGTCTGTCGGGCAACAGCGCCGCGAACGTTCTGAACGGGGGGGCGGGCAACGATACGCTGGTGGGCGGTTCGGGCAATGACCGGCTGATTGGCGGTGCAGGCACCGACAACCTCACCGGTGGCACGGGCGCGGATACCTACGCGTTTGGTGCGCTGTCGGACATGGACGTCGGGGCGTTGCGCGATGTGATCAATGGTTTCAAGAGCACCGAGGGCGATCTTCTGGATTTCACCGGCCTGGACGCCCACCCGCTGACCACCGCTGTTGACGCCTTCACCTTCATCGGCAGCAACGCCTTCGACCCTGCCGACGCCACCGGCCAACTGCGCTTTGCCGATGGCATTCTCTACGGCAGTGTCGATGCCGACGCCACTCCCGAGTTCGAAATCCAACTGGTGGGGGTCCAGGATCTGCACGTCAGCGATTTCACAGCCTTGGGTTAAACCCGCATCCTGTGGGGGCAGGTTTGCCTGCTCCCACAGGGATTTGCAGTCCCAGGCCGATCTACTCTTGATCTACAGCCACCACCTTCCAACTGTCATCTGGATCAAAGCGTTTCATCGACTGCGCCAACTTGTCACCACCAGGACCCAAGTCTTTCTCGAACACCTGCCCTTCATGACTGATCATGAAACTCATCACCCCGGTGTCATCGTATTTCGCCGGCCAGGCGATCAGCGCAAAGCCACGGATCATCTTGTCACCGATGAGGTAGCTGTAGGCGCCGCCCGGTGCCGAAGGACCTTGGCCATCAAGGATGCGGAAGTGATAACCCTGCCAGTCTTCGCCGGCAATGGTTTTGCCGAACAAGGGACCCAACGGGCTGATCTGACCGCTATCGTCGTCCTCCCAATAAAGGCCGTCGTGCTTGCCGGCGGTGCTGAAGATTTTCTGCGCATAGGCGAGTGCGCCGTCACCGTCACGATCCACTGATGCATAGTCCATCTGGACGTCGTGATAAGTCAGCACTGATTGCACCGCGGCGAGTTCATTGCGGCCAATCCGACGTGCACGGACTTCGGCGCTACCGGCGTCGATATCGAAGCGCCAACCGTTCGCGGCTTTTATCATGGGGATAGGCAGTGTCCAGTGGTCACTGCCAACCGACAGGACCGCCTTGCGATCGCTGGTTTTTTCAATGGCGTGTTGCTCGCGGTACTGCTTCAAAAACGCATCCACATCACTGCGCTGCACGCCTTCGCGCGGGATGAAACTGCGCCATTCATTACCCAGCAACTCTGCCAGGCGTGCCTGATCGGCGTGTTCCGTACCCAGCGCTTCGACGAACGCCTGGGCGGCCATTTCTGGCGTTGGAAATGCCTGCTGTGCCGTAGCCATGGGCGACCACGCCAAGCTGGCAGCGATCGCCAAGACATGAAAGCGCAAGCCCATGAGTGCCTTCACTCGAGCATTGTTTTTCAACGACGGCCCCCCCTTTGACGCGCTGGTGGATTGGACGGCCGACTGACCTGATGGCCGGCTGGACGCGAGGCACTGGGGCGCCGGGCGGATGCCTGACTGACCTGGCCACGACTGGCTTGTGCGTTGGCCTGGGACGGTGAGCGCACGCCGGCGAATGCATTGTTGCGGGCACTGCCCGCGCTACTCGTACTGGCAGCCGGTCGTTTTTGCGCAGTCTGGCGCCCTTGCAAATCGCCCTGCCCGCGCTGATTCACTTGAGCGGTCTGTTGCCTGGATTGCTGATTCTCCCGAGTGTTTCTGGCAGTGCCCTGGCTCCTGTCAGACGCCTTCGGTCTGTCTGCACCGGCTTGCATCCGATTGCCAGGCGAAGTTGCGGACTGGGCTTTGCGCGCCGAATCACGGGCTTCGCGGTTGCTGGTGGCAGGTCGCTCGATACCGTGCTTGTCCATTGAGCCACGGGCTTTTTCACGAGCCTGGGCTCGCTGGGCATTGTCCCCTCGATAGGCTTCACGCTGACGGGCACCGTCCAGTTGTCGGCCGTACTGTTCGCGGCTCTTACTGTCTCGATAGGGAACGCCGTCGCGATGAACAGCGTTGTGCTGCCACTTGTTCTGATTCCGAGTGATCTGGTTGTTGCGATTGATGTTGTTGTAGCGGTCGACGTCAATGTCGATGTCGTTGTTGCCCCAGTCACATTCACCCCATAACGAGCCGATGATAGCCACGCCGGTACCAAAGGCCAGCCCGGCCATCAATGCCGAACCGGGGTAATAGGCCGGCGGCGGTGGATAGTAAACAGGAGGCGACGCCGGATAGGGCCAGGTGCCGTAGGTTGTCGTCGGGTTATAACTGGGGACGTAAACCACCTGCGGATCGGAGGGCTGAATGATGATGGTGGAGGTGCTGCTGGCCGGAGCCGCAGCTGCCGGTGTCGGTGCCGCAGCCGCTTGAACCGTCACGTTCTGATATTGGTTGCTCTGCAGGTTGCCTGCTGCTTGCGCCTGATGACGCAAGCGTTGCACGCCCCCCATGACATCGTCGGGCTGCGCCAGGAAGGCATCACCCAGGCGTTGTACCCAGACGGGATCCTGTCCCAGCGTTGCCATGACTTGTGGGAAAGCTACCAGCGCCTGCACGCTCGGATCCCAGGGCTGGCTTGCCACTTGTTTGACCGCATCATCGCCCTTGGCGTCCGCGTGTGCTTTAGACCAGGTTACCGCCTCGGCGATTTCCCCGGGGTACGTGGTGGCCATCAGCACCTGTGCCAGCAGTGGGTCCGGGTAAAGCGCAATAGGAGCCAGCATTTGATCCAGCTGCTCCTGGGTAAACACGGCATCTTTGGCCACCGCGGTGACGGGCGCTGTATCGGCAGCGTTTGTAGTCGCGCTCGCATCCAATGATTGCGCCAGGCAAGAAGATCCGCTCAAAAACAATACAGCCGACACCGCGTAAAACAATGGAATGCGCATTGCACCCCCTATGTGGTCAGGCAGGCTTGAGCGCCTTGATCGTTCCGCCCTTCCCTGCACCGTCGCGCCCTTCAAAAACGATACAGATCTTGATGCAATGACCCTTTGTTGTTCAGGTTCAAGGGGTTATCTGGTAGCCCCGTTGCTGCATGCAACTGCTGTAGGCGGAAGCAGTTGCAGCCGGTTCTGCCCGGCGATCCTGACGACGATCCTGACGTTGCCGAGATCCACCTACAACCGCACCTGCCACAGCCGCATCCTTGGCTTTGTTCTGTCGATATTCCTGTTTAACATCGTCGTCTACCTTGTCATAAACCTCGTCATACTGACGACCGCGCGCTCCGGCAACCGCCGCACCTGCTACTGCGCCAGTAGCGGCACCACGGGCACGTCCACCTGATTGAGGTGTTGTGCTGGTGCTGGCGGCGCTCCCGGCCTGAGCCTGGCATGAGCTTATGTCCTGCTGAATCATTTCGGGGGACTGCCCTTTGAGCGGCGTTACGGTCTCGGCTGAAGCGCAAAGGCAGAATACCGAGACAATCGTAGCCAGACAGGGCGGGATGGATTTCTTCATAAAGCCTCCACTGCTATCAGTGTGCTTTGGATCTTTGAGTCTAGTTCAGCGTCTGGCGACTAACCCTGGAACAAAGTTCTTATGATGCAACTTCTAATTCCTTTTCTGCTTCTACTCCCTCGAACGGGTGCGGCAAGTTTTGAGCACTGACTTACACTGCGATACACCCAATGCGAACAAATGACTGTTCAACGGATCGATAGCTCCCATAGCAATCCGGGTATCAGGTAATGAATCAGCCCAACATGAAAACAGTCACCCGTCTGCTCGCTGCCAGCGTTTGCGCGGCGACGAGCACCTGTGCCACTGCTGCGCCCATCATCCAGACCAGCTTCGACTGCGCCACGGCAAGGGCATCCGTCGAAAAGCTTATCTGTCGCGATCCACAACTAACGCAAATGGATATCGAACTGACGCGTCTTTATCGCCTGGCGCTCACGGATGATCATTCGGTGCCGCGTCCAGACAAAGTCATGATCGACCAGCAGTTCTGGATCGACGCTCGCAATCAGTGTGCCTCCGAGCCTGCGCCCAAGACATGCACAATCCGAAGTTATGCCGAGCGCGCGCACCAGCTACGCCAAGGCTCGGTCATTGCGAGAACCAAGGATCCGGACAGACTCACCGAAGGCCCACTGGCTTTTCGCTGTACAGGGTTGAACACGTTGATTGCCGCCACTTTCTTTAACACGCAGCCTGGTGTCGTGTACCTGAAGTGGGCGAACGCCTCGATCACCCTGAACCAGGTGCAGAGCGATTCGGGAACCCAATACACGGGCAAGGATTACCAAGGGAATTACCGCTTCTGGCAAGACGGCAACGCGGCCCTTTTCCAGAAGCCAGGCTCAGGGGAAATGAGCTGTACCGCCGAGCCGATCGGCTGAGACCGTCTCTCACGTACTCGGCGATTTATGCCATGGATAGCCTTTGGCACTGAGTTCAAAGGCGTATTTGAACAAGCGCTTCATGTACTCGCCATCGAATTTATGGAGGCGAGAAATGCGGAAGTCGGAGCCGATGTACGCCAGATTAAAGTCCGCCCCATCTTGCTGGGCAATCCGGTAAATTCGATCCAGATCGCTGATCCCCTGAGTCTGGATCAATGCGCTGATGGCTCGACCGCCGATGCTCAAGGTGCGGCGCTTCGTTCCGGACCATTGCAGTTCCAGTTTGCCGTTGCGAATCACATAGAAATGCCGTTCACGGCGCAAACGCGCCCCAGGCACCTGGTTCAGCGCCATCACGGTGCCGGGTGGGTAAAGGAACACCTGCGTAAGGACACCTCCGTCCACGTGCATTTCCTGAAACGGGTGGCCGTTAACGTCCACATCAATCATGACGGGTGAGACGGCACCGGGAATACTCATCGAGGCGACCATGATGTTGCGAAACAGCTCGAGCGCTCCCGGTGCCTGGCTGGAGGCAATAGCCCCCATGTTCCAGGTGACCGGGCGCCCTGAATCAAGGTCGGTGGTACCGATCATCAGCAGCCGTCCCTTGGCGTATTCCGCCGCGATCGCCGCAAGAATCTCGGCAGTGACGTGCTGTGCAATGAGCCGCGACAGTGGCTTGCTGTGCGCCATGCCATCGCTGGTAAGACGGGTCAGCATATTGCGCGCATGGAAAATGTCTTTTGGACCGACTGCATTGCAGATACGCACAATGACATCGTCGTACTGGGGCCCCAGGTAGGCAAACGGGGCGACCAGGGCGCCAGCGCTAATGCCGGTGACGACTTTGAACACAGGTCGAGTCCCATGCAGGGTCCATCCCGCAATGATGCCCCCCGCGAATGTGCCGGCATCACCGCCGCCCGAAACGGCCAGCATATTTGCCCGCGGCAGGATGTCGTTCGGTAGCCCTGCGCTGGCGAGCGCCTCAGCCTCTCGAAGGTTGGCCTGGCTCACATCCCGAATGAACGGCGTCAGGTCCTGGTCCAGCCAGTAGCGAGCATCTGGAATGCCCGGGATGAGCGCTTTTTCCGTTAACGTTGGTGGCACCGCATCACGCCGTTGCAGGCACGCTTGACGCAACATGTTCAGGGTTGAGGCGCTAGGTCTGAGCTGGAATGGTTTCAACACGCCTCCTCCGGCCCCTGCAATTGGCAGAGCCCGTCACGCACACTCGACACACCCATGACCAGTCTCAATGGCGAGTGGCCTGAACATCTTTCATGCTAGCGCAAGCTCAGGCCGTCATAACGTTGGTGGGACGTCCGGTCTGTAACGCCCCTTTACTGCTTTGTCCGCCCCGGAATGGCGATACGACTGGTCGTTTTGACTTCACGCAACGCAAGACTTGACTGGATTGAGGCAATACCGAGTTGTCGCCTTAATACGCTCTCGACGAAGTCACTGTAACTATCAAGATCCTGGGCCAGTACTTGCAAAAGGTAATCGGCATCCCCCGTGATCTTGTGGCAAGACAAGACCTCGGGGAGCTGCATGATGACGGCTTCAAAGGCTTCCGGGGTGTGGTCAGTGTGCGTGGCAAAGCGAATATGCACGAACGCCATAATATCCAGGCCCAGTTTTCGCCGATCCAGGTTGGCCTGGTAATCCTTGATCACCCCCTCCTCTTCCAGTCTCTTACGTCGCCGCCAGCATGGCGTCAGGCTTAGCGACAGCCGTTCACTCAACTCGGCGTTGGAAATGCTGGCGTCTTCCTGCAACAAGGCAAGGATGGAAAGGTCGGTATCGTCAAGCATTGCGCGGTGAGTATTTTTTTTCTGCATGACGCCACCCAAGGGTAAATAATCCCGATTACGCTAGCAGAACGAGAATGAAAAGCAAAGAAAGTGCATCCGAACCAGAACAAACTATTGGCACTGGACCACAATGACGGATGCGTTTTAATGCTTACAGTTTTTAGCGATTCTCATCGACTGCACCATGGCACTGAACTAAAGGACGGCGTTCTCAAACCTTCTTTCGAACAGCCAAGCCGAGCGGATACCGTTCGCGACCGAGTCCAGCACGTCGGGCTCGGCGATATCATCGTCCCGCGAACGTTTGACCGGGCGTGCTACGTCAATGCACACAGTGAGCGCTATGTCTCGTTTCTGGAAAGCGCGTGGTCCGAATGGACAGCAACCGGACGGGAGCATGATGCCCTGCCCCTCGTCTGGCCGGTACGCGACTTGTCCAATGAACAAGTCCCCGCGTTCATTGATGGCAAACTCGGTTTCTTTGCCATGGATGCCGGCTCGCCGATCACCGCGACCACTTGGGATGCAGTCAAAACCAGCGCGGACATTGCTCTCACCGGCCTATCGTTGATCAACGAAGGCCATAACAGTGCCTTTGCCCTGTGTCGTCCACCCGGCCACCATGCCGCTCGTGAATACATGGGAGGTTACTGCTACCTGAATAACGCAGCCATCGCCGCGCAACATGCACTCACCCAAGGTGCAAAACGTGTCGCGGTGCTGGACGTCGACTTCCATCATGGTAACGGAACGCAAAACATCTTCTATAACCGCAATGATGTGATGTTTGCCTCTCTGCATGGAGAGCCGTCGGTTTCTTATCCTTATTACTCAGGTTTCAGTTCCGAATGCGGCACCGGTGCCGGCGAAGGTTATAACCTGAATTATCCGCTACCAAAAAACACCACGTGGCAGAGTTACCAGAACGCCCTGATGCATGCCTGTAAAAAACTCAGGAACTTCTCGCCGGAGTTGTTAGTTATTTCCTTGGGCGTCGATACCTTCAAGGACGATCCGATCAGCCATTTTCTTCTGGAAAGTGACGACTTCTTTGGCATGGGTGAAATTATCGCCACTGTTGGCGCCCCCACGCTCTTCGTCATGGAAGGTGGATACATGGTCGATGAAATCGGTATCAATGCGGTCAACGTACTTCATGGATATGAGAGTAAACAATCCTGAGTTTTGAAGACCGATATATCCCCCTGGATTTACAACTCAGAGAGAACACATATGACTCTATTCATAGACGTTGATCATGCTGCGACGCTTTTTCGTAAAATCGGAATCGGTAATGCCATCAGGGAAATGGCGCTCTACATCAAAGCCGACTATTGCCGTTGGGCTGACTTTGATAAGTCCCCACGTACGGCCAATCACTCCGATTCCGGGGTCATCGAGTTAATGCCGACCGACGACGGCAAGCAATATTCATTCAAATATGTGAACGGCCATCCCGCCAATGCCAGCAACAATCTGCTGACAGTCATGGCCTTTGGTGTTTTGGCGGACGTTGATAGCGGATACCCCACAGTCCTCAGCGAACTCACCCTGACCACCGCGGTTCGCACAGCGGCAACGTCCGCCCTGATAGCCCAGTCCCTGACGCGCAAGGGTTCGACACGCATGGCCATTATCGGAAATGGCGCCCAGAGCGAATTCCAGGCCATTGCCTTTTATGAAATGCTCGGGATCAACGAGGTGCGGATATTCGATATCGACAGTGCTGCCTCATTGAAATTGAAACAAAACCTGGAAAGCTATACCGGCATCAATGTCACCGTAGCCTCCTCGGTGCATGAAGCCGTCAAAGGCGTCGATATCATCACCACCGTCACAGCGGACAAGGCCTACGCGACAATCTTGACGCCCGACATGATCGAGCCGGGCATGCACATCAACGCGGTTGGCGGTGACTGCCCCGGGAAAACCGAACTTCACGTAGATATCCTGCGCGACGCCCGGATTATTGTCGAGTTTGAACCGCAAACACGCATTGAAGGCGACATTCAGCAACTGGACGCTGACTTTCCCGTCATCGAATATTTCCGCATCGTTCGGGATAACGAACCAGGCCGAGAAAATGACACCCAAGTCACGGTGTTCGACTCGGTAGGATTCGCGCTTGAAGACTTTTCTTCACTTCGTTATTTGCATGACCAGGCTGGCAAATACGCAGTCGGTGAAAAAATCCATCTTGTACCCACGCCAGCCAATATAAAAAACCTGTATCAACTGATTGAGGGAAACGCTAACTGATTAACCGCTACTGCAAGAGTGCTCACCCTGCAAGGCAATACATACAACAATAAAACACACGCACTATTTATCTGCCAAAACTCAAAAACATAAAATCAAGAGGTTTTGTGATGAAATCAGATATGCATGAAATAGCTGAACAACCCGCATTACAGCGCACGCTCAGCAATCGTCACATTCAACTAATGGCCATGGGCGGCGCCATTGGTACGGGGCTGTTCATGGGCTCCGGCAAGATCATCGCCCTGTCCGGCACCTCGATCATACTTATCTATATGATCATCGGTCTTTTTGTTTACTTCGTTATGCGTGCCATGGGAGAGCTGCTTTTATCTAACCTGAACTTCAAAAGCTTTGCTGACTTTGCCGGGGCCTACCTCGGCCCTCGTGCGGCCTTCTTTCTCGGTTGGTCATACTGGTTGAGCTGGAGCGTGGCCGTTGTAGGAGATGCAGTGGTCGTTGGCGGGTTCTTTCAATACTGGTTCCCTGATGTACCGGCCTGGATCCCCGCCATCGGCATGATGCTGACCCTGTTCGCCTTGAATGTGCTCACCGTCAAACTGTTCGGCGAGGTTGAATTCTGGTTCGCGATCATCAAGATAATCGCAGTCGTCGCGCTGATCTCCGTGAGTGTGGTGCTGATTGCCAGCTCCTTCGTCTCACCCACGGGAGTCACGGCTTCCCTGACGCACCTGCTGGACAAGCAGGCCGCCTTCCCCAACGGCCTGTTCGGCTTCTTCGCCGGCTTTCAGATGGCGATCTTTTCGTTCGCGGGCACGGAGTTAATTGGCACCGCGGCCGCCGAAACCAAGTCGCCCGAAAAAACGCTGCCCAAAGCCATCAATTCCATACCGCTCAGGATCATCCTTTTTTATGTTCTGTCCCTGGTCTGCATCATCGCGGTGACCTCGTGGCAGCAGGTATCGCCCAACAAAAGTCCCTTTGTCGAACTGTTCCTGATCGCGGGTTTTCCAGCGGCGGCCGGCATTGTCAACTTTGTGGTGCTGACCTCTGCGGCATCTTCCGCCAACAGCGGCGTGTTCTCGTCCAGCCGCATGTTGTTCGGCCTGGCCGACCTGGGTAACGCACCCGGTATTTTCAGACGGCTGTCGAAAAACAGCGTTCCGCTCATCAGCCTGGCCTTCACGACCTTTCTGATGCTGCTGGGTGTGCTGCTGCTGTTCATCATCCCTGAAGTCATGACTGCCTTTACCATCGTGTCGACGGTGTCGGCCATCCTGGTGATCTTTACCTGGTCGACCATCCTGGCGTCCTACATCGCGTATCGCAAAGCAAGGCCCGACCTGCATGCGCAATCGCGGTACAAAATGCCTGGGGGCGTGCCGATGGCGTGGTTCTCCCTCGCATTCCTTGCATTTGTGCTGTGCCTGCTGGCTCTTCGGCCAGACACCCGTCTTGCACTGTGCGTAATGCCTGCATGGTTCATTTGGTTGGCCATCGCGTACCAATTCTCACATTTCAGGAGCAGGAACCAGGCCAGCCACGCGGCAGGATCACTTCTCAAAGAATGATCCATTGCACACTAAAACCTGCATGCAAAAACCTGCACGCAAAAAACCGCACGCAAAAAAAGTCCCGTGACCGAATGAGGCACGGGACAAAAAATTGGTTGGTTGCGGCCAACCAAAGGAGCATTTTTAAAAGCGGTTACCGGTTACAGGCATTCCTGCGCGGCACGTTCGAAACTCGAAGGCATGAAGTTCGATGCCAGCAAGTGGCGCTCATACAAAAACACCTTGCCGCCATTCGGGGCCTTGTAGGCTTCGAGAACGTTGTCTGCCGCGACTTTGCTCGGCACCACGATCCGGTAGCTGCGCTGGGTTTGCGAGACCGTCGGGTTCAGTGCGCTGCCCTGCAACTTCGGAATCACGCAGTCGGCGTACTCGGCAGGCGTTTTTTTCGTCTGGAAGGTCTGCGTCGGGTCGTTCGGCGCGGAGGCGCAACCGGCCAGCAGCAAAGAGGCGAAAGCCATGACAGGAACAAATAAAGGGCGCATCGGTGAAGTCCTGAAAATAAAAAGTCTGGTTCATTGAGCAGCGTCTTCGATGGAGGCGATTTTCCACCTTTGCCCAACAAACCAGAACTTGCGTTCCTTGATTGTCACTATTACTTGAACCGATAGTTACGCCGCGCTATCGCGGGTCAGCTCTTGATGGTTTCAGGAAGCTTGGCGATCACCTTGATCTCGAACTCAAAGCCATACAGCCACGTGACCCCGACAGCGGTTAATGTCGGGTGCGGTGCGTTACCCCAGAACTCCGGCACAACCTTCCAGATCGTCTCGAACTTCTCTTGCGGATCGACGATGAAGACCGTTATGTCAATCACGTCGTCGAAGGTGCAACCGGCAGATCCCAGGATCGCGTTCAGATTGTTAAATGCGAGCCGAACCTGGGTCTCCAGGTCGGGCTCGGGTGAGCCGTCTTCGGTACTACCGACTTGCCCCGAAACGAATAAAAAGCCATTGGACCGGATAGCCGGCGAATAGCGATTGCGCTCATAAAGCGCTTGGCGTCCGGGCGGAAAAACAACATCACGCTTGGTCATACAGTGCCTCCTTCAACGGATCAAAGCCGACCCGCAATTAATGATGAAAGAGACTTTAAGGACTTGTGCCGGCCCGATAAACGAGCAACTGTAGCCATCACTGTTTGTAAAACCCAAACAATCCAATAGATATCCGGGGCAGAAATGGACCGTTTCGATGCGATGCTGGCATTTGCTCGGGTGGTGGAAACGGGCAGCTTCACCAAGGCGGCCGAAACACTGCATATGAGCAAGACGACTGTGACGCAACTGGTGCAGCAGTTGGAGGCCCGGTTACGCGTCAAATTACTCAACCGCACGACGCGCAAGGTCAACGTAACGGCCGACGGCGCCGTCTATTACGAGCGCGTCGTACGTTTGTTGGCTGACATGGACGATGCCGAGACTAGCCTGTCCAGCGCCTCGGCCCTGCCCCGGGGCCGGCTGCGAGTGGATGTGCCGAGCCCGTTGGCCAGCATGATTCTGGTGCCGGCGATGCCTGCGTTTCATGCTCGATACCCTGACATCCAGATCGACATGGGCGTCAGCGATCGCATCGTGGACATGATCGGTGAGCATGTCGATTGCGTTGTGCGCGGCGGCGAACTAACCGATCAGTCTCTGATGGCTCGGCGGGTAGGCGAACTCCAGTTGGGCGTTTATGCGGCACCGAGCTACCTGGAGCGCCTCGGTACACCGTCGCATCCGCAAGAGCTAGAAGATTCGCATCATCGTGTCGTCGGTTTCCTGTGGGCACGCACAGGCAAAGCCGTGCCTTATGCCATGCGCAGCAACAGCGAGAGCGTCCATATCAAGGGTCGCTATGTGTTGGCAGTCGACGATGGCAATGCCTACATCGCGGCCGGGCTGGCCGGCCTCGGAATTCTTTGGCTGCCAGACTACATGTCCAAACCATACGAAGCGCGCGGCGAGTTGGTCCGTTTGTTCGAAGATTGGCGCCTCGATCCGATGCCGATCTACGTGGCCTTTCCGCCGAACCGGCATATCAGCTTCAAGTTGCGCGTATTCATTGATTGGGTCGCTGAGTTGATGGCACAGCATGCGCCTGTCACGGACCGGCATGATTCGTGAGGCAACAGGATTCTGACCTGGATAAAACCAAGCCCCGCCAAAAGCGGGGCTTGGTGTATTTCACTCGGCATCAGGGTTTACGCCCGCCGCCGGGATATTGCCCTCCTCCTTTTTTGCCTGCGTCAGATGATTTCTCTCTGTCTTCGACAAAGGTGCCTGGGCGGCCTCCTCCCTGTCCGCTGCCAGAACGATTGGTATCACTGGATTGACGGCCCCCTGAGGCCTGTCCACCTTTTTTGCCGGCTTCGGAGGCGCGTTGCGGATCGTTCATCATACCGCCGCCCGACTCCCCGCCTTTTCTACCGGCTTCGTTGGCTTTTCCAGGGTCATTGGCAAAATTGCCTGGGTTCTTGTTTCCGGTGTTAGCCATTTCCGTTCTCCTCATTGTTATTCACGAGCCTTCGTCATCGGCTCGTCTAATTCCGAGGTTTTCTGCGATTGAAAGTTTGAACTGATCTGCCGTTCTTGCGACAAGCGGATCGGGATGATTAGTTCCAGAAAACTCCGGATGTGGCGACTAATGGGTGTGAGTAAAACGAGTATAAAAATGAGTTCCGGTTATACAAATTGATGAAAGAAAAGCGCGTTGAGGTCTGGCATCATTCAAGCAGTTACGCTGAACTGTCAGCTCTCTAATTTATCCTGTATGGAGGTACGTCGATGACCGAGCACATCGTCCACTTTCATTGCCAGATTGATCAGGGCACGATGGAACGCTTCAGGGACTGCTGCCTCGACGCCATCGACCAGGGCGCCTCCTCCTTACTGCTGAATCTCTCCACCAGCGGCGGCAGCACCAATTTTGGTTTCGCCCTCTATACCTTCCTCAAATCCCTGCCGGTGCCGCTGTGTGCGATCAATGCCGGCAACATCGAGTCGATGGGCATCATCATGTACCTGGCCGCCGGACGAAGGATCACCGCGCCCCATTCGCGGTTTCTGATTCACCCCATGAATTGGTACTTCAGCCAAAGCTCGGTCGACCATCAACGGCTGCGCGAATACCTCTCAAGCCTGGATAACGACCTCGCGCGGTATGTGCAAATCTTTGCCCTGGAAACCGCCCACGCGGATACCAAACTGGACATTTTCCATTGCCTTTCAGCGGAAGAAAAAGTAATCGCGGCGCATGAATCCCTGGCCTACGGAATCGCCCACGAAATGCATCAGATGGTGTTTGCCGATAACGTCAAACACTGGAAAATCAGTGGCGGCTGACGCACGTTCCAGATGGCCTCGATACCGATACACCGGGCTCGACGGGACGTCTGTGCAAGACCTCCCGCCTTGCCCTGATACCTGTCAAGAAGTCCCCAAGCCACGCGACAGATCGGCCGAGGTTTCGGACGCAGTCTTGCGCATCTCTCCCGTTTCTCCCGCGATTGACGCATGGGGCTCCGTGGTTTCCATCACCTTTTCGCGCACCGCCTCATAGCCCTCCCGTGCTTGCCGTTTGACCTTGCCGGTGAGGCTTGCGCTGGTCCTGCCCAGATAGCGACGCTCCGTCGCGGTGGTCGGTAGCGCTGCGCCCAGTAACGCTCCCACCGCTATACCGACCGCAGCCATCATCAGTGGTTGCTCCTTGAGCAGGTGATTGAACTGGTCACCCATTTCATGAGTCCTGCGCGCCAGGCGATCACTGGTGTCATGGACGGCGTGACTGAGGTGATCGGTCTTCGCATGCAGGCTATCGCTCAGGTGAGCGGCCTTACCCTTGACCGCCTGATAGCTGTCCTTGAGCGAATCAGTGGTGTTGTGCAGACGCTGTCGGGCGCTGTCCATGCCATCGGCGAGCCCTTCGGCCAAGTCATCGGCCCAGTCGACATCCGGCTCGACGCGATATTCCCGGGGTGTTGGCGGGCGATTCTGGCTCATCATCAACCACATCAGCCCGACCGAGGTCAGCACTGCGGGCACGGGATTGTTGCGCACGCTGGTGCCCAGGTTGGTCAGGAAGGTCGAGCCGTTGCTTTGCATCATCAGCAGCGCCTGATCGAACATCTGGCCAGGGGTAAACTTGCTTTCCAGCGCGTCGACGATATGCCCGATGTTCTCCCGTTGCGCATCGATTTCACGCTCGATGGTTTCCGGGCTCTTGGCCGCTTCGGTTTCGAATTCTCGGTTCATGACACTTTCCTCCGCAGGGCTTCCTGGTCTTTGTTCAACGCGTCCAGGGTGCGATCAGGCTTGAAGTGGGAAGGCTCGAATTGTTTTTTGCCTGCCTGCAGCATCACGAATCCGATGACCATCACCACGACGCCGACAATCAGCGCGGCCAGCCAGGGCGCCATCACCATGCTCAAGGCGTAGACGACCGCCATCAGCACAATGATGAACCCGGCGAGCAGCACAATGGCGCCGCCGACGACCCCGGCAATCCCTGCTTTCAACGTCGTCAGGCTGGCCTGCAATTCCACCTTGGCCAACGCCAGCTCCTTGGTGAATAACGCCGGTACTTCCCGAGTTAACTGCCGCAATAAACCGACCACGGAAGCGTCATGATCAACCGTCGTGACAGACGGTGTGACGGGTGGTGTGGGTTGCAGTTCTGGATCGTTTCTGTTCATCACCGTTCTCCTGTGAAGGGGCTGGACCCCGGCATTGAGGAACTATCGCCACGATGGTCGGGCGCGCTCGGCGTGGACGGCGTGATGCCAGTGGCCAACCCGGGCGACAAATCGCCTCCGGATGGCATCGAAGTTTCATACAGTCCTTGCGAGCCATCGCCACTGAACGTGGGTGTGCTGCTTTGGGCGGCGAACTCACGGTCGGTCGTTGTCGGCAAGATCGCCGTGCCCGCTTTCAGGAACCGCGACAGACCGAACCCCACCGCGATGCTGCCGACAATGAACAACCCTGGATTGTCGCGTGCCAGGTCAGCGCCATCGTGCAAAAGCTCTTCGGCACTTTTGCTGCGCAATTTTCCCGCCAGGCTGCTCATGCTGTCGGCCATGTCTGCCAGGTAGTCGGACATCCCGAACGTATCGTTCGTCCTGATCTCGGAAACGACTGACTGGGCGCCTCTGGCCAATGCTTCAATCTGATCCGCTGCGGTATCGCGGTATTGGCCGAATTGCTCATCGGCCTGATGCCGCGCACCGCCTATCGCTTCGGTAACCTCCTCCTTTAAATGCTGAAAGTTTTGTTCGGAGCCTGCGGGATCCCGAGGGGCATCCGGTTGTCCGGTCCTGCTGTCTGGAATAGTCATGTCATCCCTCGCCTTCGTAATGAACACGTCAGGAAGTGGCCGCGGTGTGCCCGCGGTGGTGCTTCATTGCAGATGACGAGGGTGTCTGGCGGGGAGTTCCAAGCAGATGATGAAGTGATAAAAAACGCGCCGCAGGTATTTGCGAGAGCGGAACCTGTGGGAGCGGGCTTGCTCGCGAAAGCGATGTGTCAGGCGACATCAATGTTGAATGTGCCGCCGTCTTCGCGAGCAAGCCCGCTCCCACAGGATTGCGTTTCATTGACTGACTGGATGCATCCCGTAACAAAAATCTGCTAAGTTGTACGATGACAGACGAGATACGTACCTCTTGCCTGTCATCCCTATAACAACAAGGAAAATACCCATGAAAAAAACGAAATTGCTTATCGGCTTTTTGTGCCTCTTCAGCGGCTATGTGATGGCAGCCCCCTCCTCGGGTGAGAAGGATGTCGCCGTGGCGGTAGACCATCTGACGCAAGCCATGCTGACCAAGAACATTCCCCAACTGAATGCGCTCACCGCTGAAAACCTAACCTACGGCCATTCCAGCGGGAAAATCCAGGACAAGAAAGCGTTCATCGCCGACATCGAAACCGGAAAAAGCGCTTTCAAGACACTGGAAATGCAGGGGCAGACCATCACGCTGTCGGGTGATGTGGCGTTGGTCCGGCATCATTTTTCGGCACAAGCCATCAAGGGTGAAGAGATCGTTCCGACGGAAATCGAGAACTTCCAGGTCTGGCAGAAACAGAAAGGCAAATGGCTACTGGTAGGACGACAAGCGTTCCGTTTCTGATTTCTGTCAGTTAAACATTGGCAGCCCGAAAAGATCGCAGCCTTTGGCAGCTCCTACGCCGACCGGGTACACCCACGAAAATCCGTAGGAGCTGCCGAAGGCTGCGATCTTTTCGGGCTCAATTGATGAGCCCACGGCTTATTGGCCTTAATCGATCTATCCAGCCTCTTTAGGCCTGACCCAACCCCAAGCCGCCGAGGTCATCACGCACCTGGCGTTTTACGTCGGCTGGCCGAAGGAGATGTTTGCTGTTCCTGTCCTGAAGGACGTATTCGCGTCACGCAAAGCCCAAGGATGAAAAGCTAATGCCAGTCAGGTAAGCGCAATCCCTGTGGGAACGGGCTTGCCCGCGAAGAGGGAGTGTCAGTCGGCATTAATGTTGGCTGATACACCGCTATCGCGGGCAAGCCATGCCGTGCGAGCGCCGGGTTCGAAGGTGACTGTGCCGCCACTGACCCGGGCCGGTGCAGTTGCTTTGAAAGGTGCATCGACGCGAACCGCGCCGGCGTCAGGCATCGCCGGCGTTTGCGTTGTTGGTGGATGCGCTGCGTTATCGGGGGTGAAGGCTGTTTCCCACAAACACTTGTGGCGAGGGGGCTTGCCCCCGTTCGGCTGCGCAGCAGTCGTAAAATCAGCGCTCGTGGTGTACCTGAAATAATGCGGTGTCAGTTTTGGGGCTGCTTCGCAACCCAACGGGGGCAAGCCCCCTCGCCACAAGGTTGTGTGCAAGATGAGGGAGTGTCAGGCGATGGTTATGCTGGATGTGCCGGCCCCATCGCGAGCAGGCTCGCTCCCACAGTTGATCGCTGGCGTACACAAATAATGTGTTCACAGAAAACCCGATGTGGGAGCGAGCCTGCTCGCGATAGCGTCAGATGACACACCGCTAAACAGCAGCCTTGAACCCCTCCTCCCGCTGCAACGCCCGAGCCTGAATCACATCCAGTATTGCGCAACCTTCACGCGTCAGCAGGTGCACCGCCCGGGTGATACGGGTCAGGTCGCAGTCGGAAATACCTTTGAGATTGAGGCTGGACAAGGTGTCGGTCAGATCGCGGACCACGGTGAAGCGGTGCATGGCGCAAGCGGCCATGTCGCTGAGTTCTTTGTGGGTGTTGATGAAGAGCACCGGGGTTTCGGCGTCGTAGGTGTCGATGGGGAGGTAACGGGGCATGACTTGATCGAACATAGGGTGTAACTCCAAATAGAGCAACCACCGTCCGCGGCCAAGCGAAAAGGTGGCAGCTGTGTGCGGGTTGGCCGACCGGCACACCCAAAACCGGCACACCCGAGGGTGTCCCGCGCACAGCTGCCATAACACGATATCCAGACATAAAAAGGTCTGAACAATGACGCTGATGCGTTTTGGGGTGACCGACCGGCCAAGGTCGTTCGCGGTGTTTTCCGCGAGCACGAACTATAGGGGGCGATACCGAAACGCGGCAACAGGGTACGTTGTAGGAAACGTCTTGGAAAGTTGTGCGCCACAAAGTTGATCGTTCCTACGATCGCGTGGGAACGATCGGCACTCAATCAGCCTCATGCAATTTGATGCCGCATTTATCATCCAGTCGCCCTGGCTGATGGACAAGGCGTTGCGCAGTTTTTTCCGCCATCGGGCCGGGCGGCCTGCATTTGCCAGGCTATCGATCCTCACGCGTGTGCCACAAACGCAGCAGGTAAATGGTGGACTCGACTATCTCGTAGCGCATCTCATAGTGGCCGACTTGAATTCGTCGCACATCACGCGGCTCGAACTCTTCCAGACGCTCGCCAATGCGTGGGTTGGCCAGCAGCGTGGTCGGTGTAGTCGTCAGTTGCTGTACTGTCCGTGCGGCAGCAGGTTGATTCACCGCCGCCAGAAACTCATACAGCCGGGTAATGTCGGAAAGCGCCTTACTTGTCCACTTCAAATCCATCAACGCGGCGCCGGCAACGGTGTGTCTGTGCTGAGGCTATCAGCCCAGGACTGGACAGTCTGGTGGTCAATCACGCGACCAGCATCTACATCGGCCAAGGCTTCACGAGTAAGTCGACTGCGTTCTTCTTCCTGATCTATCCAAGCGGATAGCGCCTGTTTGACGATCCAGTTCTTGGAGCGTTCTAGACGCTCAGCCATCAAATCGACTTTCTCGGCAAGCTGCACAGGGACATGGGCTGTCACGGATCGGGTTTTCGCGTTAGTGGCCATGATCGATTACTCCTGATGTGATTTGTCTTGTCTCGTCACTAATCAACTTGAATCAAAACCAATTATATCGAATAGCGATACATCGTCAAGCGCAGCACCAGATTGAGGTAATACCCTCGATAGACGGACGAAACAGGGGCCAAGATGTCAACTTTGAGGTAAGAGGAAAACACAAGGGCAGCGCTGGGGCTGGAGCTGGCGTTGACATGCATCGTCGTGCAGATCATCAAACCGGCTTACAACGCACTCAATCATCCTCATGCAATTTGATCCCGCGTTTATGCAGCAAATACGGAACCAGCAACACCAACAACGTCAGCACCAGAACCGACGCCGCAATCGGTTGTGTCACAAACACCATCCAGTCGCCCTGGCTGATGGACAAGGCGTTGCGCAGTTGTTTTTCCGCCATCGGGCCCAGCAGCATGCCGACGATCACCGGGGCGACGGGGAAATCGAAACGGCGCATCAACACCCCCGCCCAGCCGATGCCCAGCATCAGAAACAGGTCGAACGTCGAGTGGCGCATGCCGTATACGCCGATGGTGGCGAACACCAGAATGCCGGCGTTCAGGTAGGGCCGTGGAATCTGCAAGAGTTTGACCCACAGCCCAACCAACGGCAGGTTCAGCACCAACAGAATGGCGTTGCCGATGTACAAAGAGGCCACCAGCGTCCAGACCAACTCACCCGAGGTCTGGAACAGCAGCGGCCCCGGTTGCAGGTTGTAGTTCTGGAATGCAGCCAACAGGATCGCCGCCGTGGCGGAGGTCGGGATGCCCAGCGTCAGCAGCGGCACCAGCGAACCAGTAGCGCTGGCGTTGTTGGCCGCCTCGGGGCCGGCGACACCTTCGATGGCGCCCTCGCCTTTGCTGGCCGCGAACTCTTTCGGGTATTTGCTGAGTTTGCGTTCGGTCGAATAAGACAGGAACGTCGGAATTTCCGCGCCACCGGCTGGAATCGACCCGAAGGGAAAACCGATCAAGGTGCCCCGCAGCCACGCGGGAATCGAGCGTTTCCAGTCGGCGCGGGTCATCCACAACGAGGTCAGGCGATGTCGGCTGCCCGTTTCTTCCTTTTGGTAGAGCACGCTGTACAAGGCCTCACCGACGGCAAACAAGCCGACCGCCACCAGCACCACTTCGATGCCATCGACCAGCTCGGGCACCTCCATGGTGTAGCGGGCAATGCCTGAGGTCGAGTCCAGGCCGATCAAGCCGATGGTCAGCCCGATGCCCAGTGAGGCAAAGCCGCGCAGCATCGACGCACCGAGCACCGCCGACACCGTGGTGAAGGCCAGCACCAGAATCGCGAAATACTCCGCTGGCCCGAATTTCAGTGCCAGCGTGGCAACGAGTGGCGCGAACAACGTCAACAAAATCGTCGCGATGGTGCCGGCCACGAATGAACCGATAGCGGCCGTCGCCAGCGCCGGGCCGGCCCGTCCGTTACGGGCCATGAGGTTGCCTTCCAGGGCCGTGACCATGGAGGACGACTCCCCGGGGGTATTGAGCAGAATCGAGGTGGTGGAGCCGCCAAACTGAGCGCCGTAATAGATGCCGGCGAACATGATCAGCGCCCCGGTAGGATCGACCTTGGCGGTGATCGGCAGCAACAAGGCGACAGTCAGCGCCGGTCCGATCCCCGGCAAAACACCGATTGCGGTACCCAGCAGGCAGCCGATAAAGCCCCACATCAGATTGATCGGTGCCAACGCGGCCCCGAAGCCGCTTGCCAGACTTGCGAGAATGTCCACCTTGTCGACCTCCTTCGGCCCGGATCAGATCCAGGCGTTGACCAGGGGCGGAAGGGAAACCCCTAGCCCGGCGGTGAAAAGCCAGTAAATCGGCAGCGTCAGGGCGATACCTATGGCGAGGTCCCGCAGTGGGCTGCGACTGCCAAAGCCCCGTGCCGAACAGGCAAACAGCAGTGCCGCTGCCAATACGAAGCCGATGTAGGTAATGAGCAAGGCGACCCCTACCAGCCCCGCCGTGACCCAGGTCGCGCCGAGCTTGCCGCCGGGTTGAGCCTGGGTGGTTTCGTGGTCGTCGCCAAGGTTGCGAAAACCACCGGTGAGCGCCTGATAGCACATCAACAAACCGACGACGCCGAGAAACACCGCGACGGCATAGGGGTAGACATAGGCCGCCATGATGACGAAGCCCATCTCGGGAGGAAACCGCGAGGCGCCGAACGCCAATACCGCGCTGATGACGACGACACCTAAGCCAATCGCCAGTTGGGCCGGCATGACTCTCCAGCGCCCGGCCATCTCAAAGCAGCCCGACCTTGACCAGCATCGCGCGCAGGCGCCCGTGCTCTTCTTCGACGAATTTACCGAAATCATCCCCGGTCAAAATGCTCGGTGACCACGCATTGGTTTTTACGTTTTCTTGCCAGACGGTGCTTTTGGTGGCGGTCAGGACGGCTTCGGTCAGTTCTTTACGTTGCTCGGGCGTCAGGCCCGCTGCGCCGTAAACACCCCGCCAGTTGCCGATCGTCACGTCGTATCCAGCCTCTTTGAGGGTCGGTGCATCGATGCCTTCAACGCGGTTGGGCGCGCCGATGGCGAGTAAGCGGAACTGTTTGGACTGGACGTATTTGGCAAGCTCGGCGTAGCCGCCGGTGATCACCGTGATATGGCCACCCAGCACCGCGGCGACGACTTCGCCGCCACCGGCGAAGGCGACGTAATTCACCTTGTTGACAGGGACGTCCATTTTGCTCGCCAGTTCGGCGATGCCAATGTGGTCGATCGACCCTTTGGAGCCACCGCCCCATTTGATACTGGACGGGTTGGCTTTGAAGTCTTTGAGCAAGTCGTCCAGGGTTTTGTACGGGGAGTCGTCACGCACGGCAATCACGTTGTATTCGGTAAACAGCCGGGCGATCGGTGTCACGTCCTTCAAGGTGATTTGCGGTTTGTTCTGCTCGATGGCCGCGACCATGATCGCGCCGACCACAATCAGGGCATTGGCGTCGCCCTTGGTGCCGTTGGCAAATTGCGCCAACCCCAGGGTCCCACCGGCACCGCCCTTGTTTTCAAAGGTGACGGCCTTGGCCGTTTTGGCCTCGACCATGGCTTTGCCCAGGACCCGTGCGGTCTGGTCATAACCACCACCGACCGAACCTGGGGCCATGAACTTGACGGTGTCCAGCGCAAAAACAGGTGATGCGAGCGTGGCGGCGGTAATGACAGCGGCGGCCATGTTGCTGCTGAATCGACGGAACAAGGCAAGCATGTGTGATCTCCCGATAACAGTTCTTGTTGTTTTCGATCAGGGGTAGCCCCTGCTCGTTGAACAGGCATCTGGGAATAAGCGTAGGTCATAGTTGTGTTTGTTGGTGTCCTTTCAATCAACCGGATGGCAATGACCGGTAGCCCCGCGCAATGAGCTGATGTCCCGCGGGGCTGGCACCAAAAGCAGATCAGAAACGCAGGGGCATTATTCTATTAGGCTGCACGCCCGCGTTTCAGGCCTTTACCGGGACCGCCGATACCACCGCATCCTCAAGATCCAGCGTTCTGGCGTGAGCCTGGGCCTCTTCTTCGCTCATCAGTTCGCCTTCCCATTTGGCGACCACGGCAGTGGCAATGGAGTTGCCCACCGCATTGGTTGCCGAGCGCCCCATATCGAGGAACGTATCGACCCCCAGAATCAGTAACAGCCCGGCCTCGGGAATATTGAACTGGTTCAGCGTCGCGGCAATCACCACCAGGGACGCCCGCGGTACACCGGCCATGCCCTTGGAGGTCAGCATCAGAATCAGCAACATGGTGATCTGGGTACCGATGGACAACTCGATGCCGTAAGCCTGGGCGATAAACAGCACTGCGAACGTGCAGTACATCATCGAGCCGTCGAGGTTGAACGAGTACCCCATCGGCATGACAAAACTGGAGATCTTGCGCTTTACACCAAAGCGATCGAGGGCCTCGAGAATTTTCGGATACGCCGATTCGGAGCTCGCCGTGGCAAAAGACAGCAGAAAGGCTTCCTTGATCAACACCACGAGCTTGAACACCCGAGGTCCGAGAAACAGCAGGCCAGCCAGCACCAGCAGCCCCCACAACAAGAACAGCCCCAGGTAAAAATCGCCCATGAAGACGGCGAATTTCAACAGGATTGCCAACCCGTTCACCGACACGGTCGCGGCCATGGCGGCCATCACTGCAATGGGTGCCAACTTCATCACGTAACCGGTGATTTTCAGCATCGCGTGGGACAACTCTTCGATCAGCCCCACCAGGCGCTCGGCCTTTTTGCCCAGCGCCGCCAGCGCGACGCCGAAGAACATGGAGAACACCACGATCTGCAGGATTTCGTTGTTGGCCATCGCCTCGGCGAAGGATTTGGGTACCAGGTGGACGACGAAATCCTTCAGGGTGAAGGCTGACGTTGCAAGGTTAGTGTGGGCACCGATATCGGGCAGTGGAAGGCCGAGGTTGTGGCCAGGTTGTAGCAGATTGGCCATGACCAGCCCCAGCACCAGAGACACCAGCGAAGCCGTCACGAACCAACCCAGAGCCTTGGCAAATACGCGCCCGACCGACGCGGCATCGCCCATATGCGCGATACCGACCACCAGCGTCGAGAACACCAGCGGCCCGATCAGCATTTTGATCAGACGCAAAAAGACATCCGAGACAATGGAGATGTACCCCGCTACTTTGGTCGCCGATTCCTTGTCCGGAAAGTTGATGAACACCATGTAACCGATAAGGATCCCCAAGGTCATGGCGATCAGAATCCATGCCGCAGCCGGTAATTTGCTCTTCATAAAACACCTCCATGGGTTTAACCCAGTTCCAATTGCCTCAATGGCAGCGATTCATTCGCAATAGGTTGATCCATGCACTGAACGACTTTTATCCGCTCAAGTGCGCTGAACCGGGCAGCAAGCAAACCGCCCTTGAATCGGGGCGGTGCTTGAACAAGAGGTGAATCGTTATTTTTGTTATCAGCCGACTACGGTCATGCAGGCGTCATGTACACGTCGGGAGGCTCCGGCAGTGCAGCGAGCATGTCTTGCAACCCGGCGGCCCACTGCGTACGGATACGATTGAAGTAAGGGTCGTCGGCCGTGATGCGGTAACTTTTCGCGCGGGTAAAACTGTCTTTGCGGTACACCAGCAGGTCCAGCGGCATGCCTACCGACAGGTTGCTGTGCATGGTCGAGTCGAACGAGATCAGCCCGCAGCGCAGGCCTTCGTCGAGTGAGGTGCGAAACTTCAGGTTGCGATCCAGGATCGGCCTGCCGTATTTGCTTTCACCCAATTGCAGGAACGGCGTGTCTTCAGTCGCTTGAATGAAGTTGCCTTGCGGGTAAATGCTGTACACGTCCATGGGCCCGTCCGCGATTTGCCCACCGACCAGAAAGGAACAACTCAAGTCGGTCTTGCCCGCCAACTTGGTGCGATCCCGGGCGACGACTTCGCGAACGGTTTCGGCCACCAGCACGGTGGCGTCATAAAGCGTGCGGACATTCAACAGATGGGTACCCGACCCGCTCGCACGTTGCTTGAGCAGGTTGACCACCGATTGCGACGTGGCCAGGTTGCCCGCGGTTTGCAGCACGATCAGCCGCTCTCCTGGCGTGCTGAAAATAAACAACTTACGGAAGGTTGAAATCTGGTCGATACCGGCATTGGTCCTTGAATCGGAGATGAACACCAGCCCGTCGGCCAGGTGCATAGCGACGCAATAAGTCATTCGTGTTAACTCGTGAATTTGAGATGAGAGGCCATACCGTCTCCACGACGGTATGGCCAGTTGCTGCGACTGACTTGGGGTTATTGGTGTTGAACCTGAAACAGGGACGTTACCTGTACCCGGGCCAGCATCGACTCCGCCCCGCCGCCACGACGCATACCGCGTACCGGACAGGCGTCCAGGTAGTCCAGACCCACCGCCAGTTTCAGATGGCGTTCGGGCCGGGCCAACCGATTCGTCACGTCGAAGCTGTACCAGCCATCGTCGAGCCACGCTTCGGCCCAGGCATGACTGGCCAAGTGATTTTCATCTTCGGTACACAGGTAGCCAGAGACATAACGTGCGGGAATTCCCAGGCTGCGGGCGCAGGCAAGAAAAGCGTGGGTGTGGTCCTGGCACACCCCTCCTCCGCCCGCAAACGCCTCGGCTGCGGTGGTATCCACCGTGGTCGCACCCGGGTTGTAGACCATGTGGTCGGCCAGGCCATTCATCAGGTCGATCAGCGCCGTCCGATCACGCCGCGTACCGCAGTGCTGCACGGTAAAGGCATTCAGGGCATCGTCCAGTTTTGTCAGGTGACTGGTGCGCAAAAACGGCAAAGGCGATTGGCTGTCGCGTTCAAACTCCCGGTCCGGATCGATTTCCACCTGACCATAAGCCGTCAGCACCAGAGCTCCGTGGGGCTCGTCCATCGTCAACACATGCAGGATGTTGCCGTAAGGATCGAACTGGCTGCGGACCAGGCGCGGCAATTCCAGGTGCCATTCGAGGATGCGCTGGCGATCGCTGTTCTGCGGTGTCAGCCGCAGGAACTGGATGCTGGTGCAGACCTCGTCGGCATAGCTGTAAGTGGTGTCGTGGCGTATGGACAGTTTCATACGACCTCCAGATAGGACTCGTGCACGGTCTGACCGAGATGGCGAACCTGGGAGATGAAATCAGTCAGCCACAGGTGCAGACCGAAGCCGAGAATCTCGTCGATCCCGGTGTAACGCAGCCGCGCATTCAGTTCTGCTGCCAGGCGCTGGGCCGGTCGGCCGTTTTTGCCCGGCAGGCTGGCGAGGATCTGGTCCAGCTCCTCGATACAAGCGTGCAGCGAACGCGGCACATCGCCGCGCAACAGCAGCATCTCGGACACCTGCTCGGCGCCGGGCGCATTGCGATATATCTCGTTGAACGCCTCGAAGGATGACAAGGCGCGCAGCAAGGCGCTCCACTGGTAGTAGCCTCGCGCAGAGTTGTCACTCACCTCCTCCGACTCTTCGCCGAACATTTCGTAGCGCGCATCCAGCAGGCGCAGGGTGTTGTCGGCCCGTTCGAGGAAGGTGCCCAGGCGGATAAAGCAATAGGCATCGTTGCGCATGATGGTGCCCGAGGTCGCCCCACGGAACAGGTGCGAGCGCTCCTTGACCCACTCGCAGAAATGGCTGATGCCGTAGCGACCCAGGCCATTGCTGGCGATATTGCGCATCTCAAGCCACGTGGCGTTGATGTTCTCCCACATGTCGGCGGTGATGCGTCCACGCACCGCGTGAGCATTGGCCCGGGCGGCCTGCAGGCAGCAATAGATACTGCCGGGGTTGGTTTCATCCAGCGCGAAAAAGTGCAGCATGCGCTCGGTGTTGAGTTCGCCGTAGCGTTCGTTGTAGTCGTCCAGCGTGCCGGCGGCCAATAGCGACATCGCCAGTTCGGCGCGGCCATCGGTGCGCCCGGCATGGGGCATCAGGGACAGCGAGTAACTGACTTCGAGCATGCGCGCCAGGTTTTCGGCGCGCTCCAGGTAACGGGACATCCAGTAGAGGTCCGAAGCGGTTCTTGAAAGCATGTCTTAGTCCTCCACTACCCAAGTGTCTTTGGTGCCGCCGCCCTGAGACGAGTTCACCACCAGCGAGCCTTCGCGCAATGCGACGCGGGTCAGGCCACCGGGCACCAGACGGGTTTCGCTGCCCGACAGTACAAACGGGCGCAGGTCAATGTGGCGTGGAGCGATGCCGTTTTCGACAAAGGTCGGGCACGTCGACAGGCACAGGGTGGGTTGGGCGATATAGGCTTCGGGGCGTGCCTTGAGGCGCGCGCGGAAGTCTTCGATTTCCGCCGCCGTGGCGGCCGGCCCAACCAGCATGCCGTAGCCACCGGAACCCTGGGTCTCCTTGACCACTAGCTCGGGAAGATGGGCCAGCACGTGGGACAGCTCTTCGGGTTTGCGACATTGCCAGGTCGGCACGTTCTTGAGGATCGGTTCCTCGCTGAGGTAGAAGCGGATCATGTCGTCGACATAGGGGTAGATCGACTTGTCGTCGGCCACACCGGTGCCGATGGCGTTGGCCAGGACCACGTTCCCCGAGCGATAGGCCGCCACCAGCCCCGGGACACCCAGCATGGAGTCTGGATTGAAGGACAGCGGATCGAGGAAGGCATCATCGAGGCGGCGATAGATCACATCCACCTGTTTCGGGCCGGCGGTGGTGCGCATGTAGACATGATCGTCGCGCACAAACAGATCGGCGCCTTCGACCAGTTCCACGCCCATTTCACGGGCCAGGAATGCGTGTTCGAAGTAAGCGCTGTTGAAGCGACCCGGGGTCAATACCACGGCCGTCGGGTTGTCCAGGGGGCTGGAGCTCTTGAGGGTGTCCAGCAGCAGATTGGGGTAGTGATCGATGGGCGCCACACGCTGGGCGGCGAAGAGTTCAGGGAACAAGCGCATCATCATCTTGCGGTCTTCGAGCATGTAGCTCACACCGCTGGGGGTGCGCAAGTTGTCTTCCAGTACGTAGTAACTGCCATCCCCATCGCGGACCAGATCGACCCCGGAGATGTGGGCATAGATGCCGCGGTGCAGATTCAGGCCCTGCATGGCGACCTGATAACCCTCGTTGGCCAATACCTGTTCGGCCGGAATAATGCCCTCCTTGAGAATGCGTTGCCCGTGGTAGATGTCGGCCAGGAACATGTTCAATGCCTGGACCCGTTGAATGCAGCCACGCTCCACCGTTTGCCATTCGCGGGCGGTGATGCTGCGTGGAATGATGTCGAACGGAATCAACCGCTCTGTGCCCTGCTCGTCCCCGTATAAGGTGAAGGTGATGCCGGCTCGGTGGAACAACAGGTCGGCTTCGCGACGACGTTGATCCAGCAACTCCAGAGGTGTGTCCGCCAACCAACGCGCGAACTCCTGGTAATGTGGGCGGCAGCCACCACTCGCATCATACATTTCGTTAAAAAAAGCTCGGGACATACCCTACTCCTTGCCGCGATACAGACGGCATTTTCTTATCACTTTGCTATTTCAATAAAATAAGGCCTTACGTTGTTTTAGTGAGTACTGTTTCTGTTGAGCACCTCAGTGTGCGTCGTTAACTTCCTGTCACATTCGGAAATAACTTCCTCATGACTCCGGCAATCTCTTGACGCGTCCCGACGCCAGAGATTCGGCCTCTGCGGTTTGATTTCTGGCGCCCCATTTATAACGTTCCCCATTATCTTTTTTCGTTGAAAACCACACTTGCGGTGGTTGGAAAGTACTTTTGCAAGGGCTGTGCCCAAGTATTGTTACTGCTCATAAAAAACGAAAAACCCCTCCGTAAAGACACCAGAGAGACATTTCATTGCATTTTTGAGACAAAAACAGATGCGATCGCTGAAACGTTTTTCCCACTTGTAACTTGCACAACTCTGGAGCGGGCAAAAATGGTGCGATTAGCAACTCCGGGGCGTTTTTTGCCCTATAAGCGGGAAATTTCTACTCATTATTTTTATTGCCCTTGTAATACAAAGCATCCCACCCGACGCCTCGATAAATATCGAACGCACTATTAATGCTCAAAAAAATGCACCAAAAAATTTCAGAAAGAACGTAAGTGCCAAGTAGTGAGGCAAAAAAAGAGAGAGCAAAGAGGGCCTGATCCGTGGCCGAAAGAGGTCGAGACAGACTGCGAGCGGGCCGCCCGGTTATCCGGTCAAACGGCCGCCAACCATTCTTTTTGACGGGCTAAAACCGATGTCGCTGTCTCACCGACCAGCTCAGCGTACACATTGGGTGCGGTCGCCCCTTCGGTGCTGATCAACAGGACTTTCGATTGCCGGTTGATACCGGTCTTTGAGGCGAGGCCTGGCGTCGACATGATCTGCGTAAGCCCGGCTAGCCCGGCAACGGCGGATTCTCCAGCGACCACCGGGATATCTTGTGGGCTACCGGTAGCGAGCTTACACATGGCGTCCACGGCATCCTGATCCTGGACAGTCATGAAAAAATCGACGCTGGAACGAAGAAACTTCCACGCAAGCGTAGAGGTTTCTCCACAGGCCAACCCGGCCATCAGCGAGTCTACCGAGCCCGTTGCGTTTGCGGCTTTACCGCTGAGGGCGCTTTGGTACAGGCAATCGGCTTGCTCGGGCTCCACGACAATCAACACAGGTCGTTGCTCGCCATACTGCTCCCAGAAATAACTGGCGATCCCCGCCGCCAGTCCGCCGACCCCGCCTTGCAGAAAAACATGGGTGAATGCACACCCGCTGCCATGCCATTCACTCGACGCCTCGATGATCTCTGCGGCCATGGTGCCGTAACCCTGCATGACGTCCCGCGGGATCTCTTCGTAGCCATCATAGGAAGTGTCAGAAACAACCCGCCATTGATTGCTCGCAGCCAGGGCTGCTGCGTGCTCGACCGACTCATCGTAGTTGCCGCTGATACGGATGATCTCTGCGCCATAAGCTGCAATGCCCTCTTCGCGCTCGGTACTGACCTTGGCATGCAGCACGATCATGCATCGGCAGCCGATGCTTTGCGCGGCTGCGGCCAGCGCACGGCCATGGTTGCCGTCGGTAGCACTGATGACCGTGAAGTCGGCCAGTGACGTCGCGTACTTGCCTGCAAGCAGACCTGGCGCGTCATAACCTCGCGCTGGAAATGTCCGGAGGATCAAACGGACCAGGGCAATCGGTGCGCCAAGTGCCTTGAAACTGCCGAGCACAGAGCGCGCGGATTCATCCTTCACCCACACGTGCCCGACGCCCAGTTGCGCGGCCAGGCCGGGTAGCGAATACAAAGGCGTGCCCTGGTGATTCAGGTGCTGCCAATGGGCCAGCCAGGCGCGACTTTCAGCAGCTTTCTGCATGCTCATGATGTCCAGCAGGTCATCAGGATAGGGTTCACGTCTTGCGTTGGGGTTGGCGATTAACATGGGGGCACTCCATTTTCAGGCAAAGCGAAGTCGTCGCTGGCGGATGTCAGCCAGCGAATCGGTCTATCGGGTGAAATGGCTCAGCGGCCAGTGTCGAGACGCCTCATGACCACATCCAGCAGAACATTGGCGCCATTGAGCAGCTGATCGTCATCGGTGTGCTCTCGCGGGTTATGGCTGATACCTCCACGGCTGGGAACGAAGATCATCGCCGACGGCGCGATGCGGGCAATCATCTGCGCGTCATGCCCGGCCCCGGACGTCATCCGTTTGTGGCTGTAGCCCAACCGCTCGGCGGCCGCCTGAATCTCATCAGCCAGCTCGGCATTGAAGGTCACTGGCTCGAACCGCACTAACTGTTCAGTGCTGAATCGCACGCCTTCTTCCTCGCAAGCCCTGAAGAGGAACTGTGCCAATCGTTGCTCGGCTGCAACCAGTCTCGACTCGTCAGGGTCACGCAAATCGACGGTGAACGTCGCTTTGCGCGCAATGACGTTGATCACGTTGGGCTCAAAACTCATGCAACCCACGGTCGCCAGGGTAGTCCCCGCTGAATCCATCGCTATTTGGCGCAACTCGTTCACCACGGCACAAGCGACATACCCGGCGTCATGGCGCAAGCGAGTGGGAGTGGTGCCGGCATGGTTGGCGTTGCCTTGCACGACCACCTGCTGCCACGAGATGCCCTGAAGGTTTTCAACCACGCCGATCAATACGCCTTCGGCCTCCAGTATCGGGCCCTGTTCTATATGCAGTTCCAGGTACTCAAACGGAATGATCGAACCGGGCTCCATGTCACCGGCATAGCCGATGCGCTCGAGTTCATCCCCAAGGCGGCTTCCATCGGTGCCAAGCGTATCCAGCGCTTGCCCGACATCCATTCCCCCGGCATGCACCAGCGATCCCATCATGTCCGGTTGATAGCGCACACCTTCTTCATTGGTGAAGGCAGCAATGGTGATCGAACGCGCCGGCAGCACTCCAGCGTCGCGGTATGCCCTGACGACAGCCAGCCCCGCAAGCACGCCATAACAACCATCGAGCGCGCCGGCATTGGTCACAGAATCGATGTGCGAACCAATCATCAGTGGCGCTTGATCACCTTGGTCCGTCGCCGAACGCAACGTGGCGAAGATGTTGCCGATCCGATCGACCCGAACGTCCAGCGCAAGCGCCTTCATCCACTCGACGAGCTGATCGCGGCCGACTTTTTCAGTGTCGGTAAGGGCGATGCGCGTGCGACCGCCATTGGCTTCATCTACCCCAATCTCCCCAAGGGTACGGATTTGCTGCAAAAGGATTTGGCCATTCAGGCGAAGGTCAGCGGTCAATGAACGCACAAGGCTCTCCGGCACAAGAGGTACGGGATGAACAGGCGCTAACGCAACGTCACGCTGTTCACGATGTGGTAAATAGTATTTCGAGAACGCTGCAGGATTTTCTTGATTTGCCCCCTCCGGATGAAATTTCATTGCGTATTTCAGCTCGTGTTCGAGCGCCCCTTCAGAGCCTTCACTTATGAGCCTTGACGCCTTCGATCTTGCACTGCTGGACGCCGTCCAGAGGGACGCGACGATTTCTCAACATGAACTGGGCGCCCGGATCAACCTGTCACCGGCGGCGGTCAACCGTCGCCTGAAAAAGCTGGCAGCCGACAAGGTCACTCGAAAAACCATCACGCTGGTCAACCCGGCACAAGTGGGCTATCACCTGACGATCATCACGGAGGTTGAAGTCGCGAGCGAACGCCCTGATCAGCTCGACGCCATGAAGCGCGGCTTTCTGAGCTGCCCACAGGTTCAGCAGTGTTACTACGTGGCGGGAGAATGCGACTTCGTCCTCATCATGCTCGTGAAGAACATGGAGCAGTACACCGAACTGACCGCGCAATTGTTCTTTGAGAACGACAACGTTAAGCGCTTCAAGACATTGGTATCGATGAGTAATATCAAGGTGGGCATGGAAGTCCCGACGGATGCTTTTGATCCTGGCAGCCCCTGATGATTATTCCCCCCCCGCTTGAGAATGCATAGTTAGGGGCCCCTGAAAAATAGAGTTTTTAAACACTCCGTGGTTATCCCCACTGGGTCTGTCCAGAGTGACAGGCAGGGACTGGCAGAAAAGCCAAAAGCACACATTTACAAGTGGGAGAATTAGTCTGTACAGATTTCAGGGAAAGCGAGGAATGGAATGATCAACCTGCTATCAATTGCCAGCCATAAATCCAAATACAGCAGCGGCTTCTACCCGACCTTTGCCATTGACGGAGTGCCTCTGGAGGTTTGGCTGCCTAGGCAGAACCCGGCTGCTGAGTTCGACCTCGTAGCTGCCCATTCAGGCTTGTACAGCGATGAAGATAACTTGTTGATATGGGACCGGATATATTCCACTGCGCCTGGTTGGAAGACTCTGGTTCCCCTGCTTGTCTGCTCAGATGACCTAGACTTGACCTGTACAGTTATTGTCGCAGAGCAGTGCGCCCATGAGCATCAGTCCGTATTCGTATCTGTACGACCTTTTCATTTTGAAAGGGAAAACCGATAGGAGTATGCGGGTCGCCTGATGGGTGGCTTCTGATCACCTGATCAAACAGAACACAAGTCAACGAATGCTGTGGTGGCACCTATCCGGCGCGTCTCTGACCATATGGTTAACCAGGAACTGGACAGATCAACAGATAACAGCAGCCGCTTTCGTCGCCCTTCAGCACCGGGGTGAGGTATATGGCGGTAACTAGCTGAACTCGGCGCTTAGGAATTGAGATAACGGGACAGATCTATTTTCCAGTCCAAAACGACCGGTTGAATCCACAGCCCCAAAGCTGCCCTTCGCGGGGGCAGCTCACGGCCAGAAAGCGAGTCGTCAGCCTAAGACGATTGCGCTGCTTCATGCCGAAAATCACGGAATCTCGCCGCGTTTGGTTCAAGGGCAAGGGTCAGGCTATTGGCGATATACGATACCGTTCGATAGAAGCCCGCCAGCATCAGCAGTTCAAGGATTTGATCGTCATCGAGGTATCGTCGAGTGGCCTGAAATTCCGCTTCAGTCAAGGTAGCGCGATTGTGCAGGGCATCAATAGTAGCCAGCAGCACCGCCTCTTCCTCCGTCCAGTGCTCCGCCCGGAGCGGATAATCCAAGGTGTGGCCGATATCGTCTCTCGTCAATCCGGCCCGCTCTGCGAAAGCCATAACGTGCACACCCCACTCATATTCGCATCCGGTAAGTGCGCAGACCCTATTGATGATTAGCTCCCGCTGACGAAGCGTCAGCAGGTTTCCATCCAGCAGTGAACCAGCCGTGAACTTCCGCCATGCCCTTTCGCTGGTGGCGATGGTGGTGAACAACAACAGTGGTGGGACGCCCTCTCCCATTATTTTGTCGAACGTCGCCTGGAGGCCTTCCGTGTAGGGTTTTTCGAGTGTTTTGATTCGAGCCATGATGTACCCTTCGCTATCAAATGTGTAGCGCTAGTATTTGCTACATTATCTGTAGCGAGCAAGGGCCATATGCATGAATGATGATCAAAGCTTGGGATTGCAAATGATGAGTGGGCGTCGCCCAATCATGGCGCTTTTGGATGTGCTCGGACAGAAATGGGCGTTGAGGATCCTTTGGGAGCTTCAGCACGGTTCACTCAGTTCCCGTGCACTGCGAAGTGTGTGTGGCGATATCTCGCCCACTGTCTTGCAAAGTAGGGTCAACGAACTTCGTGGGGCAGGTTTCATCGAGTCAAACGAGGGCGGTTACGGGCTCACTCCACTGGGTACGGAGCTTTCGGAGTCGTTCTTCCCTCTGTATAGATTCGCCAATAAATGGGCCGATTCATTGGGCAAAAATAAGGTTTGATTCCTGGTGGAATGTCCCCCTTTCGGGGTGTAAGGAGCCAACGGCGAACGTCTGCATTTGGTCGATTGTGTTGAAAAAGTCGGCCATGGTTTGCGCATCCGAAAAGTACGCGTCCGAGATTGAAATTTGAGCCTGGAGTCCTGTGCTCAAGGCAAAGATTTCAATCTCAAGCACGTACTTTTCAGCCGTGGAAACCATGATCGACTTTTTCAACAGAATCGACCCGAAGCGGTCGTTCACCTTATCCAGTACATTCAACCGCTGCTTGAGCAGCATCACCTTAATAACGTGAACAAAGGAGGAACACGTGAACGAATACATACTGCTTATGTATCTGGATGCTTTCGACCAGGAAGCGGCTATTGATCCAGAGCGGTGGGCTCGATATATCACCTGGCTACGTGGCACCGGGCAATTCGATGGTGGTAGCTCGATCGGTAAGGGGCAACGTCTGCGCAAAGGGCAAATGAGTCACCCCGGCGTGACTGACCTCAGCGGATTCATCCGGGTTCGTGCAGCCAATCTCGAAGAGGTCAAGGCGCTGCTAACTGGCAATCCGGTTTATGAGGCTGGCGGTACAGTGGAAATTCGCGAGCTACCTCGCACGTAAGACTCGGTATGTGCGCCTAGTGATCCGGACTCACCAGCTCCAAGCGGTTCCAAGTTGATACTATCCCCGCTCTTGACTCGATGAGATGGATTTCATGCATTTGTATGTCGTGCGGCATGGGGAAACTTGGGCAAATGCCGAAAAGCGTTACCTTGGATCGCTCGATCCAGCGCTTACAGAACGGGGACGTGAGCAAGCTCAAGCGCTTGAGGTAAATTTGCCCAAAAACCTGGACGCGCTTGTCGTATCCCCACGTCTACGGGCCAGAGAAACCGCCAGTATTCTTAACGAAGGGCTTAACCTCCAGGCCGAGATCATGGACTGCTTTCGAGAGCGTGATGTAGGGGTTTTCGAGGGGTTGACTCAAGCTGACGCAAGGGAGCGATATCCGCAGCTTTGGTCGCAAAACATCACTCGTCGTTGGGATCTTGGGCCAACCGGTGGTGAGTCAATTGCCGACGTTGTGAAGCGGGTCAGAGACGGTTTGGTTGAGCTGGAATCGAGGTACCCGTCAAAAAATGTATTGCTTGTTGCGCATGGCTTCGTTGCAAAGACAATCCGCGCTCTGGCCAAGAGCGACTTTTCAGATTTCTACGACTGGCAGCTCTCTAACGGCAGCATGCTAGCTTTGGACAATTTCGAAATTCCAACAGCTGATGCTGAGACTTTACAGACCTCACTGCCGCTTTAGCGATGATAGTGGCTGCAAACTATTTGGCAGGACTGCAAGGATGGCGCAATTAACGGAGTAGTAAAAAGGATGATTTTGGTTGTTGAGAACCGACCACGACGATGGGAAGCTACAGTGACGTTTACCATAAGGACATGCTGAAATGAACGCGCGAAAAATTTTAATCACAGGTGCTGCGGGCCGAATCGGCAGCGCTTTTTGGAAAGCGCATTACGATAAGTCAGATTTGCGTTTAGCCGACTTAGATGTATCAACACTTCCGCAATCGGCACAACGTTTCGCTCTCGACATCAGCGTTCAAGCCAGTTGCCTTGAAGCTTGCGAAGGCATACATACAGTGATTCATCTAGCTGCTGACCCTCGCCCAGACGCCGATTTCATGACATCCCTGCTCCCTGTGAATATTGTGGGCACCTACAACATGCTATTCGCCGCAAAGGCTCAAGGCTGCGAGCGCTTTATATTTGCGAGCAGCGCTCAGGCTATCGAAGGTTATCCAGAGGATGTCCAGATACATGAATGTATGGCGCCTAAGCCAGGCAATCTTTACGGGGTCAGCAAAGCGTTCGGGGAAGCGCTGGCTTCGATGTATGCAAACGATGGTCAAATGACAACAATCGCAGTCCGTATTGCAAACGTAGCTATATTTCACCAAGGGGAAAACCACAGTCACAGGGATGTAGCTGCTTTTATTAGTATCAGGGATGTTGTCGCACTACTTAGTAATTGCGTCGAGGCCGAGCTGAGCGGATTTCATGTTATCCACGGGGTCTCAGATAACAGATATAAGCGACTTTCTATCGAGAAGACCAGAAAAGTTGTGGGGTACGCTCCCTTTGATGATGGATTTGAGATTCTGGAAGGACACGCTCAACCTGACTGAACTACTTCATTAATTGCTGCCCCTTCGACTGTCCGCTTCGATTGCAGCCCGTCGTGACAGGCAGCAATCGGCTCTCATCTCCAATAAGTTTCTTCATCGGCATACTCCGCGCGTTCCGATTCAACTTTGGGTTTCTACGATCCTGAGCCAAGGCCAGCGAGCTTGATAACTTTTCGCCTTCTGATCGAACAGATCTGGCTTGGGATTCTTTGGATTGATGCGAAGTAGCCCTTGCTCTGTGTCGGCCAGGCCGTTGGGAGCATAGACTTCGCCAGTTTCAACATCCAAACCAATGCAGGTACCGGAAATCAGGTAGCGATCAATCCCGTCTTTAGCCGACTGAAGCTGAGGATAATCCCCGCCAAAGCGCTGGCTGTACCACATGTGAACGCGAGCCTGATTCTTGATCTCAACGTTAACTTCGAGGTCTTGGAAGAGACGCTGAGTTGAGTTGATGACCTCATTCTCGGCCTCCCAAGACAGATCATTGTCGAAGTAAAAAACATCGTAATCCTTCACCCCCCAAGCTGGCGGCAGTTGTGACTGATGATTCCAGACGGCTTGGAACAGGCAACCCGCCGTGAGCATGCATTGATTCAAACCGAGTGAAGGTAAACGTGAGGTGATTTCAGTATTTATTGGATTGGCCATTGCTATCCTGACCAACCTTTCGACAGTCAATGTCATTTTCATCCCTTTGGAATCGATCTAGTCCTAGCGACCGACAGTACATCATAGATTTGTAAAGTTTCGCGAAAGACAGCGTTTTTACACACTCTGGGCCGGAAGAAGTCCTTGGATGAACGTCTTTTAGCCGGAAGCATCACGCTGACCGCTTGTTGTTGACGGAGACTGGCATTGACGTAAAATCGCCACCCCCAAAAAATCAGCTTGCATAGCGAGAAGGAGCTTAGATGCTGCGGGTGATGATTGTTGGGCAACCCGGGTCTGGTAAAAGCACTTTGGCGCGTAAGCTTGGCCAGCTTACGGGCTTACCGATCATTCATATCGACACTATCCACTGGCAGCCAGGGTGGGTCGAACGGAGCTGGGGCGAGAAGACGCATCTTTGTCGCGAGATCGAGGCCCGTGAACGCTGGATATTCGAAGGTGGCCATTCAGCCACTTGGGACAATCGGGTGGCCCGCGCAGATCTTTTGATATGGATTGATCGTTCGGCGACGCTTCGATTCTGGCGCGTAGTGCTCAGAACGCTGCTCCAGCGCGGTCGGTCTCGGCCTGACTTGCCGGAGAACTGCCCCGAACTGCTGGCGAATCTGCCGGAGTTTTTTAGATTCATGTGGCGGACGAAAAAATCAGCGCGAGCAAAGATGCAGCAACTCGTGGCGACTGCGCCATCCACTTGCCGCGTAGTCTGTCTGCGGTCCAATCGGGATACCAGAGTTTTTCTCGCGAGCATTGGAAATTTGACTGACCAGGCTCCGCGAGATTGATAGACGGTTGACTACTTCAGTACGGAAATCGCCTGTTGCGACCGGCAGCTCTTGGCCGATTTATGCCTGTTACCACCGTCTGTTTCGGCCGGTCAGATCGAATTCAGATGGGAAGCACAAGTCCGTGCAACTACCCATGCTGAGGATGGAAATCCGGACGCAGAGCCTCACCTAAGTATGCGTCCCGTAATAAAAAGCGCCGACATCGCTGTCAGCGCTTAGGAATTGCGATGTCTTACGATGTATTTTTACATCGCAAGGCACTGATGCTCGAAGGCTTACCCCTGCCAGACCTCCTGTACCCACTCACGAAACTATGTACCGTTAGGCTGAAAATGGCGGAAGGCAGCCGGAGTCGAACCTGCCCGGGAACGGATGCCGTCCCCAACCGGGTTTGAAGCCCGGCCGCGCCACCGGGCGCGATTGCCTTCCTTGAACTCAGTCTTCTGTTTGCTGGGCCAGTGCATTGTCGAGTCGGATGTGGCGCCGGTCGCCAAAGCGTCGGGTCAGGCCTATTCGGTCGAAGTACTCAAGAATCTGAATGCTGCGCTTGCGCCCCAGGCCCACGGCATCGCGAAATGCAGCGACCTGAATCACCGGGTCATCGCTGGCCAGTTGCACCAGCATAGCCGCCAATCGGCGCAGCAGCGTGTCGGTGTAGAACAGGTCACGAACCACTTGATGCAGCAGTCCCAGCCGCGCCATCTTGCGCAGCAGCAGGCGCACGGCGGCCTCTTCACGGCCAGCGACTTTGGCCAAGTCACGCACCCATGGCGGATCGAAAACTGCCTGTTCGAACAGCGGCTGTAGCTGTTGCCACAAGGTCTCGTCGTCCTCGCTCAAACGCACTTGATGATCGGGTAAATGCAGCCACGGGCCGCTGGCGACGATCGCGCCGCTGGCCAGTAATTCGTCGAGCAGGCTGATAAAGGTCGGCCGCTCCAGCGCGGTGCCGACGAAGCGCCGCAGGCGGTCCCTGTCCGGCCCCATTTGATCCGGTTCGAGTTGATGAAAGCGTGCGAGGTGCTCCAGCAGCGGCGCTTTCAGGGCTTCCCAACGGGCAGCGCTGAACAGCAACGGCCCCTGCCGCGTATCAATCAAGCGCACGTCATCGGGCAATTCCCAGCTATCGCGCGGACGATTGAACTGGCGCTCCAGACGCCGGGGATCAAGCCCGGTGTCGCTGTTGGCCAGCAGCGCCGGCAGTGCGTCTTCCAGACTGGTCGTGGTGGCCAGCGTTTGTAGTTGCGCCCATCGTTCGGGGCTGCGGCGGTGTCGGGCCGGGGCGAACGGGTCGAGCACCCGGCCACCGCCGAGGGTGCGTTGGGCGCTTTGGTCGCGCAGGATCAAGCGGTCGCCTTTCACCGCCAGCACCGGCGCGTTCACCAGCAGTTGCGCGAACATCTGCTGCCCCGGTGCCAGGCTTGCGCCCTCCAGCAACGCCACCCGCGCCGTTACGTCCTGAGTACCGAGATGCACGTGTACCGGTTGAAAGTGCTCGAAGCTTCGCGCTTCGCTGGCCAACAAGGTCATCTCGATATCCAGACGCTGGGTCGGCGCATGCAGCCATTCGGCCAACAGCCAGTGGCCACGGTGAATCTGCTCCAGGGCCAGACGTTCGGCACTCAGGTTCAGCGCGACTCGCTGCCCGGCCGTTGCGCTGTCGGCCGCTTGGTTCTGCGCATGCAGGCCTCGCACCCGTACCGGTTTGCCCAGCGGACTCAACATCAGCGTATCGCCCACGGCCACTTGGCCGGACAACGCGGTGCCGGTCACCACGATCCCGGCACCGGCCACGCTGAACGCCCGATCAATCGTCAGGCGAAAACCGCCGCTGGCGCTGCGTTGAAGCACCTCATGCTGCGCATCCAGCAAAGCCTGGCGAAGTGTCTCGATGCCCTCGCCGGTCACACTCGACAGCGCGATTTGCGTCGCGTCGGCATACGGTCCGGGTGCCAGCAATGCTTCGATCTGTTCACGGACTGCCTGTACACGCGTCGGATCGACGCGGTCGCATTTGCTGATGGCGACCAGCGCCCGAGGAATGCCCAGCAACTCGACGATCGCCAGATGCTCGCGGGTCTGCGGCATGACGCCGTCATCGGCCGCCACCACCAACAACACCAGATCAATGCCCTGCGCCCCGGCCAACATGTTGTGGGTGAAGCGCTCATGACCGGGCACGTCGATAAAACCGGTCAGCGCGTCGCCCGGTTCCAGCGCCGCGTAGATATAGCCGAGGTCGATGGTCATGCCGCGTTCGCGTTCTTCCCGGCGACGGTCGCCGGCCTGGCCGGTCAGTGCCTGGAGCAAGGAGGTCTTGCCGTGATCGATGTGCCCCGCCGTGCCGACAATCACCCGTCCCGGCCCTCCTCCTGCAGTTGATCGAGCTGGGCCAGCCATGCGGCTTCGTCGTCGAGTTGGCGCAAATCCAGCCATAGCGCGTCATCGTCGATGCGCCCGAGCACGGGAATCGGCAGCCGACGAAACGCGGCCTCCAGCCCAAGCAATCGTCGCCCGCGCAGACGTTTGGCAACGTTGGGTCGCAGACACAACGCGGCGCTGGGCAGTCGTGCCACCGGTTGGCTGCCGCTGCCGATCATGCCCAGCGCCGGCACCGCGCTGACGCTCCAGCCGTCACCCAACACCCGCGCCAGTGACGGTTGCAGGCGTTCGGCCTGGGCATGAATGTCGGCTTGGGGGCGGGTCAGCAGGCGCAGACTCGGCAGGCGTTCGGCCAGCCGATCAGGATCGCGGTACAGCGCCAATACGGCTTCGAGGGCGGCCAGGGTCAGTTTGTCGACCCGCAGGGCGCGCTTGAGCGGATTCTTTTTGATTTTCGCGATCAAGTCTTTGCGGCCGACTATCAACCCGGCCTGGGGACCGCCGAGCAGCTTGTCGCCGCTGAAGGTGACGATGTCCGCGCCATCGAGCAGCGCCTGACGCACCGTCGGTTCGGCGGGCAGGCCCCAGCGAGTCAGGTCCAGCAGGCTGCCGCTGCCCAGGTCCTCCAGCAACGGCAGCCCGTGACGGTGAGCCAGTTCCGCCAACTCAGCCGTCGGCACCCGGGCGGTGAAACCTTCGATGGAATAATTGCTCGCGTGTACGCGCATTACCAGGCCACTGCGCGGACCGATGGCGGCCTCGTAATCGCGGGCATGGGTGCGGTTGGTGGTGCCCACTTCGTGAAGCCGCACTCCGGCGCGGGCCATGATGTCGGGGATGCGGAAGGCGCCGCCGATTTCGATCAGTTCACCACGGGAAATGATGCCTTCCTTGCGCGCGCCCAGGCTGTTGAGTGTCAGCAACACGGCAGCGGCGTTGTTGTTGACCACGGTCACCGCTTCGGCGCCGGTCAGCTCGCGGATCAGGCCTTCGATCAAATCATCGCGGTCGCCGCGCTTGCCGCTGTGCAGGTTGAATTCCAGATTGAGTGGGTAGCGGGCGGCGAGTTGAACGGCTTCGATAGCAGACTCCGGCAACAACGCTCGACCGAGGTTGGTGTGCAGCACTGTGCCGGTCAGGTTGAACACCCGACGGACTTGGCTGCGATGCTGGATTGCCAGACGTTCGCCCACCCTGCCCGCCAATACGTCGGGGGTTATTTCAACGGCATTGAGTTCACCCTTGAGCACCGGCTCGCGCAGATCATCAAGCAGTTGCCGCAAACCGGCCAACAGCGCGTCACGTCCATAACGCTCGGCCAACGCCTGGCAGGCAGGATGGCGCAGCAAGCTGTCGATGGAGGGCAGCCGCAAGGCTTGGCTGGCGGAAGGTGCGGACATCAGAGCTCCCGGAAACGAGTGACCGTCGCGTCTGAGTGTAGCCGCTGAGCTCACTGTTCAAGGTGATGCCGAGCGCCGCCTTCGTCTTTGGTCGTCGTCTGCGCGGCGGTGATGTCTTTGCGTTTGAGGCTCGCGTTGTGATCGTGTCGCCGCTGGCGCTTTTGAAGGGGAATTTGAGGGTGAAGCTGAGTGGGTCGGCCATTGTTGGTGCTCCGGCTGGGTTGCTCTTGAAGAACCCAGAGCATCGCACCTGACCGTGGTGCTGACTTTTAATCGACTTTAAAAAGACAGCGCTTTGATCAAAGCTCTTTACCGAGGGGCAAGCCTCTCGGTAAAGGGCTGAGTGATTACTTAGGTGGAACGAAATTATCCAGCATTCGATTCACCGCCAGTTCAGCCAGCATGATGACTTGCTGAAGCGCCAGCAGGGTATTGCGGTGGGTGCCCTCCACCAATGCAGCAATGTCACTGGCCATGACACTGGCCGAGGCCAAGTTCTCACACGTTTGAACCAGCAAGGCTTCATGGCCGACATCCGGCGCAACCATGTACATGGTGCTGGGTTTGCGGGGGGTGTTGTTCATGACCGCTGCCGGGTTGAGGTAGAAATTCAGGGCACGCTCGGCGGCTTCGTGGAATTTTTTCGAGTCGAGGGATTCGTACGGGGATGCCGGATCGGTGTCCGGTTCCGGTGGATTGGGTGTCACTTTGAACATAGATGAAACTCCCACTTAGAATAAATAAGAGCCATCACCCTCGCTACCAAACGAAGGGTGGCGGCCATACGCGGGTTGGTAGACCGGTCTAAGTAGGAAACCCGGCGCTCACAATGGAGCCCCACGCATGACCACCATATAAAGCTGAGAGCCAAAAAAGAGACTGCATAAGGTGTCGCCATGCGACTACTTAAAGGCGGGCTACCAAACCCGATCACTGTTTTTCAGTGACAGGGAAACGATATAGCCCGCCCCACAGCCGCACAAGCCAGCCGATTCTGGCGCACGCGTAGGTAACGACGCAAGGCGTTGTAGCCGTTAGGACGTAACGGCGGGTGTCTTTAAACGCGTACGTTAAACACATGAAAGCGTTCAAAAAATTGAGGAAGCGTCCGACATCTTTTAGGGGTTGGCTGTCGCAAGCGAGAGGTTTAATGTGGTTGCGCCCATCAGGTAGAGAGATAGGACCACGTGATGCTTGGCTGGGTGTACTTCATCTTGACACCCACGACAGTGAGCCACATACCGATTAGACTGCCAAGTATTGATCCCGGAGGTCACTATGAGCGCCGAACTTTCCCCCATCGTTTCAGAGTTTGAAACCGAAGAGCAGGCCGCCAGCTACGACCGTTGGTTCCGTGCCAAAGTGCAGGCGTCGCTCGATGATCCACGCCCGAATGTCCCGCACGATCAGGTAATGGCTGATATGCGATCCCTTCTCGAAGCCAAGCGCAATAAGCGCGATGCTGGTTGAGTGGCGGCCCGAAGCGCGGGCTGAACTGTGGCAAATCATTGATTATATTGGCGACCGCCACCTTGTAGCGGCGAGCGAACTGTACTAAGCCATTGAGGTTGCTACCTCGGCCCTTCCGCAACATCCCTACCTTTATCGATTTGGTCGTGTACCCGGTACGCGGGAAATTGTTGTGCATCCCAATTACTTGGTGGTCTACCGGGTGACGGATCGAATCGAGATCTTGACCGTTTTGCATGCCAGGCAGGAATACCCCTGACTCGACCAGTTATTTGCATCGGATTTGACCAGCACGCTTCGTGGCTCGCTTACTGGGTGGGATTTATCTCAAGCCTGAACATCAAGGGGACAGGCTCAGTCGCCTCCCGGTGCCAGCATCAGATTGGGCGACAGCCGCTGGTAGCCTTCTTGCTCCAGGCGCATATCCAGCATCAAGCTGCACAGGTCTGCCGAGAGCGCTTCGGCTTCGGCATCGTTTTCCAGGTAGATCAGTTTCAGGTAGCTGTTGCAGCCAGGGCAGACTTCCGCCCGCAACGGTGCCTGATTGGCAGCGCGACGGTCATCCTCGAAGCTGACGTATTGAAGGCCCTTGCTTTGTTCGCAGTACACGCATTTGACCCGCACCGCGTGCCATTCGCAGGCACACAACGAGCACACCAGATAACGCAAACCGTTGTATTTGCCGCGATGACGAATCACCCCGGCCATCGCCGGCGAACCGCAGGCCGGGCATTGGCTGAGGCTGTCGCCGCGTTTGAGTTCAAGGTTGGGTGTGCTCAGCAACCAATGGCTCCAGGCCGCTTGCAGCGCTGCACCGAGGAACGGCACCAACTCTGCCGGCAGCATTGAATACTGGCCGCTGACCAAGGCAATCGCCCACGCTTTGAGCAGCCCCGGGTTGGCGCTGCGCAACGTCGCCACGGCGTTTTCTACCGCCGATTGTGGCGGTGGCTGATAGCGTTGCAACAAGGCTTCGAGATACGGCAGCCAAACGTTTTCACGTACCAGACTGTCGGCGGCAAACGGCGGCAAGCCATGTTCCATGCACACCCGCAGGCGTTCGGGTTCGGGCAGGGTCGTCACGGGCGGATCGTCCATCAGGTTCTGCTGAACGTGACACAGCCCCGCGATCAAGCGCAGATAGTCCGCCATGGGATGCCCGTCGGCCAGGCGTTCCAGGCGCAGCGCGCGCAAGGTGAACAGGTTGTTCGGTGGCAGGTACAGAAACGGCGGTGAACTCGCCGCCGCTTCTATCTGCCCAGGCTCGAGGATTGTCGCCAAGGGATCATCCTTTTTTTGTGATCGGTCGCTCAGGCGTCTCGTCTCGGGTCACTTCCCGGTACCAGAGCTCATGGTGTTTTCTCGCCCAGGCGCGGCTGACCCGGCCACGCACCATGGCGTGCACCGAGCCGCGAATCCAGATGCCGGCGTAGACGTGGACGATGATACTCAGCACCAGGATGAAACCCGCCAGCGCATGCAGCAGCATCGCCCAGCGAATACCGGTGATGCCGAAGTACACGCTGAACCAGGCACGCCAGATCACCAGCCCGCTGAACAACAGCACCAGCATGCAGATCAGCAATACCCAAAATAGTAGCTTCTGCCCCGGGTTGTATTTGCCGATCGGCGGCACGCCCTCCTCTTCGTTACGCATGACCGTCCCTACGCGCCTGAGCCACAACCGGTCGTTGGCGCTGAAGTAATTCGCCCGCCAGAAGCTGAACACCAGGCCGAGAAACAGCACAAACATCGCCACGCCCATGTACGGATGCAGAATGCGCGTCCACGAACCGCCGCCAAACAGGTTGCTGAGCCAGAGCAACCCCGGATGGAACAAGGCCAGCCCCGACAGCGCGGCCATCAGAAACAGAATCGCCACCAGCCAGTGATTGGTGCGCTGGTTGGCGGTGTAGCGCAGGATCGGTTTGTCGTTCATGACCTGTCCTCCCCGCCGGGTTTCGTCGGATCAAAGGTGTGCACCGATGGATCGAACTCATGCACCGCCGGGTCGAGGGTGGCTGGATGTTCGTCTTCCTCGACCAGTTGTGGCCCGACGCGCACGTAGTGGAAGAACCCGGCCAGCACCGCCGCGCCCATGGCCAGCAACGCCAGGGGTTTGCTCAGGCCTTTCCACAGGTCCACCAGCGGACTGATCGCCGGGTGATCCGGCAACCCGGCATACAACCTGGGCGTGTCGGCATGGTGCAGCACATACATGACGTGGGTGCCGCCAACGCCCGCGGGGTCATACAAACCGGCGTTTTCGAAACCGCGACTCTTGAGGTCGACGATACGTTCGGCGGCGTGTTCTTTCATGTCTTCCTTGGTGCCGAAAACGATGGCGCCGGTCGGGCAGGTTTTCACACAGGCCGGCTCCAGCCCCACCGCCACCCGGTCCGAACACAGCGTGCATTTATAGGCTTTGTGATCCTTTTGCGAGATGCGCGGAATGTTGAACGGGCACCCGGTGATGCAATAGCCGCAACCGATGCAATGGTCCTGATCGAAATCGACGATGCCGTTGGCGTGCTTGATGATCGCGCCGGGGCTGGGGCACGCCGCCAGGCAACCGGGCTCGGCGCAGTGCATGCAACCGTCCTTGCGAATCAGCCATTCGAGGTTGCCGGCGTCGGTTTCATGCTCGGTGAAGCGCATCAAGGTCCAGGTGTCTGCGCTGAGGTCTTGAGGGTTGTCGTAGGTGCCGAGGTTGTGACCGACGTCGTCGCGCAGCTCGTTCCATTCCGAGCAGGCGACCTGGCAGGCCTTGCAGCCGATGCACTTGGTGGTGTCGATCAGCTTGGCCACTTCTTCTTGCGTGCGCACCGAGGGCGGCACGGTGGTGGTGGCCGAGCGGGCGATGATGTCTTGGCTGGCCATTTAGATTTTCTCCACGTTGACCAGGAATGACTTGGATTCCGGGGTCTGTGTGTTGCCATCGCCGAGGAACGGCACCAGGGTGTTGGTCAGGTAACCGTGACGGGTGGCGCCGGTGAAGCCCCAGTGCAACGGGATTCCGATCTGGTGCACCACCTGATTGTTGACCTGCAGCGGACGAATCCGCTTGGTCACCACCGCCACCGCTTCGATATGTCCGCGCTTGGAACTGACCCTTACCCGGTCACCGGCAGCAATGCCTTTCTCCTTGGCCAGCACCTCGCCGATTTCGACAAACTGCTCAGGCTGGGTCACGGCATTGATCGGACAATGCTTGGTCCAGAAGTGGAAGTGTTCGGTCAGCCGGTAGCTGGTCGCTGCATAAGGGAAGTCCTTGGCCTGCCCGAGGGTGTCCCAGACTGAATCGAAGATCCGCCCGGCCGGGTTGCTGGTCGCCTTCTTGTTGTTGGGGTGCATCGGGTTGATGCCGATGGGCGTCTCGAACGGTTCATAGTGTTCCGGGAACGGCCCTTCGTTCATCTTGTCGAGGGCGAAGAAACGCGCCACGCCTTCGGGGTTCATGATGAACGGGTTCATCCCGGCTTCAGGCGGCACATCGGCCTTGTAGTCAGGCACGTCGGTGCCGGTCCAGACCTTGCCGTTCCACCACACCAGCCGCTTGTTGGCGTCCCACGGTTTGCCTTGAGGGTCGCAAGAAGCGCGGTTGTAGAGAATCCGCCGGTTCATCGGCCAGGCCCAGGCCCAACCCAGGTTCTGCTTCATGCCGAAAGGATCGCTGTTGTCACGCCGGGCCATGTTGTTGCCCTGCTCGGTCCAACTGCCGCAGAAGATCCAGCACCCGGACGCCGTGCTGCCATCGTCCTTGAGCTGGCCGAAGCCGGACAGCTGCTGACCGGCCTTGACCACCGCGCCCGAGGCGTCGGTGACATCGGCGACGGCGTAGCCGTTGAATTCCCGGGCCAGTTCTTCCGGCGTCGGGTCATCGGGGATCTTGTAGGGCCAGTCGAGCTTGAGGATCGGCTCGGCCCAGGCACCGCCGTCAGCCTGGTAACGCTTGCGCAGGCGCAAGAACAGCTCGGCCATGATCTTCACGTCCGTGCGCGCCAGCCCCGGGCCATCGGCACCCTTCCAGTGCCATTGCAGCCAGCGACCGCTGTTGACCAGCGAACCGTTTTCTTCGGCGAAACAGGTGGTGGGCAGACGGATGACTTCGGTCTGGATCTCGGCCGTTTGCACATCGTTGTAAGGCCCGACGTTGCGCCAGAACTCCGAGGTTTCAGTGGCCAGTGGGTCCATCACCAACAGCCACTTGAGCTTGGCCAGCGCCTTCATTACACGGTTTTTATCCGGCAACGCGGCGATCGGGTTGAAGCCCTGGCACATGTAGCCATTGACCTCGCCCTTGCCCATCATGTCGAACATTTTCAGGATGTCGTAGCCGGGAATATCCAGTTTCGGCAGCCAGTCGTAGCCCCAGTTATTCTCGGCGGTGGCATTGGCGCCGTACCAGGCTTTCATCAGGCTGACGTGGAATTTGCCGTAGTTCTGCCAGTAGGACATCTGCCCGGGACGCAGCGGCTTGAGTGCGCGCTTGGCGATGTAGGCGTTGTAGTCCTGTTCGGCCTCGGCCGGCAGGGTCAGGTAACCGGGAAGCAGGTTGGACAGCAAGCCCAGGTCGGTCAGGCCCTGGATGTTGGAGTGCCCGCGCAAGGCATTGACGCCCCCGCCCGGCATGCCGACGTTGCCCAGCAGCAGCTGCACCATGGCCGCGCTGCGGATCATCTGCGAGCCGGTCGAGTGCTGGGTCCAGCCCAGCGCGTAGAGAATCGTCATGGTTTTGCCCGGTTGCGAGCACGTGGCGATCTCTTCCCAGATTTTTTGCATCGCGTCCACGGGCATGCCGCAGACCTGACTGGCCAGCTCCAGGGTGTAGCGGCTGTAATGCTGCTTCATCAATTGATAGACGCAGCGTGGGTCTTGCAAGGTCGGGTCGACTTTGGCGAAACCGTCCTCGCCGATTTCATAGCCCCAGCCGGACTTGTCGGTGTAAGTGCGCTTGCTCGCGTCGTAACCGCTGAACAACCCGTCCTCGAAGCCGTAGTTGGCCTTGACGATGAACGACACGTCCGTATAGGCGCGCACGTATTCGTGCTGGATCTTGTCTTCGGTCAGCAGGTAATTGATCAGCCCGCCCATGAAGGCAATGTCGGTGCCGGTGCGGATCGGTGCGTAATAGTCGGCCACCGAGGCGGTACGGGTGAAACGTGGGTCGACCACAATCAGCCGCGCCTTGTTATGGGCTTTGGCTTCGGTCACCCATTTGAAACCGCAAGGGTGCGCTTCGGCGGCGTTGCCACCCATCACCAGAACCAGATTCGCGTTGGCGATATCGGTCCAGTGGTTGGTCATGGCACCACGGCCATACGTCGGGGCAAGACTTGCCACCGTCGGGCCATGTCAGACACGTGCCTGGTTATCAAACCCCAGCATGCCGAGACTGCGAATCACCTTGTGGGTGATGTAACCCGCTTCGTTGGACGATGCCGACGCCGCGAGGAACCCGGTGGTCAGCCAGCGGTTCACCGTTTGCCCTTGGGCGTTCTTCTCGATGAAGTGGGCGTCGCGGTCGGCCTTCATCAGGTCGGCGATGCGATCCAGCGCTTCATCCCAGGAGATTCGCGTCCATTCCGTGGTGCCGGGCTTGCGCACCTGCGGGTACTGGAGACGGCTGGGGCTGTGAATGAAATCGAGCAGGCCTGCGCCTTTGGGGCAGAGGGTGCCGCGATTGACGGGGTGGTCGGCATCGCCTTCGATGTGGATGATGCTTTGGGCGACATTCTTCGCATTGTCGCCCTGGCTGTACATGATCAAGCCGCAACCGACCGAGCAGTACGGGCAGGTGTTGCGGGTTTCATGGGTATGGGCGAGCTTGAAATGACGCACTTGTTCGGCGAAAGCTGGCGCCGGGGCCATGCCCAGCGCGCCGAGGCTTGAGCCCGCAAGGCCGAGACCAGCGACCTTGAAGAACTGACGACGGTTGAGGTCCATCGTGCACTCCTGATCAGGTGGAAACCCGGTGCGTTGGCCGGGTTTTTCTGGACGATCACGGTGACGGCAACGGAACTACCGCCACTTTAAACTGTAGACAATGCTGTTTTGTGCTGTGTGAAAACCGACAGTCGGGTAGCCGCAAGCCAGCAGGCACACAGTTGTGGGAGCGAGCCTGCTCGCGATGGCAGAGTGTCAGGCGACATCGATATTGAATGTAAGAGCCTCATCGCGAGCAGGCTCGCTCCCACAGGGGATTTGGGCTCTGCGCGGT
>NZ_AKJK01000104.1 GCF_000282375.1 Pseudomonas sp. GM50
GGGTGTGGGGGGGGGGGGGGGCAGAACAAGAAGATGTCATGTGTGCGATGGCCGCAGTGGAACGAGTCAGCCGGTTGCCAACTGGCGCTTAACTTTGAGCAAGCCCAAACCAAGCCAATGCCAGCGCTGTTGATCGTTTGGAGGGGCGTAGCCATGTCGCCGATCAGTTACGTATTTGCCAAATAGAAAAACGAAGCCCCGGAGGTTCGCAGCTCCAGGGCTTCTATTTTCGCCCCATCCCTTAATGTTGGCGAACGTGGACAGTACGATACCAGCAGCTGTTGGATTTATCTCTACGACCATCGATAAAAGCGTTCGATTAGCGAAGCGCCATGCGAGTAGTTGAAACTCCTACGCCTTTTCGACCTTCTGATTTTTATCCCGTCGTTTTCATTATCTGCGAGGGGTGACGCTCAAAGTGGTAATTTACAAAACAAGAGCTTGTCGCCGGGTTGTAAGGCCAGGACAGGACACGGGCACCTGCGCCGACTCAGGCAGCAACGCCTCCACCTGACCTGCCAGCAATCGCTGCCCGGCCAGACGTGACATGACCCGTTCTACAATCTCCATTCGTGCCACGGCAGCGTCACGTAAGCCTTGTATTGACTGTAGAGCCTCATCGGACTGCGCTAGACCGTTTCGCGCCGATACGCTCAGGTGATCGATCCCACCACGGGCGTCATCGGCCGTACGCTCCAAACTTTGGGCAATCTGGTGTATCTGTGCGCTGGAATCAGCGACACGCTTGGAGAGGTTACGCACTTCATCCGCCACCACGGCAAAGCCGCGACCATGCTCACCCGCACGAGCTGCTTCGATTGCGGCATTGAGGGCCAGCAAGTTGGTTTGCCGGGCGATGTCTTGGATGCTGCCGACCAACCCTCTGATTTGCACCGACTGCCCACCCAGTTCACCGAATGCTTGAGCCAGTTTCTCCATGGACTGATCAAGCTCGCAGAAGATAGTGGCTGAGGCCTGGATGCTCTGCGTACTGGCATTAACCTTACCACCTGCTTCACGGGCCAACTGGTTGGCAAAATTCATGTCTTTCTCAGTCTCTCCGATTGCCAGGCTCAACTCGGCCACGTTACTACGCAAGAGCGGATCAACCGTCGATGGCTCAGGCGGAGGTTTGCCGTCAAATTCGATTGGGGTCTCTATTGGTTGAAGTCTGGTTTCTACCGGCACTTCGACCCGTACCTCGACCCTGTGCACTGTTTCGAAGTGATACAGCCAGCCCGCCGTGACAAGAGCCAGCACGATGATCGGCAGATAGAAGTTAGAGCGCTCGGGATACAAACCTATGGTAAGACAGCCCATTACTGCGCCGCATTGCACCATAGCGGCCACGCGAGTGCGCTTCGTAAGTCTCAGCATCATGATTCCCCGCCGGCATGCCTGTAGGGCCTGTCGGCTCGTTCCATTATTGTTATAGGTACGACCCGCGACAGTCATTCAAGGCAAGCCGCGCAGGCGTAGATAATTGCACCCTGGATCTGTAAAAGGTCGCAGGGGCTATTCATGCTAGCGGGAGCTTTAAAACCGGGACTATCTGATTTGTGCAGACCTTTATCCGTTTTGTTCAAGCCAGATGATTCTTTATGCCTCTATACAGCTTTAGAGAGACATAAGGGCGTCGCGGATGATTTCCATCTCCGGCCACAAACGGAAGGCATCATCGCGCTCATACACGAAGATAAGCCCATAGCGTTTTGTCTTTTTCTCCATCCATGGATAGGCCCCAAAAAGACCAATACTCGAGTTCCGGTTGCACACACCATTGGCATCCCAAGTCTCACACCAACTGCCAAGGCTGTAGTGGGCATGGGGTATTGAGTATCGGATTCGATTGGCCCGAATCTAATGTGCATCAGCTCGCGATTGCCTTTACCAGCGATAACAGTGAAGCCGCCTGCTCCCTTCTTGGCCATCTTCTGAGCTGCCTCCATCGCCAATCTTGGAAGCGCACTGCCGACATCGATAAGGTAGGAGAGTTCCGGAGCTGGATTTGTCTCATTCACAGTGCTTTTCTCGCTCATACATTGGCCTGACTGCCTGAACCACTCTCAGGAAAAAAAACCTTAGCCTCCAATGCGTACCGGGTGAAAGCGTGCGCGCAGATTCAATATTTTACCTGATACCCATCGATGCAGACGTGAAAATCACGTCCGATAAATCGGCCATGGTAACAACGATTGTGAGCCTAACCGCCTAACCTTAGTTTCAAGCTGGCGTGTTTTCCATTGAATAAAAAAAGGCCCGCGCGTGGGCGGGCCAAAAAATTTCACCAATGGAGTGATGAACTGGAGATAAACCTGCATAAAGGGCGAGAGCCGCACCTCATGCATTCATCACCGCCACCTTACTCGCAATTTCGATCTATAGACTATTGATTTCATTGATAATGTGAATCAAAAATAGGACTTATATGCGAGGTGCTTTCAATAGTATTTATCGTCCCGCTGCAACGGGTGGGACTCCTAAACACATAATCGCCCCCGCCAATAACCCAATTTGATTTGTGGTTATCACGACATTTGCAGCCTCCTGCCATCACGAAAGTCAAGAACACTGCTATTGGGAGTAACCGATGCTCAACCCTAAACAAGTCGCGATCGCGTGCGCGCTTATCTCGACAAGCGCACCCTATGCGTTCGCCAGCGACCAGTCAGAAGCTAAAGGATTCGTTGAAGACAGTGACCTGAAATTGTTATTGCGTAATGCGTACTTCAATCGCGATTACAAAAACCACACCAATGATGCCAAGGTGTGGGGCCAAGGTTTCATTGGTACGTTTCAGTCTGGATTCACCCAAGGAACCGTCGGTGTCGGTGTCGACGTTTATGGCTTGTTGGGTGTCAAACTCGACAGCGGTCGCGGTCGCAACTACACGGCATTTTTCGATGCTGACAGCGATGGACATCCGGTCGATGACCTTTCGGAGGCCGGGGCCGCACTTAAACTGCGTGTCTCCAATACCGTATTGCGCTACGGCAACCAGTTCCCGTCAATGCCGGTGCTGGCGTATGACGACTCGCGACTATTGCCTCAAGCCTTTACCGGCACGCTGGTCACCAGTAAGGAAATTGAAGGTCTGGAATTGAACGTCGGACGGTTTACCGCAGATAGTCCGATGGGCGATCCGGCACGTGATCCGAATCATCTGAAGAGTATCGATGTGATTGGAGGTACCTACAGCGCGACCGACGCCCTGAGCGTCGCGGCGTACCACTCCGATGTGAAGGACACCTACAAGAAGTACTACGGCAACGTGAATTATACGGTGCCATTTTCCGACTCTCAGGCGCTGAACCTCGACTTCAACATCTACCGTACCGACTACGCCAATAGCTCTCAGGCGACATTGGATTTTGGTGGCGATGGCGTCAACGACACGAACACCATCTGGAGCCTGGCGGCGAAATACAGCGTCGGTTCGCATGCTTTTATCGTCGCCCATCAGCGTAACAGTGGCGATGCCGGTTATGCCTACGACTATGGGGACGGTGGTAGTGCCATTTACGTCGCTAACTCCTACTACTCCGACTTCAATCTGAAAGACGAAGAGTCGTGGCAACTGAGCTACGAACTGGATTTTGCAGGGTTCGGTATGCCCGGGCTCACGTACAAAACCGCCTATGTGCGTGGCAGCAATATCGATGCGGGAGGTGAGCAGGATGGTACAGAGCGTGAATTCTTCAACCAGGTCAAATACATGGTTCAGGAAGGCACACTCAAGGATCTGTCATTCAAACTGCGTAACTCGATTTACCGGGCAGATCGCGATGTCGGCCCTAATTTGAACGAAGTCAGGGCGTTCATCGAATACCCACTAGACCTTCTTTGAAGCAGTGCGCCGCGTGTAGCGGCGCATCTTAGTATTAATTGTGGCCTTAGTTTGAAATAGAAATTAAATTGGTATAAGTGGTGGTGTGCTATCGGATGCTTAATTTAGCGCCGTTAGCAATTGGTTTCACTGAAATTTATTTGCGGGGAAGACTCAGTGCTCAGCAAAAAAAATCAACTGAAAGCCCTCTTTCAAGCGGCTGAGTCTGCTACCTGCAACGATTTTTCAATTAGTTCGCCGACAGGAGATATGAAAGGGCCAGTGAAAAGTTTAACCATCTGCATTACATCTGCACCCACATTACTTAAAACGCCTGCCCATTCTTCAGTAAGTGATTTCAGCGCAAGCTCATATGCTTCAAGACCTTCATCCGTTAACTGGAGCACTATCAATCGTCTGTCTGGTCGATCACGCCGACGCTGCACATACCCGCACCTTTCGAGCTTTTCCATTATTAAAGAAGCCTTAGTTGGCATGATATTCAAATAACGACTGCATCGACTCGCAGAATTAATAGCTCCATTTGCCATGCCATCTAGAGCTCGAAACTCCAGAGCGGTCAGACTGTGTCCTGCTACAGCTTTTTCTATCCAGTCCGCCATAGCCTTGTTTACGCCATCAAGGACATTGAATGCGGCGATGAGATGCGTTCCCACACAATCCTCCCAATAATTTTCTATAAGCATGACCGAATGGTGAGCTCGGGACTATTACAGATATAAATTCGGTGCTTGATGCCTTCACCGGCATCAGGCATGGGAACTGTAACAGCCTCCTTGGGAATCGATCATATCTAGATGCAATACACTCTATTCACAATTTGAATGGTAGATATGGCTACAAATTGTTGACCGAGGATTACGTTTAGCCTATAAATACTGACAGTTTCTATAGCCGAACTGAAAACCTCAGTATTCCGTCCGAGCATCTATGATCACCAAGACTGACCAGCCAAAACCTGTCAAATCGCGCAGCCGATCTTCAATTGGTGCAGTACGCAGCCCTCAGAGTACAGAGGCCATTCTCGAGGCTGCTGCAGCGATCCTTGAGGAGCGCGGCTACCAAGCATTCACGATGGATGCGCTGGTGGAACGAGCAGGATCAAGCAAGCCGACGATCTACCGCTGGTGGAAGAGTAAGAGTGCGCTGCTTAGAGATGTGTATGAGCGTACCGCGCTGACCTTTGTGACACAGCCAAACACTGGTGATTTGGAGAAGGATCTGATCGTCCACCTCCGTTCGCTATGGAACTGGTGGCGTACATCAAGCGCAGGCGAAACATTGCGCAGTTTGATTACCGAAATCCAGCATGAGTCAACAGCGCTTGAGGAGTTCAGGAAAGAATTTCTTCCACGTCGCGAGCGTACGTTACGAAAGATTTTTGCTCGAGCGGTGGAGTCGGGAGAGATCCCCGAAGGCGTTGCCGTAGACACCGCAGTCTCGATGCTTACCGGCATGTCCTGGCTTCACCTTGTCACGGCAGATCTCGAAAATCTCGACGACATCAACAGCGCTGTTGGCATCATCGTGAATGGCTTAAGGCCAAGATAAAATGACTTAAAGCCGCTTCGGCGGCTTTTTTAACGAGCTTAACGACACTGACAGTGTTTATTAGCATCCTTACCCGAAATCCTCTCCCTGACTTATTTTCATCACACGCTTCAGAGAAAATTTTAATGAGAAGTTCACCGATTCAGGGCGTAAAAAACAGACAGCCCATCACAACGCTGATGAGGAGCGCCTCGGTAGCAGTGGCGCTAGTGATGCTATCTGGATGCTCGTTCAGTGACCTGAAACCTCAGTCGGAAATGTTACAGCCTTCCGAGATCAACGAGACGTTGGCTAACAGCGGAATTAAGCTCTCCGAGGCTGCTTGGCCGACCGACAACTGGTGGAGCAGTTTCAAAGATCCACAACTTGACGAGTTGGTAAACGAAGCCCTGAGCAACAGTCCCACACTCCGAGCAGCCGCAGCGCGTGTCCACCAAGCTAGCGCGCTGGAAGCAATACAAGGCGCTCAGTTGCTCCCTGACGTCAGTGCTGCCATGAGTGTCACTCGCGAACGGTTCAGCTCCAATGGTACGACCCCTGCGCCGGCCAAAGGTACATGGCAAAACGTGCACCAAGGGACGTTGAATGTCGGCTACGAGTTGGACTTTTGGGGTAAGAACCGGTCTTCAGTAGAGGCAGCAGTAGGCAGGCGGCGGGCATTGGAAGTCGATGAGCGCGCAGCGTCACTCATCCTCTCCTCTTCCATCGTACAAACGTATATCGCCTTGCAAAATGTCTATGAGCAAATCGACGTCGCGCAAGCTCTGCTGAATCAGCAAGAGCAGATTGAGGATCTCACCAAAAAGCGTTTCGCCGCTGAGCTCGGCACAGAGATAGACATCAAGCAGTCACAGGCGTCGTTGCCTGCTAGTAGAGCGAATATCGCAGCACTCAAAGAATCCATTGAACTCAACCAAAACAAACTCGCCTCATTGTTAGGTAAAGGCCCTGACCGCGGGCGCACGATCACCCGACCGCAACTTCAAGCAAGTGACATGGTTGTGATGCCGTCGAATATCCCAGCTGAACTGATCGGCCATCGTCCGGATGTTGTGGCCCAACGCTGGCGAGTCGAGGCCTCTGGCCATGAGATCGAAGTTGCGAAGGCACGCTTCTATCCGAATGTGAACCTGACTGCGTTCATTGGATTGCAGAGCCTGGCTTTCGACACCTTCAACGATCACAGCAGCCGTATTTTAGGAATCGCTCCAGCGATAAGCCTGCCTATTTTCGAAGGAGGCCGCTTGCGAGGCAACCTGGATGCACAAGATGCGGCATACGACCTGGCTGTTGAAAACTACAACCAGACGGTTGTCGATGCACTACGAGATATAGCCGACCAATTGTCGTCACTTCGCTGGTTGAAGGAGCGGTTGGCTCAGCAGAACGAGGCAGTGGCAACTGCCGTTGCCGCAGCAGATCTCGTTAATCAGCGCTACGCCGCTGGCCTTGCTACCTATCTACAAGTACTGGCTACGCAGAATGCGACGCTTGTTGAAAAACGCCAATTGGTCGACTTGCAGTCCAGAGCGATTTCTTTACAAGCCAACCTGAGCAGGGCTTTGGGTGGAGGGTACCGCCCTGAAATGTCCGTAACTGCCAATACCAACTCTACCGTAGCTAATAAATCATGACATCTAACACGCCCTCTACCCCTAATACCGCACCACAAACAGCTCGCAACTTACCGCGACTCCTTTTGATTCTCGCCATAGCACTCATAGTCGCTGTGCTGGGAGGCTGGTACGTGGTTAGGCTTGGAACGGAAACCACCGATGATGCTTATGTCGACGGCAATATCGTTCAGGTAACCTCACAGGTCAGCGGTACGGTGACCGTCATCAGTGTCGACAATACGGATCACGTTGACGCTAATTCACTTCTTGTCACACTGAATGCGGTGGACGCGGAGATTCAGTATGAGCGGGCAAAGTCCAACCTTGCGCGGGCTGTTCGCCAGGCACGTACCCAGTATTATCAGGTGCAGCAGTTGGAGGCTGAGGTAAACCAACGTCAAAACGATGTGCGCAAGGCACAAGACGACGTTCGCCGCCGCAATCAACTTGCCTCCAGTGGTGCAGTCTCTCGTGAAGAGATCAGCCATGCTGAAGAGGTTCTCAAGAATGCTGTCGTGGGCCTGGATGGCACTCGGCATGCCTTGGCCGTTCGCCTTGCCATGGTGGACAACACAACGCTTCGAACCCACCCTGACGTTCTCGTTGCAGCAAGTAATTTGCGTGATGCCTACATCTCTTTGCACCGTACCCAGATCTACTCCCCTACCTCAGGGTTGGTAACCAAACGCAACGTTCAAGTTGGGCAGCGGATCAGTCCAGGCGTCGCACTAATGTCGGTCGTACCCGTAGATCAAGTTTGGGTGAACGCCAACTTCAAGGAGTCGCAACTCGAACATTTACGTATAGGACAATCTGTCCACTTAAGCGCCGATGCTTACAGTCGGAATGTAGATTTCCACGGAACGATCATCGGGCTGGATGCTGGCACGGGAAGCGCGTTCTCTCTGATGCCCGCGCAAAATGCTACCGGCAACTGGATCAAAGTTACCCAGCGCGTGCCTGTACGAATTGCACTGAGGCCTGAAGAGGTAGCAAAGAACCCATTACGCCTCGGCCTGTCCATGCGAGTCTCAGTGGACACCAGTGATACCAGTGGCCCTATTCTCAACACTCAAACACCAATACATCCTGCGTATAGCACTGATATTTTTGATAACGAACTTAGAGATGCCAACGACATCGTTGAGAGCGTGATCAGTGCTAACGCTGATCGTCTTAGCTCCAAAGATCTGAATCTGTAACGGGGCAGACCATGTATAGAAAGAACGCCGCCTTGTTACTAACAGTGGGACTGCTTTGCGCTTTGGAGTACTTGCAGGCAGGCATGATTGCATTTGCCTCGGCGCCGATCCGTGGGGAAATCGACGCGAGTCCAGAAGAGTTCACGCTTGTCGCCGCGCTGTACGCCTGCATAGCCGTTGTGGTCATTTCCAAGCAACGCTGGCTAGTCGAGCGATTAGGCTGGCGCAACTTCATGCTGGGTTCTATCAGCATTTACGTATTGGGTGCATTCGTGTGTGGTGTGGGGAGTGACCTAAGTACTTTCACTGTCGGTCGTGTGATCATGGCATTGGGCGGCGCATCGTTCATGACATCCGCGCGTTTGATGGTAAATCTGCTTCCGGCCGGCCCGGGGCGTTTTGTCGGGGTCAAGGTGTTTGCCACCGGGCTCGCTGGCGGGACAGCTTCAGCCCCATTCATCTCATCACTGGTGGTGGTTGAAGATACGTGGCACGCCATTTTCTGGGTATTGATCGTGGGAGCTGTGATCGCGGCTTTTCTGTGTACCCGTTTTCTACCCAATGCCCTCGCTCCGGAAGATGAAAGAACGCCCTCCAGCCCGGCAAATATTCTGTTGTTGTCCGTTAGCAGTTTTTTCCTTCTTTACATCCTGCAACGCTCCTACTACGACTTTTACAATGAAACATTCATTCTCATCGCATTTGCACTGCTGGCTGCGCTGGGTGTCTACACCTTCTTTCACACCGAACACGGCAAAAGGGAGCCCTTTCTCAAGGTTAAAGACCTGATGCAACATCGCTACATGCTAGGGGTGGCCCTCTTCTGCTTCACGTACATACTGCTTGGTAGCAACAACTACATCCTGCCGTATTTTCTGCAGACTGGGCTGGGCTACTCGTGGGACACAATCGGTACGTTTCAGGCTTTCGGGCTGGCGGGGGCGCTGATCACATGGGGCATTATGTCCGTTGTCATTCCAAAATTCCCCGCTCCGAAGAAGTTCTTTGTAGCCGGGTTTGCAGCGCTGATCGGCTTCGGCTGGTTATTCTCATCCCTCACGCCCAGCGCCAATATGTGGTCAAACATCCTTCCTGCACTTGTGCTCAACGGTTGCTTTGTGATGCTGGTGCTTGCAACCGCCGCCATGCAGACATTCCGTGATGTAACCCATAACGACACACTGTTCGCGCACGCCTACCAAATTAAAAGCATGATGGGACAGATTGCGATGGCAATGGGTACGACTATCGCCACCTTGTTTCTGCAATGGCGCACTACCACCCAGTACAACAACCTGAATGGGCATTTCAGTTCAGCTGATCCCGTTTATATGGAGCACACACAGCATCTGATTGATGCGTTGGCACCGCAGGTAGGTGAAAGCCACGCTGGCCAAATAGCTATTTCGATGCTCGCCCAGAACCTGCATCAGCAATCGACTCTGGTCGCCAGCGCGGAGTATTTCTGGGCGGTGATTGCTGTCGCAGGCGTGGCGCTGATCGTTTCGATAACACAAAAGGCGTTCAAATAGAATCGTGTGTGGATGATCGAACAACATCTCCTGACCAAAAAACTCGAGGCGATAGGCATAGTGAGGTTGGATAAACCTCCCCATGCCTACCTGGTTCTTCAGACCTTCTCATTCTCTCAGCGCTAAAAATCACACCTCGAAAATACATTCCTCAGTGCGAAAAAAACAATGTAAGCGGCCTGACATGAGAGCTGCGAGGTGCCTATCTGAATCAGAGAGGGGTCGTAAATTTAATCCAAAAGGCCTCCCCTTCTGGGCGATTGCGGACATCGCTTTCCTTCTGCCACTTGGCAGTCACAAACCAACCGGCTTGGTTAGAGTATTTTACTGACGGGCCAATTGCGACGGCGCGCCCTTTTCTGCCTTCCAACTCCTGCCCGTCCTGATTGTCATTTGTGGTTTGGTGATATACGTAGCCACCGACTCCTACCACCCAACCATTCCCCAACCCCCACCCAAAAGAGTAGTCAGCATGTAATTCCTGACCTGAACGATAATCCGTGGCTGGGTTACGAGCGTTGAAGTCATACATCACTTTAAGGTCACCGTTGAGACCCGATGGATCAACGTATGTAAACGCCGCTATCGGCTCGATCGCCCAATAGTTACGACCAAGATTCGCCAGATCGTCGCGATCGTACTTCCCAGTAGGGGCGAAAACATCAAACGCATATATGGCGTGGAATTTATCGCTGTAGTGATAGCCCAGCGCCGGGCCAAAAATAATATCTCCCAACCCCGTCTTTCGCTGGTGCTCATCAGCGACGTATACCCTGAGGTCAATCAGTGGAACGTTCATGTGAAAAGCTAACGCCCCGCTGAGAAGTTTCTGTTCGGTAACCCAGATCAACCTGGGAGCGATCACATCCGCACTCAAATGAAAGTCATCAATCGCTCGCTTTCCTCGATTGTCTAGGAGCCGGTCAGCGCGATAACTCTCTGCAAAAATCTGCCCGTAGAAGCCGGGCGGGGGCATGGCGCCTGTCATGTAGTTCTCCGCCCCCATGGGGTACGACGAACCGCCACCCTCAGTGGCCTGTACGACAGGTAAAACAACTGTCAGTGCAGCCCCGACGATCACGCGTTGGACATTCTTATAAAAATTAACTGATGTATCGGTTTTTTTATTATTCATTTTCGCGACCATGAGTGAATTGACTACGCGCCAAACTCGACTTGGCTGAGTTAGAGCGAAGCGCGCGATCTTTTAAGGGGGGCTTGAAGTCGGATACAGAAGTAACAGGTTACGTTCGAAACAGTCCTGAACAGGACGGGTGATTTGCGCGCATGGTTCGGCTCTTTTGTATTTGTTATAGAGCCGGGGTTACCGCGCTGCGGTACCCCGGTGGTAGCAAGCTATAAACAGTCTTTCGAGAAAACTGCCACGGGAGGATCAATCGAAAGTTTACATTTGAATCATTAGGATTGATCGATCACCAGGCTTGATCTCAGAACGGATAAGGCTGGTCGGATGGCTCTACAGTGACCCATTTGACCTCGGTGAACTCATCGATTACAGCGCTGCCATCGAACCGACCGTAACCACTGTTTTTCATGCCACCATATGGAGCTTGAGGCTCATTCTGAACAGTCGCTCCGTTGATGTGGACGCAGCCGGCATCCAGTCGACTGGCGAGTTCCAGTGCGCGACTGACATCACGACTGAAAATCGAGGAAGACAGACCGTAGGCGGTATCGTTAGCGACCTCCAGAGCCTGTTCTGCTCCCCTTACCCGAACGACTGTTGTTACCGGCCCAAAGGTCTCTTCATGGTAGATTTCCATCGAAGAGGTCACCTTATCGACAAGCGTGGCACTCATAAGCGCGCTGGTACCCAAGCCACCAGCCACAATTTGTGCTCCTTTGCCGACAGCGTCGTCCAACATCTGGTTGATGCGCTGAAGCGATCCTTGAGAGATCATCGGCCCGATGACGCATGAAGGCGAAGTAGAGGGTTCGCCTGCTTCCAGACCACGTACTCGTTCAGCAAACTTCGCAACGAACGCATCAGCCACTGCTTCGTCGACAACGAATCGTTCGGTCGACATGCATATCTGCCCTTGGTAAAGGAAAGCGCCGAAGACTGCAGCATTTACAGCTCCATCCAGATCCGCATCATCTAGCACTACAAAAGGCGCCTTGCCGCCTAGTTCCAGCAAGCAACGCTTGAGATGTTTGGCGCTGGTTTGCCCGATCATCCGACCAACTTTGGTTGAACCGGTAAAATTGACTCGGCGAACCGTATCGTGGGCGATGAGTGCCTCGGTGACGTCTGCCGCATCCTCTGGCGCCGAAATGATGAAGTTGAGCACCCCAGGTGGAAAACCTGCCTCATAGAACGCTTCAGCGAGAAGCTGATGAGTGCGAGGACTGTTTTCCGAACCTTTGAAGATAACTGTGTTGCCGCAAGCCAATGGATAAGCGATTGCCCGAGTGCCAAGGATGACTGGCCCGTTCCAAGGCACGATACTCAACACCGTGCCAATCGGCTGCCTCAGTGTCATCGACAATGTATTGGGCTTATCCGTCGGGATAGTTTCACCCTTGATCTGGGTGGTGAGCGCGGCAGCTTCTCGCAGGAGGTTGGCAGATGCACCAACGTTAAACTGAGACCATAGTTGCGAGGCGCCAATTTCTTCTGCCATGACACTACAGAATTGTTCCATCTTACTCATCAGAACATCCGCAGCGGCCAACAGAAGACGCCGACGTTCCGTTGGGCCGACCTTCGACCATGATTTGAAAGCCTGCTGAGATGACGCCGCAGCACGAATAGCATCCTCGACGGTACAAGCAGCGCCCACTGTAATGACTCGGGAGCTGATTGGATCGACCCGGTTGTAAGTCTTACCGCCGACAGCATCCTGTTTGACGTTGTCGATAACCAGTTGAACATTCATCTGTCGTACCTTGATTTGATCGAAAGAATTGTCAGGCATGATCCGCGGAAGACGGCATACGCAAGATTGGTTTGATCGTCACGCCCCGCTCGCTGTCCGCCATGGCTTCGTTGACTTGGTCGAAGGAGTAGAAACGGCAAAGCTTGTCGAATGGGAACCGCCCTTGCATATACAGATCGACGAGAATCGGGATGAATGCATTGGCGACGACATCTCCTTGGACGATCCCCATGATCCGCTTACCCGGAATCATCACGTCGTTGATGTTGAACGCGACCTCTGTCCCGACCTTGGTCGCACCAACGATGCCGCATGTGCCAAGAGTGGTCACTGCATCAATGGCTTGCCGAAGAACCTCAGCACGGCCAGAACATTCGAGGCTGTAATTGACACCGCCTCCGGTGATTGCCTGAATACGTTTGACCGGATCCTCTTCGCGGCTGTTAATCACATGCGTTGCACCCAACTCAAGAGCCAACTCCAAACGACTAGGCGTGATATCCACCGCGATGATGGTCGTAGCGCCGGCAATCTTCGCTGCCATGACCGCGGCTAGCCCAACTGCTCCAGCCCCAAAAGCAGCGAAGCTGGAACCTGCTTCAACCTTCAGGGCTTTGAGTACAGAGCCCGCACCCGTCTGTATGCCGCAACCCAATGGCCCGAGCAGTTCAAGCGGCGCATCTTTTGGAACCTTAACCACATTGCGCTCGTTAGCGATGACGTATGTTGAAAACGATGATTGTCCGAAAAAGTGGTCATGAATCGGGGTGTCATCGACGCAACTGCAGGTTGAGGTACTGCCATCAATACGTCCTCCACCGAAGTTCAGCGGATGCATGTGTGAACAATGCGCCGGATGACCGGTTTCGCAAGTCAAACAGAGTCCGCAAGACATATACGTCATTACTACGTGATCACCTGGAGCCACTGTTGTGACTGCATAGCCCACCGACTCAACAACCCCTGATCCCTCATGGCCGAGGATGATGGGAAGCGGTGTTGGAAAAAGCTGATCACGTACTACCATGTCGGTATGGCAGACACCGGACGCCACAACCCTTACACGAACTTCGGTGGGTCTTGGAGCGCCTAATTGGGCGCTCTCGATTTTCAGTTCGGCGCCTGGCGCGCGCAAAACAGCTACTTTCACATCGATGGCTTTAACGTCGCTTTGGGACATTTGTGTCTCCTCGTAAACCGTTTTTAGATACTCGATCTAGGTTCAAAGCTTGTATCAAGCCCCTTGGAGGGCACGTGGCCGTTTGCTGCGTCGCTCTGATTCCGGACTGGCTGCGGGACGCAATTGGAAGTCGAACTCCATCTCTGCGTAGCGCCCCAGCACACCACGCTCTTTGGACTGATGCGCGTCATCAATGAAACGAACTTCACCTATCAACCCCTCTCTGGTTGCGTAGGCAAAGTCATCCCAAAGGTAGGCATCGTTTGAGAGGTTGATCTGGGTGGTCAGATGATCGTGACCAGGTGCGGAAATGAAAAAATGGATATGGGCGGGACGTTGACCGTGACGACCAAGTTGGTCGAGACACTCCTGTGTCGGGCCTGAAGGGTCGCAACCGTAACCAGAGGGCACGATGCTTTGTGCTCTATATCGTCCGTCCGAATCAGTCACAACGCGGCGGCGGAGGTTGTATTTAGATTGAGTCGTATCGAAGTGAGAGTAATTGCCTTTGGTGTCAGCCTGCCAGAGATCGACGAGTGCTCCGGCGATTGGTTTGCCGTCCAAGTCAATTACGCGTCCACCCAGAAACAACGGTGTCGCCAGACCGTCCTCGGAGCCATCATCCATGCGAGCGAAACCTTCGCTGAGAGGGGCCTCGGCGACATACAAAGGCCCTTCAATGGTGCGGGGAGTTCCACCAACTTTGCCGATGCTCTTTTCCTTTGCATCACGTAACAGGTCAAGGAAGTGTTCCACCCCAAGTCCTGCAACCAGGAGCCCAGCTTCGTTCTTCGCTCCTAGGCGATTGAGATACTCAACACCCGCCCAGAACTCGTCGTCGCTGATTTCCAGCTCCTCGATGAGCTTGACGCTTTCCTGCAGGATGCGAAGCACAATGTTTTTATGACGATCACTGCCTCGAGCGTTTCCAAAACCGGCCGCATCGCGCAGGAGGTTTTGAATATCACTGGTATGGGAAATAGTTACGGTCATGATTTAGCCTTTTCTTATTGGTGAGAAAGTCATTCGTCCCGGACGCACCGGATCAACTGACCTTTCTTTGTGCTGCCTCTGTCCAGCCTAGTTGGGCGCGCGACGCCTCCAAATCGGCATGCATGTCGTGATTCCAAAGCCAGTCGAAACGACTGGCTAACGTGCTGGAAAGAACGTCTTCGTTTGCACCGACTTTAGGGTCGCGCAGTTCGTATAGTTCGCCCGCTTCCCAAGAGGTGCGCTGAACTCGGCAGGCGCGAGGTCTACGAACAGCGTCATAGGCCTTGAGAATAGTGCTAGCGTCGGCTTCACAAGCACGAGGGTCGCCCAATAGGCGTGCAAGCAACCATGCATCTTCCAAGCCCTGACCTGCACCTGCGCCTTGGTGAGGAAGCATGGCGTGAGCGGCATCCCCAATCAGCGCGACTCGACCATGGACATAACCAGGTAACTCAGCAAGATCGTGTAGTGCCCACAAAGTCGGAGCCGGGATGCACTCGAGAAGAATCCGCGCGGCGTCACCCCAATCCGAGAATGCATCGAGCATCTCTGCCTGTGTCGTAGGTTTCACCCATGGTGCGTCTGCGGGCCAGGTAGGATTGGGTTTGCTGCGATCAGAAACGAATGCCACCACGTTGATCAGTCTTCCCTGCTTAACGGGGAAAGTCAGAATATGGGTATCTAGTCCCAAGTACATTTGAGGTACGTTGACCAGATGCTCATCCACACCTTGAGCACGGTAGGCAGCACGCAGTTTTTCGCTATCAATCATGCCCCGGTAAGCGCTGGTGCCACTGAAGCGAGGGGCTACTAGCGGCGCACCAAGCCCCTTCAGAACGTGGTCACGAATGGATGACTTAATACCGTCGGCAGCGATGAGCACGTCACACTCGTGGTGCGTTCCGTCCGTAAACGTTACTTTCGTGCGCCGTCCCAGTTGTTCGACGCTGACAGCACGTTTATTAAACTGGGCGATGCCGGCGGGGAGTTGTTGAGCAAGGACATCCAGAAAGTCAGCTCGATGTACCGACGACTGTCCTACACCTTCGGCAATGCTCGATCCAAGATAGCCAGCGTCTTTCCCGCGTCGCCATTCGAACCAGATATCTTGCCAAGGCTCTTGCGTGCGGTCGGCAATTTGATGATATGCAGACCCGATTCCCAACCCTTCAATAGCGCGGACAGCATTAGCTCCAAAGGAAACGCCGGCACCTACCTCTCCAAAGGCAGGAGCAGACTCAAATAGTTGCACGCTGAGGTGGGTGTGACGACACAAATCCAAAGCCAAAGCCACACCGGCAATTCCTCCACCGACGATAGCGATTTGCAAAGCAGAATTCAGACTGTTCATGGGGCAAAACCTAATGTTGTTTTTGTATGCCCCGATAATGACTACACCTTGCACTATTGATAAATAGTCTGAATAACATAGACTGTATCACCAATCTGAATATCCTCCACGTCACGCACCTTTGCGAGAGAACAGCCATGCACTTACGTGAGATCGATCTGAATCTGCTGGTGATATTTCACCAACTCCTAATCGACCGAAGCGTTTCAGTGGCTGCTGAGAGTCTTGGGCTTACCCAGCCTGCAGTGAGTAATGCACTAAAACGTCTGCGTACCACCCTGAATGACGAGCTGTTCGTGCGAACGAATCAAGGCATGGAGCCAACGCCCCATGCAGCTCAACTGGCAGAACCGGTTTATCAAGCGATTGGCATCTTGCATGGCGCGTTAAATCGTCACGACGACTTCGATCCAGCAACGAGTCAAAAACGATTTGTCGTCGCGATGACCGACATTGGAGAGATTTACTTCATGCCTCGGTTAATCGACAACCTGCTCAAGCTCGCTCCAGGCGTTTCGGTCAGCACACTGCGCAGCTATGCAGGACTGTCCGATGGCTTAGCCAGCGGAGAAGTGGACTTGGCAGTCGGCCTCTTGCCAGACCTGCAAGCGGGCTTTTACCAAAGACGTCTCTTTCACCATCGCTACGTTTGCTTGTGCCGTAAAGATCATCCAATCACCCAGCACCCCATGACACGGGAGCGCTTTTGCGAGTACGGGCATATCAGGATTGTTGCCGCGAGCACTGGGCATGGCGAGATAGACACGCACATGCATCGAGCAGGCTTGCACCGAAAAATCCGACTAGAAGTCCCACACTTCGTCGCCGTGGGCCATATCCTGCAGAACACAGACCTTATCGCAACAGTACCGGAACGTTTCGCCAGCAGTTGCACAGGCCCATTTGGATTGACAACAATGCCATTACCCCTGCCCCTCCCCGAGATAGCCATAAATCTGTTCTGGCATGCGAAGTTCAACCGTGATCCGGCAAACAAGTGGTTTCGGCAGCTAATGTTTGATCTCTTCAGTGATTAAATCTTGGAGGTCTAACTGTGCCACCAAAGCGCAGCATCACTGCCAATGCCCGTAGTCGGGAACCTTCAAAAACGTAGGTTTCTCTTGGAGAAACGCCAGCTTACGCAGCACCTTTGCGGCCAAAGCGACGTGGATGAGAACCGCCTGTACGCCACCTATTCGCTGCCGTTTTTCTAGGCCGTGTAATGTCAAACGCCGAGGTACTGCGTACGTCGGCGTAGCACTCCAATCCCAAAACTAACCATCCTCCGAGCTTGAAATGGGACTCACTGGGACATTTCCAATCCGAAGTGAGTGCCCCCCCTGCGCTGGTTGATCATATCCAAGCCACCATGATTTTGTGGGGCGCAACAGGCTGAGATAGCGAGAGGAATACGTCAGAGCTGACAGAATATGAGCATGAATACCTCTGCTTCAATTGAGCCGCCCTGCTTCACCCAACTCAATCAGCGTATCAATCAGACACCGAACCTTGGGCCGCAAATGCGCTGTCTTTGGCCATAACGCATAAACGTTTAACGGCTCTGGCTCGAACGCTTCAAGCACACTGACCAGCGCACCCGTCTCAAGGTGCTTGCGAACCACACACAGCGGCATTTGGCATAGTCCTAGCCCGGCCAAGGCCACATCGATCATAGCCTGACCATCTCCAATCTGATGGGTTGCGGGCGGGACAACACGCTGCCCATGACCGTCCACCATAACTCGCCAACCCAGTGGTTGGCCCCGCCGATAGGTAACGATGGAGGCATGATTGTCTACATCCGCCAACGTCTGCGGCGTGCCTCTTGATTTCAAGTAAGCCGGGGCTGCACAAATGATTAGGCGTTGGGACGACAGCGGACGCGCAATAAGACCCTGCTGGTTGCCCGGATCGCCGAAACGAATTACCAGGTCAACGCCTTCTTCCACCGGATCAATCAGGTGGTCATTAAACGTCAGCGTGAACGACAGTCCTGGAAAGCGCTGACCTATCTCCATCATCACTGGCAGGATCAACTGCCGACCCAGCGCTACAGGCATGTCGACCCGCAATTGCCCTGAAGGCTCGTGAGCCTTGGACATCAGGCAATTCTCCACGTCGCGGATTTCGTCTAGCGCCCCACTGCAGGCCGCTAGATAGGCCTCGCCATCAGCAGTCAGCGAAAGTCTGCGCGTGGTGCGGTGAAAGAGCATCACCCCCAAGCGTTGCTCCAAGCGGGCGATGGCCTTCCCCACTGCCGACTTGGAAACCTCGAGCCGTTCGGCCGCCTCCGTAAAACTGACGGCGCGGGCGGTGGTCACGAACGTGTGAATGCCAGAGAAGGTATCAGCTGATGACATGGACAAAACTCATTAAGGACTGAAAGGCGACAGTTTTGCGATCTAAAGCCTGTTTATCGCACATGAACTCTACTTTAGCATTGCCGGCTATTCGTACTCCCCTTTTTTCTAATATGCAGAACCCATGAAACTCATCAAAAATCGCCCAATCGCCCTCGCGGCTACGCTGACTGCCGTCGCCATCGGTTATCACCTTCAAAGTCTCCATGGTGAAAACGTCGCCATGGCAAACGAAGCCATCACTGAGTCGCGGCCGGAGGTGGACATTGCTTCCCCTATGTCAGAGCAGATCAACGAATTCCAGATCTATTCGGGAAAACTCGAGGCAATTGATGCCGTCGATGTGCGCCCTCTAGTGTCTGGCAGCATCACCGGCGTTCATTTTAAGGATGGAGCCCAGGTCAAACGCGGTGATCCACTATTTACCATTGACACCCGCTTGTACCAGGCAGCCGTAGACCAAGCGCAGGCCGACGTAGCTGGGGCCAGAGCACGGAATGCCTATTCCAAAACCGATGCGTCACGCGCCAAACGCTTGTTAGGTCAGAACGCCATTGCTCAGCGGGATCTGGACGTGGCTCTGCAACTGGAGCAGACCACTTCAGCTGAGCTTAAGGGGGCCGTGGCCCGCTTGGAGACCGCACAAGTGAACCTGGACTACTGCCATGTCGTCGCGCCTGTGAGTGGCAGGGTTTCCCGTGCTGAATTAACCCTCGGAAACGTCGTGGCGGCAGGTGCAGACGCGCCCGTGCTGACCCGAATCGTCTCCATCTCACCGATCTACGCGGCCTTTGAAGTCGACGAGCAAACCTATGTTCGCTTCCTTGGACAGCGTCACGAACAGCCGGTGAAGGTAGCGCTGGGCCTCGCCCGCGAAACCGATTTCGGACGTCACGGTGTGGTGGACTCGATAGACAACCAGCTCAACGTTAAATCCGGCACGATCCGGGTACGTGCGCGCTTCGATAATTCCCAAGGATTGCTTGTACCAGGCATGTATGCCCACGTGAAGGTTAGTGCAGGTCAACGCCGTCAGGCTCTTCTGATCAACGAGGCGGCGATCGGTACTGATCAAGATCGCAAGTATGTGATGGTCGTCGACACTAGCGGCCGCGTGCATTACCGCGAAGTCAAACTGGGCGACCTGTATGACGGACTGCGCATCGTCGATAGCGGACTCAGCGCCCAAGATCGAATCATCGTCAATGGCATGCAGCGTGTACATGCGGACGATGAAGTGAGCCCACACGAAGTTGCCATGGATACCCGGCCCGGTGCCTTGGCTGTGCAACGCTAACAACCGCTCACTCTAACCCGGCTTCGCCCATACCCGATGCGCAACTCCAGCGCATCGCCGCTCCCCTATTGCCGAAGAAAACCTAGCGATGAAGTTCTCCCGTTTTTTCATTGATCGCCCCATTTTCGCGGCCGTACTATCGGTCGTCATACTACTGATGGGTACGATTGCTGCGTTCAAGTTACCCATTGCCGAGTACCCGGAAGTGGTTCCTCCGCAAGTGCTCGTTCATGCCGAGTTCCCCGGCGCCAACCCCAAGGTAATTGCCGAAACAGTCGCCGCGCCGATTGAAGAAAAAATCAATGGCGTGGAAAAGATGTTGTACATGCAGTCTCAATCCAACAGCGATGGCCAGATGACGACTACTGTCACCTTCCAGCTGGGCATGGATCCCAACCTCGCTCAGCAGTTGGTGCAGAACCGAGTCTCCCAAGCTTTGACACGGCTGCCCGAAGCCGTGCAGAAACTTGGCGTTACCACGATCAAGGCATCCAGCACCATGACCTTGGCAGTAACCCTGTATTCCCCCAACGACCAATACGATGTGGATTACCTACATAACTACGGGCTCATCCATGTCCGTGATCGCCTGGCCCGGATCCAGGGTGTAGGCGATGTGCAGCTTAAAGGCGGCGGCGACTATTCAATGCGTATCTGGCTCGACCCACGCAAATTGGCCGAGCAGCAAATGTCGGCAACTGATGTGGTCGGCGCTATCCAGGCACAGAACGCCCAAGTGTCCGCCGGGATGGTGGGCGCCACGCCTAGTGCTCCCAACGTCGAGATGCAGCTAGACATCAACGTGAAGGGTCGACTGCAGACGCCAGAAGAGTTCGAAGCCATCGTGGTCAAGACCAACGCCGACGGCGGCGTGACCTACCTGCGCGACGTGGCGCGGGTCGCGCTAGGCGCGGCAGACTATACCCAGAGTACGCACCTTGATACCAAGGTCTCGATGACGATCTGGGTATTCCAGCAGCCTGGCGCGAACGCGTTACAGATTGCCGATGACGTGCGTCGTGAGATGCTGGATATCGGCAAAGATATGCCGAAGGGCGTCAGCTACGGCTTCAACTATGATCCGACACGGTTTGTGTCCGCCAGTATTGAGGCGGTCGTTCATACCTTGCTTGAAGCAATTGCCTTGGTCGTACTGGTTGTCATCCTGTTCCTGCAAAACTGGCGCGCTTCGCTAATCCCTTTGCTAGCCGTGCCGGTGGCTATTGTCGGCACGTTTTCACTGATGTTGGCATTTGGGTTCTCGATCAATGCCTTGTCCTTGTTCGGCATGGTGCTGGCTATTGGTATCGTCGTAGACGACGCCATCGTGGTCGTAGAGAACGTGGAGCGCAACCTGGAGCACGGTTTGAGCCCCAAGGAAGCGACCTATAAAGCAATGGACGAGGTCAGCGGCCCTATCGTTGCCATTGGACTAACGCTGGTTGCAGTATTTGTACCGCTGGCGTTCATGTCGGGACTGACGGGCCAGTTTTACCAACAGTTCGCCATGACGATCGCGATCTCGACCATCATTTCTGCGTTCAACTCCCTGACACTATCACCTGCCCTGGCCGCTTTACTGCTTCGCAGTCCACACGCCCCCAAAGACCGCCTGACACGTGGAATGGATCTGGTGCTAGGCAGGTTTTTTAACGCATTCAACCGTTTGTTCAATCGGGGATCGGAAGCTTATGGACACGGTGTAGGTCGTACCCTCAGGCACAAGGGCGCGATGATGATCTGCTACGCATTGCTTCTAGGACTGGCTGCGCTGATGGGCAATCTCGTACCCGGTGGGTTCGTGCCTGCACAGGACAAGCAATACCTGATCGCAGTGGCTCAATTGCCCAATGGCGCCACCTTGGCGCGCTCCGACGAAGTATCACAAGAAATGGGGCGCATGGCCCTGAAGGAGCCTGGGATAGGCTTTACCGTTGCTCATGCTGGATTGTCGATCAACGGATTTACCTCGTCATCCAGCTCCGTGGTGATGTTCCTGCCCCTCACCTCTTTCGATGAGCGTTATGGCCACGGTGCCGACCTTAGCGCTGACGCTATTGCGCAGTCGTTGAACAAAAAGTTCACCCAGATCAAAGAAGCTAAGATTTCCGTGTTTTCACCGCCCCCTGTTCTCGGTCTTGGCACCCTGGGTGGCTTCAAGCTTCAGCTTGAAGACCGAGGATCACTAGGATACCAAGCCTTGCATGACGCCACCGAAGCCTTCATAGCAGCAGCAGCGAAGGCGCCTGAGTTGGGGCCTCTGTTCAGTAGTTACGACATCAACATTCCGCAACTCGACGTGGAAGTTGACAGGGTCAAAGCTCAACAGCTCGGCGTACCAGTCGATGAAGTATTTAGCACCCTGCAGATTTACCTGGGCTCACTGTACGTCAACGACTTCAACCGGTTTGGACGCGTCTATCAGGTACGGGTTCAGGCAGATGCTCAATATCGCGCGTTCGCCCAGGACATCGGACAGTTGAAAGTCCGAAGCCGCACTGGGGAGATGGTGCCGCTCGACACTCTTCTCCATGTCAAAACCACGTATGGCCCGGAGATGGTGGTTCGCTACAACGGCTTTACGGCTGCCGACCTCAACGGTGGGCCTGCGCCAGGTTACTCAAACAACCAAGCTCAGGCGGCCATTGAACGCATCGCCGAGGAAACCCTGCCACCCGGCATCAAGTTTGAATGGACTGACCTTGCGTATCAGCAGCAGTTGGCTGGCAACGCTGCGATGATGGTGTTCCCGATTTGCGTGCTACTGGTGTTTCTGGTGCTTGCCGCTCAGTACGAAAGCCTGACCTTGCCACTGGCGGTGATCATGATCGTCCCTATGAGCTTGCTGTCAGCGCTGCTGGGCGTATGGCTGACCGATGGCGACAACAACATTTTCACTCAGATAGGCCTGGTCGTACTGGTTGGCCTATCGGCCAAAAACGCCATTCTGATTGTCGAATTCGCTCGCGAGCTCGAAATGCAAGGTCGCAGCATTGCCAAAGCCGCCATCGAGGCCAGCCGTTTGCGACTGCGGCCAATCCTGATGACTTCGATGGCCTTCATCATGGGCGTAATACCTATGGTCGTCGCGACAGGCCCCGGATCCGAGATGCGCCACGCCATTGGTGTCAGCGTGTTCTTCGGCATGCTTGGCGTAACGTTTTTCGCATTGCTGCTTACCCCGCTTTTCTACGTATTGTTGCGCAAGCTATCGGGCGGGAAATCGCTGCGTGCTGAGCATCATCGCACCGCAGATATCGAGGCCTGACCCCATATGAACTTCTCTGAAACTAAGCTCTGGGCCAGCCTGCCTCTGGCCACTTCGACTCTAGTCTTGCTGTCGGCTTGCCATTCAATGGCACCCGAATACGCTGTTCCTGTCGACTCATCACCGACGCATTTCAAAGAGCAGAACCTGACGCCTAAGGCCGGCTGGAAAACTGCACAGCCGGCCGACCACTATCCCCGTGGTGAGTGGTGGCAAGTCTTTGGCGACCCGCTTCTCAATGACTTTGAAACCCGCGCCCTGAGTGCAAACCTAGGCTTGAAGCAGGCGTTGGCTAGGGTTCAGGAGGCACGCGCTTACCATCAAGGTATTGAAGCTCGCAGGCTACCAAGCGTAGACACTGGCTTCGGCCCCTCCCGCGAGCGCAACTCACAATCTTCGAGTGATAATGCACAACCGGCAACGACCTACTGGCGGGCTCAGCTAAACGTCGCATACGAGGCTGACTTGTTCGGTCGTGTCAGTGACGCTATCAAAGCCTCCGGTGCTGAGGCGGAGCAAAGCGCCGCACTTTACCAATCTGTAATGCTGGCGCTGCAAGCTGACGTGGCAGTCAACTACTACCAGCTCAGGAGCCTAGATGCGCAGCTCAAGGTCTACGACGACACACTGAAGCTACGCCAGGATGCGCTCAGCTTCGCTCGGAGTCGTGCAGAAATCGGACAGGACAATCAACTAGATTTGATGCGGGCACAAACCGAGCTGTCCAGCACACAAGCTGATTCGCTAGCGCTGAAACGCGCTCGCGCGGCGAGTGAACATAGTCTGGCAGTGTTGCTAGGGCAGGCTCCGGCAACGTTCGATTTTCCGGCGAAACCGATTGAAGCGTTTACTCTGGAAATCCCAGAGGGTCTGCCCTCCGCCTTGCTTGAGCGCCGCCCCGACATTGCCGCGGCGGAACGAGCAATGGCCGCAGCCAACTCGCGGATCGGGGTAGCCAAATCGGCCTACTTCCCCTCACTGACACTGACGGGTACCGCAGGATTTGAGGGCAACACCGTAGGTGAACTGTTTCAAGGTTCAAGCAAAGCTTTTTTGCTAGGGCCACTCACAGGCACCATGCTCCATCTGCCGCTATTTGATGGTGGTAAGCGCAAGGCTGACCTTAAAAACGCACGAGCTGTCTATGAGGAACAGGTCGCTCACTACCGCCAGACCGTGCTCGATGCGTTACGTGAAGTCGAAGACAATCTGGCCAACATACGCCTGTTGCAGCAGCAAGCGCAGGCACAAACGCTAGCGGTTAACGCCTCCAAAGGCGCTAGTCGTATTACTCAGGCGCAGTACCATGAAGGTGCAAGAGATTACTTAAGTGTACTGGATGCCGATCGAAGCACATTGCAAGCGGAGCAAAGTTTAGCCGGTTTGTATGGCGAACAGTCCGTATCTACGGTGCGTCTCATCCGCGCTCTCGGCGGCGGCTGGGATCATCCTGCAACAGTCGTCCCAATCACCCCTTAACCCGGTTATTGGTTTCGCTCCGCCACGCGATGCTCTCGCTGGCGGAACGAACTCTCACTCAGAACGTAAAAAACGGCATCAGTTATTTGAACGGCAACTCCCGTCCGCTATGTTCATCAAGGCCTTATTGCCAACGCTCAAATACCCTTACCAGTTCATCAACTACGTATCGCACCTTGGGACGTAGCTGCGAGACCTTGGGCCACACGGCATGAACTTCAACGGGCTCAGGTTCATAATCCAGCAGCACCTCAACCAACCTTCCTTCCTCAATGTCCTCTGCAAAAAGACAGCGGGGCATCTGACACAGGCCAACTCCCGCAACAGCACCGAGAATCATCGCCTCCCCGTCACCAATTTGATGAGTTACAGGGGGGGCGAAACGCACAGTCTCGCCCTGCTGTCGTACACGCCAAGACAACGGCTGGCCACGTCGGTGCCCCACAATGCAGTGATGGCGGGCAAGATCCTCCAGGACTTGCGGCGTTCCGAATCGTTCGAGGTACCCTGGCGCAGCACAGATAGCCCAACGTTGCCGGGCTAGCCGACGCGCTACCAGGCCACCGGTATCCTTGAGCTCGCCGAACCGCACCAGAAGATCGACCCCCTCCTCAATAGGATCAATTAGGTGATCCGAGAATGTCATGTTGAGATGCAAGGCCGGATATTTACTCGCGATCTCAAAGAGCAATGGCGCGACCACTCGCCGACCGAAAGCGACGGGCATGTCCACCCGGAGCCTACCCGATGGCTCACGGTCTCCAGTACCCATCCCACTCTCCGCCGCACCGATCTCATCCAGAGCAGCAGTACAAGCTGTTAAGTAGGCCTCGCCATCGGCGGTCAGCGAAAGTCGTCGCGTCGTCCTATGAAATAACTGTGTATCAAGACGTGCCTCGAGCCGAGCGATGGCTTTGCCGACTGCGGATTTTGAGAGGCCCAATTGATCCGCAGCCTCGGTAAAGCTATGGCATCGGGCAGCCACCACGAAGGTAATGACACCTTGAAAAGAATCGACCGGGATCATAAACACGCGCCAATAGTAGAGCCAAATTCTACATACCTTATACCCTAAGCCCATTTATCCGCGATATTTTCTACTCTACTATTGCTGCAGTTAGCTTTACCCACCCTTTTGAGGCTCACATCATGCCCGTAGTACGTGTTAGCTGGTTCGAAGGCAAAGAACACGCCCAAAAAGCGACCGTTGCCGCAGAGATTACCGAAAGCATCGTCAAAAATACCGGTACCCCAGCCGAGTACATCTACGTCATCTTCGAAGACGTAGCGCCCTCCGATTGGGCAGGCTCCGGCAAATTGTTTGGGGAAGCAACCGACAAGGCCTAAGCAGGTCACAGGAACAAAGCATCGGCTAGGCCAGCGATGCATCCCCTCACAGGGCAGCCACCATGCCCAGGACGGAAGACATATCCATGCACCCATATATTTCTTGCCTCTTCAGCCTTGCAGTCAAACCTGAAGAACTCCCAGAGTTCAAAGCGCTGATTTCCAAGATCGTTGCCGCTACCCAACAAGAGCCAGGCACCCTCATCTACGAGTACAGCGTCAACGAAGACAACAGCACCGTCCATATCCTTGAGCGCTACAACGTTGATTCAGTGGTCAGCCACGTGGACATCACCTTCGCGCCCTTTGGCGAACGCTTCCTAGAACTCTGCACTGTTACTGGCCTGGTTGTATACGGCACTCCAGATGCTGAAATCCGCAAACGTCTTGATCCCTTTGGCGCTGTATACATGACGCCCTTCGACGGTTTCAGCCGATAATCCCTTTTTCACCGCTGCTTAGAGATCACCATGCCCACGATTGCTGAAGTTATCAAATCGCGAATTTCCGCCAACAGTTACGACACTGCACGCACTTTGAGCGACCAAGAGATCTCGGATCTGATCGATCTGGCCACCCATGCCCCATCGGCCTTCAACCTTCAGAACTGGCGCTTTTTGGCGGTGCGTAGCCCAGAGGCAAAAGCACGCTTACTGCCATTGGCTTACGGCCAGCAGAAAGTGATCGATGCGGCAGTGACATTCATTGTCTGTGGCACCCTGAATCCGCATCAGTCCCTGCCCTCTTCGCTGAAGCCAACGCTGGATGCTGGAATTATTGACCAGACCATCTACGACATGTGGGTCGGCGCCGCTCAGGGTATGTACCAGGATAATCCCCAACTTCAGCGTGACGAAGCCGTTCGCTCTGGGTCGCTCGCAGCCATGACATTGATGCTTGCTGCCAAGGGCCAAGGCTTGGTGTCCACACCAATGATCGGGTTCGATGCGGTTGCCGTTTCAGAGGCATTTAATCTTGCCTCTACTGAAGTCCCGGTCATGCTCGTAACCGTAGGTTACCCAGGGGTGACCAACTGGCCACAAAAGCCCCGCAAAGCTGTCCAGGATGTTTTGGCGTTTGTTTGAACACCACTACCCGAGAGCAAGCCTATTAATGGACTGATATAGCTGCTCCACCGGGCCGAAACCGAGAATGCTCTGTTCTTCTCAGTCCACTTCTACGTACTGGATAATCATGACGAATAACGATCTCCCCGCCCTCTTCGAATCGTTGCAGCGCCGGCTCCAACTCCTCGAAGATAAAGAAGCGATCACGACCCTCCTAAATCACTACTGCCGCGCATGCGATACCCACGACTTTGAAGGCTTCGGCAACAAGTTTACCGAGGATGGCGTGTTGAACTATGAGGAGTGGGGTGAGATCAAAGGGCGAGAGGAAATTGCAAAGGCCGCGAGCGTCGAGGGCGCGATACAAGGCCTTCAGCATTCCATCACCAACCTGCAAATCGACATCACCGGTGCCGATACTGCCTCCGCGACCGCCTCTCTCATATTTTTCGCCGCACCTGACACCTCAAAGCCATTTGAATGCTACTCATGTGGCGGGCCATACGAGTTCAAATTTCGTAGAACAGCCGAAGGCTGGAAAATCACTCGACATAAGTTGAGCAGAAGCTGGGCGATGGGACACGACCCATCAGGGACATTCACTAACAAAGAGTAAACAAAACGCTCACCACGCTTTGTAGCCCCACCTCAGAGGGTTCTAATCCAGCGCCCTCAACTCAAAATCCACTCCGGCACTTGGAGCGGCTCCTATGGCAAAGATTCCCCTCTCACTTTGGCCGATACAGATTGCAGCCTGCTTAGGCTTCCTGGTCGTCCAACTCGACGTTAGCGTTGTAAACGTTGGTCTCGGATCTCTCAAAAGCGCATTCGATACCAACCTTACCGGCCTGCAGTGGGTCATCAACAGTTACGCTTTGGCCTTTTCCGCACTGCTGATCCTGGGAGGCGCCTGGGGTGACAAATGGGGAGCGAAGTCGGTCTTCGCAGCAGGCTTTGCGATCTTCACGCTGGCCTCCATTGGCTGTGGTTTGGCGAGCAGCATGCCGATGCTGATAGGAATGCGGATCGTCCAAGGTATAGGGGCTGCATTGCTGGTACCTACCTCGCTTACCTTGATCCGGTTGTCATTCCATGACCCCGATACTCGCCAATCCGCTGTGGCCATGTGGGGTGCCTGTGGCGGTATTGCCTTGGCCGCAGGGCCTGTCATCGGTGGTCTGATGATTCAGTATTTCGGCTGGAGAAGCGTATTCCTGCTCAATGTTCCTATCGGTATGGCGGCCATCGGTTTGATTCTCCGATTTGCCCCCGCCTCGCCTCGAGTAGATAAGAAAGTGGACGTTCCCGGACAGGTAAGCATTGCTATCGGTCTTGCAGCTCTGACCTACGCCCTGACTGAGTTCAGCGCAAAGGGCTGGGTGACGGAGACCCTGAGCGCTATGGTGATTGCGGTGCTCGCTGTGACTGCATTTGTCTTGATCGAGCGACGCGTTGAAAGCCCCATGCTGCCCAATCGCTTGGCAACCAATAAGGTGCTGGGAAGCATGGCGCTAGCCGGCGCAGCGATCAATCTGACCTTTTATGGAACGGTCTTCGTCTTCAGCATCTACTTCCAAACGTTTCTGCACTACGACGCGTTCAAAACGGGGTTATCCTTCATTCCCCTTACTGCGGTGCTCACCCTATCCACGATGCTTTCGTCCCGCATCGCCAGAAAAGTCAGCGCTACACAGATCATCACTACAGGCTTCAGCGTGCAGATCATTGGCTTCCTGGCGCTATCGCAGATAACCGTAGAAAGCCCCTTCTGGTTGCTCAATGGCGCCCTTATGCTGGTTGGAATCGGAAGCGCGATGTCCGTCCCGTCGATCACAAATTCGATGCTGTCGTCGGTGACTAAGCATGACGCTGGAATTGCCTCGGGCCTGATGGCATCAGCCAGGCAATTGGGGGGAGTCATCGGCGTGGCAGTCTTCGGCACGATGATAGCCAGTTCTGATGTGGCAGCGTTTTCCCATGGGATGTCCAAATCAATGATGCTTTCGGCAGTCGTTCTTCTCTGCTGCGTTGGCGTGAATCTTTACGTCGCTCGCCAATCACTGAAGCCGGTGAATACCTAACTCCTACGCACTCAAGAAAAACGGCCGTTATCCCCCACAGTAATGCACTGTGATTGGATAAAGACTGCGTCTTCTTTCTGACGTATCGATACAAGCCCGTACCGTTAGACCCGCTATTTAGGGGTCACCTGTAGCCCTCGGAAATGAGCAATAGTCCCCGACTCTATCCAGATTCCAACACCACCGTGCAGCTCCTCAAATTTGAGGTCATTAACCACGAATGAGGGCTTTTCCTTGTGATCCAAGTACAAGGTAGCCTTTGAGCCTTCGACCACAATTTTCATGTGTATCCACCGCCCCAGGGCTACATCCGCGTATGTCTCATATTTCTCAGGAAAGTCTTTTCGTAGCTGATCAAACCGAAAGTCGGGATAACCGGCGTATTGCACTGTATGGTTTCGGCGCACCTGGTCATCAGCCTGACTGTTGGTCGGGCGCAGGTAGATGCTTTCAAAACGAGACGTCTCGTCGATGCGGAAGGCAACCCCCACAAACCCTCGAGCGTAAGCAGGCGCATCTGTCGCCAAGTCACTGGCAACATCCACGTCTATTGTTCCGTTCTTAAAATCCAATGGCAGCCACGCCATAAAATCCCGGTCGAGCAACCTATCCTTGCTTTGATCCTGATAGGAAGAGGATGGCATTCTCACTTCCAATGCGGCTTGTTTTTTATAGTGCGTTTCAACCAAGGACACGCCAGAGAGCCTGAACTCACTAACCTATGAGTATTGGGACTCTTTAGCATCGACGTATGCGGTGACCGTCGAAATTACCGCCAAGGCGAGCAGTGAATATCGATTCATAGGTGAGGTTCTGGGCCAGAGGGTGATGATACGTGGAGAAACCGGTAGTAAATTGCCTACTACCGGTTCTAATGGCCCGGCCGTCCAAGCGTCAGTTGTTAAATCAGAGAGCCTTGGCGTTAAGGTCAGACGATGTCGTCTACAACGCCACCGTCCACCCTAAGTGCTGCGCCTGTAGTCGCAGACGCTTGAGGCGAGCACACGTAGACGACCATGCTAGCTACCTCCTCGACCGTAGCTGCACGCTGAATGATCGAGCTTGGTCGATGCTGCACAACGAATTCCGCCGCTACAGACTCGAGAGTTTTCCCGGTGCGTTCAACCTCGCCTTTCATCATGTCCGCGACGCCATCGGACAGCGTTGGGCCGGGCAACACGCTATTGACTGTCACACCGCTTCCAGCGACCCGCTTGGCTAAGCCCCGTGCCAAGGCTAGCTGGGCAGTCTTCGAGACACCGTAATGGATCATGTCCGCGGGGATGTTGCGAGCCGATTCAGAAGAAACGAAAACAACACGCCCCCACCCTTTTTCGACCATTGCCGGCAGCAAAGCACGACTTAAGCGAACACCTGACATGACATTCGTCTGCCAATAGTTTTCCCAAACCTCGTCGCCAGTCTCATAGAAGTCTTGCACGCCGTAGATGCCGGCATTGTTCACCAGAATATCAATGGCACCAGCACTACGTACAAGCTCGGCAACCCCGTCAGGTGTACTCAGATCAGCTGCCACGCCCTGGAGCGTAGCTCCAGGTACGACAGCAGAGAGCCTGGATACAGCATCCGCCACCGATGCAGTGCTACGGCCATTAAAAACGACCTCTGCTCCTGCTTCAGCTAGCCCTTTGGCAATCGCGAACCCTATTCCCCCGGTTGACGCTGTAACCAGCGCACGTCTACCGTTGAATTGAATCTTCATCATTACTCCATTAGAGCGGAGGGACGTTGTCCAACCTGTTGGTGAGCTACTGATTATGTTTAAACCATAGCCACACACTCTAATGACTCTATTCTCAATGATAAACGTCAGTTTTATATATACATTCCCAACACCACGTTTCAAAACACTTCTAATTGAACTGAATCCACGCCAAATTTTTCAGTCGCGAAATCCAAGAAGCTACGTAGCTTGGGGGTTAGTTGACGGTCAGGCGCGTACAAGATATGCAACGGGCGGCTAGGGACAGGGTAGTCACGCAGCAATGGAATCAGATCACCACGACGTAACGACGAGTAAACAAGCTCAATGGGCTGCAGCAGAATGCCTAGACCAGCGAGACCAGCGCAAAGAAGAGACTCCCCATGGTCAGCCATGAGTCGGCTGCCGACAGGCACAACGATCTTCCCCTGTGGCCCATCGAACGTCCAATGAGTTCGGAGCTCTGTATGTGAGAAGCTCAGACACTCATGCTCCTGTAGATCCCAGGGAGTGTTTATCGAAGGCTTCCCTTCCAAGTAAAGAGGCGACGCGCAGAGGATGAGCCTATAAGGTGCCAGCGGGCGCGCAATCAATCCGCTGTCAGATAGCTGGCCGACCCTGAACACCACGTCAAACCCCTCATCAATCAGATCCACTGCGCGATTAGACAATGTCAGTTCAACACTGACCAACGGGTTCGCCTTCATAAATTCGGGCAGTCGGGGGGACAGCGCTTGCATGCCAAAACTGACAGGCGCATTTATTCGGAGTCGACCACTGGGAGACGCTTGTGTTTGCGCAGCCATGTTTTCAGCGGTCTCTACCTCCGCGAGAATGATCTTTGATCGTTCAAAAAATGAGCGACCAAAATCCGTCAGGCTCTGTCGCCGAGTAGTGCGGTTCAACAGGCGCACCCCGAGGCGCTGCTCTAGATGATTGACGTGCTTGCCAACCAACTGGGCAGACATCTGCAAGGCGTCGCCAGCAGCACTGAATGACCCCATTTCTACAGCCTTTACAAAAGCCGCCATGCTGGTGAGACGATCCATTAGCGATGATCCGTTTGGAATATCCACCCATTCTGTATATTTATCCCAATGCGGTTCAAGTCTTATCGTAGTGACCATCAAAGGGCGGACAGTTCAGACTTGAATCGCGACACCTGATGCAGGCAAGCGACAATGGGCGAACCGTCATTCCAATTTCACCTGCCAGGATTTCATCGTGAATTTCCCACTCAAAAACCAAACACTTCAATCAATACTGAGCGAAGACTTTATCTTCCCACATGAAATCATTGGCCAACCCTTCCGGGCGTCCGATTTCAAAGCTCTGAAGGTAAACAGCTTTTCCACCAGTGACGAAGTCAACCTCTGCTACTGGGAAGCGGGGACTGGTCGACCGCTGATCTTCATTCCAGGGTGGTCGGCGAATGGTGCAATGTACTTTCACCTCATGCACATCCTGAGCGAGCACTATCACGTGTACGTATTGGATGTTCGCAACCAAGGACTTTCGGAGAAGGTGTCTTACGGCACTCGGATTTCCCGTTACGCCATGGATGTAAAAGAGTTCGCAGACCATTTGGGATTGGCAGAAGCCGACTATTGCGGCTGGTCGATGGGAGCCTCCGTTATGTGGGCATTCATTGACCTCTTTGGTACCCAAGGCATCAAAACCCTGAGCATCATTGATCAGGCACCGTCGATCTATTGCCACGCCGACTGGTCTGAACAAGAGCGCCTTGAGGCTGGAGCATTCACCACATCGCCGGAGCGCATGATCGCGTCGTACACCAGTATGGCTCCAACCAATATGCTCACTTCTGCCAGCAACGTGTTTGAGCGCGCTATGGCTATCGACTCGCCGTACTATCACAACGCCATAAGCCTCGTACAGGCTGTAGTTGAAGACAACATGGCTTTCACGGGGCGCGTTCTTTTCGATCACACCACCAATGACTGGCGTGACGTCATCAAATTCAAGATCGATGTTCCCACTGCCATTTTCACCGGCGAATACAGCGACTGGCTTGAAAGCCAGCGCTGGATGAATTCGGTGATTGATGACTCGGTGCTTCATGTTTATACGAAGGCCGAACAGGGCGATCATTTCCTGGCGTTCAAAAATCCGCAGAAATTCTCTGAAGACCTGCGGAGTTTTCTGGAGAGATCCTGAGGTCAGGGTCTCCTCCCCTTCCAAATGACATCAAGACGTCGTAAGCCAAGCGGACGTTCTAAATCAACACCGTCAAGCAATACGGAGCGTCCGCCTTTAGACGTGAGTCGGAGCGGCACCATAGCAATTTACATATTTGTTGACATGATTTACCAGCGAATGCAGCGTCAGGCGCAACCAGTTCGCTTTCCTGCCCCTCCTACAACAAGAGCGAAAGTGGACTGTGTCGAGCTAGAGAGCTAACTACAGAATGGAGCTGCGCTTATATGTCTAATGTGAGCAGAAGAATTTTTGTTACCTCCACCATCTCGCTTCCTATTAGTTTATCACTAACAGGCACTTCTTTCGTACAGGCCAATGACGAAAATGATGAGTTTTGGTATGTAAGCTCTGAGTTTCGTGAAACGTTATACTCGGGATCAATGGAAGACACTTACGCAGGATTAAAATGGCTCCGCCCTCACGCAGACGAACTCGGAGTTAACCCAAAAAATCTGGCTGTCTTGGGAGTACTTATTCACCCCGAACAACTTGAGACGCTAGCTTTCAAATACGATCATCTCAAGAAGACCTTAGGTATCAATCAAACCCAGAAGTCTTCAAATATATAGATAATTGCTGCGCCTCTTTATCCCAAGGAGTTCGATATGTCCGATATAACTGAAATCATTAAGTCCCGTTTCTCAGCCAACAGCTATAACACCCAGCGCAAGCTGTCGGATCAAGAAATTTCAGATCTGATAGAATTGGCTACCCACGCCCCGTCAGCATTCAACCTCCAAAACTGGAAGTTCGTGGCGGTGCGCAGCGAGGAAGCCAAGGAGCGGCTGCTGCCACTGGCCTACGGCCAACAGAAGGTAGTGGATTCGGCGGTAACGTTCATTGTCTGCGGCACCCTGAAACCGCATGAAACGCTACCTGCTGCTCTCAAGCCCACCCTCGACGTTGGCATTATTAATGACGCTATTTATACCGGCTGGTTGAATGCTGCGCAGAACATGTACGAGAACAACCCCGCGTTCCAGCGTGATGAAGCAATTCGCTCTGGGTCATTGGCAGCGATGACCTTGATGCTTGCAGCCAAAGGCAGAGGCCTGGTTTCTGCGCCGATGATTGGCTTCGACCAATCGGCAGTAGCGGAAGCGTTCAACCTGGCGCCTACCGACGTTCCAGTGATGCTCGTGACTGTTGGTTATCCAGGTACGGAAAACTGGCCGAAAAAACCGCGTAAACCAGTCAAAGACGTACTTGAATTCGTCTAAGTCAGGACGCTGCCAGCGGAACAGCAGTGTAAGCCTCTGGTATCGCTGGCAGTCACTTGGAGTTACAGGGTCACTACCCGCCTTTTGGTAGAACCACGTGAATTCGTTTAGAGGTTATCACCTGCCTACCTTTCCCACTCTGGTTGCGAAAATCTCTCCACCAAAAAGTTTATGAGCACTCGAACCTTCGAAGGTAGGTGCTTGCGAGAGGGGTACACAACATAAATCCCTAGCTCGACGGACTTGTACTCTGGAAGAATTTCTACCAAGTCTCCAGCTCTTAGATCCTGGGCGACCATAAAGCTGGGCTGCAGCGAAATGCCTCCACCTGCCAGCGCAATGCTGCGACAGGTATCACCATTGTTGCAGCGGATGATCGAGCGCGTGCGCACACTTTCACTACCGTCTGGGCCCTCGAACAGCCACTCACTTCCGCTAGCAAAGTTGGTATAGGCAATCACACCGTGTTCAGTTAGGTCAGCCAATTTACGCACAGGCGAATGGCTTGCCAGATAGTCAGGGGAGGCGCACAAACACATCCGCGTACCGGCCAGACGTCGTCCTACCAGAGAAGAATTCTCCATACGCGCAATGCGAACAGCTGCGTCGAACCCCTCCTCCACCAAATCTACCAGTCGGTCATTCAAGCTGATGTCCAGTTCGACGTTGGGGTAGGCCCTCATGAAATCAGCCCATACCGGCGCCAGGTGCAATACACCAAAACTGACCGGTGCGTTCACCCTGAGTACACCGCTGGGCTCCGGTGCCGTCGACGAAACAGCCGCCTCCGCCTGACCCATCAACGCTAGTACCTCCCGCGCCTGGTGGTAGAACTGCCTTCCCTCCTCCGTCAGAGAAAGTCGACGTGTTGTTCGGTGTAACAACCGCGCCCCTAATCGTTCCTCCAGGCCGCTGACATAACGCGAAATAGCGGCCTTGGACATATCTAAGGGTTCGGCAGCCCCTACAAAGCTGCCCTTCTCGACGACCATGCAGAAGACTTGCATCTCCAGTGCTCGATCCATAATTGTCTCACCTAGTGGAACTATATATCGCATTCAGCCTAATTTATCTCAAATTTTCAACCTATAAACTAACCCCAACGAAACGCAAATCAACGCAACTGTCAGAGGTAGCTATGAAAATTACAGTAATTGGTACCGGCAACATGGGCTCGGGCTTTGCCAAGCAGCTTTCCAGCGCTGGCCACATCGTTCGAATCACCGGTCGCGATATTGATAAGGCCAAGGCCTTGGCTGATCAGTTTCCAAATGTCACCGCATACGCTTCGGCCGAGGCGCTGGGCGACAGCGAGGTAGTTATCGTTGCGACTGCTTACACCGATGCAGTTTCCGCGCTGCAAGGCCTGGGTGATTTGACTGGAAAAGTGGTCATCGACATCACCAACCCGCTTAGCGCGGATTACATGTCCCTGACCATCGGTCACGTCACCAGCGCTTCGGAAGAAATCGCTAAGGCAGTACCGCAGGCTCACGTAGTTAAAGCGTTCAACACACTGTTCGCCCAAGTGCTTGCCGATGGCCCTAAGTTCGCCGACAACCAACGCGGCAGCGTATTCGTCGCTGGTGACAACGATCGGGCCAAACAGACCGCCATCTCGCTGGCACAGAGCATTGGCTGGAATACCGTAGACGCTGGTGGGCTCGTCAACGCCCGCTACCTTGAACCGCTCGCGGGTTTGAACATTTACCTCGGCTACGGCGCTGGCTTAGGCACTTCCATCGCTCCGGCTTGGCTCAACAAGTAATTCACCATTGAGGATCCACCATGAACACGTCGTTCCCCCTGTTGTTTGTGTCTCATGGTGCTCCGATGTTCGCTATCGAGCCTGGTCTGGCTGGTAAACAGCTGACTGAGCTCGGTCGCGAACTGCCGCAACCTGATGCAATCGTGGTCATCTCGCCTCACTGGATGACCCGAGGCGAGGTCAGCGTCACCGCGAGCACCAGTCCAAAAACCATCCACGATTTTGGTGGCTTTCCAGATGAGCTTTACGAGCTGAACTATCCCGCGCCAGGTGCTCCGGCGTTGGCGAATCACATCGTTGAGCTACTCGCCTCGGCAGGTTGGAAAGCACGCCTGGACGCTAATCGCGGCCTCGATCACGGTGCATGGGTGCCCCTACTGTACTTGGCTCCTTCAGCAACAGTGCCAGTAGTACAGGTCTCGATGCCCATGCCTATGGATACCCGCGGCGCCTTGAAACTGGGTGAAGCACTCAAGCCACTTCGCGAAATGAATGTGCTGATCGTGGCCTCTGGAAGCTTGACGCATAACCTATATGAGTTCAGGGGATCGACGCCTCATGGTGCGGATTACGTCAAGGAATTCGCTGCCTGGACGGCGCTGACGCTACAGAGCGGTGACACTGAGCAAATATTGGACTACCGACGCTTTGCACCCTCTGCCGAGCGTGCTCACCCGACAGATGAACACTTCCTGCCTCTGCTGATTGCTCTCGGCGCTGCGGGGGAAACGTATCAAACACGCGTCCTGGAAGGAGGCGTTACCTATGGGGTGCTGGCGATGGATAGCTACCTTTTCGACTCAGCCCAATCAACACAAGGCGTTCCTCACCATGATGCATGAATACAATTTTTCTGAAGCGGCAAGAGAGCCTGCGTCTGGCATCTTCTTTCGCAAGAGCTGTAACTCCGACAACCCCAAAGCTCGTTTGCTTTTGCTGCACGGCGTAGGGTCGAACGAAACTAATTTGGTGAGCCTGGCTGCATCACTACCAGAGGATCTGGAGATTCTGTTGCTGCGGGGGCCTCTGCAGGCGGGGCCTCAAGGTTTTGCTTGGTACCAGGTCAACTTCACCAGTAACGGCCCATCCTTCAGCTACGAGCAGGCTGAGTCCAGCCGGCAATTGTTGAAGCAATTCATCGAAGCGCTTCCACCGTTACCGACAGTGGTAGCTGGCTTCAGCCAAGGCGGAATCATGAGTGCAAGCCTTGGCGTAACCGAACCGGAGTTGGTAGCTGGGTTCGGGGTCTTGAGCGGAAGAATGTTACGAGAGATCGATCCACAAATCGCCTCTGATGATCGGCTTAAGTCGGTTTCAGCGTTTATTGCCCACGGCTACCGGGATGGTGTTTTACCCATCGACTGGGCAAGGGAAGCTGACACCTTGTTAACCAAAATTGGCGTAAAGCACGAGACACATTTTTACGACATGGCCCACGAAATCATCGCTCCAGAACTGGTCGATTTTTCCCAATGGCTAAGTCATACGCTGCAACTCACTCAATAAAAGGAAGTACATCATGATTGATACACGCACCGCTTCTTACGCTGCATTCGTAATGCGCTTGGCACTTGGCATCATGTTCCTCGCGCATGGTCTGACCAAAGTATTCGTATTCACTCCTGCGGGCACAGCCGGCTTTTTCGAATCCATCGGATTCCCAGGTTTCCTGGCGTACCCGGTCATGGCATTCGAAGTTATTGGCGGTCTGATGCTGGTGCTGGGCGTTTACGCTCGCTGGATTGCCGCGCTCGCAGTTGTCCAATTGTTCGTAGCGGCGACCGTTCACTTCGGTAATGGCTGGAGCTTCACCAACGCGAATGGCGGTTGGGAGTACCCAATCTACCTGTGCATGACCGCTCTGGTTGTAGCGTTGCTGGGTGATGGTCGTTTCGCCCTAAAGCCTTCATCCGAAGCGTAACTTCGTCTCGCAGTAAATATCGCCGGGAGTTGTCTGTTCGACTTCCGGCGAAACTACTGAAAGCTCCTTTTACCCGGCTGAACGCGTTACTCCCATTTCCTCAGCCGGGGCTTTTTCCCCTTCATCGTACCGTTCCCAATTTCGATGCAAGCGGTGCTCTGAGCTCACATCGATATCTCACGCTGTTCGCCCCGATACGCTCATCAGCCCCTCTTGAATCACGGCCTTAGTGGCAAATTCAAGAAAGTCGCGCCGCCATAAACTCAACGAATACCTTTATTTTGGGTAATGGTTGTCGGCTGGAAGGCCAAAGAATACTAAAGGTACGGTGATCACGAACATAGCGTTCCAAGACTGGCACCAACCGTCCTTGGGCGACAATATCCTCTACAAAAAAATCCGGTATGCAAGCAATGCCTAGGCCAGATTCGGCCATGGCAAGCAGTGGTTCAATTGCATTTGCTGTCGCCGAAGCCGGCACATCAACAACCCCTCCACCGGCCTTTACTACAAATGGCCAAGGATCCAACTTGCCGCTGGTAGGGTATCGATAGCGCAGGCAAGAGTGTTTCGAGAGATCTGATGGGCGAATCGGAACTCCTCGTTCGGAAAGGTATGAAGGGGATGCCACCAGCCGATGACTGTAGCCATTGAGCTTGCGCATAGTCAGGCGGGAATCCTCAACTTCACCTATGCGCATAACTGCGTCAAATCCCTCTTCAATCACATTTACCAAGCGATCACTGAACTCCAACTCCAGCTCTACTTCTGGGTACTTTTGCTGAAAGGCTATCAAATGAGGCATGAGCTTCATGCCTAACTGCGGTAGACCCACACGCAGTTTTCCCTGCGGCTTACCTGCTGCCAGCGTCAGCTCGTGTTTAGCCACTTCAAACTCAGCAAAGATTCGGTTGCAGCGCTCCAGAAAAAGGCTGCCTTCGGCAGTCAGGGTCATAGCGCGCGTCGACCTATGAAAAAGCCTGACACCAAGCTCTTCTTCCAGCCGTGCAATAGCTTTCCCAACGGCAGATGAGGAGAGCCCAACTCGTCGTCCTGTCTCAGTGAAACTGAGTGTCTCGGCTGCTCGCACAAAGGTGCTAAGCGCGCTGAAGTGATCCATGCCGACCTCGGTTGTATTAGAGCGAAAAATTCCGAAATGATCGGAATTCTATCCTGTTTTTCTGCACGGAGATGCGCTCTATAGTCGCCATCACAGTAAATTTATGTCGCTAGGCCTGGATGCGTAAAGACGACTATCAATACGAGGTTTGATTGCATGACATCAGCACAAGCATCTTATGGGTCGACGCAAGACCTCAAACAACATTCTGGGTATACCCGGGTTTTTCAGCCCGGGCATCTAACGTTCGGATTCATCACCCCTCTGGAAAGCTACCCCGACAGTCCAGGCCCAACGTTGCAAGATCACCTAGAGATGGCGCGCAAGGTCGATGAGGCGGGATTCTCGGCCATCTGGTTGCGAGATGTCCCTTTCTATGACCCTAACTTTGGTGACGTTGGCCAGATCCTTGATCCAATGGTTTACGCCGGCTACCTCGCAGCAGTGACAAAAAACGTAACCATCGGCACTGCAGGGATCGTTCTCCCTTTACGTGACCCGCTGATCGTTGCCAAGCAAGCAGCGAGTGTCGATCAGTTGCTGGGAGGACGCTTTATTCTAGGTCTGGCCACAGGGGATCGTCCGGTGGAATACCCAGCTTTCGGGCTCGACTTTGATAATCGGGCCGAACGTTTTCGCGATGCGCTATCGCTGATTCGCGCCGCTACAGAACAGCATTGGGCAAAACACACATCTAAGTTCTATGGGCAACTGGATGGGTCAATCGATCTGGTACCCAAACCTGCTGCTCACCGATTACCGACCATCGTTATTGGCCAATCAGGGCAATCGCTAGAGTGGATTGGCGAGAACACCGACGGAACTCTCTCCTACACGTCAAACCCAGCATTACTTCCGGAGGTAATCGAGCGGTGGCGTCTTGCGACCGGGACGAACCGATTCAAGCCCTACGGCTACGGCACGCTTTTCGACCTGGATCGAGACCCGAACGCACCTCATCAACCTGGTCGAGTGTTACGCGCTGGGCGAAACGTGCTGATTGAGCTTTGGAAGCGGCAGCAGGATCAAGGTGTCAATCATGTAGCCCTGCATTTTAAACCCCAGCGCCGGCACGCCTCTGAAGTAATAGATGAGCTAGGGGAATATCTGTTGCCGCTATTTCCAAGCTTGGCCTTACCACTACCGCAACCAGCAGCGGAGCAGCACGCATGAAACACTCTCTTCACCATATGGACTTTATCTTCCAGACCCGTCTTGGCACATACCCCTTGGCCGCGCAGTGCGAGATGCTCGCCGAACTCGGCTACCAAGGTATGACGATGTCAGCATGGAGCAAAGACCTGAAGTCTATTCCTCTCATCAAGTCGCAATGGGGCTTAGATATCGGTGCTGTTTATCTGATCTACAGGGAAGGTCTCGAGTCGTTCGTCACTAACATTTTCGAATCCATCGAAGGATGCTCAACCATCGAGCTGGCTCTTCATTCTGGTGACGAGGTCACTGACCTAGACCGAAGAATGCTCGAACATCTGCTGCCCATTTGCGAGCGCAGAGGTCTGCAGATCGCACTCTACCCTCACGCTCGCTATGGCATGCAAACAACATCAGAAGCCGTAGCCCTTTGTGAAGAGTTTAACCATCCACGGCTAGGTATCGTTTTCAACGGTTACCACTGGTACGCCAACCAGGAAAAAGCATTGGAGCAACGCCTAGACGCAGTATGGCCATGGCTGATGCAGGTCAACATTGCCGGCGCGAGGATGTCTCCACTTGGATGGGGGGGGCTGGCGACTATCGAACCTCTTGATGAGGGTGAGTTGGATAATTTCGCGCTGATGGGAGCACTGAAACGACGTGGTTTTGAAGGTCGTGTGGGCGTGCTGGGGTGGGAAAGCATGGGTGGCGATGTGTACGGCAATCTACGACGGTCGATGACTGCATTCCGCTCCTTGGAGCATCGCTTGGCTGCACACCCTGAATGGGCAGTGTTGCAAAAATTGCCCTACTAATTGGGAGAGGAAATTATGGCTCATCCTATCCATGCGCTGGATTCCTTCTTCTACTCGTCGATGGGTGTCTATGCATTCCAAACACAATGCGAAATGTTGGCAGAGCTCGGCTATGACGGTATTACCGTCGCTGGCTGGGGCGGAACACCTCTGACGGATTTGACATTGCTACCCAAGGTCAGCGAACAGCACGGCCTCAAGGTCGAAGGCCTGTACCTTGTTTTGCACGAAGGCCGCAACGATGCACTGATACGACGTCTCGTCGAGACCGTCGAGGGAGTCGAACTCATCGAGTTAGCGGTTCAAACGTCCATCAATGGTACTCCCGCGATCTTGCGATTCATCGAGTCGCTGCTGCCGGTCATCGAGCGCAGAGGATTACGCATTGCTCTTTATCCCCACTTGCATCACGTAACGCAGACCACAACTCAAGTGGTGCAAATCTGCGAGCAGTTCAATCATGCGAGCTTGGGAGCATCCTTTAATGCTTACCACTGGTACGCGAGTGAGGAAGGCAAACTCGAGCAACGCCTGCAGGCAATGAAGCCATGGCTGATGCAAGTCGTGACATCGGGAAGTGCCTTGTCGCAATTGGGCTGGGGTGGAGTAGCCACAATGGAACCTGTTGATCGGGGCGAGATGGATAACTTCGCCTTGGTCGCTGCGCTCAATCGCATAGGGTACTCCGGCAGCATCGGCGTACTTGGATGGGATTACGGGGGTGACATTTACCTGAAGCTGGAGCGATGCCTAACAACCCTAAGGGACATCGATCGCCGGCTAGAAGCGCATCCAACATGGACAGACTTCCGTTGAACAGGCGCGCCATCGCATTTCATCAACTTGAAAACCTGGATCTCAAATGACCTCTCTTTCTGTACTTGACCTGATGATGATCGGTGAAGAAAAGAGCTTCGCCCAGACCCTCGACGACGCCGTCATGTTAGCGCGACACGTTGAAGCTCATGGATACAAACGGTATTGGATTGCTGAGCACCATGACTTACCTGGAATCGCGTCCTCAGCCACCACATTGCTCATCCAACATTTGGCTGCATCAACAAGCACGCTACGCGTAGGTTCAGGCGGCATCATGATGCCAAACCACTCACCGCTGGTCGTAGCAGAACACTTTGGCACTTTGGATACGCTGTTTCCTGGACGTATCGATTTAGGTATTGGACGAGCTCCAGGCTCGGCTGGGCCCGCGATACGAGCCCTGCGGGGTGATGCTTCTGAACGCGATTTCACACGCGATATCAAGCAACTAACCGATTACCTCGCCGATAACGGCCGACAACCTGTTCGCGCTATTCCGGGGAGTCATAGCGTACCAATCTGGTTGCTGGGCTCCAGCTTGAACAGTGCAGACCTAGCGGCAAAACAAGGGCTTCCCTATGCCTTTGCCTCTCACTTCGCACCTCGTTTTCTAATGGATTCCATTGCCCATTATCGAGCGAATTTCCGCCCGTCAGAGGTATTGCAGCAACCCTATGTCATAGCTGGTGCGAACGTTTTTGCCGCACCCACCCGCTCTGAAGCCGAATATATCGCGAGCTCACATCGCCAGTGGGTAGGCAATCTTTATGCTGGAAGGCCCGGCCCTCTGCCCGCTCCAGAGGAGGGCTATATGGAAAAAATTTCGCAACGTGACCAGTACAGCTTGGCAGAAGCCATGGCATGCACCGCAGTAGGAGATCAAGACGATGTAGGCAGTTGGCTGCGTGAGTTCATCGCAACGACGCAAGCTGATGAGATCATTATCGATGCACGAATCTATGATCCAGTAGCCCGCTGCCGCTCCTATCAGATAGCGGCGGAATCCATTGCGGACATGCTTGATTGATGCCTCTTTAGTAAATGTATGTGGGCACAGAAAGGCCGCCTCTTCTGGGGGCCTTGCTCACATTGATTAACAAACCGAGCTTCCACCGATGTCAAAACCTACGAAGCATGCCGCGGAAGACCCGGCATCAATCCAAATCGCTTTCAACACCTCCTTTCAAGCGATAGCGCACCCGCTCAGAAGAAAAATTCTTGAGTGGCTGAAAGATCCGCGGCTCTATTTTCCCAACCAAGAATACGGCCATGATTTGGGAGTTTGCGCTGGCCAAATTACCCAGCGATGCGGCCTGCCTCAATCGACCGTATCGAGCCATTTGGCGGTGCTCAAAAAGGCCCATTTCTTGGATCTTCAAATAGTTGGCCCCGCTCATTTCTTGAGAAGGAATGAAGAGGAAATCGAGCGGTTCAAGGCCTGTATCGCGAACCAATTGTTGCCTTGATTCAATACGGAGAATCACTGTAGTCAAAGGAGATCCCTCGAACGTCGATTGCATTCAATTACGCAGATGAGTCGAGGACTGCCCGATAGATGTGGCCGTGCCCGTGGAGACGAAATATTCGTATCTTCTTAGATCTTATTGCTTGAGAGAATAGTGCCAACTTCAAAAACCAACTCTACGAGCGTGTTATTAAACTCAGCAACATCAGCCTGCTTTTCGCCTTATCACCACTCTTCAGTGCTCTTGTATTTGCCGACTCGCCGATGACCAAACCAATGATTACGCTCACAGCAGCGAAGGCAGCCGTGTCGACTGCCGCAGAGCGGGCTTTAAAGGGCAACGCGCCCTAGTGGTCAGCCTCGTAGACGATGGAGGAAATCTGATCTATCTGGAGCGATCTGACAACGTAGCGAGTGGAATGGTTGAAGCCTCAATCAGGATAGCCCGCACATCAGCAATTTATGGGTTTACGATAAAGGCTTTGAACAACAGATCGTGCAAGGTCATCCAGGCTTCCAGAATCTTCCGAACATTCTGCCCATGAAACGTGGCGTTCCCGTGGTGATCAACGGACAGCTGCCAGGAGCTGTCGGGTTTGCTGGAGGCTTGTCGCCCGATGACGGTACGGTTGCCTAAAAGATCGCTGACAGACTCGCGAACTTCGCATCCCGACAGTGAGCTCATCGTTCGCAGAGTGCTAGGGTGGGCGTTCAAGTCACCTGAGGAATGGAGGCCATTGCTAGCATTTCGGGCGGCTAGCTTGATCCATTAGCCACCCCATACCCTCGATAAACATTTTCAACATATGTCACAGCGTTCGAAGGCCAAGCAGCATTGCATTTCTAAAAAATCTAGCTGAATTCGTCGGTCGCTTTGTAAATCAAGGCCCGACGAGCGAAGCAAGATTCCAGTTAGCACATGCATTAGGCGATTTGAAACAAATCAGCGCCAGTCTCGAAACGCAGTGAGGCTAGTCATACACCATGCCTGATGTTTACTAAGACGACTGGATGCTTTGCGCCAGCGGGCAGCCGGTGCGGGTGTGCTCCCCAGGCCCACGCGGAGCGTGCAATTTGTAAACAACCCAAGACATATGGAGAGCGCCCTTTTGCTAAATCAACCTCGCGGTGAGCTCATCTCTAAAGGAATGCAGGGACTGATTTTCGGCGACAAAGGGGTAGCGCGACTGTTCGCCACACCCACGACCATATACTCCCTAGCAGTATAAAAACATACTCCCCACCAGTACCCATGTAAACTCCTCTTCAGACTGCTATAGGATTAATTAGATGCCACATTCACCTGAAGAGAAAAAACGCGTTTTGGCCAGGGTTCGCCGTGTCCGAGGCCAACTGGATGCGCTGGAATCAGCTTTAGAAGCCGGTGCCGACTGCGCGCCTGTCCTGCAGCAGATTGCAGCGATGAGGGGAGCCGTAAACGGACTGATGGCCGGGGTACTGGAAAGCCATCTAAGAGAAGAATTCACGACGTTAGTAGATACAACTGAGGCCCAGCGGTCTTCAATTGATGAGGTAATTTCTTTGGTGCGTACGTACCTGAAATAGCCATCAATGGCCCACCGCGACAATAGCCCCAGACTCAATGAGCACCATCCTTTGGAGAAAATCATATGAAATCTCGTGCTGCAGTAGCTTTCCAAGCCGGCAAACCGCTTCAAATCGTAGAGATCGACGTCGAGCCGCCTCGCGCAGGCGAAGTGCTGATCAAAATCACCGACACAGGCGTTTGCCACACAGACGCCTTCACCTTGTCCGGTGACGATCCAGAAGGCCTGTTTCCGGTAGTTCTGGGTCACGAAGGTGCCGGCGTCGTCGTTGAAGTAGGCGAAGGCGTGACCAGCCTAAAACCAGGCGACCACGTGATCCCCTTGTACACTGCCGAATGCGGTGAGTGCCTGTTCTGTAAATCTGGCAAAACCAATTTGTGCACTGCAGTACGTGCGACCCAGGGTAAGGGCGTCATGCCAGACGGTACCTCCCGCTTCTCTTACAATGGCCAGCCGCTGTTTCACTACATGGGTTGCTCGACTTTCAGCGAATACACTGTGGTCGCCGAGGTTTCGGTAGCAAAGATCCACCCAGACGCTAACCCCGAACACGTGTGCCTGCTGGGCTGTGGCGTGACCACCGGCATTGGCGCAGTTCATAACACCGCTAAAGTTCAGCCGGGCGACACCGTGGCCGTATTCGGCCTGGGCGGCATCGGACTGGCAGCGATCCAGGGCGCCCGTCAGGCCAAGGCCGGACGCATCATCGCCATCGACACCAACCCGGCCAAGTTCGACCTGGCTCGCCAATTCGGCGCCACTGACTGCGTCAATCCAAGGGATCACGAGCAGCCGATTCAGCAAGTGATTATCGAGATGACCGGCTGGGGCGTCGATCACTCCTTCGAGTGCATTGGTAACGTCCATGTGATGCGCGCGGCGCTCGAATGCGCCCACCGTGGCTGGGGACAATCCATCGTCATCGGCGTTGCCGGTGCTGGTCAGGAAATCTCCACCCGACCATTCCAGCTTGTTACCGGCCGCACCTGGAAAGGCTCGGCGTTCGGCGGCGTAAAAGGTCGCAGCCAACTGCCGAAGATGGTCGAAGACTCGATGAAAGGCGAAATCGAACTCGCTCCATTCGTGACCCACACCATGCCATTGGAGCGCATCAACGAAGCGTTCGACCTTATGCATGAAGGCAAGTCAATTCGTACTGTCATCAAATACTGACAGGTTGCCCGGGGCGTAAGCCCCCGGGAGAGCTTTTCGTATCACCCCCTGATAACTTTGGAGATACAAAGTGAGCAATGTAAAACTGCATCCTTCCCTGGATAACGGCATCAAGCCAGCCATTGATGGTTTTGCCGGCGGCACTCTGCAATGCCTGTGCGCGACCAACAAAGTTGAAGTGAAAATCGGCGCTCAGACTCTGCACAACCATGCCTGTGGTTGCAGCAAGTGCTGGAAGCCAGCCGGCGCCAAGTTCGCTGTGATCGCTGTTGTGCCCCGTGACAACGTCAGCGTCACCGCCAATGCTGAAAAACTGGCCATTGTTGATGCAAGCGCCACCATCCAGCGTCACGCTTGCAAAGACTGCGGTGCGCATCTTTTCGGTCGTATCGAGAACACCGGTCACGCGTTCCATGGCCTGGACTTCGTTCACACGGAACTGTCGCCTCAAACTGGTTGGGCCGCGCCTGGTTTCGCCGCGTTCGTGTCGTCGGTCATTGAAACCGGCACCCCTCCAGCAGAAATGGATGGCATCCGTGCCCGCTTTAGCGAAATCGGCCTGCCTACCTATGATTGCCTGTCTCCAGCATTGATGGACGCTCTGGCAACTCACACCGCAAAGCAGAACGGCGTGCTCTGAGCCGCATGCAACATCGCTAATCTATAAGCAACAACTCCGATGACACTCAGTGTTATCGAACGTACTCGCTCGCCCGCAAAAAGGCTAGCGAGCGAGTACGCCCTTTTATTTTCAGTACCACTTTCAAACTTTATCTAAAGCACTTTCATGAAACACAAAATCGTTATTGTCGGCGGTGGTGCCGGCGGACTGGAGCTCGCCACTAAACTGGGCAAACGCTTCGGCAAGTCCGACAAAGCCTCTATCACACTGGTAGACGCCAGCCTCACTCACATCTGGAAGCCGCTGTTGCATGAAGTGGCGGCGGACGCACTCAGCTCGGCCACCGAGGAGCTTAATTATCATGCTCAGGCCAAATGGAATCACTTCTCTTTTGAGCTTGGCACAATGGAAGGGCTCGACCGGAATACACAGACGCTACGTCTGGTTGCTGTCATAGATGAGAATGATCAACAGCTCATTCCAGCACGCATGCTCAGTTACGACACGCTGGTCATGGCTGTTGGCAGCACCTCCAACGATTTCGGCATCGCTGGTGCTAAAGAACACACCGTGTTTCTGGACACACGCAAACAGGCTGACTTACTCCATCGCAAACTGCTGAATGCGTACCTAGCCTCCGCCGGCAATCCCGACATCATAGGTTCCGTCTCCATTGCGATTGTAGGCGCTGGCGCGACAGGTGTAGAGCTCGCCGCCGAGCTGCGCCATGCAGCCGAAGAGCTGTCCAGCTACGGTCTGGGGCAGATCAGCCCTGAGAATCTGAAGATTACCTTGATAGAAGCCGGCCCACGGATACTGCTAGCACTGCCAGAGCGCATTGGCAACGCTCTACTGAAAACCCTGGAACGTCTGGGAGTTAACGACATGGTGAATGCTGGGGTTTCCAGCATCGACCCCACTGGCCAGACGACGCACGAAGGCCAACGCATCGAATCCACGCTCAAGGTTTGGGAGCGTCCCTCTTCCTCAAGGATCTGGATGGCCTCGAAACCAATAACATCAATCAACTGGTGGTGGGCTCTACGTTGCAGACCACTCGCGATGATTCGATCTTCGCCTTTGGCGATTGTGCGGCTTGTTTCGATTCGAATACGGTTAGAAACGTGCCACCTCGCGCCCAGGCGGCCCACCAACAAGCCTCGACACTGGTCAAGTCGATCGAAGCGAGAATCAAGAATAGATCCTTGCCGACGTTCAAATACAAGGATTACGGTTGGTTGGTATCTCTGTCGAGATTTTCGGCAGTTGGCAACTTGATGGGCAACATGAAACGCGAAGGACATCTGGCCCGATATTTCTATATGTCGCTGTATCAGATGCACCAGGTCGCGCTGTATGGCGTTACGAGAACTGCCCTGTCCGTGATCGGAGGCTTTTTAGGCAATGGAATCAAGCCGGCACTGAAGCTGCATTGACACCCAGATCCGACCAGGCAGCTCTTCTCAATCACTTGTGCCCTGCCTTTCCAGGTAGGGCACGGTAGGCAGACACGCGTTTGCCTGGAATATCTGAGGCACTTATGGTGAAAAAACTTCTCTTTTGGTTAGCGCTAGTAGCCTTTGCAGTCCAATGGCCGCTACAACGAGACGCTACACAACTCAGCCATGGCGCTCATGGATCGCGCCGGCATTGATGTGCAGCAGACCTACATCGACGGCGGTAACGACATCGCTGATGATGTGCAGAAATGGGTGTGGGCTGACGCCGTCGTCTGGCAGATGCATGGCTGGTGGATGGGGGCGCCTTGGACTGCAAAGAAGTATATCGATGAGGTGTTTACCGCAGGACATGGCAGTCTGTACGCTAATGATGGACGCACGCGCTCCGACTCTTCGCAAAAGTACGGCAGCGGTGGGCTGCTACATGGCAAGCGGTACATGATCTCTGCTACCTGGAACGCACCGCAGCAGGCATTCGACGATCCTAGCGATTTTTTGAAGCACAAGGTGTGGACGCGGTTTACTTTCCATTCCACAAGGCAAACCAATTCCTAGGAATGACCATGTTACCAACATTCCTGGCAGTGGATGTAATGAAGGTTCCAAACATCGAGCTGGATACCAGACGCTATGAGGCGCACTTGGCGAGGGTGTTTGGGATTTGATCGCCACCGATCATGTCCATCAGAGAATTTCATAGGCAGACCTGGGTCGAGTCGCAATTCCGCCCCGACCTTATGCACCGTATCTCTGAGTACGCCATTGCTCCGGAAAGCATCGAAACGTCAGGCTGATTCGTGGGCCTACGGATTGCTTTGTCTTCATAACTGAATGTAGCCAGTGACGCTGGGTCTCGCCGCGCATCACGATAACCTGGCCGTGCTCCAGCGTAAGCTCACGGAGTTCACCCGTCGCTTTATGCTTGAGCGCAAACTTTCGTGCGGCCCCCAGGCTGAGAGACGCGATGACGTCATTTGACTCTATGGCTTCAACGTCAGCGTGCCATCCTATTCCTTGGGAGCCGTCATGGTAGAGGTTGAGCAAACAAGAATTGTAACGCTGGACGGTCAGCTCCTCTATTTTACGTTTCAACTGCAGCAAACTGCCTCCTTGCCACTGAAGAGCTTGGCGTTCAACCCCTGAATGAATGTATCGGAACGGACTATCGGCGTACCAAACAACCTCTCGAGCAGTCTTGATCAAGCGACCATTCAAAAGTGCCGAGTCAGGCTGCCAGGCAACATCTCCCCTCAGCTCGGTGAAATAGTTGTCGCCCTCCTCGGTAGCCATTACACGACCGTAATCATTAAGCACCCCATCCTTTGGGAGCAGATTCAAAAGATGAGCCTGCTCGCTGAACAGGTCAGTATTAGGTGAGATCCACATAGGTTATTCCCGGTAAACGAAAGCAGTGCTATGCAATCTGTTGCCTATTACTTCCGAAAAACTACTCATTTTTGACTCCGTGGCAGCATCCCCGCCAACACTTCATCTTTGTCGAACAAATGATGTTTGAGCGCGATCAGCAGATGCCCGCTTACCAATGCCCCACAAGCCCAAGCTGTCCAAGTATGAACATACTTCACGATATTGTAGAGATCGGGATTGGGGTCAGCCAGCGGAGGCAACACAAACAGCCCAGCTACGAGAATCGGCTTGGAGGCGGATAAGGATCGACACATAGAAGAGATAAACCTGTTTCGGATCGATTCAGGCCGCAATAGCCCATGACCGATTAATCTGTACTGGCACTGGGCATCATGATGAGAGCCGCAATCGGCGAAGAAGCGCCTCAATGATATAGGTGACAAAGTCTCGGATAAACAGACGCAATGTCTCAATTGAGCAGAAAAAAACTCTACACGAACTTGAATTTTTGGGCGCTAGACGTGCACGAGGGCTAATATCTTTGGCAGCAACACAAGACGCGGCGGTGCCGCATCGATGCCCAGCGGTTACACCCACACTCTGGCTTTCACACTAACTGTCCAGGCTGAGCGAAACGACGTCAGTGACCTCGCGTCCCTAGATTGGAATGGCGGCAACATCGCATGCGTCTACAAGCGACGGAATGCGTCGGCGACAATACTCCAGGTAGGTGCGGACGACGGTAGAAGGATGCCGATGCGCAGGGTACAAGAGGTTCAATGCATATTCTGGCAGTGGGTAGTCCCGCAGCAGCAGCACAAGTAAGCCTTGCTCAATCGCGTCCTTGACTATGAAGGGTGGGAGCTCGGTTATTACCTCCCCTGCCAGTACACTGTGCAGAAGATGCATGCTGTCATTTGTCGACAACACGGCGTTCGGAGCCACTGCCACATTCGGGAAACGCCAGGTGATGCTGGTGTTTGTGCCAAGGCTCCAGGTTGCACAGGGGAGTCTGCTCAGATCATGCGGGTGTTCGGGCCTTCCATGGCTGGCCAGAAATTGGGGGCTGGCGACCAGCACGTGTCGGTATTTGAGCAGGTGCCTTACGATCAAGGCTTCATGTTCCACCTCGCCCACACGCAGTACCACGTCTATGCCGTCCTCGACAGGGTGAACTCGACGCTCCGTCGAAAGCAGGTTTACGCGAATATCGGGATGATCTTTTTGAAAGTCCGAGATCAGCGGCCACCAGGGCGAGAATGACGGAGGCACGGAAAGGCGCAGCTTGCCTTTGATATGGGCCTGATCGCTTACCACGGCGTCATGCCCCTCGTGCAGGATGTCCAGGCCTCGACTGGCATGCTCGAACAGGCGGGCGCCGGCTTCAGTCAGTTTCACACCCCTGGTGGAGCGTTCCAGCAACTCGACCTTAAGCGCCTGCTCCAGCGCACGAATCCTGCGACTGGCAGTGGGCAGTGGAACCCCCAGCCGCTCGGCGCCCGCTGTCATGCTTCCCGCCTGGACGACCGCTACGAGCATTTGCACCGCATTAAGATCCATACGCCAACCCTCTCATTTATGAAAGGCATGATCTCACTTGCGGGGATTCTCTTTCAATCATGCAGCACATAGAGTGGCGCTTCAATTCTACAGCATAGGGCTCCACCCGCCCGGCGCTCCGACCGCCCGGCCGCGTCGTCTACTTTTTCAGGATTCAAACTATATGCAGCTCTACGTTTACGATCATTGCCCCTTCTGCGTTAAAGCACGCGCTATTTTCGGCCTCAAAGGCATGGCCTTCGATCTCGTCATCTTGTTGAACAACGATGAGGCGACCCCAACCCGCATGATTGGCAAGAAGATGGCCCCCATCCTGGAGGACGCCGGCAACTACCTGGCCGAAAGCATGGATATCGTCGCGCATATCGATGGAATGGATGGCCGCCCGCTCTTGACCGGCCCTCGCAACGAGGCGCTGGCGCAGTGGAACAGCGACGTATCCGGCCCGCTGTTTTCCCTCGCGCTTCCACGCTGGTCAGCAGCAGACTTCGAGGAGTTCTCCACACCTGAGGCGCGTGCGTATTTCACCCGCAACAAGGAACGCATGATCGGCAGTTTCCAGGAGCGTATGGCAGCCAGCCCCGTCTACATAGCCGAGATAAACTGTCATTTTCTGGCCCTCGAACCCCTGATCAAGTCACCCGACGCGGTGAACGGCGAACTGTCGGAAGATGACATCCACCTGTTCGCAACGTTGCGTAGCATGTCGATCGTGCGTGGCATCGAATACCCGCCCGCCGTCGAAGCTTATCGCATGCGCATGGCGGAGCGTGTAGGCATCGACCTGCACGATCAAATAGCGATTTAGCTGTTCTTGCATAAAGTGGTCATTACCGGCAAATCCCCTCAACGCCTGGACACAAGGAATAAGGACATATGACACCTTCCGACACAATGCAGCACAAGCTTCAGCGCTTTGAAGACAAAGAGGCCATTCAAACGCTGCTGAACGAACACTGCTGAGCTTGCTAAGCGACACTGCGTCGGCGCCTGGCACAGGAGAATGCACGCTTCGAGGATTTGTTTGTTGACGTGAAGATGCACCATGGATTGATGCTTGTTCAGGCAGCTGACTGGAGCATCATAAGAGTCGCGGAAGCTAGTGATTATCGATCACGCGCGCGCTTCGCGGAGAGGTTTAGGCATAGGTTCAGGCACTTACCGCCATCGGTTAGATGATCGCGGGTTGCTCAACAATGGGCCACTCTGAATTCATAGATAGCTTGTTTGACTACGCACGATTCGCTTTTCATATAGAAAAATTCTACCGACAGGTTCCCCTACCTCCAAGAATAGACAAACATCGTATTCTCGGATCCACGGTGCTGGGTTAGACATCGGCACTCGTTTTTAACATTCAAGAATGTCTGCCAACTTTAAACATAAATGCCAACTAACTAAATTAAACCCACCATTAGATACACCCTCTTAATTAGGCCATTTTACGCATTTAGCCCCAACAAAATACCCTCGACAGTCCTTGGCACCTCTGGTAACCACCAAGAATGATAAAAACTCATGCACACGAAATTCCGGCTTTCGAACACCCACTAAAAATGTATAATCATTCCTTGACTGCGGGTTAGCCCAATCGTTCCTGAGAGAAGCCCTAGGCGATCAAACAATGAAAGACGACAACGCAAACAAGAACTCAGAATCTGAAAGCAAAGCCTACGCAGCTCCCGCTCTTGAAAAGGGTCTGGATATCCTGGAGATGCTCTGCGAGACAGAGCAACCTTTATCCCAGCGCGAAATTGCACAAAGATTAGGTAGAAGTGTTGGTGAAGTCTACCGAATGATTAACTGCCTGGTTGGCAGAAATTATGTCGCACTGGTGGACGACACCTACATCATTACCAATAAGATTTTTGAATTGGCGCACAAGAACCCGCCAACTCACCGGCTTCTAAATGAAGCCAGACCAATAATGCACAAGCTCTCCAGTGAGCTTGATCAGTCCTGCCACCTGACCCTCTATGGTCAAGGCAAGCAAATGGTTATAGCTAAAGTAGATGTGCCCAGCGGGATGGGATTCAGTGTACGTGTCGGCGCCGAACTCGACGTTATTGTTTCTGCCTCAGGGCGAGTGCTTTTAGCATTCCAAGATAAAGGTGTTCGGGCGTTGCGTATTGAGGAGTCCTTGTCACGCAACCCAGAGCATGCCGATCCTCAGCTAGACCATATCCTTGATCGCATTGCTACGAATGGTTATGAATCAGCACATAGTATCCAGGTTCGCGGGCTATACGCAGTAAGCTTCCCGATCCTCGACTCGCAGAACCATGCTATTGCTGCCTTGACTGTCCCCTATGCAGAACGAATCGATCAGTCAAAACGAAAATCCATAGCAGAGGTTCAAAGTGCGTTGGAAGCTGCCGCTCTACTTCTATCGAATAGGGCAGGTGGAGTTCACTAAGATCTACCACGACTCTGCTGCGTCGGATAACGAAACCGACGCAGCATGTCAGGCTGCTACTTAAAGGCGTAAGTGTAGTTCACGTACAAACGGGTCTGATCATAATCGATGCCGCCCTGAGTATTCGGCACTTCAGTTCGGAAGTTACCTCGACGCAGAGAAAAAGCAAGATTCTTGAGCGGGCCGCTTTGTAAAACATAGTCTAAGCGCATGTCTCTCTCCCACTCGCTATACTCCTTGCCACTCCCCTTTGCATCCTTGATGTCATCTCCCCTGAGGTACACCAAAGACGCCTTTAGTCCCGGCACTCCAGCGCCAGCAAAATCATATGAATACTGGCCAAATGTTGTGTTTTCCCCTGCCCGCACAAACGCATTGATTAATGAGTCAGTGAACAGGTAGACACTGGCACCTCCTTCTCCCTCCAAGCTGCCGTTCCCACCCCGGACATTTCCGCTACTAATATAAACCATTGCCCCATCATCACTTACCCTCTGATGACCTAACATCAAAGCGTGGGAGCCTAGAGAATATGTGAACATTGCCGACCATGTCTTGTTGTCGACTTTACCTGGAGTATCGGCGTATCCCCCAGCGTTATTGAACAAATACCCGCCCGAGCCATTTTTTCCATCCGAGTCACTCTTAAAATATCTTAGATCTGACTTTAGAGATTGATTCTCGGCAATATTGAAAACGTGCACCAGACCAAAGAAATCTTGCGAGTAATAGTTTTCCAAATTGGAGTGATAATACTGCAGAAGCAGATCCGCTCTCGGCTTCCAATCGCCTCCCACGAAAGTAAAGTCATTCGAACCTTTACTGCCGCCACTGACAGCAAGCCCCGAATAGTTACTGGAAGCTCGACTGGCACCTTGCGTAAGCTTACCCCCAGTCAATGTCAATCCATCCCATTCCTTGGACGTTAGCATTCCACCCTCGAAATTTTGAGGCATAACTCTGGAATCGTTGGCGACCAGGATCGGTAGATTCGGAGCGATTGCCGTCCCTACTGCAAGCTCAGACTTAGAGTATTTGGCTTTGACATTCCCGCCGGCGCGCGTCCAACTAGACACAGGCGAACCGTCCGAATCCACGGGAGTTACCGTGTTGACGGTCGCCGGAGACTGGTGATCTATACCACCGCCAAGACTTAAGCCCAAGAGCCCTTGGACATCCAACCCAAAGCCTACTGTGCCTTGCGTAAACCCCGACACGAAATCAACTCTCGCTCCTTGGGCAGTTTGCCGCTGATCGGCGCCTCCAGTTTCTCTATTATCATTTTCGAAATACAAAGTCCGCAACCCGACTGAAGACTTTGAATCCTCAAGAAACCCCGCCGCCAAACAATTCAAGCTCAGCAGAGAGATGGATGCAGCCACAACGACCTGATTACTTTTCATTCGTGAAGCCCCTTGACCATTATTTTTGTTTTCAGGCGACTCTAGTTTGACTATTGCGCGCACAGGTATACGCCATCGCAATAGCCAAACTATTGAATTAACAATTAAAAGATAGCGTTATTAAACTATGTGAACAGCCTATTAGTGGATGTGACTACCACCATTGACATCTAATGTTGTCCCCGTGATATAGGAGGAAAAGTCAGAAGCGAGGAATAGGCAGGCGCCGGCGATATCCTCAGCATGCCCTGCACGCTGCAAGGGAATGGCCGAGACTATCTCCTTATATTTTTCCGGGCTCATGCCATCAATCATCCCTGTTTCGGTCATTGATGGGCACACGATATTCGCCCTAATACCGTCAACTCCAAACTCCCTCGCAATCGTTTTGGTAAGACTGATGACTCCCCCCTTAGAGGCCGCGTAGTGAGCGCCACCCACCAGGCCACCGCCACGCTGAGCGGCAACAGAGGCGACATTCACTATCGAGCCGAAGCCTTGAGGTTTCATAACTCGCAATGTCTCTTTAGCAAGATTGAAAGCGCCCTTCAGATTCACACTGATCATCCGGTCAAAGTCGGATTCGTTTATGGACAGCACTGAAAGCGATTGCACGATCCCCGCACAGTTAACCAAAGCATCAACTTTACCAAACTGACTAGCTACACTGTCCAAAAGATCAGCACACTCAGCCGAACTAGAGATATCGCACTTACGCCCAATCAAAACACTGTCAATCCCATACTTTTCATCAATGGAATGCTTGATGGTAGATGCGACATCGTCATTCATCGCCAAATCGACTGCCACAACGATTGCGCCCTGACTTGCGAAAAGGCCGGCAGCCGCGTAGCCAATCCCTCGTAAAGACGCGGCTCCGACGATTACACATACCTTATCTTTAAGGATCATGATTGAAGCTCCACTAAGTAAATTATTGTTAAACAGAACTATCGGGACATTTCAAGATGGCGAGTTTCCGGGCTGCAGATAATCGCAACGAGTGCCAGACAGATGATCACCCCGCAGAAAATAGTCACGGGTAACGTCGACCCACCACCGTTTTGTAGCAACCAGGCTACAAGGAAAGGTGTCGGGCCGCCGGCTACTAAATTTGCGCCTGTATAGGCAGCTGCAGATCCAGAGTAACGAACCTTTGTAGGAAACGGTTCGGCGAAGAAAGCAGGTTGCACGCCCGACTGGATTTGCAGGAAACCTACAAACATTGCCATAGCGGCAAAAATCACGTACCAGTTCTTCGTATCCAGCATTGAGAAATAGAACATAGAAACGATCAACATCAGGACTGACGAGATCAACATGATGGGCTTACGACCGAACTTATCGCTCAATGCTCCCCCAGAAATCACCATAACAACGGCTAACAGGTTTGCACCAGCCAAGCACAAAAAGGCGCTCTGACTGTCCATGCCTAAATTTTTAGTCAAGTAGCTGAGTGAGAAAACGGTAATAACATAGAAGCATGCAGTTGGTGCACACCAGATAATCAAAAGTCGCAGGATGGTTTTTGGATATTGTTTGAAAACATCGAATGCAGAAACCTTTTCAGTAACACCCTGACTCTGAGCTTTCTGAAAGGCTGGTGTTTCCGTAACACGCATACGAATGTAGACGCCGACGATAACCAGGAGAAAACTCATCCAAAACGGGATACGCCAGCCCCAAGACTCAAATTCGACAATACCCATTACAGCGATAAGAGCGAACATCATCCCGTTGGCGCAGGCTGAGCTGAATGATGATCCTATATTAATGAACGACCCATAGAGGCCCCGCTTCGACTTCGGAGCATGTTCCATCGTCATCAACTGCGCCCCGGTGGCCTCACCTCCCAAAGCAAAGCCTTGGAAGAAACGTAAAGCCACCAGAAAAATTGGAGCAGCTATTCCTATCGTTTGATAAGTAGGAAGACATCCTATTAAGAATGAAGCACCACCCATCAGGCACAATGTATAGAGCAAAATATTCTTGCGGCCGATTTTATCTCCGAGCATTCCAAAGAAAATCCCGCCCAAAGGTCGAGCGAAGAAGCCAATACCAAATGTAATGAAGGCTGCTAGGATCCCCATATTAGGATCCATTGCAGAGAAGAACAGCTTAGGAAAAATTGTCGCAGCAACAGCACCATATGCTGCAAAGTCAATCCACTCCAACGCCGCACCGACTGAACTGGCTATCGTAGCCCTTACAGCCATAGAACTTTCCGGCCTGGTTTCAACTTGATCCAACGTAGCCTCTTTCATAAAAACCTCTTGTAATTATTTTTCGTTTTTACAGTATTTCGCTTATAACTTTGCACGAAAGCCAGGCTGTACAGAGCCTGTGAAATTCACACTCCTCCAGCTCCATTAATTCCCTTTAAAACACCTTCACATTTGCAACGGTTCAAATAACTCTTTCAGCATGCCTCAGCGGAATGTTCAACATTGCTCGTCTAGCAAGCCAGGGAGATGGTCGATAACGGGGATCGCCAAGCCCTTGCTGGATATTGCTCAAAATCTCCAGAATGACCTTTGGCCCGAAATGATCTCCAAGCTCGAATGGGCCCATCGGATAGCCGAGCCCAAGCTCTACAGCGAGGTCAATGTCCGAGGGAGAGGCAATATCCTGCTGAGCAATGTCGCACCCGACATTCACAATCAGCGCTACGATGCGTTGAGCCACAAATCCTGTTGAATCATTGATCACTGTGACCGGTGACTCATCATGAGCAAAAAGCGCATGAGCCTCGTTCCTCGCTGACCGATGAGTCGCCGGCGTGGTCATCAGAGTTCGCCGTCGTCCTTGCTTAAAAGGAAACAAAGCGTCCACGGCGATAACACGACTCGCGTCCAATGCCTCCGCTACGGCAGAGGTGGTGGCATCAGAACCAAACGGTGTAACGACGATGAGTGAACCAGGCCCAGGCCGCTGTCCGTCATCGCTCTCTATTCCTGCGCTCTCAACAAGGGCGCGTACTTGAGCCGCAGCCTCAGGATATCGATTACTGACCCATACAGTGCGTGGCAACACCGAGGGGGCCGGCTGATCATCAGAAACTACCTGCCTACCCTCTTCATAGCTGTAGAAGCCTCTACCACTTTTACGTCCGAGCAGTCCTCCAGCGAGCCTGACCCGGGCAATGGGCGATGGACGGAAACGAGGTTCCTCGTAAAACTGGTGGTAGATCGATTCCATCACCGGCTGAGAGACATCGAGCGCTGTGAGGTCAAGTAACTCAAACGGCCCCAGCTTGAACCCAGCTTGTTGGCGCATGATCGCATCAACCTGCTCACAGGTAGCCACGCCCTCGCCCAATATCTTCAGCCCTTCCGTATTCATCGCTCTCCCGGCATGGTTCACGATGAATCCAGGCATGTCCTTTGCTCGCACCGGCGTGTGGCCGAGACGTCGAGCAAAAGCGATGAGATCGCTGGATACAGCTGGATCGGTATGCACTCCATCGATGATCTCAACTACCTTCATCAACGGCACGGGGTTGAAAAAGTGAAACCCCACGACCCTAGCTGGATAGGCGCAAGCACTGGCTATCTCGGTGATGGACAGAGATGAGGTGTTTGTAGCCAAAATGCAGGCTTCAGACACAACCTTTTCCAGGTTCTGAAAAATCTCCTGCTTTACATTGATGCGTTCCACCACAGCTTCGACGACAAGGTCACAGTCAGCCAACTCAGCAATCGAAGTCGATTGGCACAAGCATGACTTGGCAATCACCGCGTGTTCCGCATCCAACTTGCCCTTGTTAGTGAGCTTGTCGAGCATCAAGCACACCTGGTCGTAGGCTGCCTGCACCGTCTCAGAATTGGTATCGAACATCAGTACCTTGACGCCTGCCAGCACCCCAATCTGGGCAATGCCTCGCCCCATTGCGCCGGCACCGACAATACCCATTGTTCTGATGTTTTCTGCCCGTGATTCGTTCATTGCTTCACCTTCACGTCTTGTTGTTTTCGGTACCCGCTAAACCCTTTGAGCTACCAAGGCCGCCCGGGTCGAGACCAGATCGTCGATAGCCTCAGAATCGAAGCCCAACTCCTCAAGCAGCTTTCTGGTCTCCCAACCCTTCGGCTGGCTTGGGGCACCGGCATCCAAGTAACTACCGTTGAAGCTGATCGTGGAACGTATGCAAGCAACCTTTCCTTCCGTGGGGTGGGTCTCATAGTCGATAAGTCCCACGGCCTGGAGATGAGGATCGTTAGGGAGCGTCTCGAGCGTGTGACAGGGTTTTGCTGCTAGGTCTGCAGTCCGAAAGTCGGCCAGCCATTGCGCTGTCGTCTTATCAAGCAGAGGCGCCCCTCGGATCTCAAACCACTCCTTCACGTTTTCTGCACGCCCAGCGACCGAGGAGAACCGCGGATCACCAATAAGATCTGGTTTTCCAACCGTCTCTAAAAAGGCGATGACCTGAGCGTCGGTATTGACCGTAAATGAAATCCACCCATCGGCAGTCTGTACTGGCTTGTTGTGGGGGTTTAGGAGCCTCTGATCACCAGCGGGCCCAATAGGTGGATCAAAACTCTGTTGCGCCAAGTGCTCTTGCAGCACGAACGCGGACATGGTTTCGAACATAGGGATCTCCAGGCTAGCGCCCAGACCGGTTTCGCGGCGGTGATAGAGTGCGGAGAGGATCGAACCTGCCGCTATCTCGCCTACGACATGGTCGCAGATCAGCATCGGGACATACCGTGGCACCCCATCACGTGCAAGCGAGAGACCAGTCATGCCTGTAGCCGCCTGGATAACACTGTCGTATGTCGGCTCACCTGCATAAGGGCCGTCGGTGCCGTACCCAGTAATCAGGCAGTAAATCTTTTCAGGGTACTGGCGCAGAATACTCTCTGAATCGATTCCGAGTTTGACCAGTGCCTGAGGCCGCATATTGGCAATGATCACATCAGCTGTTTCAACCAGCCTATCCATCACTTCACGTGCGCCGGCCTGTTTCAGGTTGAGACAAATATTGCGTTTACCGCGATTAAGATGAAGGTAGGTGCCTGAGTGTTGGCCGGTAGGTGAGGCACCACCCAACCCCCTCATCAGGTCGCCCTCTGGGCTCTCCACCTTAATGATCTCTGCCCCGTACTGCGCGAGCCGAGCAGAGCACGCCGGGCCGACGACAACACTGGTGAGATCCAGCACACGGATACCTTTAAGAGGCTTAATATTCATAAGCTTCTACCTCCATTTCCGCTGCCATTTTTCCGTAGCTGTTGAACACCTTGATGTTCAGCACATCGCCTTGGCTGTCATCCGCGATGGTCAAGGAGCGGCCACTGAACAACGGCGCCGTGTACTTAATTTTCAGCTGCTTGGGCGTGACCTTAAGTTCGGTTCGCAAATACTCAGTCAGTAATAAGGTTGTCAGGCCCCCATTCACAACGAGATCTGGAAACCCTTCGACCTCCCGTGCATAGGCCCTGTCGAGGTGGATTTTGTGCGAGTTGAACCCTAAGGCCGAGTATTGGAATAACAGCGTGTCGTCTGGGGTGATGGACTTCTGTCGGCTCAGCGTGATGGGCTCTGGCTCAGCTTCATACGAGGGCCGTTCGGAGCTCGCAGGCAACAAAAAGAACGTTTGGGTTTCGTTGATAGCTGGCTCTATCTCACCGACAACGACCAATCGATGGTCAACGACGACGATAGCGATTTCGCCCGACCGAGTTGGTTTCCTTTCGAGGCTGGCTATCGAGCTATGTCGAGTGATATTGGCGCCAATGGGGATAACGCCATCAAAGGTCACAGTCCGTCCCGCCTGTAGCAAGCGAGGAAGCCCCAATTCTGGAAGCGGAATCCCGAGCCCTGGAAAGCCATCTCCACGCAACTGAGACCTAAGGGTATCCGCTCCTAGCAATGTGAAATGCCAACCACGAGGCAGAGCCGCACCTTCTACAAGTCCCTCAGAAGGCAGATCCAGCATTGCAGCCACACGCCGTGCGTTGCTAATGGAGCAGGTTTCGAGTCGACCTGGTGCCGAGTTGAATTGTTCACGCATGGAGTTTTCCTCCTCTACCTAGCGATCGCAAATAACGATGCGCTGGTGAAATTGTTGTTGTGTATGCGCATCCTATCACGCGAAATGCGGAGGATGTAAAACACATTCGACAACAAAATTTCATTGCTGCATCTATTATTTCATATCTGAATCTGTTTAATATGAGCCCGTCGGCAGCCACTGGCCCACCTCTCAAGGAGGTATCAAGGCTGTCAGCAGAGCCATAGCCCTCCCGCAGATGCCCTACTGGCGCGGGATGTACCAAGGCATGAGCCCCTTACTTCCAAATACAATTCGAAGGATCAGCCATGAAATTTCATTTCCATCACATGAACCTCTGCTCGGAAAACGTCGGTCGCCTTTCGTCGTTTTACCGTTCCATTTTCGACCTCGATCGCATCGAGGATGAAGAGCACGTGCGTTGCAACACCGATACGGCCCATGGCTACAGTGCGGAAGTCGATTTCGTGACTGACGGGGCTGTTGAGTTCCACCTGGCGACCAAGGACATCGACCTCAGCTTCCGCATGAACCAGGCAATCAACCCTCTGCACAGCGGCCATTTCTGTTTCCGAACGGACGATATCGAAGGCTTCAAAAAACGCCTGGAAGAGCTGAAGATTCCGTATGCGGACTATGGTGTTTGGGCCATGGCGAACTGGTACCAGATCTTCTTGCAAGACCCGGATGGCAACATCATTGAGGTTCATCAGCCCATCCAGAAATGAGCCGTTGAACTGCATATTGATTTTGAAGTAGCTCTTTGCGCCCTGGTTTCGAACGGGCGCTTAGAGCGCAACGGCAGTCTTATCTCCTATTTAATCGCCTTAGGCGTGTCTCGCCTTCGCCGAGCCCTCTCAGCAGTTCAATTTCGCTAGAACCCCGGCCGCTTCGGGGCATAGATCGGCGCCCGCCCTTACCTCCAAAAAGATCCTTGCCCACATGAAGTTGAACCATGTCGGTGTTGAGGAGCTTTCGTAAAACAGCGTGAACACCCCAGAGACCATCAAATTGATCGGATCGACTTCTAATTTGATTGGATCAGATAACATCCCACACGCCACCTTCCCCTAATATCTCCCGCCTCACCATCAACGCATGTCGTGGAGCAATCAAATGCAGATATCCAGTCAAAGCTTCCTTAACGGCGGGTACATTCCAGGGGAGTTCTCATTCGCGATTCCAAACGCCACTTCACGTATCGAGCTATCAACGAACAAAAATCCTCACCTCGCGTGGAGTGATGTTCCAGAAGGGACAAACTCTTTTGTGGTGATCTGTCATGACACCGACGTACCGAGCCAAGGGGACGACGTGAATCAAGAGGGGCGAGAGATTGCGGCTACCTTGCCTCGTATCGACTTCTTCCACTGGCTTCTGTTAGACATTCCGGTTGGCGTCTCACAAATTCCTGCCGGCTCCCAAGCAAGTGGCGTCCAACCACGAGGCAAAACCGGGCCATCCGCACCCGGAGGATGGCGTCATGGGATCAATGACTACACCGGCTGGTTCGCTAATGATGAGCAAATGAGCGGCACTTACTTTGGTTACGATGGGCCTTGCCCGCCATGGAATGACAGCATCGTTCACCGCTATGTGTTCACCGTTTACGCACTTGCATCGCAGACACTGAGCGTAGAAGGAGAGCTTTCGGGAGCGAATGTTCAACTGGCGCTGAATAAGGCAGTGATCCTTGGCCGGGCGAGCCTGACTGGCCTCTACACGTTAAACCCCACCCACCTGCGCGACTGAGCGAGTAACCACTCAGAAATGCCGAATAACGTCACGCAACAACACCGAGTGACCTCCCTCCTTTCCGAACCATCGGAGGGGATGGCTCATCGGCACTTACTATCTGCCAACGAGCCTATACAAAAACGCCACTTGTGCAGCCTGGCTCAGCCTTCGTTGAACCGTCCACGACACACACCCAACTTCTTTTTCCAAAAGGGCAGCTTGCTCCTGATTGCTTCAGGGACTTTGGATCTAACTTGCAAGGACACTGCCCTATCAATCAGTAGCAGTGACTCGCTGCTTTTTGTAGATGCGGGAACATGCGCCAATCTACTGAAAACCCCGGGAGGTCGAGAGCAACGGTTTCGGTCTATTTTCTTGAGTTTTTCGCCTGAGCTTCTTGAGCTCTTTCACCGGAATAGGCCTTCGCCCCTACCGAGAAACGGTAGTTCATGCTTCCAGCAGGTGTCGCTGGACGATGAGCTTGAGTCAACCTTGCGATTCGTATACTCAAGCATTGAGGCTCCAGGCCTTAGTGAGGAGCGGCTTCGATACCGCTTGCTTGATTTGCTTGCAGGGTTGGCAGAGCGTGGCTATTACTTCCAGCGAAACCAGACGCCAGGTATTGCTGGACGAATTCGGTCGTTAATTGCTGAAACACCCGATCATAGATGGACTGCCAGCGCTGCTGGACGTTCACTTGCTATGAGTGAGGCGACCTTGCGTCGACGCTTGGCGACGGAACAGGCTCGATTTGAGGATTTGCTGGTGGACGTGAGGATGCACCATGCACTTATGCTCATTCAAACAACGGGATGGAGCATCTCACGGATATCCGAGGCCTGCGGATACAAATCCCGAGCTCGTTTTGCTGAGCGTTTTCGACAACGTTTTGGCTATCTACCATCGAAAATTGGATAACTCATCCGTCTGCGAGACGCGAAGGCTTCGCTGATTGAGTCAGTGATGACTCGTCAAAAAACAATGTTACAAAACCAGAACGTTCACTTCTGAACCGTATCATCGACGAATAACAGCTTCAGAACGAAAGGGCCTACGAAAGCCCCTTGTTTATACTCAGTCCCAAGTTACCTGGTCAGCTAGGACTCGACGGTGTCGGAGCCAAATTTCGCTTTCCATTCTTTGTATCAGGGGACTCAGCTTTACAAGATTGAAGCCCGCCTCCTTAGCATCCAAGACACCATGGCAATAGACAATACCTTGTGCATCTTGAGAAGGGTTTGTCTCGATACCCACCTGGGAGCATACCTTTCAGTACAACGAAGTGGTGTTTGAACGCTATCAATAGATGCCTACCGACCAGCACTCCACAATAGATAGGTAGCGATTCAACCAACGTGCCGGTAGCGAGTGAGCCTGGCACAAGCTCTAACAGAGTCATTCATATGACCCCTTTCCAGGCATCTTGATACCGTATTGATTCACTCGGCGGTACAGGGTCGCACGAGAGATTCTCAGCTCCTGCGCTGCCAGCACAGGCTTCCATCGATTACGTACCAAGGCATCGAACAAGAGCTGTCGTTCAGGGGTACCACTTGAGGTCTCATGGGCAAGGGAAGGCGCCGCTACTCCTAGTAATTCGGGTAGATCAGCGACCCCTATGAGCGTCTCATTGGCGATGGCGCAGGCATATCTCAAAACATGATGGAGCTGGCGTACATTCCCGGGCCATGCGTAATTGAGCAGCATTTCTAGCGCTGCATCACTAAGACTGTAGTTAACCCCTGCACGCTCCGATTCTTCGTCAAGCAATTTGGTAATGATGGACAGCTTATCGCTCCGTTCGCGCAATGGTGGAAGGTCGAACCTCGCTCCATTCAAACGGAAATAAAGGTCTTCGCGGAACGTGCCGGCCGCCACCAGCCTTGAAAGATCGCGGTGGCTTGCACAGATGATCTGAATGTCGACAGACTCCCTTCGCGCCGAGCCTAGTGGCGCGACTTCACCTTCACTCAGCACTCTGAGCAGTCGAGTTTGCAGTGAAAGCGGCATGTCCCCGATCTCATCAAGGAAGACTGTCCCACCGTCAGCCTGCTGCAGCAAACCACGCATGCCCTTGTTGGACGCTCCAGTGAACGCACCCGCGCTGTAGCCGAAGAGTTCACTCTCGATCAACCCCTCAGGTATTGCGGCGCAATTGATGGCCACGAAAGGTTTGTCTCTTCGTGCACCCGCATCGTGCAACTGGCGAGCAAAGTAATCTTTACCGACCCCAGTTTCACCGTGGATGAGCACCGGCAGACCACGATCCTTAACTCGAACTGCAAGGCTCAACGCCTGGGCTAAACGCGGATCGATTTCCTGGCGGTTTGGCACACTCACAGTCATTGGACGGCGTGGCGCTTTTAACCGGACGTACAGGTCGAGTAATGGGAGGTGGTGCAAGCTATCATCGGTCGATGAAGGGAGCCGTGCCGATGAGAAGGCTTCACATACAGTTTGTGGAAGCCTTCCATGCAGCCGAATGAGAAAGCGTTTAGCCGCGGGGTTGAGTGCTCGAAGAACACCATCATTGTCCCAGGCAAATAGAAATTCGGGCTGGCTATCGACATACCCGGCAAGGGCATGCCCCCTCAGCACCCAAAGATCCTGGGTGCTGTACATGAAAAATGCATTTTCAATATCTCTGGCACTTTGTATCACGATCTGACGGATCAGATGCTGACTACGACGGTCATCCGGCGCCCCCATGGCTGAAACATCAATGACTGCAATCAGCTCGCCGGAGGGTGAAAAAATGGGCGCTGCTGAGCAGGTGATGCCAATGAAGGCTGCGCGGAAGTGCTCATTCTTGTGAACGGTCACTGGTTCCTGATTTATTAGTACCGAGCACACTCCAGTGGTGCCCTCCTCACTCTCCGACCAACAGGTTCCGAGATCCATGCCCGAGCGCCGGTATTCCCCCCGAATGCTGGACTCTATCCGCATGTCGATGGTGCACCCCTGTGTGTCGGTCAACATGACGCAATAGTCTGCATCACTGACCCGGCCGTGGAGCCTCGACATTTCATCGCCGGCAATTCGCAGAAACTCGTCCACGCGCTGGCGCTGTTGCGTTAGCTGAAATGACTCAAGAATGCGCGGCCCCTGCAAAGAACCGGGATCAAGATGATAGTTCTGCATCGATCGTCGCCACGAGTCGACGATGATGAAAGGTACGGGCAAGGTAGGTGCCCGATCAGCAGTACGCAAAATTCGACTCACATGATCAACATGAGCCTTTGAGTAGCTAGAGGGCATGAAGGCCTCCGCGGTTACATTCTAATTTTTGTGTCTCTCATTAAAAGCTGATAGCCGTGGCGCGACAAGCCTTATCCATCCGAGCCACAGTGCTGAGACATAACATCTCAATTTTCGCAGAGTCGCTCAGGCTCCTAGAAACATGATGTCTCAACACGCTGGTTATAAAAAATCATGAAATCAATAAATATATATATAAATCATATAGTTACTCTATAAACAAGAACTTGGCATCCGACTTGCTCTCTTCTTATCAGCGTCCCGCTTACGGTGAACGCATCTCAAACAACAAGAAGAGGCAGGACATGAGCCATAAGACTTCTCTCGATTTTTCCTTGGCCGGCAAAATCGCTTTGGTGACCGGTGCCGGTCGTGGCATCGGCCAAGGTATTGCATTGAGCCTGGCCAACGCTGGCGCTGATGTGGCGGTCGCTGATTATGACCTCGGCATTGCAGAAGAAGCCGCGGCCAAAATTCAAGCCCTCGGCCGCCGCGCGATCTCGTTGCAGGTCGATGTGAGTAATCCTGAAAGCGTGACCGCGATGATGTCCCAGGTTAAGGCCCAATTGGGGCGACTGGACGTGGCGGTGAACAATGCTGGGGTAGTTAGTATCGGCAGCGTTGCCGAGCTACCAGTACACGACTGGGATCGCATCATGAACATCAACGCCCGGGGTGTGTTCCTTTGCTGCCAGGCGGAGGTTCGCCTAATGCTCGAGCAACAGGCCGGTCGCATCATTAACATCGCCTCAATCGCGGGCAAAGTCGGCTTCCCTGATCTCGCCCACTACAGCGCCTCAAAGTTCGCCGTCATCGGCTTTACCAATGCGTTTGCCAAAGAGGTCGCACGCAACGGTATCACTGTCAATGCTCTCTGCCCCGGTGTGGTCGGCACCGGCATGTGGCGGGGTGAGCAAGGCCTGTCTGCACGATGGAGCAACCCTGGTGAGACTGAAGAGCAATCTTGGGAGCGCCACCAGTCAACCCTACTTCCACAGGGAGAGGCTCAAACGGTCGAAGACATGGGTCAGCTGGCGGTTTACCTCGCTTGTGCGCCTCACGTAACCGGCCAGGCCATCGCTGTAGATGGCGGTTTCTCTCTGTAAAGCAACCTGGCCAGTCCAGCGTGCAGATGATGGTTGCAAACATCATTTGCTAGAGCGCTGAAACCCCTCATTCGTAAACGCATTTTTTCTCGTCGCTCAATCGAGAGAAAGGGCATTTGCTTGCCTGAATTTCCTGCCAACTCATTTAAAGCAGCAGGAATCGAGGCAGCCTATCAGGAGACAATAATGACAACTTCCGTTCTCGCAAAACGCTCCCTTAGAAGCGATACCATCCACTACGATGCGATCATCATCGGCGCAGGCTTCGGCGGGATTTATATGCTGAAAAAGCTGCGCGATGAATTGGGCCTCAAAGTGAGAGCTTTCGATAAAGCCGCCGGCGTGGGAGGCACCTGGTACTGGAATCGTTACCCAGGGGCGCTCTCGGATAGCGAGTCGTTTGTCTACTGCTTCTCATGGGATCGCGAGTTATGTCAGGAGTGGAACATCACAACCCGTTACCTGACCCAGCCGCAGATTCTCTCCTACATGAATCATGTCGTCGACCGACACGACCTGGGCAAAGACATCCAGCTCGAGACTGCTATTTCCTCAGCAGAGTTTGATGAGGAAAACAGCTGCTGGCTGGTAAACACCGACGACGGTCATCACTACAGCGCCAAGTACCTCGTAACTGCGCTTGGCCTGCTCTCGGCTACCAACATCCCTAATATCAAAGGCCTCGACCAGTTCCAAGGGCAGAAGTATCACACCGCAAACTGGCCAGAAGATGCAGCTCTTGAAGGCAAGCGTGTTGGGGTCATCGGCACTGGCTCTACAGGCTGCCAAGTGATCACCGCAATCGCACCCGTAGTCGGGCACCTGACTGTTTTCCAGCGATCAGCACAGTACACCGTGCCTGTTGGAAATGGCCCGCTGAGCCGTGAGACGATCGATGACGTCAAACGTAACTACGATGCTATCTGGAAGCAGGTCAGAGACTCGCGCTTGGCCATGGGCTTCGAAGAAAGCGTCGTACCAACCATGAGCGTCTCTGCCGAGGAGCGTCAGAATATCTTCCAGAGCGCTTGGGACATCGGTGGCGGGTTCCGCTTCATGTTTGAGACATTCGGCGATATTGCTGTCGACGAACAAGCCAACATTGCAGCTCAAGACTTCGTTCGCTCCAAAATCGCGGAGATCGTCAAGGATCCCGAAACAGCGCGCAAGCTCCAGCCAAGCGAGCTTTATGCCAAGCGTCCGCTGTGTGACAGCGGTTACTACGCAACCTTCAATCGTGAAAACGTCTCGCTGGTGGATGTCAAAGCCAACCCTATTGATGAGATCACCAGCAAGGGCATTCGTACCGCCGATGGTGTTGAGCATGAGCTGGACGTTCTGATCTTCGCCACGGGCTTCGATGCAGTCGACGGTAACTACAAGCGCATCGATATTCGCGGCCGAAATGGCCAGAGCATCAAGGATCATTGGAAGGATGGCCCATCCAGCTACTTGGCAGTGTCTACTACCAAATTCCCCAACATGTTCATGATTCTCGGCCCAAATGGCCCTTTCACCAATCTTCCTCCAACCATCGAAACGGAAGTGGAGTGGGTTTCAGACCTAATCGGGTTCATGGAAGAAAACGAGCTGGCGTGTGTGGAACCAGTCGACGGCAAGGAACAGGAATGGAGCGAGACCTGCTGCGAAATTGCCAACCAGACGCTGTTCGCCAAGACCGACTCCTGGATCTTCGGAGCGAACATCCCGGGTAAACCCAACTCCGTTTACTTCTACATGGGTGGGCTCGGGGCCTTCAGGGAAATCCTTGACTCCGTGAAGCGTGAAGACTATCGCGGCTTCAAATTCAAACCCGTTAAAACATCTAACCAATACGCACAGCAAGGCCGTCACTAACCATCAAAGATCATCAGGGTACTGGCCTGCATGGTCAGTACGCCCGATCCGATAGGTTTTTTGTGCCTGTAGAAAATTGGAGATTAAGTAGTGGAACTCAAAAATCCGGAACTGTTTCGGGAGCACGCCTACATCGATGGTGAATGGTGTCATGCAGACAGTGGCAACACGATCACTGTCGTTAACCCATCGACCAGCGCCACCATCGGACATGTTCCCAAAATGGGCCGCCATGAAACGCGTCGCGCTGTTGAGGCGGCTGAACGCGCGCTGCCCGCATGGCGTGAACTTTCGGCAAAGGAGCGCTCTGCAAAGCTGCGTCGGTGGTATGAACTGATCATCGAAAACCAGATCGATTTAGCTCGCATCATGACGCTTGAACAAGGAAAACCTCTGTCTGAAGCTCAGGGCGAGATTGTTTTCGGTGCGTCGTATATCGAGTGGTATGCCGAAGAAGCCAAGCGTATCTACGGCGACGTCATTCCGGGGCAGACCGATCGCCGACTCATGGTTCTCAAGCAACCGATTGGCGTTTGCGCAGCAATCACTCCGTGGAATTTCCCTTCCGCGATGATCACACGCAAAGCCGGCCCGGCGCTGGCTGCTGGCTGCACTATGGTCATCAAGCCTGCTTCTCAAACACCCTTCTCGGCGCTTGCGCTAGTGGCACTCGCTGAGCGCGCAGGCATTCCTCGTGGCGTCTTGTCCGTCGTCACCGGGGCTGCCGCTGAAATCGCGGAAGAACTGACAAGTAATTCTACTGTGCGCAAGATTTCGTTCACCGGCTCGACGGAAATTGGTCGTGAGCTCATGGCCAAGTGCGCGTACGACATCAAGAAGGTGTCACTTGAACTAGGCGGCAATGCCCCCTTCATCGTGTTTGAAGATGCCGACCTGGATGCCGCGGTACAGGGTGCTATCGCTTCCAAGTTCCGCAACGCAGGCCAAACGTGCGTTTGTACCAATCGACTGTATGTCCACGACTCGGTTTACGAGGCTTTCGTTGGAAAACTCGCTGCCGCAGTGAATGACTTGAAAATCGGTGATGGTTTCGGCGACGGCGTTGTTCTTGGCCCGATGATCGACGGCAACGCGGTCGCGAAGGTGCAGGAACACATCGACGATGCGCTAGAAAAAGGTGCTCGCGTCTTAGCAGGAGGAGGCCCGCATCAGCTGGGCGGAAACTTCTTCAAACCTACTGTTTTGGTAGATGTCCCGGACAGCGCACGAGTTTCGAAAGAAGAAACATTCGGCCCTCTGGCGCCGGTGTTCCGCTTCTTCGAAGACGCTGATGTTATCCGTCGAGCAAATGATACGGAATTCGGCCTCGCTGCCTACTTCTATTCATCGAGTCTAAGTCGCGCCTTCCGTGTGAGTGAGAACTTGGAATACGGAATAGTTGGCGTCAACACCGGAATCATCAGCTCCGAAGCAGCGCCCTTTGGAGGTATCAAAGCGTCCGGTATCGGCCGCGAGGGCTCCAAATACGGCATCGAGGACTATCTGGAGATCAAGTATCTCTGCCTGGCGGGCATTTAGACGTCCGAACCGCTAGAGCGCATGCCTCATCTGGCTACACGGCCAGATGAAACAACTGCCTCAGATACAAAATTCAAATGACCTCTCCAAATGCAACCGAGCTGCAGTGTGGCAGCTGTCCGGACGGAGAGCGCTGTGTCGTGAAAATCATAAAAATAAGGACTCACCGACATGAACATGAAATGGCAACTGCCTTTCGGCATGGGAATTTTTGCATGCATCATCAACTCGGCTACTGCATCCCCATGGGCAACGGGGGACTGGGGTGGTACGAGAAGTCAGCTCCTCGACAAAGGGTACGACTTCACTCTTGATTACACCGGTGAGGGTGCAACCAATCTGCATGGTGGCTACAACCACGACAGTACGGCACGTTACACCGCCCAATGGGCGTTGGGCACGCACCTGGATTTGCAGAAGATCTTCGGCTGGAATGCTGCTGACTTCAAACTGACCATTACCGAGCGAAACGGTAACAACTTGTCTAATGATCGCGTTAGTGATCCCCGCACTGGTCAGCTCAGTTCGGTGCAGGAGGTTTGGGGGCGTGGTCAAACTTGGCGGCTCACTCAGATGTGGTATCGCCAGAAGTTTTTTGATAGCGCCCTGGATGTGAAAATTGGACGCATGGGGATCCAGGAAGACTTCAACAGCTTTCCTTGTGACTTCCAGAGCCTTTCATTCTGTAGTTCGCCAATTGGTAACGTTGTTGGAGATATCTGGTACAGCTGGCCGGTGAGTCAGTGGGGCCTGCGACTTAAATACAACATGCAAAATGATCTGGCGCTTCAGGTTGGTGCCTTCGAGCAAAACCCCTCTTACCTGGAGACCGGAAACGGCTTCAAGCTAAGCGGTAGTGGATCTCAAGGGATGCTACTGCCAGTAGAGGCAGTATGGAGTCCAAACCTTGGTAGCGAGAAGCTCGCTGGTGAGTATCGTCTGGGGTATTACTACAGCTCTGCGAGTGCGAATGATGTGTACGAGGATACGAATGGAAACCCTCAGGGGCTGACCGGACAAGCCTTCAAATCACGCGGCAGCAAGCATGGCTGGTGGGTAATAGCTCAACAACAACTGACCCATCACAACGGCGATCCCACCCGTGGCCTCTCCATCTTTGCCAGCCTGACCTTCCCTGATAAAGCGACCAGTCCCATCGACAGTTATCAGCAGATAGGTGTCGTATATAAAGGCCCTTTCAATGTCCGGCCTGAGGACGACATCGGGCTCGGTTTTGCGAGGATCCATGTAAACGATGATGTTTCCAAACGACAGAATCAACTCAACACGGTAAGCGGCATCGCCGGTTACGATGACCCCAATTTCGTGCCCATCCAACGTACTGAGTACAACATGGAGTTGTACTACGGTGTTCACCTTACCGACTGGGTGACCATTCGCCCAAACCTCCAATATGTCCGTCACCCAGGCGGCGTATATGAGGTCGATAACGCCTTGGTCGCAGGTTTGAAGATTCAGGCCTCATTCTGACGTGACCGCTAAATAACTCCTATCTCTCGAATGAATGCCCCTCAGGCTAGCGATCCCGCATGCCTGAGGATTACCAAGGAAAAAGGACTGTTATGAACAATTCTGAAGCCCCACCATCTTGGCTTACGTGGCGCTATTTGGCGCTCGCGATCTTTACCGTGCTTCTCGGGTTAAGCGGTCTTGCACTCGCTTTAGGAGGCATTCGCCTGATCAGCCTTGGGGGATCCTGGTACTACTTGCTGGCTGGGGTTGGCATGTGTACATCAGCCGCTCTGTACCTGCGTCGCAGCTCATCGGCCTCGTACCTTCTTGCCTTCGTATTCCTGGCGACAGTCATTTGGTCGTTGTGGGAAACAGGCTTGCAGTTTTGGCCACTGGTGCCTCGACTGGCGCCCTTCATGGTTATCGGTTTGCTGGCGGCGCTGGCGCATCCTTTGGTTAGCCATGGCAGACAGATCGTAACCAGTCGAATCTTGGCTGGTGTCTTCGCTCTCGGCCTCACCTGGGGCGGCTACAGTCTGTTCACTCCCCACGGAACCGTTGAGGCCACCGACACCTCGGATGATCCAGTGGCAACTTCGGCTGAGCCCAAACCGGGGGAGCCATGGCAATACTATGGCCGTACGCCACGAGGCACGCGCTTTGCCCCAGCCACCCAGATCAACCGTGAAAACGTAGACGAACTGAAAGTAGCTTGGACATTTCAAACTGGCGATCCTGCCAACAAGTTTTCGGAGAACCAGAACACGCCTATCCAGGTCGGCGATACTTTATTTCTATGCACTCCAATGAACAAAGTCTTCGCATTGGATGCGGACACGGGTAAAGAAAAATGGAGTTTCGATCCAAAGCCTGCAGATACTCAGACCTGGAACCGGTGCCGCGGTGTCGCGTACTACGATGCTGCGGCAGTGGCCAACCCCTTCACCGCACCCTCCCCTTCGGCAGTTTCCAACTCCAAGGCTCCCAGCAACGTCACAGCGCGCGCAGATGCACGCTGTACGCGCAGAGTCGTGCTGACCACTATTGATGCTCGTCTCATGCAGGTCGACGCCGATACTGGAAAGCCATGTGAAGACTTTGGAGCGGGTGGAACAGTAGATCTCAAGATCGGCATGGGTGAGATCAAGAAGGCTTACTACTTCCCCACCTCGACGCCTACAGTTGTCCAGGATCTAATCATTGTGGGTGGCTGGGTGTTTGATGGTCGTGCTGTAGACGAACCTTCTGGGGTACTTCGTGCCTTTAACGCCAACAATGGGCAATTGGTATGGGCATGGGACTTGGGTAATCCTGAGATCACCAAGCTTCCACCTGAGGGCGAGACCTACACACGCGGTACTCCGAATGTCTGGTCGACCCCTTCGTTTGACGAAACGCTTGGGCTGATTTACGTGCCCACCGGTAACCAGGAACCAGACTTTTGGGGTGCTCATCGCACGCCAGCCGCTGAAGAGTTTTCGTCGGCTGTAGTGGCCCTAGAACTGGCGACCGGGCGTGTCCGCTGGAAGTTCCAAACTGCTCATCATGATCTTTGGGACTATGACGTCCCGTCGCAGCCAGCCTTATACGACCTACCTGATGGCGCCGGCGGGAAGACCCCTGCGTTGGTACAGCTGACAAAGCGGGGACAAATCTTCGTATTGGATCGTCGAAACGGCAAGCCACTGACCCAAGTCCAGGAGCTGCCTGTCCCCCAGGAGCACCAACAGGGTGACTGGGTGAGCAAGACCCAGCCCTACTCCACTGGAATGCCGTCAATTGGTAACCAATCGTTGAGTGAAGAGCGCATGTGGGGCGCTACCTTCTTCGATCAACTGGCCTGTCGAATAGCATTCCGTAAATTGCGTTACGAAGGTGAGTTCACAGCGCCGACAACAAGCGCAAGCTTGTTGTACCCAGGCTACTACGGCGGCATGAACTGGGGCAGTGCTTCCATCAATGAAGAGAAAGGCTATCTTTTCGTCAACGACATCCGTATGCCACAGATCGTGAAATTGATCAGTCGCGAACAGGTAGACCCATCCCACCTGGAACCCGGGCATGGTGTTGGCAGCATCTATCCAATGGAGGGAACGCCCTATGTTGTCGACCATTCTGCGCTGAATTCTCCGCTGGGAATTCCTTGCAACGAGCCGCCATGGGGAACCTTCTCCATGGTTGACCTGAAGACCCAAAAACTGGTGTGGCAACGCCCGGCCGGCACGATTGCAGATACTGTGGTCAACGACGTCAAGGCCCACCTCCCCATCCCTTTGGGAATGCCCACATTGGGAGGAGCTGTGAATACGGCTTCCGGCCTGGTCTTCTATGCTGCGACCCAAGATTACTTCTTGAGAGCCATGGACATCAAAACGGGTAAGGAACTCTGGAAGGGGCGTCTTCCAGTTGGCGCACAGGCGACCCCGATGACCTACGTTTCACCCAAGTCCAATCGACAGTTTGTGGTGATCTCCGCGGGTGGTTCACGTAACTCTCCCGATCGAGGAGACTATGTCATCGCCTACGCACTTCCTGCGGATGATTGAAGGCACTCTTGAATGGTGCTCGCTTTGCCTTTTCGCAAGGCGGCACCTTAGGTAACCAGGCGCTCAAACCAAAGCACGTAAATTCCCTAGCCAGGGTCTTTACGTGCCGAAGCACTGCAAAACATCCCCGTGAGATGTAGCGATCGCTCCTTGCGAAATTGCACCCCACTTGACCACCCGCTTGCATTCAATTTGACCAGTAGGCTTTGTAACAATGACCGGCAGAGAACGGCCACAAGCGGTCAGTTACGAGATACGGTTATGCTGCGTCCTCAGAGAAGCGGAATGCTGTAGCTTACAAATACCCGGTTCTGATCTTGATCACATGAGGTGAATAATCAGTAAGATGTGAGAGAGAAAAATAGTCTAATTTGGGTGAGTGATTAATTCAGAAAGCTCAATCCCCCCCCCCCGAGTTTCTAAATCCGTTAAGCTCACAGTGTTAGATCGATTTCTGCCTGTCGTGACGGGCAGTATCGATCCAATCTGGTCTACCGCAAAAATGCTGCTAGCACGTCGTTCTTTTGGGAGTAATCGCTTCCCGCTTAGAGACATGGGTTGAACGGAGTGTTTAACTATAAGAAAGCTCCCGTTAGGCAGGATCAGGCGAGTTTTGTTTTTTATCTCCTCCCTCCTTCATCAGGTTGCTCATGATGTTAGGAACTAGCATTTCAGCAAACCCAGCTACCATGGCGATCATGTAGAATCCTGAGTTATTCGGAGCCTTGGCCACAAAAGAAAAAGCCACATCTGTCTGAATCGCAAAATAAGAGAAAATTGAAGCGGCAATTGCAATCAGTATTCGGGAGCAGCCAATCAAGCAGTTGACTTTTCCGCTGGCGTCTAAGTCGATCTCTAGAGAAGAAAAGCCTAGAGCGATCGAGAGTACGCCGCCGAGACTTCCGAGCAAGACAATATTGAATAATATTGGGGCAGTGGTTAGTCCATTGCATAAAGAGATCAAAAATACGAACAACACCAGGGTCAGTGCACTCAGTGTGTATTGAAGGCGCCCTTGGATCGTTTTCAATTTCACCAGGCGATCTTCGGCTTGGGCAAGTATTTGTTTTGCATCATCAGGGAGACCGGCTGCGTTGGCAGTTATGGCGCGAGCCACAAGTCTATTAATCGACTCTGTGCTTGAGAGGTCTTCAGGAAGTAACGAATAGATGCGAGCCAAATTGATGCTAAGGCGATAGTGCCGATTGCCAATTTCGAGTGCATCCTTATGCTCGTCATCAATATCAATTCGTATAGCACGGTCTGTTCTATAGACTACGGAACTTAAAGATTTCGAATAGATTTTTTCGATTTGTTCATGCGCATTGTCATTTGTGCCGGGCTTAAAGTCATACGGTTTAATATGCGTGCTAGATTGACTGCTCTCGTTGTTGATTGGGTTGTTTTTAGACTTCACTGAATCAACCTGACCTATCTCCTTAGGCTTTATTGGAACTAACTTTTCATTACCGTCCAGTGTTTTATTATTTTCTTCTAAGATATCCATGTTTTTCCGTAATCTATGTCTTAATTATTTTTTCAGATAAGCATAATCCGGGACGAAAACCAGGTTGATGCAGTATCAAAATAATATCACTTAGCGCAGATACTTTATAGATGTGGTGGTGCATGGATGATTGGAAAAAAGCTCAATTTCCTCGCCGAGTAAGGTTTGGCCACCCAAAAAGCGAACAAAGGAGAATGGAGTCAGATCGCAGCCGGTGTGTTTTCCCAGCAAGCTTTTTTGCAGCATATCTTTAGGGGCTACCTCGACCTCGTACTTGGTTAGTGAAGACGTGGGTGGAGCATTCTAGCCGGTACAACAGGAGCTATCACTGGCTGCTTTCCGATCGCTGGGCAGATAAACGTCCGGTTTTTGCCATGTACTGCCTGTGCTGACCGGCAGTTATGGGTCGACTGCTCCCCCTAACCAGAGGCAGAAATCAGCCAGCTTCTGCCGGTGCTGGCCGGCTGGATTAGGTCGTTCTCTGACAGTTATGGCCGCGACGTGTGCTGGTCATATCGGATGCAAATGACTGCTCAAGTCGAATGCAGATTCATACATCCCGGGTGCTCCTATCTCCCTTAGAGTGTCGGTGTCCCGATTCAACAAATGAGACCAGATACGAGTCTTCAGCCAATCCGTCCAGAAACGAAAAAGGGGACTCTACGTTTCTAACGTAGCGTCCCCTATAAACACTTCATAGTGATGCTGTGTCGCGCCTGAAATTTGGCAAACGCGGCACATTTTCAGATTACGCTTGAAATTCCTTAATCATGTTTCGTGCGATGACGACCTGTTGAATTTGGGTAGTACCCTCATAGATCCGGAACAAGCGAACATCTCGGTAGAATCGCTCAATCGAGTACTCGCTGACGTAGCCCGCTCCTCCATGGATTTGTACGCAACGATCAGCGACGCGGCCACACATTTCCGTAGCGAACATCTTTGAGCACGACGCTTCTGTACTGACGTTTTGACCCTCATCGCGTCTACGGGCTGCATCCAGAACCATGCATCGGGCCGCATAGATTTCAGCTTTGCTGTCCGCGAGCATCGCCTGGATCAATTGGAATTCAGCAATCGGCTTGCCAAACTGCTTACGTTCGGTGGCGTAGCGCAATGTGTCATTAAGCATGCGATCAGCTGCACCTACACTCAACGCTGCAATGTGGAGGCGCCCCTTGTCTAGAACCTTCATAGCCGTCTTGAAGCCTACACCTTCTACCCCACCGATCAGCTGAGTAGCGGGTACCCGCACGTTGTCAAAAATTACGTCGCAGGTATGAGCCCCCTTTTGCCCCATCTTGTGATCGGGTTTCCCGAGCGTCAAACCAGGAGTACCACGCTCAACTACGAATGCACTGATTCCGCCCGCACCTTTGATCTCTGGGTTGGTGCGAGCCATGACGGTGAAAATGCCAGCTTCGGGAGCGTTGGTAATGAAGCGCTTGGTACCGTTCAGGATATAGCTGTCACCATCACGAACGGCTGTGGTCTTCAGGGACGCCGCATCAGATCCAGCATCCGGCTCGGTCAGGCAGAAGGAGCTGAGCAGTTCACCGCTGGCCAGCTTGGGCAAGAAATGTGCTTTTTGCTCAGCGGTGCCATCAATGAGGATACCGATGGAGCCGATACCATTATTGGTACCGATGTAGGAGCGAAATGCAGGTGACGTGCGGCCAAGCTCGAAGGCGATATTGACCTCCTCCTCCATGGTAACGCCGAGACCACCGTATTCCTCAGGGATGGTTAAACCAAACAGCCCCATATCTCTCATTTGCTGGACGATGTCTTCTGGAATGGCATCTGTTTCCGCCACCTCGTTTTCACGGGGGATCAACTCCTGATCGACAAACTGGCGGATCGAGTCCAACAAAAGGGTGAGCGTTTCTGGGTCGCGGATCATATGCACTCCTCATTGCCCAATTCGGGCTGACCAGGCGCACTGCCGCGACACGCATCACTACGGAGCGGCGGCGCCGATATTGTTAACCATGTTGATCAGGCGAGGCCCGATATCATCCTCAAGCTTTTCTCGAGACAGCTGGAAGCTAGGCCCGCCGCAGTTGAATGCCAGCAATCCGAACTGCGGATGCACTAAAGGCACAGCGACTGAGTTAACGTCTCGATGCCACTCGCCAATGGACAAGCAATACCCGTAGTCGGCGTAATCTCTGAAGGCTCGCTCCAATCCCTTACGCAAACTTGCCCAATTCTCCCCCTCCCGCTGGCGGATGTGATCAAGCAAAAACTCCCTTTCATTTTCGGGCATCGCGGCTAAGCAAGCTCGTCCAACGGAGCTCTGTGCCAACGGCAGATAGCTACCAATCTGGCGACGCATCGTCATGTTTCCTTGCCCCTGAACAACGTCCAGGTAAACCATCTGCAGCCTGTCTCTCGCGGCCATAGCCACTGCGGCTTTGGCGTGGTTGGCCAACTGCTCCATCAAAGGGTGTGCAGCTGCCCGAATCGATAAATTTGAGAGCAAGCCGTACCCAAAACCCAGTACACCCACGTCCAACTGATACTTTCCTGAATGCACCTCGCGTCTGAGGTAGCCCAGGCGCATCAATGTATTGGTCAAGCGCGTGACCGTTGGTTTAGGCAAACCTGTCTTTTTAGCCAGCTCCTGGTTGCCCAGTACATTTTCCTTCGGTGTGAAGCACCGTAGTAACTCCAGGCCCCGTGCCAAGGCAGTTACAAACTGCCCCCCGCCCTCCTCCTCCGTTCCAGAAAAACCAGGAGCGAGACCACCCTTCTCCAAAATGTCCAAATCACTTTGGTGGACATCAATTCCGCCTTCATCACCTTCCGTCACCTTGGGGTGCATGTTAGGTTTCCTTTTTTGAAAAAATCAAGAAAATAAAATCGTATTTCGCCTGACGAAACTATATCAGATTGCATCGCCAAATAACAACGCTCACGAAAAACCGCATAAAACCCTTGTATTTGCTGGTCTAAGTCTCGTCTTAAAAAATGACTGTTTACACGAGCCACACGGCAGCTCTATGATTTTAACAAATTACGAAATCATATTTCGCCTGACGAAATTGATTAACAGGAGGTCGCATGACTACCCACGCCACCGATGAAGTCCACGTTCAAATTCTGGACAACGGCGTCGCGACAGTGCGGATCAGCCGCCCAGACGCACGAAATGCTCTGAACACATCTGTACGGCAGTTGCTTGCGCAGCACTTCCGAGCACTTGCGGAAGACTCCCGGGTGCGTGCGATCGTTCTCACCGGGGGGGAGCAATGCTTTGTTGCCGGGGCAGACATTCGAGAGTTTGCACAAGCGCGCCCCATCGAGATGTACTTGCGGCACACCGAGTTGCTCTGGGGTGCCATCACCTGTTGTCCCAAGCCAATCATCGCAGCCGTTAACGGGTTTGCCTTAGGCGGCGGATGCGAGCTCGCAATGCATTGCGATCTGATTATTGCCGGCGAATCCGCGCGATTCGGTCAGCCAGAGGTCAAGTTGGGCCTCATGCCTGGAGCAGGCGGTACGCAACGCCTAATCAGAGCGGTGGGCAAATTCCAAGCAATGCGTATCGCATTGACGGGTTGCTTGGTCACGGCACCGGAAGCCCTGAAAATCGGCTTAGTCAGCGAGGTCGTCAGTGACGACCAGACGCTTCTTCGTGCCCATGAAATTGCTGCAGAAATTGCTTCTCTCCCTCCCCTCGCTGTCGCGCAAATCAAAGAAGTAATTCTCGCTGGCGCAGATCTTCCACTCGAAGCTGCGCTCGTGATTGAACGTAAGGCCTTTCAGCTTTTGTTCGACTCACAAGATCAGAAGGAAGGCGCAGCGGCCTTCCTTGAAAAACGCGCAGCATCATTTAAAGGGGAGTAAAAGTGATGACTCATGGTATTGAGAGGATAGGTATTGTCGGTGCAGGCGTCATGGGCGCAGGCATAGCCCAAATAGCGATCCAGGCCGGTATTGAGGTGCACCTGTTCGATGCTCGCGAAGGTGCAGCGGAAGCGGCTAAAAATGGCTTGGCACACACCCTAAGAACGCTTTCTGAAAAAGGTAAGATTTCAGAGCTCGACGTACGCGTAGCTCTTGATCACCTCCACATTGCAGACTCCCTGAATGCTCTACACCGCAGTGATTTGATTGTAGAGGCGATTATCGAGCGCCTGGACGCCAAACAGGCGTTGCTCTCGGAGCTCGAGGGAGTGGTCAGCGAAAGTTGCATTCTGGCTACCAACACCTCTTCGTTGTCTGTCACCAGCATCGCCCGTGGACTCAAGCATCCAGAGCGCGTCGCCGGCTTTCATTTCTTCAACCCAGTGCCTTTGATGAAGGTAGTGGAAGTGATCGATGGGCTAGCCACCGATCCAAACACTGGTGATCGACTGCAGTCACTCGCCGCTCACATGGGGCATCTGGGCATTCGTGCAAAGGACACCCCTGGCTTCATCATCAACCATGCAGGCCGCGCCTACAGTACCGAGGCGCTGCAGATGATGAAGGAAGAGATAGCTAAGCCGGAAGATATCGACCGAATTCTCCGTGAGGGAATGGGCTTCAGAATGGGCCCAATGGAATTGTTCGACCTGACCGCGCTGGACGTTTCACATCCGGTTATCGAATCGATCTATAACCAGTTTTATCAAGACCCCCGCTATCGCCCTTCGCATCTGACCCGTCAGATGCTGGAAGCCGGCTTCGTAGGACGCAAGGTAGGGCGTGGATTTTATACGTACCAGGCTGGCAAGAGGGTTAATCCGCCCGAAGCCCAACCAGTTCCATCTGCAACATCGATTCCATCGGTATGGGTAGGCGCAGAGAATGAAGTCGATCGAGTGGAGCTCACTCGTCTGCTGGTAAAGCTGGGGGCTCACGTAGAGCAAACACCGTCACCATCCCCAGAAGCACTATGCCTACTTGCCCCATACGGCCTCGATGCTACCGCTGCATCCATTCAGTTCAACACCAATCCCGCTCGGACAGTTTGCATCGACTTGCTCATAGATCCTCAACGCCATCGCTGCCTTATCCAGACACCCGCGACATCGAAGGAGATACGCGAGGCAGCTCATGCTCTGCTAGCCAGCGACGGAACGGGCGTCACGCTGATCAATGACAGCGTCGGATTCGTCGCTCAGCGCGTAATGGCCCTAGTGGTAAACGTCGCCAGCGATATTGTTCAGCAACGAATCTCATCGGCTGATGATCTCGATGAGGGTGTTCGTCGGGGCCTGGGCTATCCGCAAGGCCCTCTTGTCTGGGGAGATGCACTGGGGCCTAAGCGCATCCTCACGATACTCGAACGCATCACCCAACTCACAGGAGACCCACGGTACCGCCCGAGCGCTTGGTTGCGTCGCCGTGCTGATCTCGGCCTTTCCCTTCGACATACCGAACCTGCTTCGGTGTGATGTTCTTAACCATAAATCCAGGTTGGAAATGACCCATGCTTAACGCGTATTTGTATGGCGGCGTCCGCACTCCTTTCGGCCGACACGGCGGTTCGCTGGCTAAAGTTCGTCCCGACGATTTGGCCGCCCACGTTATTCGTGAATTGCTGAATCGACTCGATGTACCTGGTGATGCTATCGAGGATGTGATCCTAGGCAACACCAACCAAGCCGGCGAGGACAGCCGAAATATCGCGCGGCACTCAGCGCTACTGGCTGGTTTGCCTGTCACCGTTCCCGGCCAAACTGTAAATCGTCTCTGTGCCAGCGGGTTGGCGGCAGTTATTGATGCTGCTCGTGCGGTGAGCTGCGACGAGGGTGATCTGATTATCGCGGGTGGCGTGGAGAGCATGTCACGAGCCCCGTTCGTAATGGCGAAGGCAGAGGCCGCATACAGCCGTGACTTCTCAGTGTTTGACAGCACTATCGGAGCACGCTTCCCCAATCCAAAAATTGTTGAGGCCTTTGGCAACGATACGATGCCGCAGACCGGCGACAACGTCGCTGCTGACTATGGAATTACTCGGGAGGACGCCGACAGTTTTGCTGCCGCATCTCAAGCGCGGTATGAAGCAGCTCGCCTGGCTGGCTTCTTTGATGATGAGATTGTGCCCGTGTCGGTGCCCACTGGCCGCAAGACTCCTCCTCAAATCGTTGACCGCGACGAGCATCCCCGTCCGAGCTCCGACCTAGCCGCGTTGACCAAACTCAATCCGCTTTCTCCAAATGGAGTGGTGACTGCCGGTAATGCGTCTGGAGTAAATGATGGTGCAGTTGCGCTGCTGATCGGCTCGGCCGAAGCCGGACAACGCCACGGACTAAAACCCATCGCTCGCCTCCTTTCTGCGGCCGCGGTTGGTGTCGCTCCACGCATCATGGGTGTAGGGCCCGTTGAAGCGATCAAGAAAGCAGTACAACGCGCCGGCCTTACCTTGGACGAAATGGACATCATCGAGATCAATGAGGCGTTCGCCTCTCAAGTCTTGGGCTGCCTGAAGGGACTGGACGTTGCCTTTGACGATCCACGTGTAAACCCTAACGGAGGTGCGATCGCAGTCGGCCATCCACTGGGTGCCTCGGGTGCTCGATTGACACTCACTGTAGCTAGAGAGCTGCAGCGCTCCAAAAAACGCTACGCAGTTATTAGCCTTTGCATTGGTGTTGGCCAAGGCTTGGCGTTGGTTATTGAGTGTCTGTAATTAAAGCTGGAGGGTTCACGAAATGGGTGCATTGAAAGGTTACCGTGTACTTGATCTGAGTCGCGTACTGGCTGGCCCTTGGTGCGGGCAGATACTTGCAGACCTTGGCGCAGAGGTCATCAAAATCGAGCGTCCAAGTGTGGGAGATGATACCCGCGCTTGGGGGCCTCCATTTATGAAGAAAGAGGACGGATCAGACAGTTCGGAAGCTTCGTATTATCAATCAACGAACCGCAACAAGCTGTCCGTGGCGGTCAACATCGCGACTGAAGAAGGCCAGGAAATTGTTCGTGCCCTGGCGACGGAATGCGATGTGCTCATCGAAAACTACAAGGCAGGCTCCCTGGAAAAATACGGCCTGGACTACAAGAGTCTTTCGGAAATCAATCCGCAGCTCGTGTATTGCTCTATCACGGGCTTCGGCCACACAGGCCCCCGCGCCGAGGAGCCAGGTTATGACTTCATCATCCAAGGTATGGGCGGGCTGATGAGTATCACCGGCGAGAAGGACGGAGTTCCTGGCGCAGGCCCTCAAAAGGTTGGTGTCGCCGTCGCCGATGTCATGACTGGGCTCTATTCAACAATTGCGATCCAGGCGGCGCTGATATCTCGTCAAAGCACTGGCCGCGGCCAGCATTGCGACATGGCGCTCCTGGACGTTCAGGTGGCTGCATTGGGGAACCAGAGCCAAAACTACCTAAGCACCTCTGAGTCGCCGGGCCGCCAGGGCAATGCTCATGTGAACATCGTGCCGTATCAGGTATTCACCGCCAACGACATGGACTTCATCATTGCCTGCGGCAACGACTCTCAGTTTGTCGCACTCTGCAATGCCATCGGCAAACCTGAGTTACCCAGCGACCCCAAGTTCACCAAGAATGCTGACCGTGTACGCAACAGAGAAGCGATCGTCCAAATCTTGGCAAATCACTTTCTCACAGACACAGCCGACAACTGGGTTTCACGTATTCACGCCGTGAAGGTGCCTGTTGGAGTCATCAACGATATCGGCCGGGCTCTTAACGAACCACAAGTGCTGGCTCGTAACATGCTGATCAACTTGCCACACAAGCAGAACCCAGGATTCCAGATGGTAGGAAGCCCTATCAAACTTTCTCACACCCCCGTACAGCACCTTAGCCCAGCTCCGCGTCTCGGTGAGCATACCAACAGGGTGCTTAAAGCTGCGCTGGGAATGAATGAAGCGCGCCTGGCCGAGCTGACCGCTCAGGGTGTGATTGAACAATTTGTTGATGGTTAATCAAGAGCGCTGGGATGGTGAACCCAGCCAACAGGGAAACTCTATGAAGACTCTAGTTTGCGTAAAGCGCGTGGTCGATTACAACGTCAAGGTTCGCGTCAAAGCGGACAGCTCCGGCGTCGATCTCGCCAACGTCAAGATGTCCATGAACCCCTTCTGCGAAATCGCCGTGGAAGAAGCCGTACGCCTGAAGGAAAACGGCGTTGCCACTGAAATCGTCGTCGTCACCATCGGCCCGAGCACTGCCCAGGAACAACTGCGCACTGCCCTGGCACTGGGCGCCGACCGCGCCATCCTCGTCGAGTCCGCCGAAGACCTGACTTCCCTGGCCGTAGCCAAGCTGCTCAAAGCAGTTGTCGACAAGGAGCAACCTCATCTGGTGATTCTTGGCAAACAAGCCATCGACAGCGACAACAACCAGACCGGCCAGATGCTCGCTGCCTTGAGCGGTTATGCTCAGGGCACCTTCGCCTCCAAGGTTGAAGTGGTTGGCGACAAGGTTAATGTCACCCGCGAAATCGACGGCGGTCTGCAGACCGTCTCGTTGAACCTACCAGCCATCGTCACCACCGACCTGCGTTTGAACGAGCCGCGCTACGCGTCCCTGCCAAACATCATGAAAGCCAAGAAGAAGCCTCTCGAAGTGCTGACTCCGGACGCTTTGGGCGTTTCCACCGCCTCCACCAACACAACCTTGAAAGTCGAAGCACCTGCTGCACGCAGCGCGGGTATCAAGGTCAAGTCGGTGGCTGAACTGGTCGAGAAACTGAAAAACGAAGCGAAGGTGCTTTGAGTTAAGGAGCCTTAAATGACTATCTTGGTTATAGCGGAACACGACAACAAAGTGCTGGCCCCGGCCACGCTGAACACCGTTGCTGCCGCCGCCAAAATCGGTGGCGACATCCACGTTCTGGTTGCAGGTCAGGGCGCTGGCGCCGTGGCTGAAGCCGCTGCGAAAGTCGCTGGCGTGGCTAAAGTGCTGGTGGCTGATAACGCCGCCTACGCTCACCAGTTGCCGGAAAACGTTGCTCCTCTGGTTGCAGAGCTGGGCAAGGGCTACAGCCACATCCTGGCTGCCGCCACTTCCAACGGCAAAAACATCCTGCCGCGCGTTGCCGCGGCACTGGACGTTGACCAGATCTCCGAGATCATCTCGGTAGAAAGCGCTGACACCTTCAAGCGTCCGATATACGCCGGTAACGTCATCGCTACCGTTCAGTCGAACGGTGCAGTCAAAGTGATCACCGTGCGTGCCACCGGTTTCGACCCGGTTGCAGCTGAAGGTGGTTCGGCTGCCGTTGAAGCCGTTGGTGCTGCTCACGACGCTAGTATCTCCAGCTTCGTTGGCGAAGAACTGGCCAAATCCGATCGTCCGGAACTGACCGCTGCCAAGATCGTCGTTTCCGGTGGCCGCGGCATGCAGAACGGCGACAACTTCAAACACCTGTACGCCCTGGCCGACAAGCTGGGCGCTGCCGTAGGCGCTGCCGTAGGCGCTTCCCGCGCCGCGGTCGACGCAGGTTTCGTACCGAACGACATGCAGGTCGGTCAGACCGGCAAGATCGTTGCTCCACAGCTGTACATCGCCGTTGGTATCTCCGGTGCGATCCAGCACCTGGCCGGCATGAAAGACTCCAAAGTGATCGTGGCGATCAACAAGGACGAAGAAGCGCCGATCTTCCAGGTGGCCGATTACGGCTTAGTCGCCGATTTATTTGACGCAGTGCCAGAGTTAAGTGTCGCGCTTTGAATTTACACTCAGTACGCCCGAAAAACGCGACAAGCTTCTAGTGCCAAAAGCCATATGTAACGGGGTTATACACATCAGCCAACAACCCTAGAACAATCAAGCAGGTGGTTCAATGCACAAACATCAATCACCTGCAAACCTTGACAAAAAACCAGCCGCCAACCGCCTTACACTTTAAAGATAGAGCTTGAACCGACGCATACAGCTTAATTTAAGGCACCAAAACTAAAATCAAGCGAACCTCATGCAAAATAAAAAATAGCAACTCACCACCTAACACAACCAGCAAGAACACTCTATTTTGATCATGTAAAATTCTTTACGCCATCGCCCCCTTAGCCAAGCCACACTGAGCGGCATATTTCTCTATGAACTTTACTAACGAAGAACAAGCCAACATAAAACTGAACGCATTGAAAACAGCTGCAGCCGACCTTTTTTCGTCTATTGGCTATCACGCAGTAAGCTTGAGAGACCTTGCAAAAAAGATAAAACTTAGCCCAGGCGCAATCTACAACTATATAGACAGCAAACAAGAACTGCTATTCACACTTACGGAAGAAAGCCTTGAGCAAAGGATCCATTTAATAAAAAAAGAGATTTCCTGCTCAATGCAAAACGGGTCATCACTGCTGGACGCAGTTACCCAAGGTTTTATCATCCACTCCTCGAATGGCAAGCTCGGCATCGCGCTAGCCATTCGGGAATCATCAAACTTAAACAAGTCGCAAAGAACCGAAATCCAAAGACTCCTAGACATACAAAATAGCATTATCGTAAAAAGCCTGACAAGCGAGTTCGACATTAAATACTTAGCTGCCCCCCTCTTAAATGATATAGCAAGCACTTTAACGGAGCTGCTGGATGGGTATTTTTTTGCAGCCAAACTAAATCTTAATAAGAACCCTACGTTTCTCCTTGCAACGACCCGAGCAAGCGCAGCATCGCTACTGACTCCCTTCTTGAATCCAGAAGAGCTCGCATGCCCAGACGCCTGCCACAAAGCGTCAATGTAAAAGGACAACAGTAGTCCAGAAAGGCAAACTACCGATTTGCGTCAAGTTATACCCTAAATAAATAGGCTTTCTTGAGCCTTCAGCCATCCACTCTGAATCCGTAGAGTGACATCAGCTATAGGTGTCTCGCCATGTGAAGGCTTCATCCCTAGGCTCTCTGGGATTTGTGGCTACAAGCGCCACCACTTCATGCCAAACCAAGCCCGTAGTCATTGAGTCGATCGGCAATGCCTCGTTGAGCCTCGCCTACCACTGTCAGTGCCCATTCTTCAGCGTAGCGAGCATCGCCTTGGCCGCCTGTGAGTGAACTGTTCGGGTTGGATGCCATTCATCCCAGTAGTAATGGGCATCCGGGTTTTCGCACACGGGTTTAACATCCGGATAAGTGACCTGACACGGCGCATCCAAATCCCTCACCCCAACAGCATCCGCGCCCGCGCGCAGCTTGTTGCTGAACGCCAAGTGATCAAAGTAACTGATAGTGACCTGGTGTGATTTAGCCAGGCCTGCCAACACGACAGGCAGTTGCTTCTCGAGTACCTGCTGGAACTCAGTAGCATTCTTGACTTGATTGCCCTGCACCACAGCGGGTACGTGGCTAAGATCTGTCGTCCCCACAACCATCAGGTGCTTAGCACCCGCAGCGATCAACGTTTCCGTTGCCCTTTGGATGTTTTTCACGCTGGAGTGCCCAAGCACGACAACCGACTCAGGGTGAGAGAAATCAGCCCATTCGAAAAAGTCGTTTGCCGATATGAAGATAAAATAGAGCGCATTCGGATCGGCTTTATGGTTAGTCGAGGCTTTAAGGTGATCTGCGATCTGACCAAGCGCACCCGTATCGCGAGACGGTTCCATCCAGGCGTAATAATTGCCATTACCACTCTTGGCGCCGCCAATGGCGTAATCCGTCAACGGCACCTTCATAGCCCGGGCTAATTCCTCAACGGCTGTCGGGCCATTACTCCAGCGCCCCTTCCAATACAACGAACCAGGCAGCTGCTGTGCATCCTTGACCTTCTTTGTCGCTAGCTCACCAGTGAACACTTCCCCTGCCCCATTATCTGAGTAGCTGTCTCCAAAGGCGTAGAGATGGTCGAAGGCTGGGGAAGCAAAGGCTGTTGAAATCGAGAGTGTAAGTAGAGCAGTCATACAGGCGCGACGGATCATAGAGGTTCTCCTTGGTCATCCTGAAGACTAAAGGCCTCAGCTCATTGGACGAGCGACAAATGCGACTCATGGTTACCCTGGCGCGCAAAGTCAGTTTCGTTTGCGACAGCGCATTTGAATTTGCTTCCAAAAGACAAACTGCCTCGCCCATCTGCCTGTAACGCAAGCACGAGTGCCCATCCGCGACGACAGATTCCTTCTATAACTCAGCATGAATATTCAATACCTAGGCTCAGGCGCATCCGATGATCAAACCTCAAAACAAGAACAAAAATACGAGGAGATAGGCGATGAATCACTCAGACATCCGTAACCTAGTGGTTTCAGATAGCCCGACGGCAGCGCTGTTCCAGCCCGGACGCATCGGCAACATGCAATTGCGCAATCGCTTCGTGCAGGCACCGATTTTCACCCAGTTCGCTAGTACCTTTGGCGAGGTTGATGACAAGCTCATCGAATACCATCGAGCACGTGCTCGTGGCGGGGTCGGCCTCATCATTACCGAAAACACCTCCATCGATTGGGAGGTGGGGCGCACGGTCGGGCACCCGATTCGGATTGACCACGACAGGTTCATTGGCGGCTTGAGCAACCTGGTCGATGCCGTCCACGGCGAGGGCGCGAAGATTGCCGTGCAGCTGCACCATACCGGCCGCCAGAATTCTCAAGGCAATACTGAACGCAACGAACCTCCCCTCGCCCCGACAGCGGGAATCACGAGCGCCTTCGGTACTCCGCCACGGGCGATTGAGGAGCACGAAATCCCCGGGCTGATCGACAAGTACGTCCAGGGAGCCCGGCGTGCTGTCGCCGCCGGCTTTGATGCAATCGAACTGCACGGCGCACACGGCTACCTGCTTGGCCAATTTCTCTCACCGTACACAAACAAGCGCACCGACCGTTGGGGTGGGTCGCTGGAGAACCGGGCCCGTTTCGCGCTTGAGGTGGTGCGAGGTATACGCGAGCAAGTCGGTAGCGAGTTCCCACTGATGTACCGCCTCAGTGTTACTGAGCCTTACGAGGGAGGTCTTTCGTTGGAGGATGGCCTGGCCTTTTGCGAGATGCTTGAGCCTTACGTCGATGCGCTGGATGTGAGTGCAGGGAACTATGACACGGCCATGGTTTTGCTGCCCATGGTCGCACCCGGGTCGTTGGTAAATTACGCCAAAGCCGTCAAATCGCGTGTTTCGATCCCGGTCATAGGCGTAGGCCGCCTTACCTGGCTCTTCGACGAAATGGCGCAAGCTGTATCCAATGGTGAGCTCGATTTTGTGGCCTTGGGACGAGCCGGGCTTGCCGACCCCGACACTGTTGCGAAAACCCGTCGCGGAGCACCGCAGAGCGTCCGCCGCTGTCTCGCAGTCAACGAGTGCATCTCGCGCTGGATGTTCAACGGCAAGGGCACTCAGTGCGTGATAAATCCTGCCCTTGGTCAAGAACGCCGTGCGGAGCAAGCTCGCCGCGCCGCGTCCAAGAAGCATCGTGTCCTGGTGGTCGGTGGCGGGCCTTCTGGATGTGAAGCCGCGATTCTGGCCGCGGAACGAGGACACAGTGTGCTATTGATCGAGCGTCACGACCGCATCGGCGGCCAACTCCATGCTTGGGCAGCCGCGAGCCCTCTTCGTATGGAGGTCAATAACATGATCCGCTTCTATGAGAGTGAACTTGAGCGTGTTGGAGTCTCAATTCAGCTTAATACCGATGCAGATGATGTAGACCTGTCCCCTTGGGACACCGTTCTACTCGCCACCGGCACTGTGGCGCCGGAACAAGACCAAGATGTTGTCGACATGCTAGCTAACGGACAGCTGCCCGTGGCGGACGAGGTCACCGTCTTTGGTGAAACTGAGACCGCAATGTTCGCTGCTCTTTGGCTTGCCGAGCATGGGAAGAAAGTCAGCCTCGTCTCTCCGGCCGAGGAAGTAGGTATCGACACGAATGATATGCAGCGCGGACATCTGACGGGACTGCTCAAGGAGCAAGGCGTGTCGGTGAGAACATCAGGCGCCCCACCCGCTGATGGAACCGTCGTGATGGCTACGGCGCGTGTAGCTTCAACTGCCAAAGCTGAGCTTTTCGATGACAATCGAGTCCAAAGCATTGGCACAAGAGCCCGTGGTGGGCGGATGTATGAAGCTACTCAATCCGGTTTCTGGGCCGCATCCAAGATTGGAGAAGTGCTATGAATGTCCGCGCGATCGAGCACGTTGGAATCACCGTTCCAGACATGGAAGAAGCTACCCGTTTTTTCGTCGATGCCTTCGGTGCTGAGAAGCTCTATGACATGCTGGATGAGCCCCTAGGTGGCCCTGAGGTCGAAGCGGGCCTTGGCGTTCCACCTGGCGCTTTGATTACCGTGATCCGTATGCTTCGTCTCGGCAACGGCCCCAACCTAGAGCTTTTCTCTTATTCTGGTGTACAGCAGGCGCAGCCCGTAGTCCCTAGCGACTTCGGTATCCAGCATATCTGCATCTACGTTGACGACATCGACGTCGCAGCCAGTCGCCTGGAGAAAGCTGGTGGCATTCTGCTTAGCCGACCAGGTGTCCTGCCGGGTGGTGATGCCGGAAGCGGGAACAGGTATGTGTACACCCGGACGCCTTGGGGGAGCACTATTGAACTTGTGACTTACCCTTCGGCACAAGCCTACGAGCGCCATACTCACTTACGCCGCTGGCGCCCTCTTCCGACAGGGCCTAATGACTACGAAAACCAGGCTGAATAAGGGCACAAGCATTCGTAGAGCGGCTTGTCAGCCGAACGGTAGGAACACCTCCGATCGATGGCAAGCCGCTTTTGCATGCGCGCCTAAGGGATGTGCTAATTTTGGAGCTCGAGATAAAGATGCTCCATCAACACCAAATGCTTCTTAAGTGCTAAAAAACTCCACTACAAATACAGATAATAAGGGAGTTGTGATGAGCGCCATCCTCTTAACGCCAGAAAAAATGCTCGACGTAATCCCAGGAGAAGTGACGATAAAAGGCACCGTAGGAACGGCGCCCGATGGCAGCATGTCGCTCCGAGGGTATCGCTTTGACAAAACTGAAGTCAGCATCCCTTGCATGCGAGATTATGAGTTGGTGAGATGGAAAACAGGAACATCCAACCTTGGCTTTCATGATGGCGAAAAATGGCAGAAATGGTCGGTTGGAAATGATGACGTAACCATTTTGACACGAGGGGAGTCCTCCAAGTGGTACTGGATGAACGACATCGAGGTCAGTCACATCTACATTTCACAGGCAATGATGGGAAAGGTTGCTAATGAAGTTTTTCAAAAGGATATTGATGGCGTTTTTGTAGACCATTACCCAATTGTCAACGACCCCAAGCTCTCGAAGCTCATGGCGGCCTATGAAATGGAATGCTTGAGTGATGAGCCAGGCAGCAGCATCTTTGCCCAGACGCTTGAAATACAGATATGCATTCACTTGATTCGGCAGTATGTGCGGTGTGATCTTAAAGATGGAGATCAGGTGTCTCGCTTGTCGAGCATGAAACGAAATCAACTTCAGGACTATATTGATTCACACCTGTCCTGCCCTATTTCAGTGAAAGACATGGCCATGATTGTCGACCTTAGTCCGTCATATTTTGTTCGTGTATTCGGCACTGTGTATGGGGTTTCTCCACACCAGTATGTCCAAGCACGCCGCTTAAAAAAAGCTGAACTTCTCTTGTCGACATTGCGTGATGTTCCGTTGAAGGCTGTCGCAATGGACTGCGGATTCTCGGATCAAAGCCACATGACAAGGTTGTTTCAAGAAAAATTGTCCATGACGCCCAAGCAGTACCGGGAGAAAAATACGCCTAAGCTATTTTGCTGCTCGACTTTGCAGTGACGTAGAACACGGCGGAAGGCCGTCAGTTACCATCTCATCGCATACAACAAAAAGGGTCGATGAGCCCTTTGCTTGCGCTCCCGACTTTTTCTATCTCTCGAAGGAGGTTACCGACGCCGAACGGGATACCAGTGCTCCGGTAATCCTGGGCACGGATCCGCCGTCCGAGTGGCTCAAGATCATCTGACACGCCCGCCAAATCTGCGAATGCCTCATCGATGCCATAAACCCAACAGCTAGCACGAGGGATTCGATCACGCTCATCACGCGCTCGCTCATGTCGCCGTAAAGGCTGTAATTCGACGAGAACGCGACGATGCCGTGACGCTTGAGTTTGTGTTTGATCCGAAAGTGCGGCTCACCCATTTTTACGAAGGGCTTGGCGTCGTAGCTGCGAGCAATTATGCATCCGTCAAGCTAGTGGAAAATGGCGTTGGTGTAGCGCTGGTGCCGCACCAGCAACCCATCAGGAATGGCCAACAGACGTACGAGCGCTCGACCTCGGATAGCACACCTTCCACCCTGATATTGGGCTCGTACATCGGGCTCGGCAAAGCTTTACCGAACCAGTGCGGATACTGGCCTGACTTATTAGTGACCAGGCAAAGACCGGCCCTGAATAAAACCCGAACGGCAAAAAGGGCCCTCGAAGGGCCCTTTGTTGTACTCAAACCAAACTCACTTGGTCAGCCAAGACTCAACGGTGTCGGAACCGTATTTCGCTTTCCACTCTTTCAGAGTTTTGTGGTTGCCGCCTTTGGTTTCGACGACTTCGCCAGTGTGAGGGTTTTTATAGACCTTCACTTGGCGAGGCTTACGAGTGCCAGCTTTGGATTCGACTGCTGGAGCACGACGACCGGCCTGTGGATCAAGCAGCTTGATTACGTCTTTTAGGCTGTAGCTGTACTCACCTAGCAGAGTACGCAGCTTGCTCTCAAATTCCATCTCTTTTTTTAGGCCAGAATCGCTTTTCATCGACTCAAGCTCTGCAAGTTGTGCGGCCAATTGCTGTTCGAGTTGACGGAATTCTGCAAGCTTCGACATATAGCACCTCTATGTGTGATCTAGATAAGCATGGGAAAGAGCTAAACCAACTGCATCTTTCATCGCTCAAATGTTCAAACAGTATCTTATAAAACCCCAGTATCAGCTACTTATCGATACCGGGGTCGCTGCGATTTATTAGTTATCTCGAACCAAAAGGGCTGTTTTCTCGAGCCTCAACCGACTGGATGCTGTCAGCTTCTGAAGTCCCAGCTCTCTGGCCATGGTGTGCAGTAATGCCTCCCCTGCTTTGCCTTTGGCACAAAGCTCCCGAGCGAGTGATGCCAACTCATCGCAACAGATCTCATCAACCGGTCGGATACTCGCCTCATCTTCTGGACGCCGACAGACAACTGCAGATGCATCAGTTATATGGCTCGGCCAGTAGAACTCCCCGACATCATCAATCGTCATACGATGTGTGCTCTGCGCCATCGCCGACACTCTTTCTCGAATCTTCGAACCCGTACGCACCCAACCATGAGCCCTGGCAATTCGCCGAGCAAGAATTACATCGAGAATAGGCCCTTCTTCGCTAATCACATGCTCGATGAGTGCGCTTAAAACACCTGAGTAACTCGCCTCAAAAAACGCATCCGGATCCACCCCTTGGACACTGGAAGCAGGATCGGACTCTCTGTAGTAAACAACCTCCACCGGAGAGTAATGCGATTGGGAGCTGCTCGCCGGCTGAGGTGCCAAGGCGACTGCTGCGTATTGCTGGTTCCGAGGAGCATCCGCTTCGTCATTGGCACTCTCGATTGTCATCGCTTCACTGACTGAACCCGCGACCTCTTCAATCGCCTGAATGACCTCCACTACTGCAGTTTCGGCTAACAAGCGGGCAGCTTCTTCCCGGGCCCCATGCTCGGCGCGTTGAGTTCTGCTCAACACGAGCAAAGCGGTCAGACGTTCATGGATAAGATCAGCAGTGCCAACGGCGTTGATCCACCAATCCGTTGACCATATACGCAGAATCTCCCATCCAAGTCCCCGCAGCACGTTTTCACGCAGCTTGTCTCTGTCGCGTGCCGTGGCACTGCGATGATAGGTTGCCCCGTCACACTCCACACCTGCCAGATAACGGCCAGGCGCATCAGGATCGACCACACCCAAATCGATTCTGAATGCGGAAACACCGACTTGAGTATGCACCTGCCATCCTCTGCTGGTGAGTGCCGCGGCAACCGCCTCTTCGAAGGGACTGTCAAAGCCACCGACACTACCGGTGACTGCTTCAGCCAGCGCTCGAGGCCCTCGCTGTGCAAATTCGAGGAAGTGCTTCAGGTCACGTACACCAATCGATTGGGTTCGCGTGAGATCTATTTGTTCAGGTTGCAAGCTGGCGAAGACGCATAGCTCGTGTCGGGCCCTGGTAATTGCGACGTTTAATCGACGCTCGCCACCAGGGCGGTTAATAGGGCCGAAATTCATTGCCAAGGCGCCTGTTGCATCACGGCCATAGGTGGTCGAGAAGTAGATGATGTCTCGCTCATCTCCCTGAACGCTCTCAAGGTTCTTCACGAACAGAGGCTCAAGCTCGGTGTCCGCAAAATAAGCTTCAAGCGAAGGCTCGTTACGACGGGCTTCGTCCAACAAATCCTCAATGAGCTTCTGCTGCTCACCGTTGAATGTCACCACCCCAATGGTCAGCTTGCTCTCCCGGAAACCTGGTGAGCGCAGACGCGCAACCACATCAGCGACGACTGCGCGCGCTTCGATCAGATTGGTTCTTGAACCACCTTTAGAATAGACACCCGCGATCGCATGCAGTTTGACGGCACGGTCATTCGTCACGGGGGATGGGAACGTCACGAGCTTGGACTCGTAGTAACGCTGGTTCGAGAAAGCAATCAAGCTTTCATGACGGCTGCGGTAGTGCCAGTTGAGGTGACGAGTCGGAAGGTTTGCACTGATACATTCATCCAGAATGCTTTCAAGATCAGCTTCAACGTCTTCATCATCAGCCGTCGATTCTGCGCGATCAAAGAATGACGTTGGAGGCAACTGTTTAGGGTCACCAACCATCACAACTTGTCGACCACGTGCCATCGCCCCAACTGCATCCCACACCGGAATTTGCGAGGCTTCGTCGAAAATGACGAGGTCAAATGCACTCGCGCCAGGTGTGAGGTATTGGGCAATGGACAGCGGACTCATCAGCATGCAGGGCGTCAGTTTCGTCAACGCATCTGGAATCTTGGACATCAACTCTCGAAGCGGCAAATGACGAGTCTTCTTACCCATTTCGTACCTGAGTACGCCCCACTCCGAAGAGCGAGTGACAGTCTCCGGATTAGGTAGATCTGCACAGAGGCGCGCTCGCAGCCAGTCACGGGTCAATGCAGTGAAACGATCATCCAGGGCTCTGAAATCCCGAATTCGTTGTTCATGCTCAACGCTGACAAAACCGCGAATGACTGGTTCGTTATCGACGACCGCATTCAGCCACCACCGCGCGTAGTTGGTTTCGAATGAATGGCGGACTTCGCCGGCTTTAACAAGGTTACCCTCCATAGCCTGAACAAGGCTCGAGAGCCCCGCGCCGACCGCCTCTTCACGCACCTTACGCCATGCACACCAAGCACGAACACCGGGCTCAGATCGAACCATGGACTCGCAATGCTGCAATAACGCATCCAGCGTAAGCAGCTGGATGTCTGCTTGTCCTGATTCTGAGAAGCGGCCTGCTGTCGCCAGCACATCCACGCGTTGACGGAGTGACTCAAAGCACTGACGCAATTCAGTACCCGATTGGCAAACCACACCCTCCGGTTCAAGCAGTGCATTGGCGTCGCCGAGCAACACCTGTATCGCACCGCGATAAGCAGATACTAGCTCAGGCGTTGTCCCGAGTTGCGCAAGTGCGGACGCCAGATTGCCCTGGAACGCGACCGCGTCCGAGACCTTGTCTACCTTGGTTTTAAGACCCGCCCAAAGCCCCGAGGTAATGGCACTCAGATCATCAAATTCTGACAGCGCTTTTTCAACGAGATGTCGTTGCTGGAGCACCGCCAAGTCTGCCTGCATGGTCTTGCCGCATTGGCCGGCGGCCACTGAGTCATGATGCCCCTCAATGCCTCCGTGCTCGATCACTGGGCGACGCTCCGTTTGAAAAGCGATAGCAGCGAACAACAGTTCCGAGTCAGTGTTAAGCCCAGCCCACAATCCTGCTGTGAGGTCGCCCAGGTGAAGAGGTGCAAGCTCCTGGTCAAGCAAGACGATGGAGCGCATATGGGAAAGGTCTGATTTCAACTGCTCACCGCAATGCCCTTCAGCGACCACATCAAACCCGGTATCTGTCCAAGGCTCGTCCGACGCCAAACACAACATTGCCTGACGTAACTGAATAGCCGCCTTAAGATGCTGCGCGATCGATAGTGCTCCGTTCCAGATTTGGGCGCAGTAATCCCCCACCTCCAACGCGTCGAGTTTATCGCGCAGGTCACGGATCTGAATCCAGGCGTGCAGGTCATTGGCCACATCAGGCTCTGCATCACCAGAGACGGCTGTTGAGAGAGTCTTTGTGACTTTGCGTGTCCCCAACAGGGACTTGGGCCAGAACGACTGCTCTGCGCTTTGCCAATCCCCGAGTAACTCATGCACATCAAGTGTTTCGATGAAATCGGTGTAGGTCACAGAGAGCTCCTGCGTGACCTCAGCTATACGCTCAAGCATTTCTATTGCTTGGCTCAATGTCTCAAACGTCTGCACTGGCCATGCGGGACTGAGCTGCGACATCAAAGCCCTGCGCCTAGCCAAAAGACCGAGGCCTTTTTCAGCAGCATTAACCGTCGTGAAAGGCCATACCGGTGAAAGTTGCTGGCATAGCAAGCGATGCTTTTCTACTAGCTCACTACCTTCAGACAGTCGTTGCGAGATCATGCGACCGTCTGGCCGCAACACAAATTGCCAATCATGGCCCGCCGCAAGCGGCAGCGCTGACGACAAAAGTGAAAGACCGTTGCAAACAGAAGGCACAAGAGCGGCTATCGGCAAGCTCGTGGCGGCGCTGAATTTTTCCGCGGCCCGGATAGCGGCTTGCGCGGCAGGAAGCATCTCTCGCGCAGCTTGAATCAGTTGTTGCTGCCAGGAAGGCGACCACTCTCCCTGACCAACCAGACCAAGTGGGTGATTTGACAACACTCCATATCCGATGGCCTGGGCGTTCACTTCCAGACGATCTGACAACTCCCGCAGTGCTGCCATACCTTCCCGTGTATGAACATGTGGCGATGACCACGACATAATCATTGGAGTGATGGCTGCACCGCCACAGACAACTCCAATCGCGTGGTAGATGCTGTACCCGTTCGTATAACGCTGGTGCAGTCGCTCTACGTAGGTGTTCAATCCGTCGCGTAACGCCTGAAGACGATCAGCTTCGGCATGCCATGTTGCAGAATCCACTACCCCCTTCGCATCCCAGGCTGACTGTAGCTGAGCCAGGACGTCAGTTTTGCGTGCCTTGCTGGAATGGACTTCCAGGCAGAACTCACCCAAGCCGACTTCGCGTAAACGTCGATAAACGACATCCAGCGCTGCGATCTTTTCAGAGACGAAAAGCACTCGTCGGCCCTGAGCCACCGATTGCGCAATGAGGTTGGCAATGGTCTGGCTTTTCCCGGTTCCGGGCGGGCCAATCAGGACGAAGTCTTTTCCTTTCGAGGCCGCCATCACAGCGGATAGCTGCGAGGAGTCAGATGGCAACGGGCAGAACACTTCTCTCGGGTTGAAGTCGATATCCAGGCGTCGATCTTCCGGGAACGTAATGTCTGACGGGAAAGCGTCTCGCGGAGTATCCAAAAGATGCCGAACGACCGGGCTCTCGCGAAGCGCTTCGGCATTCTCAGATAGGTCTTTCCACATCAAATATTTCGCGAAAGAGAACATGGACAGAACGACATCTTCCACGACTTCCCAACCCGCGATGTCTTTGACGGCGCGACCCACCGCCTTCCAGATGGCATCGATATCCAGGCCCGCGTCATCTCGAGGAAGCTCCGTCTCAAGTGACCCAAGATTCAGTTCAAAATCCTGGCGAAGCATCTCGATGAGCGTTGGGTTGAACCTAGGCTCGTCGTCATGCAGCACCATCGAAAAGCCGGAGCGCGCACTCTTGCGTTCGAGCGTCACAGGGATCAAGACAAGTGGAGCCCGGTACTTCTGCCCACCCTTGTCTGCACGCTCCCAGCTGAGAAAGCCCAGGGCAAGGTAAAGGGTGTTGGAGCCCCCCTCTTGCAAGGCGGTACGTGCGCCACGATAGAGCTCAATCAGCCTCGCTTCCATTTCAGTACTTGAAAGGCCGACAAATACCTCACGCCGCTTCAAGGCATCCAATGCATGGAGTCGACGAACATCCTCCCGTTCACGCAACTCGTACAGCGCCTGGTCACGTGGATCAGCACCATCCATCAAGTCGGGACGCGTCAGCAATTTCAGCTTCTGACCGCTCGCAAGGATATCTTCCAGCGCGGCAGGATCAGGTGACTCAAGCTTCAGCGACTTTTTCCCAGCCTTAAAGTTGAGCAAGTTATTTCGAAGCGACAAGTCCAGAAGTTTGCGCTGCCAGCGTCCAAGTCGATCTTTCGGATCTAATATCCGCTCGTCAATGTCGACGGTAACCGCCTCATCAGGTAGCGCCGGCGCAATACCGACTAACAGCTCCGAACCACCGGCGAGGTCATCGTCCGTCGGCAACTTAGAAACCTGTGCGTCACCGCTGGCTAAAGGCTTGATCCGTTGCAGACGTGCTCTGCGAACGTCCAACAGCAGGTGGAAATTCTCATCCTGCCCTTCAGCAATCAGCTGCTCGCCACGATCGGTGGCATAAGTAAAAGGCGGCACCGGATGCTGAGCCGCAAACGTCGTCTCAAACAGCATCAGCTCTTTGAGCTTTATGCGTTTACGAATGGCCGTGATGTCGTCGATCACGGTCGTAGAAAACTCTTCAGCTTTGAGCCACACGCCGGCAAAAGCGTGTCCTTTAGTGAACACCAGGACAGGGTTGAGACCTGCCTGTTCTATCGCCGCACAGAAGAACAAAGCGAGATCGAAACACGTCGCTAAACCATGTTCCGTAACGTGACTGGGGCTACGTACTTTTTGTCCTGTTTGCTCGAAGCTGGCAGGAGGAAGCGCGTAATCCAGCTTCATACGTGCAACGGCGGCCCAAATGGCTGATGTCAGCTCCCAAGCTCGCTTCGCACCGCCGGCATACCCATCAAGCGCAGGGTTCTTATCGCTCTGGCGCAACACATCTGCCGCCTGCTTCAGCAAGCGCTCAACAGCGAGGTCATTCGGCTGAACAAATGCGGCTGTCATATCAGGAAGGTGAGATAGCCCGCCCCAGTGATTGCGTGGCAACAACTCCAATGCCAAATCCAACCGAGCTATTTCCGCTCGACCAGATTCAGCAGACTCGTCTGCCGCGGTCAACGTGTATGTGAGTGTGGCGTTTTCCGCTTCGGTTAGGCGCCCCAGCAAGGCACCATCCAACGCTAGGTCGTGACCCGGGATAGGCATGAACGCGTTTGGAATCAGCGCGTCAATGCGCCAAGTTTTAGGCTTGAAAACTTCGGGATAGGCCGTCAGCGTCAGCACTAGATCGTTGTACTTGATCGCTGTCTCATTGATTACACGCAGCTCCCGAATGACAGGAACAGCGTTTTGATAATCCGCGAGATTTAGCTTAGCGACGACTGTACTGTGAATACTTACAACTTTGACTGGATCTAATTCAGCGTCAACCGTGATCACTGCTGCCTCGTCCATGTGCTTCCCCTATCCTGCTAATGGAGGCGCACATGAGCGCGGAGCGTGGATAGTGGGCTCAACGCGGCAATTAGACGCCAAAGATGACCACCATCTTATAACGGGATCCAAAGGCGAGTCCGCTGTATTTGCCTGTGCACAAGCGGTTCACCAATACCGTCTATCTGTTAGGCGTTCGTTGCGAACTGTCCAGCATCTAGCGCTTTAACAGGTTGAAAACCGGTTGTCTTTTTAAAGGACGTGTTGTGCACGAAATTTTTCATCGAATCGGAAGGGTCAATCGAGTCCATGTTCAATGATTCCAACGTGCGCCGGGACACCGCAACACTCAGAATGGGTAACTCTTCTATATGTCCGGTCGCCGAATTAAGGACGTCGTCAACCGCCGTCACAATCACCAGGTCATCAGGGAGCATCGACAAAAGCTCGCGCCCTACCCTCAAAACACAGCTGCACACATAGTCCTGCAAAAGCTCATTGTACTTTCCGGCCGGCATCTTCTTCGTTGAAAGCTTTCCGCTCTGCAGCAAGGACTTGATCTCAGCTGGAATTACGCGAACACCATGAACGCCAAGACTGGCCTCCACTAGACCCGTTTCCCCTATTGAGAACTTGATCGATGTGCCGAGATGAGAAATGTCCGTGAATGGATCGATCAACTTGATCGCTTCCAGCTTTGCCTTCCCTGTACCGGTCAGGACACCTTGCGCGATATCGTATTCCTGCTGCCAAGCATCGTGCTCGACTCGCCACTTCGCGACAGCGGCCTCATGCTGTTTAGCATCATGTAGCCGCCCCGTCTCAATGGCGGCAGCCAAGTTTTTACGTTGGCGCCTTTCGAGCTTGAGCAGTCGTGCGAAAAAACCAGGCTTGTAGGTTTGCTCGAGAGATTTCGCATGCGCTTCACGCGTATCTGCGAATGCGGGCTTTACGGGTTCAGCCCTATCAACGAATGATTGCCAATCTATTTCCTCCCCACATTCTTTATGCACGGAGAGCAGGACATCGATCTGATTTTCGTACACTTCAACTTCGTAAGCAGCCTGCTCCAGCGCTTCCATCTTGGCGTATTCTTTCTGGCGAGACTGAAGCTCACGCTGCCTGCGCTGGGCGTTACGATCAGCTTTGCGTGAAGCAGCCTGCATCGAACGCAACGTTCCTTTCCAGCCCATATCTCATTCCTTCGAAGTATTGGCTGAGCGGTTTCAAACCACGAACAGCCGCGGATGATGATGGCAGCTTAGCACCAAGACTTGATTTGGAAAGGAGATGAACCCGGCGAATATGGTGCAAGCTCGACTTGGCCGTACAAGCTAGCGGCGGGCAAGTTCATCCGTTCTGCGGCGGGTCAACCAACAGACGTCTATCCTGGAGGGCCACGGTTGCGAGCCTTGCCTAGCGCCCAGGAACAACAGAATTTTTTACGTCTCCCGCTACCTCACGGGTGCACGCTTTTGCTCGACCTGTTGTTTTTTTAGGTCAGCGTCGTTTTTCTTCTTACTTACGTCCTGCTTTTTCTGCTCCCGAGCTACCGCCTGGTCAAGCTTACTTTGAGCCGCGGAGAGCTTTTTTTGCTCATCGGCAATCTTGCGATCAACCTTGGCCATATCAACCAAAGCCTTGCTCTGGTCAGATTCATGACGCACTGCCTCACGCTCCTTCATGTTGATGGTCGAAACGTTTGTTGACCGATGCGCCGCTGCTAATGCGGACTGTTTTCTCTTAAACGCCGCTACCGCTTTAAGAGAGAACCTTCCCTTCTCAGCTTGCAGACTGGCAAGATTTTGCTGACAGGTTTTGACCTTTCTTCGATAGGTTTCAATGGTCATGGTCATTCACCACTCCCTGACTGAAGCTTGATCATAGCAATCACTGTAGAGTGGTCAGCTCGCAATTACTCGACATTATGGACTCTCTACGGATACACACTTGCATGGACGAGACAATCAGTTACCTATGGCGATGAGTATCAGATTAAGCGATGGTGTCAGGAAGGTGTGTCGCCCGGACGGTCACCTGCTAACTGCCCCGTGAAGGTTCAGCCAGCGCGACAAGACCAAGATCGCGACCTATCTAACTCATGAGGCAAAGGTCGATCCGAATCAGTCGCTCGATGCGTGGGATGATGAGACGCGGCATGGGACGCTGAAAAAGGCTGAGATGAAAAGTACGCTACCAAACGCCTACGCGGTAAGCGTGTTGCGGTGAAGCCACTACCAAGTCGGCGCTTACTCATCGGCCTTACCCCGATCCACCTGCCTCCAGGATCCTGCTTGGATCTCGATCGTCATTGGATAGTTGAGCACTTTGGACACAACAGCGTGCTGCTGATCGAGAGCTGGGAAAACTTCGAGTTCGCCCACGCGACGCCCCTGCTCGAGCTGCTTCCGGGCAATTCCCTGGTGGTATTTCGAGGTGTGCCAGGCAGCTACAAAACGGACAGCTGCAAGGAGTTACTGGCAGAGTTGTAGCTGCCGGTAAGCGCCAAGCCTTGCTGCGGCCTCCAACCATTCGACATTCAATGTGGCCAGGTTTACCTGCCGATCTAAAAGCCTGCGTTCGTTAATGGATCATGTTGATCTCGGGCACAGCGCCATTTTCATACCACCAGTGGCAGATCACATACCGACTACCGTTGTATGTCTCGCAAAGTTGATGCCCCATAAGCTCAAACACCCTTTCTAGCCTGGAACTACGGATTGTTTTCCCATCCGCAAACCGCCCGCGAGCTTCAGAAAAAACGACTCCAACCACACAGGGATGCTGAAATTCAGCGCAGCACAGGTAGCCTGTTACCTGGACACCGAAATCAATTTTCTTTGCGTTTAAAACGCATTTGGGGAGAGCCATTCTTTCGTTCCTAAGCCTCTGATATCGACCATGAGCAACCCACAATCCACCTCAGTGAACTCGGTCGAATCGGTCTAAAGCACCGTTCTCAAAAAGCCAGTGGGCTACGACGTATACGCCCCCATCGACTGCAATGATGACTTCATAGCCAGCACGCTTGTGTCGATTAGCGATGGGTTGCGTATGGATTGGCAACCCTTCCGGGAAGCCCCTAGCGTGATCACAAAACAGAAGCCCAGTCATCCGCGGAGGACGCTCCAATGCGCATAGCAAATAGCCAACGACGTCTGGATCAGCGATAGCTGCACGTGCTCGCTCTATGATCTTCGGTAGCTTGAAAAACCTTAAGTCGGACAGCTCAGTCCCGTAAGTTTTGATCCAGTGCAACTGGTCTCCCCCCTCTTTAACGATCAGATTTCGATGGACAAATCGGGAGTAAATCCCGTCTCTTCCCTTGAAGGCGGCACGAAATCAGAAAACTCAAGGTGTAGATCTGAGAGCACATAAACCTTCATCGATGGCTCCTCAAGCTCATTCTCCAGGTAGACCAGGGAAAATATGAGCCCGCGACAAGCAAGCAAGATGCACCATGACGATTGAATCGCTCCTTCGCGTAAGCGCCTAGCTCCACCGTGTCCTCTACAGACAGCGACCAATTGGCTGGGCTAATCAGTGCTTCGTAGGTTCACCAGCACCCCATGTCGGTGGGTTTTCAACAATGTCGATGGTCATCGTCAGCTCAAATTGCATACGAGCGAAAACCGTATCTAGGTTCGGATGAGATCCCGATTCACGTAGCGCTGTTACTAGCTGAAGCAGCTCTTTGCCACTAGCCAGGGACATTTGAACATTGCAATACACCGTATCGTCGTCTTCTCGAGCCATACCGACTTCAGATTCCCATGCTGCATTGGCCCGTCCTGAGCTCACTCAACAGTTGGTGACACAGGAGACTCATTCATACCCGCCATGAAGGCTCGGAAGCTTGGCCGTCCATCCAAGCGCTTGAATGACGCGATCACGTATCTGGCATCCATCGTTGTGAGCACCCAGAACCGCCCTTCCTTCTTAGCAAGCCGTATAGAGGAGGTACGCAAAAAATGCCCGTCATCAAATCGCCCGAATTGACCGACTTCCTTGTGACCGTACACGACTCCGACCGCGGTGTTACCGGATACGAAAACGTCGCTCAAGTAAGCCGTGATGGGAACATCGTAATGGTGCTTGCTCGCACGTAGGATTCTGCCCAAATGAAAATCCGTGAGGCGCCTGGAGTGAAGTTCGAGCGTTGTATTGCTTGGCATTGCCCCAGCCCCGATTTAGTAGATTTTTTTGACTTCGACTAAAGAGTCGATGCAAAACTGAGGATCGTGAACGTCTGCATACACTGCTCCGCTAGCCACCTCCAAGAGACACACTGGGATCCCAATTTTATCGTAACCAAGCGATAGCCCAGTCAACTTTTCCATGCTCCATGCATCAGTTTTGTTCATCCACTTTGGGATCACTGCCTGCACTTGTGTCAGTTCGAGATCAGGCCCGCGCTTTTTGAGGATCTCCTTAAACGCAGTTTCATCACCAGCCATTAGCACTAGAGGAGTCATCCGATCTTCATTACGGACTTTTACATCCACGTGATACCAATGCGTCGGGAGCAATCTGGAGATTTTGTACCAATGTGCATGTCCTTCACCAAACATGCTCACGCGTCCCACCCTATCTTCTAAATCTGTGCCGAACATCTAAACCATCCGCTTCCATTGGTGAGCCGATTACACACTAGAAAAAAGAAAAAACCGTCTTGAGACTTGCTGACTTTTCGTGACCCGGCCCCCTCAACACGTAGATCGTGTTCCTCGTTTCGAAGAGAAATCCTTCTTCAAACGAAACTGCAAAAGTGCTCCGCATCCAATCGCCGACGTCGAAGCGCCGCTCGCTGTCAAAGCGAACATTGTGAGCAAACAGAATCATCGGGAGCTGCCCTGCAGCGTGGATCTTTTGTCGCTCGTCTTCGGTGACGTCCAATCGGAAAATTGTCCAGGCTTCCACGAGGCAGTACGGCTTTCGTGGGAAGCGGGATTTGACTAGCTCGATCAGAGCGTCTTCGTTTTCTTCAGATCCAATCCGTGGCTCACCCGCACTGTACAGAAGCTCAGCAGCTTCTTTGATTTCGTCTGTGCTCACTCTCAAAATCCCCGTCAATGCATCTGATGTGTATGCCGTACTGCCCCCTGCGACAAGCGTCATCTAACCCTCCAAGGCATCAATTAGGTCGCTTTCGATGGCCTCCTATACATCACATTAAAGCGTTGCAGGGCCGACCGCGGCATAACCGCGAGGTTCGCTTCTTTTTCTTGGAAACAGCGCAAGATGCAATAATCCAAAGAGCCGTTTAAACATCCTAACTCGGCTGTATCGATAGAGCCGTGACATAATTTAAGCAAAGTTGGTTAGCACGCATTCACACTTCCTAATCAACAGTATTTTCTTCTGGATCGATACTCATGCCGCTATGGGCTGTGACTCTAATAATTTTGAGCGCATTGACGACTAAGAGAAGCCTTCAATCCCACCTTCTAACTTGTTATAGTCATCCGCATAGCAATTAGAATTGATCATATCGTAAATTTCACATCGACCATGCAACCTGCCATATTCGTCAAATATCTAGAAGCCTTTGAATTCGAACGACTGATCAAATCCTTCGAAGCCGCTATCTAATGTTGAAATATCATCACTATTGAATACAAAGCCTTCGTACGCAGCGACTTCATAATCAGAAAACCTTGAAGTAACCTTAACAAAATCATAAGTCTTGTCGTCATCATTAGCAATGATTTCGATATCGCTCTCGTGAGCCCAGCCAGTGCTTGTAACCAGCTTCTTGAATTGCTCAAGATCTAGTTTTGCATACCGCACCTGCCTTGATGTCCGGCATGCCAAAAGTATTGCAAAAGAAAATATCTCCTGGCAATAACTTTTTTTGTGTACGCCTGCAGACCGATTACTGTCCAACCCAAAACAGCCCTGTAAGCCGCGAAAACACAAATGGGTATGCAACTAGGATACTTGCTAAAAAACTTGAGATTCCTGGCAGGAAAGTGGAATGCAGAATGCAAAAAATAGCGCGGGTGAGTAAGGAGGTCGCAAAATCTGTGCTGGCCGGCACCTGTCTGGTCGGGTCAGTCTCGGCAGCAAACCTCTACAAGGAAGGGAGAACGCCCTATCGTATGCTCAAGGTAGTTGAACCCGTCCCGGGTACTGTGACACCGGTATTCATCATAGGTGATCAACCCCTTCGTTTTTGACGCATATGGACATCGAAGCGGTAAGATCTTCCGGCGCAAAGGAAGAGACCACGCGTTACTATCTAACCAACCTAAAGCTAGAGTCGAAGAAAGGTGGTTGATACGCCGCTCCCAGCAATAGCGGGGATGACAGTTTCTATCATAGCTGACAAAGGCAGTGGCGCGACAATCTACAGTGGGGAGGTTGCTGACAGAGAAAGATAGCGAGGAACTACATCGCATTGCGTTTAGATCCTGCTGCAAGGGATTTTCTGTATGTAGTTCTAAGGAGCACTACGTGCTAGGTGAATAGTTTGTAAACGATGGATCTGCATACATTCTGTTCGTTTTGGTCGGAATCACTTGAACACATGTAATTTCATTGAGCAATCAGAACCGGCTTACAGCACTCTCCGATTGGCTGGCTGGAAACCCAACATAGGGCAACTGGTTCGACTGTGTTTTTCTGTCAAAAAATTTAGCAGAAGCAGTTGAGTGCCCAGTTCACCCTTCGGACAGCAGCAACACTAAGTACGCTAGTAACATACGCTTTTCTACCGGAAAATTTTAAAACCTTCACCCCTGTTTTTGACTAGAAGTCGGCTGCGGCTTCAAGAGAGTATTAGCTCAAATTAAGCACAAGCTAGGCACCAACGATTTCAAGGCCAAATACAAAACCGGTGACTTGCACTTAAATACAATCTAATTTGATAACAAAAATAAGCGCAACTGCAACAGTTATAACGTTTACATATTATAATTAGCTGTGTTTTTAGGATTACCTCCTTTTTCCCTGAATGCGCGGCTCCTGCCAGGGCCTCGACAGGCTCTCACCCTCTCCTGCCGGGACTTATTCTTGACTATTTAACGGTATGCTATTGACATACCTTTATAAACATGAAACCTGCGCCTTGACGGCGATTTTCCAAACATTTAACGTAAATTGACAGATCGGGGGTGAGCCCAGACTGATGACCAAATCGTTGATTTTTTTTGATAAATGGAAGCTGCATGAACGAATACTTGAACCCTGGCCAGACCGCCGAAATCTTGGGCGTTTCCGTTGACACCCTGCGTTTTTGGAGGTATTCCGGCAAGCACACGAAGCAAATTCCAGCTCACAAACACATCAGTCGCCGGGTGTTCTACAAGCGTTCGGACGTTGAGCGCTTTGCCGAGACGATGTATTGCCCTGCGTGATAGCCCTGCCCCATCAAAAGACTGATTAGCAACACCAACGAGCACGACGCTCGAGAGAGGCCCTGGCACGACGCCATAGGCCCGCTAAGAACCCAGACCAGCGACTGGGTTTTTTATTGCCTGAAGAAAGCCAGAATGGCCGCTTGGGAGCCGAGAAGCGGTTGTGAAAATATTTTGGGGAAAGTGAAAATAAATTCGGCGAGAGCTTAGATGTGGTGCTGGAAGCTGCCGGGAGAGGGCGCGTTTTTGAGCTCGGGCTCCCAAATAGCTCCCAAGGAAGAAAATTAGGGTTGCTTGGATGGTCAGAGTTTTGTACTGGAAAGCTGCCGAGGGCCGGCGTTTACGGGGTGCTCAGAGGAGGATGCGAAATGAAGAAGGATAGCGAGGGGTGTTGACAGTTAGATGCTTTTAAGTCCCATGCGTCTACCAGTTTCGCCATTCGGGCGGTAGCGCGGTAAAGCAGTCTGAAGACTGGCCAATAACGATCTGGCAGTTCTGACGCTTGTGCAACAGAGGGGGAAATATATACATCCCGCTCCGGTGAAGCAAGTTCGCAAATCCCCTTTTCAAGACTAAATCTTGCAGGACTGCGAAAATAAAAAAGCTCCGTAGATCATGGATCTACGGAGCTCGTTTAAAGTGGAGGCCGAAGTCGGAATCGAACCGGCGTAGGTGGATTTGCAATCCACTGCATAACCATTTTGCTATTCGGCCTCAAACATCTGATGTCAGTAGCACAACACCAAACGTGTAAACTCGTATCTGGAAACAAGATTCTAATCTAGTATCCAACCCTTTGAAATCTAAGGGGTTTTCGTGTTCCCTAAGCAGGAATGGACGCAATTCTGGACTGGTTCGAAAGGCATGTCAAGAACTGGAGAAAAATAATTCGAGATGCGCGATCGCCAATACCCGGTCGCTTTGGAGCCTAACACTTCAGCGCCACAAAAAACGCTACCTTTCACAAGATGAGTATCGGCTTTTGTGCCTAGCCCATAGGCGCGTAGTCGCTGCCGAAGGCTGCGATCTTTTGATCTTGCTTATATGTCCCTCTTCAATGACTGACCGCCACCACCCGTTGCAACCGCTGCCGATACTGGCTGGGTGTCTCCTGCATTTCATGTCGGAAGTGCCGATTGAAATTCGACAAGTTGGCGTAACCCACTTCAAAGCAGATATCTGCAACGCTGAAGCTGCTTTGCGCCAGCAAACGGCAGGCACGCTGGACGCGCAGTTTGCGCGTCAGGTCGACGAAGGTATGGCCGGTGGCGCGCTTGAAAAATTTGGAAAAGGCCGGTTCGTTCATGTCCAGGCGTTGGGCGATGACCGACATCCGCAACTCATCCGCAAGGTCGTTGAGGATGTAGTCGAAGACGATACTCATGCGCTGGGCCGTCAATGCGTCGAGCATCGGCGCATATTGCAGGCTGGCAAGTGTCTGTTTCTCGTTGTCGGGGGCCGACGCCAGCAATTGCAGCAATGACAGGAACAGGCACAGTCGCTGCAATCCGTGGCACTGGCCGATGTCTTCCAGCAGGCGGGCGGCTTTCTTGCGGGTATTGCCATGAAATTCGATGCCCTGTGCCGCCTGGCGAAACAGGATTTGCAACTCGCTGAGTTCAGGGACCTTGTCGCGCAGCTGCATCAGCATCTGACCGTCGAACTGCAACACCACGTCGCGCCCCTCAATCACCTCGCCTTTGCCCAGGTCGCTGATCCAGTCGTGAGGCAGGCCAGGGCCGATCAGGGCGACATGGCCGGCTTCGAACACGCCGATATAGTCACCGGCCAACAGCCGTCCGCTGCCTTCGCGGATCAGGTGAATCTCGAACTCTGGATGATGGTTCCAGCGAGCAAGGTCGAAGGGATAGTCGTGTTCATACCAACGAAAGCTGTGCTGCGGCTCGTTCAGAATGACTTCAAGCGCCGGCGGCTTGTCTGCGGTTACGTGATGGTTCATCACTCTGGCGATCCCGTTTTTGTTGGTTTTATCAAGGCTACCGCGAAGCCCGGGACGAGTCGAAGCTGATTCGAAACGCCAAGGCGCGGTTATCAGATTCGCACTAAGCAGGCAGCAAGCCTAGCGCGCTACAGGGCGGCCACTGATACTTTTTTTCCACGAGTGCCACGGTTAAAAAAGTATCAGTGCCGCGTATGCCGTTCATTTGTTCACCGCTTGGGTTGCTGTAATCCTGTGGTCATCCCGTTGCGGTGACGAATCGCACCGTGGACTACAACAACAATAAGAGCCTCTGCCGCCCAAGGCGCAGAGCGGAGAACACGATGAAGATTATTCCAACAGCGCTTTTTCTGTCCGCCGGATTGTCCTCCGCCCTGCTCTGCCAGGCGGCCGAAACGGTGACCATCGCCACGGTGAACAACAGCGACATGATCCGCATGCAGCGGTTGTCCAAAACGTTCGAACAGCTGCACCCGGACGTGAAGCTCAACTGGGTGGTGCTCGAAGAGAACGTGTTGCGTCAGCGCCTGACCACCGACATTGCCACTCAGGGCGGTCAGTTCGACGTGCTTACCATCGGCACCTACGAGACGCCGCTGTGGGGCGCCAAGCATTGGCTGGAGCCGATGAAGGACCTGCCCGCCAGCTATGACCTCGCGGATATTTTTCCCTCGGTTCGCCAGGGGTTATCGGTCAATGACACGCTCTATGCCCTGCCGTTCTATGGCGAAAGCACCCTCACCTATTATCGAACCGACCTGTTCAAGGACGCCGGCCTGAGCATGCCCGAGCACCCGACCTGGACGCAGCTCGGTGAGTTCGCCGGCAAGCTGCACCAGCCGGATAAAGAGCAGTATGGGATGTGCCTGCGCGGCAAGGCTGGTTGGGGTGAAAACATGGCGCTGTTGACCACCATGTCCAACGCCTTCGGTGCACGCTGGTTCAACGAGCAGTGGCAGCCGCAACTCACCGGACCGGAATGGACCGCCGCCGCGAACTTCTACGTCAACACCCTCAAGCAGTACGGCCCGCCGGGTGTTTCGAGTAATGGTTTCAACGAGACGCTGGCGCTGTTCAACAGCGGAAAATGCGCGATCTGGGTCGATGCCAGCGTCGCCGGCTCCTTCATTACCGACACAACTCAAAGCAAGGTCGCCGATAAGGTCGGCTTCGTCGCGGCCCCCACGCAAGTCACCGACAAGGGTTCGTCCTGGCTCTATGCCTGGTCGCTGGCCATTCCTGCGACGTCCAAACACAAGGAAGCCGCCAAAGCCTTTGTGACGTGGGCGACCTCCAAGGAGTACATCCAACTGGTCGCAGAGAAGGATGGCATCACCAACGTACCGCCGGGCACTCGCATGTCCACCTACAGCGACGCTTATTTGCAGGCTGCACCCTTCGCCGGTGTCACGCTGAAAATGATGCAGCACGCCGACCCTGCGCACCCGTCAATCCAACCCGTGCCCTACGTCGGTATCCAGTACGTGACCATTCCCGAGTTCCAGGCCATCGGCACCTCGGTCGGCAAGCTGCTGTCTGCGGCGCTCACCGGGCAGATGCCGGTTGAGCAGGCCCTGGCCTCGGCTCAGCAAACCACCGAACGCGAGATGAAACGCGCTGGTTATCCAAAATAGCAACATACCGATAAATCAAGACGCAGAACCTGTGGGAGCACCTGTAGGAGCGAGGCTTGCCCGCGAAGAATGCGCCGCGGTTTCTCAGGTATTACGCGTCATCGTTCTTCGCGGGCAAGCCTCGCTCCTACAGGGGGTCTTGGCAGATTGACGACCGCTTTTAATGCCCTCGATGGGGGCGTCTCTATAGTTCTTACGATTGGATGGAAAAAATGAAACGTCTGGAAGGAAAAAGCGCCCTTATCACCGGTTCTGCCAGAGGCATCGGGAGAACGTTCGCGCAAGCCTATATCCGCGAAGGCGCCACGGTCGCGATCGCAGACATCAACCTGGAACGTGCGCAAGCCACCGCTGCCGAGCTGGGGCCGAATGCCTATGCGGTCGAGATGGACGTGACCGATCAGCAATCCATCGACGGAGCCATCGCTGCGGTCATCGCGACCACAGGCAAGCTCGATATCCTGATCAACAACGCGGCACTGTTTGATCTCGCGCCGATTACCGAGATTTCTCGCGACAGCTACGAACGGCTGTTCTCGATCAATGTGTCCGGCACCCTGTTCACGCTACAGGCCGCGGCCAAACAGATGATCCGTCAGGGCCATGGTGGCAAGATCATCAACATGGCCAGTCAGGCCGGTCGACGGGGTGAAGCGCTTGTCGCGGTGTATTGCGCGACCAAAGCCGCGGTGATCAGCCTCACGCAATCGGCCGGCCTCAATCTCATCCCCCATAACATCAACGTGAACGCCATCGCGCCGGGCGTGGTGGACGGTGAGCATTGGGATGGTGTCGATGCGCTGTTCGCCAAATATGAAAACCGGCCGCTCGGGGAAAAGAAAAGGCTGGCGGGTCAGGAAGTACCGTACGGACGCATGGGCACGGCAGATGATCTGGTCGGTATGGCGATCTTCTTGGCATCGGCCGAGAGCGATTACATCGTGGCGCAGACCTATAACGTCGATGGCGGCAACTGGATGAGCTGACTGGCCCCAGGAACAGGGCCAGCCAATGCCTCAAAGACGAAAACGATCCACCGATTGCGAGAGCTGGCCTGCCAATGTAGACAGCTCATCGGTGGTCGAGGCGGTCTGGTTGATGACCTTGCTGTTGCCTTCGGACATGCCGGCAATCATTTCCACCTGATGGGCGATTTCGTTACTGGCCAGGCTCTGTTCACCGATTGTGCGGCTGATGTCATTGACCAGTTCAGTGGTGCTGAGCGTGGCCTGGAGGATTTCGCGGATGGCGCGCTCGACGTCGGCGGTCACCGCCATGCCTTTGTCGACCTGTGCGACGCCCGCCTCCATGCTGGTGACCGCCTCCCGGGTGCTTTGCTGAATGCGCGCGACCATGGTGGCGATTTCCTGGGTGGAGGCGCTGGTGCGGCCCGCCAGGCTGCGCACCTCATCGGCCACCACGGCAAAGCCACGGCCCTGCTCACCGGCGCGAGCGGCCTCGATGGCGGCGTTAAGTGCCAACAGGTTGGTTTGATCGGCGATGCCCTTGATCACCTGAATGATGCTGAAAATCCCTTCGGACTCCTTATCCAGCGTGCGAATCACCTGGGCCGACTGCTGCGCCGAACGCGCAATACCGTCCATGTCGCTGACCACCTGATGAATCACGCGACCGCCATCCTTGGCCAGTTCCTCGGCCTGGTTGGCCATGTTCAGTGCACGCTCGGCATGCCGGGTGATTTCCTCGATGCTCGCGGTCATTTCGCTGGCCGCCGCGGCCATGGTGCTGGCGGCGACGCTTTGCTGCTGGCTGCTGCCCGCGACCTTATGGCAGCCGCTGCTCAACTGCTGGCTCATGCCATTTACGCCATGGGCGTTGCTGCGAACCACCTCGATCATCCCGCGCAGATCGCGCTGCATGGTCGCCAGGCTGCGAATCAAGGTGCTGGCTTCGTCCGTGCGGGTGGGTTCGACAATAGGTTCACTCAAGTTGCCATGGGCGATGCTCTCGGCAATGCGACTGGCGATCTGCAACGGTCCCATGATGCTCAGGATCACCCAGCGCCCTTGGGCGAGCAGCAGTAACAGGCTGGCGATCAGTACGGCGCCGAGGGTGAAGTTGGCGCTACTGATGGCTTGCCGGGTGCCCTCGCTGGTCTGTTGGGTGTTGGTTTCGATCAGTTCGCTGAGAGCGCCCATCTGGTCTTCCAGTTGGCTGAACGCGTTATTGAACGAGCCAAGCTGCTGTTGTGCGGTATCCGGATTTTCCAGCGCCAGCCCGACAATGCGTTCGGCGGTACTGATGTACGTATCGAGGCTGGGCTTGATCTTGTCCAGCGCTGCCTTGAGGGTATCGTTGACCGGCAGCTTGAGGTTGTCACCGAGCATCTCGCGAAAATGTGCAGCATGTTCTTCGAGGGAGCTGCGCACCTCAGCCTTGCTGCTGGTGCTTTTGCCCAACCCGACCAGCATCGCCGACAGCACATCGGCACGTAGCGCATCGTGCATCATGTCGGCTTCGAGGTGGTTGCGCAGCGCGGTCATGCTGACCTCGTTGTCACTCACCGCTTCAGCCATCCGGGTATTTCCCAGATAGCTGACCAGGCTCACAATCAGGGCGGTGAGCAAACTGGTGCCGATCAGCAAAATCAAACGTAATTTTATGGACACTCGATGATCCCCTGGCGGCGTGTGCGTGGTCGGCTGAGTTGCCGTGCTTCTCGGGTTATCGACTGTTCCAACCGGTTACTTAGGCTTATTTCCATTTGAGCCGGTTTTTTTCGACCTGCGGTATGCCTTGTCGCGTTTGATCTTGTGATCAGTCCATGCTGCGTCCTCAATGCCCGCGAATGTAGTGCTCCAGTTGCCGAATCAAATCGGCCTGCTCGACGATGGCTTCCTTGACCAGATCGCCAATCGACAACAGCCCGATCAGTTCGCCACTCTCCAGCACGGGCAGATGGCGTAAATGACTGTCGGTCATGACCGCCATGCAGCGCTCGATGCTCTGCTGACTGTCGGCGGTCACCACCGGTGCGCTCATGATCTCGCGCACCGGCGTGCCGACCGAAGATCGTCCCTGTAGCACCACCTTGCGCGCATAGTCGCGCTCGCTGATGACGCCGACCACCTGCCCGTCTTCGATGACGGGCAACGCGCCGACGTTCTTCTCGGCCATCATTTTCAGGGCGTCGAGCACCATCCGGTCCGGCGCGATGCTGTGCACCTGCTGGTTTTGCACGACTTTCAGTTTGAGCAACTGTGCGGCTGTCTTCATCAACGTTCTCCGATACGGTTCAGAGCGGCGATCAAGCCGCCGCGACTTCCACGACGCCGGCGTTCAGGCGCACCGGCCATACCCGCAGGCGCTGCTCCGGGTACTCCAGGCAACTGCCGTCTTCAAGACGGAAATGCTGCTTGTAGATCGGCGACGCCACCACCAGATCACCCTTGAGGCTGCCGATCAGTCCGCGGCCGATGACGTTCGCGCCGGATTGCGGATCATGGTTGTCGATGGCGTAAAGGGTGCGACCTTCGGCCTGCGGCAGGTAGAACAGCGCCACCTGCGCGCCGTCGAGCCAAACGACGACGCCGGAGTTGCTGACCAGATCCTGCTGACTGCACACCGCCTGCCACGCCTGAGCATTGGCCGCGGTTGCAGGGGCTTCGACACGCTGGGTAGTGGACTGGCTCATCAGGCATTCTCCTCGGTGACAGGGATAAGGTTGAGTTCGGCGGCCATGATCGGCCGGCGCTGACCGCGTTCCTGAACAAAATGGATGTCCGGGTCCGGGCGTTGATCGTTGACGAAGGTGCGGAAGCGCTTGAGTTTTTCCGGGTCTTTGAGGGCGTTGGCCCATTCGCACTCGTAGCGGTTGACCACCAGTTGCATCTGCGCTTCGAGTTCCGCGCCGAGGCCCAGGCTGTCGTTGATGACCACGTCCTTGAGGTAATCCAGGCCGCCCTCCAGGCTTTCGCGCCAGACCGAGGTGCGCTGCAATTTGTCGGCGGTGCGGATGTAGAACATCAGGAAGCGGTCGATGTAACGGATCAGGGTTTCATCGTCGAGGTCGGTGGCGAACAGCTCGGCATGACGCGGACGCATACCGCCGTTACCGGCCACGTAGAGGTTCCAGCCGTTCTCGGTGGCGATCACGCCCACGTCTTTGCTCTGCGCCTCGGCACATTCACGGGTGCAGCCGGAGACCGCGAACTTGAGTTTGTGCGGCGAGCGCAGGCCTTTGTAGCGATCCTCGAGGGTCAGGGCCATTTTCACGCTGTCCTGCACGCCGTAACGGCACCAGGTGCTACCCACGCAAGACTTCACCGTGCGGGTCGATTTGCCGTAGGCATGCCCGGTTTCGAAACCAGCCTCAATCAGCTCGGACCAGATGTCCGGCAACTGATGCAACTGCGCGCCGAACAGATCGATCCGCTGGCCGCCGGTGATTTTGGTGTAGAGGTCGTATTTCTTCGCCACCACGCCAATCGCGATCAGCTTGTCGGCTGTGATCTCGCCCCCGGCGATGCGCGGCACCACCGAATAAGTGCCGTTTTTCTGCATGTTGGCCATGAAGGTGTCGTTGGTGTCCTGCAACGGCACCAGCGAAGCGTCCATGATCGGCTGGTTCCAGCACGAAGCGAGGATCGAGCCCACCGCCGGTTTGCACACATCGCAACCGGTGTGGCCACGGCCGTGTTTGGCCAGCAGTTCTTCGAAAGTGATCACCCCTTCTACCCGCACCAGCGCATAAAGCTCCTGACGGGTATAGGCGAAGTGTTCGCACAGGCTCTTGTCGACACTGACGCCACGGGCAATCAACTCATGCTCGAACACTTGCTTGAGCAGCCCTGCGCAACCACCGCAACCGGTGCAAGCCTTGGTCTGCGACTTGAGCAGGCCGAGGTCGGTGCAGCCACCGTCAATGGCCGAGCAGATCGAGCCTTTGGTGACGTTATGGCACGAGCAAACGGTCGCCGACTCGGGCAGCGCGCCCGGGCCCAGGGTTGGCGCGCCGGTGGACGATGGCAGAATCAGGCTGGCGGGCTCCGACGGCAAGGCAATGCCGTTCTGCATGTATTGCAGCAGGGTGTCGTAATAGCTGTTGTCGCCGACCAACACCGCGCCGAGCACGCGCTTGCTGTCAGCATCCACCACCAGGCGACGGTAGCTGGCCGTGGCTTCATCGATGAACTGATAGCTGCGCGCCCCCGGCGTCTGAGCATGAGCATCGCCGATGGAGCCGACATCGACGCCGAGCAGTTTGAGCTTGGTCGACATGTCGGCGCCCTGGAATGGCTCCGCTACTTGGTTGCACAGCAACGTCGCGACGCCACGGGCCATTTGATAACCGGGGGCGACCAGACCGAAGAGGCTGCCGTTCCAGGCGGCGCACTCGCCGATGGCGTAGATATTCGGATCGCTGGTCAGGCACTGATCGTCAATCACCACGCCGCCACGCGGACCGATGTCCAGCGCACATTGGCGGGCCAGCGCATCTTGCGCGCGGATGCCGGCAGAGAACACGATCAGGTCGGCTTCAAGGAATTCGTCATTGGCAAAATTCATCCGGTAGCGGTACTGCTCGCCTGCACTGATCGACTGCGTGCCACGCGACAGATGCACGCCAACACCGAGCCGCTCGATTTGCGCCTTCAGCGCCAAGCCACCCTGCTCGTCCAACTGCACCGGCATCAGACGCGGGGCAAATTCCACCACATGCGCTTCCAGGCCCAGGCTTTTCAGGGCGTTGGCGGCTTCCAGACCGAGCAGGCCACCGCCGACCACCACGCCGCGCCGGGCATTGGCAGCTGCAGCACGAATCGCGTCGAGGTCTTCCAGAGTGCGATAGACCAGGCGCGAGTCACCTTCCGCACCTTCAATAGGCGGCACGAAGGGATAAGACCCGGTGGCCAGGACCAGTTTGTCGTAAGCGACGCAACCTTGCGCGGTGATCACCTGACGTCGCGCTCGGTCGATTTCCAGCACCGGCACACCCAAATGCAGAGTGACGCCCGGCGTCTGGTACAGAGAGGCTTCGCCCAGGGCCAGCGACTCGGCATCGCGACCGCCGAAATACTCGGACAGATGCACCCGGTCGTAGGCGCGTATCGGCTCTTCGCTGAAGACATGCAGGCGATAGTGGTCAAGGGCGCCGCGCTCGATGAGCTGCTCGACACAATGATGTCCGACCATGCCATTGCCGATCACGATCAGTGTTTGCAGTTTGTTCAACGCGGCAACATTGGAATTCATAGTAAGCACCCAGCCAAAGCCAATCACGGTTAAAAAAAGCAAAAAAAAACGCCTGAAACCTCTCGGTTTCAGGCGTCTTTGCCTGTTCTTCGCGGTGTTCGACCTGGCGCCTTCGCCGGATCCACCGATGTTGCCCACGACCTGCTCGGCCGGTCGATCTTCGTTGATCGAGTGGGCTGCCCATCTGTTTTCGATGGACCTGAGGGGAACAATGCAGCCTTTGTGCCAGTCCGCGGTGTATGACTTCCTCAGCTCTGGAAAACCGGCCTCTGAACGGTGGGGAAATGTGATAAAGACACCGGCCCACGCGGGTCTCATCAGGCTTCTGGCCCCCGCGAGCGGGTGGGCGGACGTTGGAGCTGAAGGAAGAAACAGCTCAGAAAACCGCTTCGCACTGGTGCACGGTGCCAGGCATGGCTCTTTAAAAGTGCATACGGCTCGTTCTATTTGGGCTTAGCCCCGCGAGCAATGCCAGTCAGTCAAGCGCGAATCCCTGTGGGAGCGAGCCTGCTCGCGATAGCGGTGGATCAGTCAATATTGATGCTGAATGTTCCGCCGTCATCGCGAGCAGGCTCGCTCCCACAGGTTTCCTCAACATTGCCGGAATGCGCGTGTTTAAAAGCCCTGAAGGTTACTTCCTGAAAGCTACAAGATCTTGCGCCGTTGCCTACGCTTACGCCAGAATCCGCCGGCTTGTGCGCCTTGGGGTTGCTCGGTAACTTGAGTCCTGTCACTGCCCATCAGTGATCGGGTTTAGCAGCCTGGGGTTACAAGCAAGGTGCACAAGCTGTTGTCAGTCAGGCATTCCCATGCCTGTACTTGATGGTGGTTGTGCGCAGGGCGCCTTCGGGCGCGCCGGCTTTGCTAGCTTCCCCGGTCTGCTAACCTGCGTACAGCTGCCTCCCTCTCGTTTAGCAGCAGGAGGGTTGGCACCCAAGCAGAGAAGCCAGCTTATGTTCAAGGTTACGCCCAACCCACCGGACACCGATCCGATATCCCCCTACGAACCCAATTCAAAAAAACTCAACGAGGCCGCCGAACGGGCCCTCGATTATCACCTCAACACGATTGCCGACATCAAAGCCACCGCGCGCAAACCCAGCAAGCTGTTTGCCGTGGCCCCAGAGGCGACTACCGAAACCCTGGCGGTTTTTTTGGTCGAGACACTGGCCTCGGTCGATGTGATGGTCCATCAGTTGGTGGATCATCTGGAGGGTGAGTCGCGTCACGCCCTGCTGGGCATTTCCAACAGCATCATGGTGGCGGAGATCACCGCGAACCGGGTGCTGGATCACATTAATACGCCTGAGTAGGTATGGGCTGTTGTGGTGAGTGAGTTACCGACGCAGGGTTGTGCAGTGATCCTTTTTTTGGGGCCGCTGCGCGCGCCAGCGGGAGCAAGCTCCCTCGCCACAGGTTTCTCGGTGCCATTCGGGCAAGCGTCAATGCCGGTAAGTCAAGCACTTGAACACCGCGGCCCTTGTGGGAGCGAGCAGGCTCGCTCCCACAAGTTTGCGCACGAGGCCGCGACCTTTTGGCGCATGACCGGCTGGCCATCGATTGAGCGCCATGGCGCAACAGTTTGTTAACATCCGTGCGCTTTTTTTCGTCTGATTGATCAGCCACTGTAGATTCCCGGTCGCTACACAGGATGCTTTTCTCCATGAGTACGTTGTATACCCGTCGCACGGTCCTGCAAGGCATGAGCCTGTTGAGCCTTGGCCTGCTCGCCGGCTGCGATGACAGCAGCAAGCTGTCGTTCAAGTACGGCAAGGACCTCAGCGACAAGATCATGGGGCGTACCTTCAAACTCAAGGACGCCCAGGGCGAAACCCGGATGCTGGGCAGCTACCGTGGCCTGATGCCGATGGTTTTTTTCGGTTTCACCCAATGTCCGGCGGTTTGCCCGACGACGCTGGCCCGTGCGGCACAGGCGAAAAAACTGATGGGCCGCGATGGCGAACGCCTGCAAGTGATCTTCATCACCCTGGACCCCGAACGCGATACGCCGCAAATGCTCGACGCCTATGTCAAAGCCTTCGATCCAAGTTTCGAGGCGCTGCACGGTACGCTGGAAGAAACCGCCGCCACCGCCAAGGAGTTCGGTGTGTTCTTTGAAAAGATCCCGAGCGGCTCGACCTATACCCTCTCCCACACCGCGACCAGCTTCGTTTTCGACTCCCGAGGCACTTTGCGCCTGGGGCTGTCCGCGTCCCTTACCGCTCAAGAGTGTGCAGAAGACCTGCTCACCGTCATGGAGGTCTGCTGATGACTTCGATCTACGCACCACGTATTAAACAGCTGACCCTGGGCCTTTTCCTGATCGGCATGGCCTGGCAGGTGTCCGCTCAAACCCAGGTGAACGACGCCTGGGTCCGCGCAACCGTGGCCGGCCAGCATTCGACCGGCGCCTTCATGACCCTGCAGGCCGACAGCGACAGCAAACTGCTCAGCGTGCAGTCGCCGGTCGCGAACACCGTGCAAATTCACCAATCCAGCATGAAAGACGATGTGATGAGCATGAGCCAGGTCGAATCCGTCGCGCTGCCGGCCGGCAAACCGGTGAGTTTTGATCCCCACGGCTACCACATCATGCTGATGGACCTGACGACGCAGGTTAAGGAAGGCGACAAAGTGCCCCTGACCCTGACCGTGGAAAATGCCAAGGGCGAAAAAGAGACAATCAAGGTTGACGCAGAGGCTCGGGCGCTCGGCATGCAGGATCACAGCAAGATGCATTGAGAGGCTCAATCCCGGCCTGTCTGATCGCCGCTGTTGCGGTGGTATTGGCCTGCCCTCAACTGGTAGCCTGAACCCCCTTGCCTGCATGTCTCTGAGGGGTCATCGTCGCGCAAAGACGCCTCGATGATCCTCACCCCATTCAATCAAGACAACGGTGACTCTTTTGACCAGCAGCACCCCCGCATTTGCCCGCGATATCGACGGCAAAGCCATTTCTGCCCAGGTTCTCGACGAGGTCCGGGAAGAGGTTCTGGCCCTGGCCGGCCAGCAGATCTATCCCGCCCTGGCGGTCCTGTTGGTCGGCGACGACCCGGCCAGCCACGTTTATGTACGCAATAAACTGCTGCGGGCCAAGGAAGTCGGCATCCGCTCTCTTGAATACCGCCTGCCGGAAACCGCCAGCCAGGCCCAGGTGCTGGAACTGATTGCGCAACTCAACGCCGATGCCTCGGTGACCGGCATCCTGGTGCAACTGCCCTTGCCCGCCGCTATCGACGAACAGGCGGTGATCCATGCCATCGATCCGATCAAGGACGTCGACGGTTTTCATCGGGAAAACGTTGGCGGGTTGGTGCAGGGCATGGAGGTCTTGACCCCGTGTACGCCCAGTGGCTGCATGCGCCTGCTGCACGAGACCTGCGGTGATGACTTGAGCGGCTTGCACGCAGTGGTCATCGGCCGTTCGAACATTGTCGGCAAACCGATGGCGACCTTGCTGTTGCAGGCCAACTGTTCGGTCAGCGTGGTGCATTCGCGCAGCGTCGATGCCCCGGCGTTGTGCCGGTTGGCGGATATAGTGGTCGCGGCGGTGGGTCGACCGGAGTTGATCGATGCCAGTTGGCTCAAGCCCGGCGCGGTGGTAATCGACGTTGGCATCAACCGCATCGCCAGCGAGTCCGGCGATCGTCTGGTGGGCGATGTCGACTATGCCAGCGCCCGCACCGTCGCCCGTGCGATCACCCCCGTTCCCGGTGGTGTCGGGCCGATGACCATTGCCTATCTGCTGAAAAACACCCTGATCGCCAGCCAGTTGCAACGCGCCGCCCAAGCCCGCGGGCAGCAGCCTGTGGACGACCTTGCGTTGAACTGAGCACATGTAGGAGCCAGGCTTGCCGGCGAAGGCGTCCTTCAGATCGCCTTCGCCGGCAAGC